>NZ_JBJGXN010000001.1:0-692136 GCF_045447035.1 Pseudomonas sp. O230 | reverse complement strand
ACTTAGAGTGGCGCAATATCGGATGACGTCCGCAAACCTTGTAGGCAAACTCCGAATCGTCCGTTTTGGGCACTTTGATGTCTTGTTGTGCTTTTCTTCGAAGGGATAGTCTCCGGACGTCGCTGATCATTCAGCGATCGGGCTTGGAAACCCGTCGAGCGTAGAGCAACAACGTGCCCAACATGACCGCAGGCGTTTACGGCTGCAATGCTGTGTCATGGCGGTTGTGCGTGGGACGTCTTCGGACGTGCCGGTTTCCTAAGCTCCCGGTTTTCCAACCTGCGCACAGCTGCCACCCATTCGCTTGGAAACGAACGTGGCGGCTCCTCAGCTTGGGAGATTTACCATGAGCAAAACTGATTCAGCATCAACCTCAAACCTAAAAACCATCGGCCTCACCCCCTTCATCTACTGTTCAAACGAAACACTGTTCCATGTCACTCGCGGTGTTCCCCTCGCCGAAGCCCTGGCCCAAGCCTCCAATCTGCTGTACCTGGTGAAAGCGCTGACCATCGACGCCGCCTACGTCAAAGACACCGACCGCCACGCCTGGGCCGCGCATTACCTGACAGCAATGAGCAAGGCAGTGATCGATGATGTGACAAAGGTATTGGAGCGCGAATCTGAGCAGGCCGGGGCGAATCCCAGGGCATAGCGGCGGACTGATCGTGGAATGAGCCTCGATAATTCGGGGCTCTCTCATCAGAGATCGACCGGTGCGCTAAGCCCAAACACCCAACGCTGGAATGGCCCGCACTGGCCGTAACCGCTCAAGGATTTCACGGGTAAAAACGACCTCATAGGTATCCGCCGCCCTGCCCCACTGCTCAACGATGACCATGCCGGCGACCAGCACGCGTGCCAATTCAGTGATCGTATCGGCCAGATCTTCGACGATTTCTTGGGTCCGGCCCCACACGCGATCAGTCATCACTCGGAGCTCAGCCGCAATACGCTCAGCGGACGCAGGGTCCGTATCGGGACAGGTGATATTGCGCAGCAAATGCTGAAGCTCTTTTACTTTTGCGTAATCCTGTTCCGCCCCCAGCGCACCTTTCAGGATGGTGACCGCTTTCGTTTTGTCGACGCGGTTCCCGGACCGATGGGTCGAAGAGAGTGTCTGGCCCATAGCGCCGGCCAACAGGACCATCATCCGGGCTTCCAAATGCGCTTTCATTGCTTCCATCGACGAAATCGGGCGCGCCAGGGTTATGGAAGCGCCCCCTTGATGCCGCAAGTCCATGGTCACCGACAGAGTCACGCCGCCCGTTGCAAACCCCAATGCGCGGGCCACGACGTAGTGGCCCATTTCATGATGGGCGATCTGTAATGCGTGATCCCGTACAACGGAAGGCGTCCTGTTCGTCATGTCCATCGCCTCACATCCCTCGATAGCCCGTTCGACTATGCCTGACGGTTTGCGTCCATCCTTCCCGCGTTGGGCGCCGGTGTCGGTGTCCAGTGCGAAAACTTTGCCGTAGACGGTGCAGGTGTAGACCGTGTCGCAGGTAAAAATGCCTGAACGGTACTGAGGCTAGACCAAACATCCTGCATGCGATTGGTGCTGTAACATGCGGCCCCATTGATGTGTGTTGCTGGAGACAACCTTTGCCTGACACTCGCCCGCCTGTGCTTGACGAAATCGACCGCCAATTGATCGCGGCCCTGCAGATCAATGCCCGCGAAAGCGTGGCCATGCTCGCCCGCCAATTGGGCATCGCCCGCACCACCGTGACGTCGCGGCTGGCACGACTGGAAAAGGCCAGGGTCATCACCGGTTACGGCGTGCGCTTGGGCCAGCGTCTGGTGGACGGCGGCTTGCAGGCGTACGTCGGGATCACGGTGCAACCGCGCTCCGGCAAGGAAGTGTTGCGGCGGCTGAGCGCCATGGCTCAGGTTCAGCAGTTGTGTGCGGTCAGTGGCGAATTTGATTATGTGGCGTGGTTAAGGACTGATTCGCCGGAGCAACTGGATCAGTTGCTGGATCAGATCGGCAGTGTGGATGGGGTGGAGAAGACGACCACGTCGATCATTTTGAGTAGCAAGATTGATCGGGGGCAGCCGGTTTGATTTCACCCGGAACGCTTCGGTGTCTGGCTGGGCGTCTTCGCGGGCAAGCCCGCTCCCACCTGGACATTGTGTATCGATAGTTCGTCGTTTTGGTCAAAAAATTAGCAAAATGACGACACATTGCGTCTTATTAACGTGTTCTACGCTCTCTAGAATGGCTGCCATCTTTTCCTATACTCAGACGCGTACCCCGCGTCCGGTCGCCAGCAAGGTCAGCCATGAACAAGAACAATCGCCATCCTGCAGACGGTAAAAAACCAGTCACCATTTTCGGCCCGGACTTTCCTTTCGCCTTCGACGACTGGATCGAACACCCTGCCGGCCTCGGCAGCATTCCAGCGCACAACCACGGTGCCGAAGTGGCAATCGTCGGCGCCGGTATCGCCGGTTTGGTCGCCGCCTACGAACTGATGAAACTGGGCCTCAAGCCCGTCGTCTATGAAGCCTCGAAAATGGGCGGTCGTCTGCGCTCACAGGCGTTCAACGGGACGGATGGCATCGTCGCCGAACTCGGCGGCATGCGCTTCCCGGTGTCGTCCACGGCGTTTTACCACTATGTCGACAAGCTCGGTCTCGAGACCAAACCTTTTCCCAATCCGCTGACGCCTGCCTCTGGCAGCACCGTGATCGACCTGGAAGGCAAAACCCACTACGCACAGAAACTGGCGGATCTTCCTGCACTGTTCCAGGAAGTGGCTGACGCGTGGGCGGATGCACTGGAGGCCGGCTCGCAGTTCGCCGATATCCAGCAAGCGATCCGCGACCGCGACGTGCCGCGCCTCAAGGAGTTGTGGAACACCCTGGTTCCGCTGTGGGACGACCGCACCTTCTACGACTTCGTCGCCACCTCCGAAGCCTTCGCCAAGCTCTCGTTCCATCACCGCGAAGTGTTCGGCCAGGTCGGCTTCGGCACCGGCGGCTGGGACTCGGACTTCCCGAACTCGATGCTGGAAATCTTCCGCGTAGTCATGACCAACTGCGACGATCACCAACATCTGGTCGTCGGCGGCGTCGAACAAGTGCCGCAAGGCATTTGGCGCCATGTGCCGGAACGTTGCGTGCACTGGCCCGAAGGCACCAGCCTCAAGTCGCTGCACAGAGGCGCGCCACGCTCCGGGGTTAAAAAAATCGCTCATGCGGCGGATGGCCGTTTTGCGGTGACCGATAACAACGGCGACACCCGCGAATACGCTGCCGTATTGACCACCTGCCAGAGCTGGTTGCTGACCACCCAGATCGAGTGCGACGAAACTCTGTTTTCGCAAAAGATGTGGATGGCCCTCGACCGCACCCGCTACATGCAATCGTCGAAAACCTTCGTGATGGTCGACCGCCCGTTCTGGAAGGACAAGGATCCGGAAACCGGCCGCGACCTGATGAGCATGACCCTCACCGATCGCCTGACCCGTGGCACCTACCTGTTCGACAACGGTGACGACAAACCTGGGGTGATTTGCCTGTCGTACTCGTGGATGAGCGACGCGCTGAAAATGCTGCCGCACCCGGTGGAAAAACGCGTCGAACTGGCGTTGAACGCGCTGAAAAAAATCTACCCGAAAGTCGATATTGCGGCGCGAATCATCGGCGATCCGATCACCGTATCGTGGGAAGCCGACCCGCATTTCCTTGGGGCTTTCAAAGGCGCACTGCCCGGTCACTATCGCTACAACCAGCGCATGTACGCTCACTTCATGCAGGACGACATGCCGGCCGAACAGCGCGGGATTTTCATCGCTGGCGACGACGTTTCGTGGACGCCGGCGTGGGTCGAAGGCGCGGTGCAGACCTCGCTCAACGCGGTATGGGGCATCATGAAACACTTCGGCGGTGAAACTCACGCCGAGAACCCGGGTCCAGGAGATGTGTTCAACGAGATCGGTCCGATCGCCCTGCCCGAGTAAAAGGAGTTCCAAATGCGCGTAGCCTTATACCAATGTCCACCGCTGCCCCTGGACGTCGCCGGCAATCTGCAACGCCTGCATCAACTGGCGCTGGAAGCGAAAGGCGCCGACTTGCTGGTGCTGCCGGAGATGTTCCTGACCGGTTACAACATCGGTGTCGATGCCGTCAGCGTGCTGGCGGAGGTGCACAACGGTGAGTCGGCGCAGCAGATCGCGCGCATTGCCAAAACGGCAGGGATTGCCATTTTGTACGGTTATCCCGAGCGCACCGCGGACGGGCAGATCTACAACGCCGTGCAATTGATCGACGCCAACGGCGAGCGCCTGTGCAACTACCGCAAGACTCATCTGTACGGCGACCTCGATCACTCGATGTTCAGCGCCGGGCAGGGTGATTTTCCGTTGGTGGAGCTCAACGGCTGGAAACTCGGTTTCCTGATCTGCTACGACGTCGAGTTTCCGGAGAATGCGCGGCGCCTGGCCCTGGCCGGCGCCGAGCTGATTCTGGTGCCGACAGCGAACATGATTCCTTACGACTTCGTCGCCGACGTGACCGTGCGCGCCCGCGCCTTCGAAAACCAATGTTACGTGGCTTATGCCAATTACTGCGGCAACGAAGGCGAGATTCACTATTGCGGCCAGAGCAGCATCGCCGCGCCGGACGGCAGTCGCATCGCTCAGGCAGGACTCGATGAAGCGCTGATTGTCGGTGAGCTGGATCGTCAGTTGATGGTCGACTCGCGCGCCGCCAATCGCTACTTCCTCGATCGCCGCCCGGAGCTTTACGGCGAGCTGAACAAGCGCTAATCCGCTAGCATTAGCGCTTCCCTGTTCTGGAAGTGCTCATGCCTGCGCTGAATCCCCCTCGCCCTCACACTGAAATCCTGGCCAACGGCTTGCGGGTGACCCTGCGTCATGCCCCGAATCTGAAGCGTTGTGCGGCCGCGTTGCGGGTCGCTGCCGGCAGTCATGATGTGCCGTTGGCATGGCCAGGCCTGGCGCATTTTCTTGAGCATCTGTTGTTTCTCGGTACCGAGCGTTTTCCTGCGGAACAAGGGCTGATGGCCTACGTGCAAGGTCATGGTGGGCAGGTCAATGCGCGAACCAGCGAGCGCACCACCGACTTCTTTTTTGAACTGCCGCCTCAGGCATTCAGCGGTGGGCTGGAGCGTCTGTCAGACATGCTCGCTCATCCGCGTATGAATCTGGACGATCAGCTGCGGGAACGGGAAGTGCTGCACGCGGAGTTCGTCGCCTGGTCGCAGGACGCGACGGCGCAACAGCAACTGGCGCTGTTCGACGGGCTTTCGCCGACTCATCCGTTACGCGGCTTTCATGCCGGCAACCGTGACAGCCTGCCGGTGGCGCAAGCCGAGTTCCAGCAAGCGCTGAAGGATTTCCATCAGCGGTTTTATCAGACCGGACAGATGACGCTAAGCCTGGCCGGCCCGCAAAGTATCGAAGAGCTTAAGCAACTGGCGCTGAGTTTCAGCGCGGCGATTCCCACGGGAGAAATCGTCCCGCAACTGGCTCCTGTGTCGCTGATGGAATCTTCGGACGCCAGTTATCAACAGGTGAACGAGCGCAGGCTTGATCTGCTGTTTACCTTCGAATCGCTGCCCACTTCATCGGCCGAAGCCTTGGCGTTTTTGTGCCATTGTTTGAATGCCTCGAAACGCGGCGGGCTGCTGGCTGAATTGAGCGCACGCGGTGTGGCTGAGCACTTGAACGCCGAGCCGCTGTACCAATTTGCCGGACAAGCCGTGCTGCACGTTGAGTTCACGACGGCAGAACCGGCGAGCGTCCTGCGCGGGCAGCTCCTGGACTGGATGGGCTTCTTTGCCTCTCAGCAAGACTGGCCCCGTCTGCGTGATGAATACGCCGCCATGCTTCAGCGCCAGCAACAAGTCAGCGGCGCGCTGCAACTGGCCCGACTCGATAGCGAACAGCTTGAAACCGGCCTGTCCGAGCAAGGCGTTGCAGCGCTCAAGGACATCCTGAACAAAATCGGCGCTGTGGATAACTTCAGCGGTGAATGGCAACTGCCCGCACCGAATCCGTTCTTGAGCACCGAAGCGCCGCCGCAAAACGCCGGCCTGATTCGCGGGCAAACCAGCAAGCACCGTGGCTTGCGCACATTTGCTCAGGACCGTTCGCGCAGCCGTCGTGAAAACTCGCCGATGCAATTCAGCCAGGCTTTGCCGGATAACACCGCTGAGGGCGCGATTTATTTGCGATGGCGGCTCGAGGCCGAACCTCATCCCCGTCTTCAACAGCATCTGGAAAACAGCCTGCAGCCACTGCGCGAGGAGGCACGCCAGGCGGGCGTCGACTTTTCCTTCAGCGCATCGGGCAATGAATGGCTGCTGAAGGTGACGGGGCTGCAGGAACCGATGCCGAGCGTTCTCGAACATGCACTGAAAGAGCTGACACAACCTGCTAGCGAGTTCTCACAGGAAGAACCGAAAAGCCCTGCGCTGATCCCGATTAAACAACTGCTCAAGGCGTTGCCCGATCTTCTCCTTGAGCACAGCGGTGTCTCTGAAGACCTGCAGCAGCTATGGTCAAGTGCGCGCTGGGAAGGTCTGGCGACTGGCCTTTCGGCACACACTCAAGCCGCAATGGGTTTGGCCCTGAGCCGGGTGCCAGGCGTTGCAGACACCCAACCGTCCACGCCGAACTTGATCAACTCACAGCGCCTTTGGACAACGCTTGACACCGGCTCCAGCGAACACGCGTTGTTGCTGTTCTGTCCGACGGCTACCCAGGACATCCGCGACGAGGCCGCCTGGCGTTTGTTGGCGCTTGTCTGTCAGACACCGATCTATCAGCGCCTGCGCGTGGAGCTGCAATTAGGTTACGCGGTGTTCAGCGCACTGCGTCAGATCCACGGGCTGACCGGGATCCTGCTTGGCGTCCAGTCTCCGGATACCTCGCCATTGAAGTTGCTGGAACACATGGTGCGCTTCCTGAGCGACCTGCCCGGATTGGTCGAGGCGATCGACGAGGCTTCTTTCATCGCCCAGCGCCAGGCGTTGGCCGATCAATTCGACATCGCCGCCTTACCCTTGGCCCAGGCTGCAGAGCTGCTCTGGCAAGGCAGGTTGACTGGCCGCCCGTCGGATTACCTGACGCAGCTGAGCTTGTCGATTCTAACCATCGACCGCTCCACCCTGCTGGCCGCCGCCCATCGACTGAAGAACGCCGAAGGCGGCTGGCGCTGTCTGGCCAGTGGTTCGCAGCCAGAGGCGCCTTGGCAAGTGGCAAAATGATCATTACCGCTGCTGCAATGAGCTTTTCCGAGATTGCAGGCCAATCAATGTGTAATTTTGAGTAACATAGCCACCTAACTATCTGAACATCTCCGGCTGGAGGTGGACTATATGTATAGATCTCAACCGTCCCATCACCTGAAGGAGCGCTCCCATGTCCTGGTCCAAACCTGCTTACACCGACCTGCGTATCGGCTTTGAAGTCACCATGTACTTCGCAAGCCGCTAAGTTTGTCCTGCCGTTCAGCGCCTCGGTTTGCCGAGGCGTTTTTATTTTCAGCGTTGAAATGATGGAGCACCCATGTTTGTCCAGATTCTAGGTTCCGCCGCTGGCGGCGGTTTCCCCCAGTGGAACTGCAACTGCGTGAACTGCGCGGGTTTTCGCGACGGGAGCCTGAACGCCAAGGCGCGGACCCAATCGTCCATCGCGATTTCCGATGACGGCGTGAACTGGGTGCTGTGCAACGCCTCGCCGGACATCCGTGCCCAGCTCCAGAGTTTCACCCCGATGCAACCGGGCCGCGCCCTGCGCGATACCGGCATCAGCGCGATCATCCTGATGGACAGCCAGATCGATCACACCACCGGCCTGCTCAGCCTGCGCGAGGGTTGCCCGCACAACGTCTGGTGCACCGACATGGTCCATGAAGACCTGAGCACCGGTTTCCCATTGTTCACCATGCTGACCCACTGGAACGGCGGGCTGAACTGGAACCGCATCGAGCTCGACCAAAGCTTCACCATCCCGGCGTGCCCGAGCCTGCGTTTCAGCCCTCTGCCGCTGCGCAGCGCTGCGCCGCCGTATTCGCCGCACCGCTTCGACCCGCATCCGGGCGACAACATCGGGTTGATCGTTGAAGACCTGAGTACCGGCGGCAAGCTGTTTTACGCGCCAGGCCTGGGCAAGGTCGACGCACCGCTGCTGGAGATCATGGCCGGCAGTGACTGCCTGCTGGTGGACGGCACGATGTGGGACGACGACGAAATGCAGCGTCGTGGTGTCGGCACCCGCACCGGCCGGGAGATGGGTCATCTGGCGCAGAACGGCCCCGGCGGTATGCTGGAAGTGCTGGAACAGTTGCCCAAGCAGCGCAAGGTGCTTATCCACATCAACAACACCAACCCGATCCTTGATGAGGATTCGCCGGAGCGTGCCGAGCTGGTTCGGCGTGATGTTGAAGTGGCGTATGACGGCATGAGTATTGTGTTGTAGGGCATCGAGACCGCTGCACGGTCTATCGCCAGCAGGCTGGCTCCCACAGGGGAATGCGATCAACTGTGGGAGCGAGCCTGCTGGCGATGAGGCCGATCCAGACGCCACAAAATCCACCGGCTGCACCCGGAGACCAAAATGACTGACACCGCAATGTCCCCCGCCGAATTCGAAGCAGCCCTGCGCGCCAAGGGCGCCTACTACCACATCCATCACCCGTACCACGTGGCGATGTATGAAGGCCGGGCGACCCGCGAGCAGATTCAGGGCTGGGTCGCAAACCGCTTCTACTATCAGGTGAATATTCCCCTGAAGGACGCCGCCATCCTTGCCAATTGCCCGGACCGGGAGATCCGCCGCGAGTGGATTCAACGCCTGCTCGACCATGACGGCGCCCCCGGTGAAGACGGTGGCATCGAAGCCTGGTTGCGTCTGGGCCAAGCCGTCGGCCTCGACCCGGACCAACTGCGCTCCCAGGAACTGGTGCTGCCCGGCGTACGTTTCGCCGTGGACGCCTACGTCAATTTCGCCCGCAGGGCCAATTGGCAGGAAGCCGCCAGCAGCTCACTGACCGAGCTGTTCGCGCCGCAGATCCACCAATCGCGCCTCGACAGTTGGCCGCAGCATTACCCGTGGATCGACCCGGCCGGTTACGAATATTTCCGCACCCGCCTGGGCCAGGCGCGCCGCGATGTGGAACACGGCCTGGCGATCACGTTGCAGCACTACACGACGCGGGACGGCCAGGAGCGCATGCTGGAAATTCTCCAGTTCAAACTGGACATTCTTTGGAGCATGCTCGATGCCATGAGCATGGCCTACGAACTGAAACGCCCGCCGTATCACAGCGTGACCGAGCAACGGGTCTGGCATAAAGGAATCACCTTATGAGTTTCGATCGCAGCAAGACCCCGACCTGGCGCCCCGGCTACCGTTTTCAGTACGAACCGGCGCAGAAAGGCCATGTGCTGCTCTACCCGGAAGGCATGATCAAGCTCAATGAAAGCGCCGCGCTGATCGGTGGTTTGATCGACGGTGAACGTGATGTCGCGGCGATCATCGCCGAACTGGACGCGCAGTTCCCCGGCGTGCCGGAGCTCGGTGACGACATCGAGCAATTCATGGAGGTCGCCCGTGCTCAGCACTGGATCGAACTTGCCTGATCCCGTGTCAGACACGTTACCGCCCAAACCGGAAATCGGTCTGCCGCTGTGGCTGCTGGCGGAACTGACCTACCGCTGCCCGTTGCAATGCCCGTACTGCTCCAATCCGCTGGATTTCGCCGAGCAAGGCAAAGAGCTGAGCACCGAGCAGTGGATCAAGGTGTTCCGCGAAGCGCGGGAAATGGGCGCCGCGCAGCTGGGCTTTTCCGGCGGCGAACCGCTGGTGCGCCAGGACCTCGCCGAGCTGATTGCCGAAGCGCGCAAGTTGGGTTTCTACACCAACCTGATCACCTCCGGCATCGGCCTGACCGAGCAGAAAATCAGCGACTTCAAGAAGGCCGGCCTGGACCATATCCAGATCAGCTTCCAGGCCAGCGACGAGCAAGTGAACAACTTGCTGGCTGGCTCGAAAAAGGCTTTCGCGCAGAAGCTGGAAATGGCTCGCGCGGTAAAGGCTCATGGCTATCCGATGGTGCTGAATTTCGTCACCCATCGGCACAACATCGACAAGATCGACCGGATCATCGAGCTGTGCATCGCCCTTGAGGCGGACTTTGTCGAACTCGCCACCTGCCAGTTTTACGGTTGGGCGCAGCTCAATCGGGTCGGACTGTTGCCGACCAAGGAACAACTGGTCCGCGCCGAACGCATCACCAACGAATACCGCGCCAAACTCGAAGCCGAAGGGCATCCGTGCAAGCTGATTTTCGTCACGCCGGACTACTACGAAGAACGCCCGAAAGCCTGCATGAATGGCTGGGGCAGTATTTTCCTGACAGTGACCCCGGACGGAACCGCGCTGCCGTGTCACGGCGCCCGACAGATGCCGGTACAGTTTCCTAATGTGCGCGATCACAGCATGCAGCACATCTGGTACGACTCGTTCGGCTTCAACCGCTTTCGCGGTTACGACTGGATGCCCGAGCCATGCCGCTCGTGCGACGAAAAAGAGAAGGACTTCGGCGGCTGCCGCTGCCAAGCCTTCATGCTCACGGGTGACGCCAGCAACGCCGACCCGGTGTGCAGCAAGTCGGAACATCACGACGTGATTCTCAAGGCCCGCGAAGAAGCCGAGCACGCGACCCAGACCATCGAACAACTGGCCTTTCGCAATGAACGAAACTCACGACTCATCGCAAAAAGCTGAGCCCTTCAGCGCCGCCAAAGCGGTCGCTGCCGGTGTCGACTTTGCCGAACTACAGGTTGGCCAGCATGGCCTGTTCTGGAACGAGTACCGCCCCGAGGACGCCGCTTGCCGCATCTGGCATTGGCGCGATGGCCAGGCACATTGCCTGACACCGTTGGGTTTCAGCGTGCGCAGCCGGGTGTACGAATATGGCGGCGGAGCGTTCTGTCTGACAGATGACGGGGTGGTTTTCGTCAACGAGGCGGATCAGCAGTTGTATCGCCAATCGCTGACAGGCGAAACGCCCGAAGTGCTGACATCCGGCGAATGCCGCTACGGCGATCTGCAATTTGCCAACGGGCAAGTGTTGGCCGTTGAAGAACATCGGGATCGGCATCGTCTGGTGGCCATCGATCTGGTGGACGGCGCACGTCATCTGTTGGCCGAAGGTGCGGACTTTTATGCCGCACCGACGTTGAGCCCTGACGCTCAACGGTTGGCCTGGATCGAGTGGAGTCGCCCGGACCAGCCATGGACCGCGACGCGCCTGATGGTTGCCGAGCGCCGGAGCGATGGCCGTTTCGCTCAAGCCCGCTGTGTGGCGGGCGATGGTGTTCAGGAGTCGCTGCAACAACCGCGATTCGATGACAGTGGTCGTCTGTATTGTCTGACGGATCGTGGCGGCTACTGGCAGCCGTGGGTCGAGTCGTCCAATGCGTTGCGTCCGCTGCCCGGCGCTGCGGCTGATCATGGGCCCGCGCCCTGGCAGTTGGGGGGTTGCACTTGGCTGCCCTTGAGTGAAAACAGCTATCTGGCCAGTTGGACCGAAGAGGGATTCGGCCGACTGGGCATTGGTGGTGACACCACAGAAGACTTCACCGGGGACTACAGCCGATTCCGATATCTCGCACTGGATGATCAATTCATCTACTGCATCGCCGCTTCACCGGTCAGCTCGTCAGCCGTGATCGCCATTGACCGCAAAACCCGACAGGTCAAGGTCTTGGCCGGGGGAGTCGCACCTTTGCCCGCCGAGAAAATCAGCGTCCCGCAAACCTTGCGCTACCCGAGCGGTGCAGGCGAGGCGCACGGTTTCTTCTACCCTGCAATGACTGGCGACACGAAGCCGCCGCTGGTGGTGTTCATCCATGGCGGCCCGACATCGGCGTGCTACCCGATGCTCGATCCGCGCATCCAGTACTGGACACAACGCGGCTTCGCCGTGGCCGACCTCAACTACCGAGGCAGCAGCGGCTATGGCCGGGCTTACCGCCACGCGCTGTACTTGAGTTGGGGTGACGTAGATGTGGAAGATGCCTGTGCGGTGGTCGCTCATCTCGCCGAGCGCGGATTGATCGACGGTGACCAGGCGTTTATTCGCGGTGGCAGTGCCGGCGGCTACACCACGCTGTGTGCGCTGGCGTTTCAGCAGGTCTTCCGTGCGGGCGCCAGCCTCTATGGCGTCAGCGATCCCGTCGCACTGGGCCGCGCGACCCACAAGTTTGAAGGCGATTATCTGGATTGGCTGATTGGTGATCCTGAACAGGATGCCGAGCGCTACGTCGCACGCACGCCATTGCTGCATGCGAGCAAGATCAGCGTGCCAGTGATTTTCTTTCAGGGCGAACTGGACGCCGTGGTCGTGCCGCAACAGACCCGCGACATGGTCGAGGCGCTGCAACAAAACGGCATTCTAGTCGAAGCGCATTATTACGCAGACGAACGTCACGGTTTCCGCAAGGCCGGTAATCAGGCCCACGCGTTGGAGCAGGAGTGGTTGTTTTATCGGCGGGTAATGGCGCTCGAAAGCTGAAACTGCGTCGCTTCAATCCCTGGCAAGCCAGCGCCTACAGGACCAGTGAGATCCCTGTAGGCGCTGGCCGGCAAGCGAAAGCGATCTATCTGACACCGTGATACTCAACGCTTGGCGATGATGTAGACCGCATGCACGATCCCCGGAATATAACCGCACAACGTCAGCAGAATATTCAGCCAGAACGCGCCGGCGAAACCGACTTGCAGAAACACACCCAGTGGCGGCAATAGAATGGCGATGATGATGCGAATGAAGTCCATAGGGCAGCTCCTGAGTTGAAGTGGGCTCGTGTGAGCCTTACTGCTAATCGACCAACACCGTTCGTCAGGGTTCAGTGCGAATGCTCACTGAATACCGATATCCAAACGAATCTGCGGACAAAAAAACGCCCCACGTCAAAAGAATCAAACGTGGGGCGATGCGTTATACCGCGAGACGGTTCGGGAATTCGTGTAGGGCGGTTCTGATCAGACGGCAATCCCTTTGCGGCATTGCAGTTGTGCGGTACGCACCCGGGAAAAGGCGCGAGCCAGGCGCAGGAGCATTTCGTCGATGTTCGCCTTGCTGACGCTGAGCGCCGGGGTGAGACGCAGGCAATCGGCTTGCGGGGCGTCGAGTAGCAGGCCTTCGTACAGCGCGGCTTTAACCACGGCGTCAGCCGAGTCGTCGGACAGGGTCAGACCCCAGAGCAATCCCTGACCACGCAGTTCGCCGTGACCATAGCGATGAGCCAGACGTGCCAGGCCTTCGCGCAAGTGCTGGCCGGTTTCCCTGACATGTTCGAGAAAACCCTTGTCCTGCACGCTATCGAGCACGGCCAGACCCGCCGCGGTCATCAGTGCATTGCCATGATGGGTGCCCGTCAGCTCGCCGACGTCGAAACAACAAGCCTTGCCTCGCGCCAGCAGCGCCGCCAAGGGCACGCCACCGCCGAGGCCTTTGCCGAGGACGACGATATCGGCTCGCACGTCGTAGGACTGTTCCGCGAGTAAGGTGCCGAGGCGACCGAGGCCGGTTTGCACTTCGTCGAAGATCAACAGGATGCCGAGCTCACGGCACAGGCGTTCGACACCCTTGAGGTAATGTTCGGTGGCGGGGATTACCCCGGCTTCGTTCTGGATCGGTTCAAGCATGATCGCCACGGTCCGGGCGTCAACGGCGGCGTGTAGCGCGGCCAGATCATTGAACGGCACATGGCTGAAGCCCGGAAGTTGCGGTTCGAAGCGATTTGCCAGCCTGGAACTGTCCGACGCCGGAATCGTCCCGAGACTACGGCCATGGCAACCGTTGTTGGCCACGATGATCCGCGACGCACCGCCGCGATGCCGCTGGCCCCATTTGCGCGCCAGTTTGATCGCCGCCTCACAGGCTTCACTGCCACTGTTGAGCAGGTACGCCTGATCACTGCCGGTGCTGACGCAGAGCCGCTCGGCGAGGTTGAGCATGCCGCGGTTGTGCAGGCCAAAACCGGGGTTGATCAGCGATTGAGCCTGCGCCGTAATCGCGTTGACCAGAACTGTAGGGCTATGTCCGAGGCTATTGGCCCCGCCACCCTGGGAAAAATCCAGATAGGCGCGGTCGTCGCTGTCCCATAACCAGGAGCCCTGACCGCGCACAAAAATCTGTTTCGGCCGCTCGACACTGGGCATCAGGCACTCGCTGGAAAGATTGTCACTTCTGGGCGGTAGGAAAGGGTCCGCGCTCAAGTCGTCAAGACTGGGCGCATTACGCCGTAAATTGAACAAATTCATCCGAAAAAACCTCGTTTGAGGTGTTTTGCCTTACCTATGTAAACACCTTCGGCGTAAACGCTAGTCATTGCGCTCCATGGCCCTGCAAGCCTTGTGAATGCGGTTAGACTAGGCTCAGCCAGGGCGTCGAGCCATTTCGATTTATCAGCAATTTCAATAAGTAAAACTTATGGATTTCAAGCAACTGCGTTATTTCGTCGCGGTCTACGAAGAGGGCCATGTGGGCCGGGCCGCCGAGCGACTTTCAATCTCCCAACCGGCACTCTCCCAACAGATTCGCCAGCTCGAAAAAAATCTCGATGTGAGCCTGTTCGAGCGCAGTAGCAAACGCTTGCTGCCGACCCTGGCCGCTCACACGCTGTACAACCACGCCTTGCCCTTGCTCGATGGCCTGCAACGGGCGCGTGAAGCATTGGGCAATTTCAAGGGACAAGCGCTGCGCACCCTGGCCATTGGCGTGCTGCAAACCGTTCACACCAGCCTGGTGCCGCAGATGCTCGAGCGCGTGCGTAAGGCGCAGCCGCACTTGGTGGTGCAGATCTATGAATTGACGGGATTGGAGATCGAACGGCGGCTGCTCAATGGTTCGCTGGACATCGGCATCAGTTACCTGCCACCCCGTCAGCCGGGGCTGCACGGCGTGATGTTGTACGAAGATGAACTGACACTGGTCATCCCGGCGGATCACCCGCTGCGCGAATTCAAGAAAGTCTCCATGAGTCAGGCCGCCGAGTTGCCGATGTTGCTGCTGGGCGAAGAGTTTCAGGTGCGGCAGATCTGGCAGACGCAATTGGCCAGCCTGGGTCGACGCCCGCAGGTGCAGGCCGAACTGAATAACATGGCGGGAATTCTCGACAGCCTGCCGCACACCCGGTTGGCAACCGTCCTGCCCGGTCGTTCGCAGAAGGTGCTGGGCAACGACGAACTGCTCTGGAAACCGCTGACCGAGCCACGGGTGCCGTTGAAAGTCGGGTTGGTATGTCGCGATGTGCAACGGCAACAAGCGTCACTGGCCCTGTTGCGGACCTTGCTGGAAGAAGTGATGAATGGACCGAATGAAGGCTCTACCACCCTGGATGGGCTGAGCTGACTACTTTTCTGCGGGCAAAAGAAAACCCCGCCGAAGCGGGGCTTTGCAGACTGTTTCCCTGACATCCATTTCGCTCCGCCGTCCTGGCAGAATCCTACGTGTCCGTGTTGTTGCTTTGCGCTTCCTGCGCGACGTCCATGAGAAGTAGATTAGCTGTGGATCCAATCTTCATCTATGGGAGAAGAGCAGCAAGTTATGTAAGCGAATGCTTACATGACGTTACATTGTCAGAACTGCGCTGCGTCCAGCAGGAACAGCGACTCGCTACCGGCCTTCACCGACGCGCTCAACGAATGAATACGCGGCAGTAGACGGGCGAAATAGAACCGCGCTGTGCCCAATTTGCTCGCGTAGAAATCGTCCTGCGCTTCTTTGCCGAAGGCAGCCTTGGCCATTAGTGCCCACATGTAAGCGTAAGCCACGTAACCGAAGGTTTGCAGGTATTCGACCGACGCTGCGCCGATTTCATTCGGGTTGTTTTTCGCCCGATCCAGCAGCCACACCGTCAGCTCGTCGAGCGTGGTCACGGCATCGTTCAGCGGCTTGGTGAACTCAGCCAGGTCAGCGCTGGCCGTCGCGGTGAAGTGACGAATCTCGTCGGCGAACAGGTTGTAGAACGCCCCGCCGCTACCAACGATCTTGCGCCCGACAAGGTCCAGCGCCTGAATGCCGTTGGTGCCTTCGTAGATCTGAGTGATGCGCACGTCGCGAACCAGTTGCTCCTGGCCCCATTCACGGATGTAACCGTGGCCGCCGAAAACCTGCTGGCCATGAATGGTGGTTTCCAGACCGAGGTCCGTCAGGAATGCCTTGGCTACCGGGGTCAACAGCGCCACCAGGTCTTCCGCGCGTTTGCGAGTGGTCGCTTCTTCGCTGAACTTGGCGGTGTCCAGTTGCATCGCCACGTACGTCGAGAAGGCACGGCCGCCTTCGTTCGAGGCTTTCATGGTCAGCAGCATGCGACGCACATCCGGGTGGACGATGATCGGGTCGGCCACTTTGTCTTTGTTCTGCGCGCCGGTCGGCGAACGGCTTTGCAGACGGTCGCGAGCGTATTCAACGGCGTTCTGATAAGAGCGCTCGCCAGAAGCCAGGCCCTGAATGCCGACGCCCAGACGCTCGTAGTTCATCATGGTGAACATCGCCGCCAGGCCTTTGTTCGGCTCGCCGACCAGGTAACCCACGGCTTCGTCGAAGTTCATCACGCACGTTGCGGAGGCCTGAATGCCCATCTTGTGCTCGATCGAACCACAGGTCGCCGGGTTACGCGCACCGAGGCTGCCATCGGCGTTGACCATGAACTTCGGCACCAGGAACAGCGAAATGCCTTTCGGACCGGCCGGCGCATCTGGCAACTTGGCCAGTACCAGGTGAATGATGTTCTCGGTCAGGTTGTGTTCACCGCCGGTGATGAAAATCTTGGTGCCGCTGACTTTGTAGGAACCGTCCGCCTGAGGCTCGGCTTTGGTACGGATGATCCCCAGGTCTGTACCGGCGTGTGGCTCGGTCAGGCACATGGAGCCGGCCCAGACGCCGGCGTACATGTTCGGCAGGTAAGCGGCTTTCAGCTCTTCGCTGGCGTGGGCGTTGATCGACAGGCAAGCGCCAGCGGTCAGCATCGGGTACAGACCGAACGACAGGCTCGCGGAGTTGACCATTTCTTCGACCTGAGCCGAAACCGCCTTGGGCATGCCCATGCCGCCGTAGGACGGATCGCCACCGACACCGACCCAACCGCCTTCAGCGTAAGTCTGATAAGCCTGTGGGAAACCTGCGGGCGTGGTGACGGCACCGTCCGCCCAATGGCAACCTTCTTCGTCAGCCGCACGGTTCAGGGGCGCGATGCTTTTGCTGGTGACCTTGCCGGCCTCTTCAAGAATGGCTTCAACGGTTTCCGCATCCACGGTATCGGCCAGTGCGGGCAACTCGGCCCAGAGTTTGGCGACCTCGAACACTTCATTGAGGACGAAGCGCATATCGCGCAGGGGCGCTTTGTAGTCAGCCATGGCAAACCTCGCAAGATCTTTACAGGTGATTCGTAGGAAGAGTGTTTTCTTTGGGTCCGAGTGTAACCCAACAACTTTTGCGACACATAGGGTCAGCTAGTGACCATTTTGTAATTTTTAGTCATCAACAAAAAGCCCGCGCAAGGCGGGCTTCCATGCAGAGGGATTGAGGCTACAGCGCAAACAGCTCCGCCGGCAGCTTCATCAGGCAATCGCTGCCCGCTTCAATGGCCGCGCGATGAGCGGCAGTACGCGGCAACAAGCGCTTGAAGTAAAACTCGCTGGTCGCCAGTTTTCCCCGGCAGTAATCGGCATCGCCGCTGCCCGCATCGAGATGCGCCTGAGCCACCAGCGCCATGCGCAGCCACAGATAGCCGAGGATGATGTAACCGCTATACATCAAGTAATCCACGGACGCAGCGCCCACTTCGTCCGCATTTTTCATCGCCGCCATGCCGACCTGCGTGGTCACTTCGCCCCACTGTTGATTCAACCCGTTGAGTTGCGCCACATAACTGGCGAGTTGCGGATGATCGGCGTTTGCCGCGCAGAACTTGTGAACGATTTTGGTAAAGCCCCGCAGCAGTTTGCCCTGGCTGCCGAGCACTTTGCGCCCGAGCAAGTCCAGCGCCTGGATGCCATTGGTGCCCTCGTAGATCGGAGCGATCCGGCAATCGCGAACCAACTGCTCCATGCCCCACTCACGAATGAAGCCGTGGCCGCCAAACACCTGCATGCCATGGTTGGTCACTTCCAGCCCGGTGTCGGTCATGAAGGCTTTGCAGATCGGCGTCAGGAACGCCAACAGGTCTTCGGCGTCCTGCCGCGCCGTTTCATCCGGGCTCAGATGGGCGACATCGAGTAACTGCGCGGTGAAATAGGTCAGCGCGCGATTGCCTTCGTTGAAGGCCTTCATGGTCAGCAACATCCGGCGCACGTCGGGATGAACGATGATCGGGTCGGCAACTTTTTCCGGTGCTTTCGGGCCGGTCAGCGAACGCATCTGCAAGCGGTCGTTGGCGTATTTGATCGCGCCCTGAAAACTCGCCTCCCCCAGACACAAACCCTGCATCCCGGTGCCGAGACGCGCATGGTTCATCATGGTGAACATGCAGTTCAGGCCCTTGTTCGGTTCACCGATCAGGAAGCCCTTGGCCTCGTCGAAGTTGAGCACGCAGGTGGCCGAGGCCTTGATGCCCATTTTGTGCTCGATCGAGCCGCAGGAAACGCCGTTGCGCTCGCCCGCTTCACCGTCGGCATTGGGTAGGAATTTGGGAACGATGAACAGCGAAATGCCCTTGGTGCCTGCAGGCGCATCCGGCAGTTTCGCCAGCACGAGGTGAATGATGTTGTCGCTCATGTCGTGTTCGCCGGCCGAGATGAAAATCTTGCTGCCGGAGATCGCGTAACTGCCATCGGCGGCAGGCACGGCGCGGGTCTTGATGATGCCCAGGTCTGTGCCGCAATGGGCTTCGGTCAGGCACATGGTGCCGGTCCATTGGCCAGCGGTGAGTTTGCTCAGGTAGGTGTTTTTCTGTTCTTCGGTGCCATGGGCGTGGATCGCCGACATCGCCCCGTGCGTCAGGCCCGGGTACATGCCCCAAGAGGTGTTGCTGGAGCCGACCATCTCGCTGATGACCAACCCCAGCGAACTTGGCAACCCCTGGCCGCCATACACCGGATCGGCCGCCAGGCCATGCCAGCCACCTTCCACGTATTGTGCGAAGGCTTGCTTGAAGCCTGTAGGCGTTGTCACCACGCCATTGTCGAAACGGCAGCCTTCTTCGTCGCCGCTGCGATTGAGCGGTGCGAGAACGTTCTCACAGAATTTCGCGCCTTCTTCGAGGATTGCATTGACCATGTCCGGGCTGGCATCCGTGGCGCCCAGCGCGGCGTAGTTGCTGTGAAAATCGAAGACGTGGTCGATCAGAAAGCGCATGTCGCGCAGAGGAGCTTTGTACTCGGGCATGGTCATTTCTCCGGCAGCAGATTGATCAAACCTACTGCTGCCGACCGCGCCTCACAATCACAGTCCAGACGCTGAATGCGCCATCATCACTCAACCCGCAGCCACCTCGCGCACTGCACCACGACGTTTCTGCCCGTAAGCCACCACACAGTTTCGCCCCGCACCTTTGGCGGCGTAGAGCGCCTCGTCGGCCGACTTGAGCACTTTTTCCGGGTTGCGTTGTTCCACGCGTTCGGCGACGCCGATGCTGACGGTCACCGACACACTCGAAGCCCCTGACCCGGCACGGCGCTGACGACCTTGCAGGTCGTCCTGAGGACGGTTGTCCTGGTTACGCAGTTGAATGTTGTAGGTGGCGATGGATTCGCGGATGACTTCCAGGTGCGGCATGCACTCTTCAAGCGTCTTGCCCGCGAACACCAGCGCGAATTCCTCACCGCCGTAGCGATACGCCCTACCGCCGCCGCCGATTTTCGACAGTTTGCTGGCAACCAGTCGCAGCACCTGATCGCCGACGTCGTGGCCGTGGGTGTCGTTGAATTTCTTGAAGTGATCGACGTCGCTCATGGCCAACACGTAATTGCGCCCCAGGCGCTGCATGCGCTCGTTCAACGCGCGACGGCCGGGCAAACCAGTGAGCTCATCGCGAAAGGCCATTTGATAGGCTTCATGGGCAACCGCCGCCGCAATCATCAACATCACCTGACTGCACATGATGTTCAGGGTGAACGGCAGGATGAAAGTCTTCGGCAACGCCCAGAACAACCCGAGCAAACCCACCAGTTGGGCGGCATGCAAGGGTCTCGGGTTACGCCAGTATTGCCAGCTCAGTAGCACGAACGAAGCGATAAACACCGGGTAGGACAGCTGAATCAGGCTCATCCACGCGCCATGCAGGGCTGGCCAGCGGATTTCCGACAGCCACATCAACAGCGCCTGTGGGTAACTTTGCTCCAGGCCTAATGCCACGCTGCCGACGGCCAGCAATACCGCGAAACGCGCGACCATGTCCTGGAACAGATGGGTGCGTTCCTGCCACGCCGCGAATACGCCAAACATCAGCGGCAACAACAGACAGCACAGGTGAAAGACCACGGCGGCATCTTCACGCACTCTGCCGTTGTCGCGGTAATAGTCGGTCTGGGTGTCGAGCAGGTAGTAGGCGATGTACACCGTGACCATCAGAAACAGTTCACGCTGACGTCGGTAAACCGCGCAATAAGCGCCGCCGAGCAACAGCACCAACGTCGGCAGCACGTTGAACAGCGAAGTGAAGAAGACGTTCAGGTCCTTGACGTAAGCAGCCGCCAGCCCCGCAAGCAAAAGCAGAAGTGACGGTAGGAAATGACTGAAACGTACAGCGGAAGAACGCGGCAAGGGTAAAGCTCCGACCCGTCATGTCTATAGATGGCATTGTGCCCACTACTTTAACGGCAGGACCTCGGATTTTCTGAGTGTTTTGATAAGGTTTTTTTGACGCCGCATTACTGACTACCTTCCGGCAGCCAGCAATGCACGTTTGAGCCCCCCTCAAAGGTCGTTAAAAAACGGCTGCAATGGCCCCTCTGCGACACCGCGACCTTCTGCGCCAACGGGCTTGAGCGTTACCACCGCGTCCATGCCCTGCCGTGTGGTTATCTTCGGACTGACCGGTTTTGGCGTCACCGCGTTTTCATCACCCACATGCCCCTGCGGAATCACCAGCGACGGATGATCGAATGGCGCTTGCTCCCACGCCACGCGCGGGTCAGTCAGGCCGACCTCCATGAATTTGACCAGGGCATCGACTTCGTCGGGCGTCAGGTTCAGCGACGTCATATCCGGATCAAGGTTCGAGGTGTTGTGCTGGTTCACACTGGAATGGTCAAAGCCACTGGTGTTGTTCGCTTCCGAGCCACGCCGGTCACCGCCGCGGTTGTAGAACTCCATGACCTGTTTGAGCGTCGCCCGGCTACCATTGTGGAAATACGGCCCGGTCAACGCGATGTTGCGCAGCGTCGGCGTCTTGAAGGCACCGTCGACGGCATCGCGGAAGCCGGGATTGGGTTTGAGCGTCGCATCGCAAGGCAATGCCGAGCTCAACGGTGCTTCGAAGGTGCAGACATCGACGTCCAGCGAATCAGGCACTTTACCGCCCTGGATCTGCGTGTTGTATTCGCGAGTGAACGCCAGCGGATTACCCCATGCATCCGTGCCGCCGAGCGCCAGGTCTTCCGAGGTCGGGCGCACACCGGTGTTGTAGAAACCGTTGTCGTATAGCGTGGTCAGGTTGTCGGCCATGACCATCCGTTCGATGCGCTCCCGTGGATGGAACAGCAAGCGACTGCCAGCGTTGGTCAACTCCGCGCCACCATGGCAACTGACACACTTGCCCTTGCCGAGGAAAAGATTCATGCCCTCGACCTGCTGGGCATTCATGGCCGAATGATCGCCCTGCAAGTAAGCGTCCAGCGGAGCCTTATCCGAGATCAGGGTGGATTCGTACATCTGGATCGCCAAGCCGAAGAACAGCGGGAAATTGGCCTCCATCTGGGTGTACGGCGCATCGCCCAGCAGCACTTGCTGCGTGGCATTCCACAAACGTGGCTGGAACGCAGCCTTGATCAGTTCACGGTAAGTCGGCCTGCGCGCACCGGAAACGGAGGCCAGCACCGAATCGGTCGAGGAAATCCGTTGCTGCTTGAGCATCAGCGTGTCGAGCATGCGCCGGCCAATGTCCGCAAACGTACGCCCGCCGCAGGACATTTCCACCGGACTGCCAGGAGGCCCCACGGCCTGCGAAGCTGCCGAGGCATCCTTGAGCGCCAGTCGCACCTTGGTCGCCACGCCACCGCGATCACCGGTGACGAAAATCCCGGCATCGGGGTCGCGGTTGCCAAAAGGCGAGAAACCATTGAACACATTGTTCGCCCGACCATCCCAGAAATTACGCACGTTGAACGCGGCGTTGATTACCGTCGGCGCGTTACGCCCGGTGCTGCGACGGACATTGATGCCGCCTACCTGGAATATGCCGTCTGGCTGCGCCGTGCACTTGTCGAAACGCGCTTGGTGCGGCTTGACGAAGTTGGCGTCGAACACGCCTTGGGAGCCGATCACATCGTCGGTGGAATAGAGGATCGGCGAATTGCGATCCAGTGGATCGGCCAGCACGTGGGTCGGGAAGTCGGTTTTCTTCAGCGTGTAGTTCGGACCGCCCTTACCGCCAGACTTGGTCAAGTAGGAAGCGACGTCGCCCGGAATGTCGGAGGCGACAAACGGTTTGTTAAAGATCGAGGCGACGTTGGCATTGGTGTTTGCCTGGCCAGGGTTGATCTGGTTGGTGATCCGGTGATCGACACCCGCGTGAAAGTGGCAGGACGCGCAAGCGGTCGAGCCATCGCTGCCGATCTCCATGTCCCAGAACAGCGCCTTGCCCAACAGGATCGCCGCTGAGCGATTGAGGACGTAGTCAGTCATCAGGTCGACTTTGCGCCCGCCTTCGCTTCCCGAGGGGTCGGGTGGCGTCATGCCGTGTAACGACTGCAAGCTGGGGACGTCTGCCACGGGCGTGACAACCTCTGGCGGGGAAGCAGCGATAGCGCTCTCGCAAGCCAGACTGACAGCGATCAGGCCACCCGCGATCGAGTAGGCCCAGCGGATAAGACGAAGGATGCTCAAGGACTTCATCATGATGGCATTCTCGATTCAGTACGGAGTAGCCAGGCTCCGGGATTATCCTGTTACGAGAGGAACTCATCACCAGGGATATTGCCGCTCGCACGAGTAAACGCACCAACTAGAAGTTGGCCGTTGCGAAACGAGGCCTAACTGGAAAAATACTCTCTTGGCTCAGGCTTAATTAAAACGTTGTTTTTGTCGCACCGTGAGGTGCGCTTAACTCAACTCTAGCTGTAACAAAAAATCTCAACAGCAAAATTTAATATTTTTTATCTCGACTGACCAACGCCTCAGCTAGTAGCCATCGGTCGGGAAGCCCATCAATGGCAACTACAAACACCCACTCAATTGCGGTGAACTTCCCCCCCATTCTTGGGTGCCATTCCCCAACCACAATTGATCAGCGATAAAATATCAATACATTACAACGTGTTAAGAAGATTATTCAGAAAAACAAATATTGGCAAAGTAATTGCTAATTCATAACTCGCAAGACAACCAGAACTGTCTTCCCTATTTTAGAGATCCGACAACTGGTTGAACTAATCATCACCAATCAAAAAAACAATACTCGTGCGCTAGTTGCATTGCGCGAGCTATTGTTTTTATTTTTATATGAGCGCAAAAAACAATTTACCTCATAGACCTCTCTATTTTCCACTTGCCATCCGCCTGATATTAAGCGTATCTATAGACAACGTTTCTCAATTACCTATTTATAACTGCCCGAGGGGAGATTAGTTCAGTACTCCCAAACATGGGCGCCTATCCCCCCCTACTTCGGTGCCATTCATATAGATATCGTTTCGTGGAATACCACAACACCAGCGCAGTGCGCATTTATTGCTGGCTAACGACCGTTGGTGCCAATTCGGCACGACTACTGCTTTGCACGTTCCAGGCTCAAGGAATGTCTCTCGCGATTGTGTCCGGAACCGGCCAACGCATCGCCGATTGAATGCATCTGAAGGCTGAGTGTCAGGTATGTCGTAACCATGCTCAGACACTTGCCCTCTGGATCGAGCTCCAACTCGACGCACACGCCTTTCCGTCTTCACTGCGCGGGATTCAGCGCATTGGCAGGTCTGCGAGTCGATTGGCCGGCAACAGGTCCCGCAAGATTGTGGAGAGAACCATGAGCTTATCCCTACACGCAAAAGCGCTGGCATTAGCGCCGTTCCTCAAGCGACTCAACGGCACCTCAGGTCACCACGCGCTGCTGGCTGGCGCTGTCGCCGTCGCGCTCGCCATTGGAGGGGCAGGTCATGCACTTGCCCAAGGCGGCGCGACGGCCAAGCCCGTCAAGGGCGTACCCTCGCCGTTCTCGACCCCCACGTTGCCTAATCCGGTGTTCACCAATCCGGAAGCGATTCATGGCTTTGACGTCACGGGTTTCATCCAGAGCATGACCTTGGACCCCACCAATGCGAACTGCCCCGGCACCACCGATCCTGGTCGGTTTGGCGGGACCGTCCAACTAAACGGCGTCACGATTACCGTCCCGTGCAATACGATTTTGCAAATGCCGGCCAATACCCTGACCTGGGCGGATTTTGTCAGGGGTGGGTCGCTTGCGCTCAACAAAGGACCGACTTCATACCCCTCGTTCGAGATCCATGTGGTGGGCAATACCGTCTCCAACAAGCAAATGGCCGGGCTGATCTTTGTCTCGCAGCAAGCGGCGAATGCCGGCAGCGGCTACATCACCCGGATCGACTACACCAACGGCAACCTCGAAGTTGATAGCGGCACGCCTCTGCAACCGACGATCATCCAGATCAACGACCCAAGCGGTCGCTTTGGTCGTGCTCAAAGCCCCGACCCCCGGTTCTCCGTGGATGACGCCAACCCGACTATCCACGCTGCCACCGGCTACCCGATGTGCGTGCCGCGCACAATTTCCGGGGACGATGCTCTCTGCCCTCAGAAAAACCGGCCAAAAGTCGTGACCCCGACCACCACAAACAACTGCCGCAACTTCAGCCAGGCGGGGGTGGTACCTCCGGCCAGCGGAGAGCTGTCCCCTCCGGTTCTGGGCCAGGTTTATTGCAGTCAGTTCGTCATGAAGCGCTTCAGCGATGCTTCGCGCACAGCGACCGACCCCGACCCTATGCAACAGGCACCGTTCGAAGTCGGCGACTTCATCAGCTACGCGGGTACGCTATTCAAATCGGCCACAGCGGGTACTCCGGACTTTATCTCTGCTCACACGATCGAGGCCAACATCGGGATCTACACCCAGCCCGGTACGCAACCCAGCTATCTGGCCATCGGGGAATTCGGTATCGGTACCGCCGACCCCGCCGCAACGGCCATCAACGGCGTAGCGCAGGAGACGCAGGACCGGATTTTCCTGGAAGCATCGACAACCGACGTGAAAACACCCGTCGATATCTATCTGATAGATGTCAATCCTTCGACGGGCATACAAACCAATCGCTGGGTTACGCCTTATGAGATGACAGGTGAATGCAACCCTGCACAGTCCCTTCCAGCCAGTTGCTTTGGTGTCTCGGGTGGCATCACGAGCCAGAACATCGGCCCTCAACCACAACGCGCGAGGATTCGCGCGACCAAGGCACCGACCGGGCTTCTCAGCCAGCCGACCCGCACCTTGCGCGTTGTTGCGCGGTCACTTTGTGTTCCACAGCTGACCGCTTCCCAGACCGCCGTGGACAGTTGCATTCAAAATGCCGGCCGGTTGACGGTGGCCAACGGTCTGATCGCCGGGCAGTACGTGGCGCCAGTGTTTGAGTTCATCTTTCCGGAAGGCGTCAAGCCTGGCGATCCGGTGGTCCCGAACGACTTCTGGCACCTGCCGTTCCTGCGTAACGGAGAAGGCGCAGGCACTCCGACCGGCGTCGGCCCTCTGGACCCGACCCCTTGGTAGGTAACGTCTGAGCAGTCAGGAAGAAGCAAAAAAACCGCCGCTCCCAAAAGAGCGGCGGTTTTTTTAGAACTGCGCTAAGGCTTAGTAACCCAGTGCGAAGTCTTCTTCTTTCATGTCCATCAGGTTGTTGGCGCCCGACAGCATGGTCACTACGTGAGTGCGGGTACGTGGCAGGATGCGCTGGAAGTAGAAGCGCGCGGTCTGCAGCTTGGCGGTGTAGAACGCTGTTTCGGTGGTACCGGCAGCCAGTTTTTCAGCAGCCAGACGCGCCATGTCAGCCCAGAAGTAGGCCAGGCAGGCGTAACCGGAGTACATCAGGTAGTCCACGGAGGCCGCGCCAACTTCTTCGCGATCCTTCATGGCAGCCATACCGACCTTCATGGTCAGCTCGCCCCACTCTTTGTTCAGCGCAGCCAATGGCTCGACGAACTCTTTGACGGCTTCGTTGCCTTCGTTGGTCTGGCAGAACTTGTGGACGATCTTGGTGAAGCCTTTCAGGGCCTCGCCTTGAGTCATCAGCACTTTGCGGCCCAGCAGGTCGAGTGCCTGGATACCGGTGGTGCCTTCGTACAGCATCGAAATGCGGCTGTCGCGAACGTTCTGCTCCATGCCCCACTCAGCGATAAAGCCGTGGCCACCGTAGATTTGCACGCCGTGGTTGGCGGATTCGAAACCGACTTCGGTCATGAAGGCTTTGGCGATTGGCGTCATGAACGCCAGCAGCGCGTCGGCTTTCTTCTTCTCTTCTTCGTCCACGCCGTACTTGACGATGTCGACTTGCTTGGCGGTGAAGTAAACCATTGCGCGGTTGCCTTCGGCGAACGCTTTCATGGTCAACAGCATGCGGCGCACGTCAGGGTGCACGATGATCGGGTCAGCGGCTTTTTCCGGCGCTTTCGGGCCAGTCAGCGAGCGCATTTGCAGACGATCGCGAGCGTATTTCAGGCCGCCCTGGAAGCCGATTTCGGCGTGGGCCAGACCTTGCAGCGCTGTGCCCAGGCGAGCGGTGTTCATGAAGGTGAACATGCAGTTCAGGCCTTTGTTCGCCGGGCCGATCAGGAAACCGGTGGCCGCGTCGAAGTTCATCACGCAGGTCGCGTTACCGTGGATGCCCATTTTGTGTTCCAGGGAACCACAGGTCACCGCGTTGCGCTCGCCGATCGAACCGTCTTCGTTCGGCATGAACTTCGGAACGATAAACAGCGAGATGCCTTTGGTGCCAGCCGGTGCATCCGGCAGACGTGCCAGCACGATGTGGACGATGTTGTCGGCCATGTCGTGTTCACCGGCCGAGATGAAAATCTTGGTGCCGGAGACTTTGTAGGAACCGTCGGCCTGAGGTTCGGCCTTGGTGCGCAGCATGCCCAGGTCGGTGCCGCAGTGTGGCTCGGTCAGGCACATGGTGCCGGTCCATTCGCCAGACACCAGTTTGGTCAGGTAGGCGTGTTGTTGCTCAGGCGTGCCGTGCTCGGAGATGGTGTTCATCGCACCGTGCGACAGGCCTGGGTACATGCCCCACGACCAGTTGGCTTCGCCGACCATTTCGCTGACGGCCAGACCCAGGGACTCCGGCAGGCCTTGGCCGCCGTGTTCCACGTCGTGAGCCAGGCTTGGCCAGCCGCCTTCGACGAATTGCTTGTAGGCTTCTTTGAAACCGGTCGGGGTTTTAACGCCGGACTCGCTCCAGGTGCAACCTTCGGTGTCACCCACGCGGTTCAGCGGAGCCAGCACCTGCTCACAAAACTTGGCGCCTTCTTCGAGAATGGCGTCAACCATGTCCGGAGTTGCGTCCGAGCAAGCCGGAAGGCTCTGATAGTGCGCTTCGTAGCCGAGCAGTTCGTCACGAACGAAGCGAATATCACGCAAGGGGGCCTTGTAGTCAGGCATAGCGATAAACCTCTGCTGATGTAACCGGGAATGAACGACCGCGTTGATTTGTTGTGACGGTCAAACAGTTGTTTGAAACATACGTTTACGCCTAAATCTTGTCAAGCGCCGATCTTTTGCCGTTCGTCATCACACGTCTCGAATGCCAGAAACGAGAAGACGCAACGCTGCTGCCCGAGCAACACGCCGTTTCAGAAAGTTTAGTTAAGGGAGAAGGACTTACGCACAAAAACGCCGCGAAGGGTCGCGGCGTTGGCGGTCGGGTTCAGCGGGTGATCAGGCGAAGGTGTCGATCAGCGTACCGAGCATTTCATCGGAAGCTTTGGCAACTTTGACACCGGCCTCAACCTGAAACTTGCCCTGAGCCATCTCGACCATGTTGCTGGCGAGGTCTGACTGCTGGCTGCGATCAACCGAACGCAGGCGATTGACCTGGGCATCGGAGGACTGGCTGGTCACCGAACGCTCGACCATATTGTTGGCGATCTGGCCCGAGGCCTGATCGACACGGTTCTGCCCTGTCTGAATAGTGCTCAGACCGGCATAAAAAGCGCTACTTCCTGAGATTTCCATGGGAGAACTCGTCCTATATAGGATCAACAGTCGCCATTGAACCAGACCCGCCCGCAAAAGGCCCGACAAAAACACTAATGGCACAGTGCCTTGTCATAGTTAAAACCAGCGCGTGCAACTTCAGTCCAGCAAATCCAGTTGAAGATACTCCGCCACCGCCTCAGCGGTCACTACCTTGAGCTTCGGCACGCGCCCCAGGCACGGCGCGGGGATCCGCTCGGCCAGCGTGGCGAGGTTTTCTTCCAGGCGTGAAGTCTTGGCATCGATGATGTTGGCCACCCAACCCGCCAGTTGCAAACCGTCCTGTGCAATCGCCTCGGCCGTCAGCAGTGCATGGTTGATGCAGCCCAACCGCACACCGACCACCAGAATCACCGGCAGATCCAGCGCCATGGCCAGGTCCGACAGGTTGTCCTGATCCGCCAGCGGCACGCGCCAGCCGCCGGCGCCTTCGATCAGAGTGAAATCTGCCTGCATCTGCAGAATCTCCTGCATGGGCACCAGCAACGATTGCACGGTCAACGCCACGCCTGCCTCGCGTGCCGCCAGATGCGGAGCGATGGCCGGCTCGAAAGCCACCGGGTTGACCTGTGCATACGTCAGCGGCACCGAACACTCCGCCAACAGCGCCAACGCATCGGCGTTGCGCAAGCCCTTGGGCGTCACGTCGCAACCGGAAGCCACCGGTTTGCCCGCCGCCGTACTCAGCCCGGCCAACCGCGCGGCATGCAGCAACCCCGCCGCCACGGTGGTCTTGCCGACATCGGTGTCAGTCCCGGTGATGAAATACGCTGCGCTCATAAGGGTTTCTCCAAAACGGCATACACCACTTGATAAGTCGCCGGCAGGCCTTGGGCCTGACGAAACTGTTCATACGCCTCGACCAGGCCGAGGATCCGCGCCCTGCCCGTCAAACCACCCGGCCGACCGGGGTTCAGATTGTGCGCGCCCAGCGCCTTGAGTTCATGGGTCAGGCTGCGCACGTCCGGGTAATGCAGTACGTGAGGACGGGTTTGCAGGCTCACGACCTGCAGACCACTGGCCGCGCACAGATGTTGATAAACCCCAAACTCGCGGAAGCGGTTGACGTGCACCATGCCATCGACCTGACGCCAACTGTCTCGCAGCTCAAACAACGTGCCCACGCACAGACTAGCAAACGCAAATTTTCCGCCAGGTTTCAGCACGCGATAGGCTTCGCTGAGCACCGACGCGAAGTCGGCGCACCATTGCACCGCCAGGCTGGAGAAGATCAAATCACAGGTCGAATCCTGCAATGGCAGCCGCTCCGCATCCCCGGCGATGAAGTGCGTGGCGCCACCCAATGGACGCGCGTGATCGAGCATGCCTTCGGCAATGTCCAGCGCCACGCCGTGACCGGCCGGAAAACGCTCGCCCAGCACGCGACTGAAATGCCCGGTGCCACACCCAAGATCCAACCATCGAACCGGGACGAAATCGCTCGGCAAACGGCTCAACAACTGACTGCCGACGTCACGCTGCAATTCGGCGACGCTGTCGTAGCTGGCCGCTGCACGGGAAAAGGACGCCGCCACCTGGCGCTTGTCCGGCAGACCGCCGGGCAGGTTGGGAAGAGATAAATCAGTCATCACCGAACTCATGCAAAAAGGCCTGGATCGCCCCCGCCACACCGTGGGGGTCTTCCAGAAGAAACGCGTGGCTGGCCTGTTCGATCAGACCGATTTCAACGTCCGGCAGCAACGCCAGCAAGTCCCCTGCCGCTTCGGCCGGAACCAGTCCGTCAAGGCCGGCGAACAGGTGCAATTGCGGGCCGCGAAAGGCCTGCAACGCCTGACGGGTATCCAGTTGTGCAAGCAACTCCAGACCGTTCATCAACACCGCAGCAGAGGCGTTTGGCGCACCGCCGAGCAGCAGCCGCGACAGCCCGCGCGGGTCTTCGGCGCCTTGCGCGCAAAGCAGCGAAAAGCGCTTCACTGTCAGGCGCGGATCGGCGTTGCAGCCTGCCAGAAATGCGTCAAAGGTCTCGCCGGGCATCGCGCTCGGCCACTGGTCGCGGGCAACAAAGGAAGGATTGCTCGCCAGGGTCAGCAAACCGCAGCAACGATCCCCGCGACGGGCTGCCAACTCGGCGGCGAGCATGCCGCCGAGCGACCAACCGCCAAGCCACGCATCCTGAGGCACGGTCGAGTCCAGCTCTTCGAGCCATTCTTCAAGGTCGCTGGATTCCAGCTCCGGCAACGGCTCGATCTCGACGCGCAGGTGTTCATCCAGCCCTTGCAATGCAGCCGCCAAGGGCTCCAGCGGAGAAATCCCGAGACCCCAGCCGGGCAGCAGAATCAGACGATCACGCATGGCTTGGCTCCGGTCCCAGTTGTTGAAAACAATCGGCCAGTCCATTTAACAATAGCTGCACCTGCGCCTCGCTGTGGGCAGCGGTCAGGGTCACACGCAGACGGGCGCTACCGGCGGGCACGGTCGGCGGACGAATCGCAGTGACCATCAGACCGCGTTCGCGCAGCATCTGCGACAGCCGCACCGCACGCCCGGCATCGCCAATCATGATCGGTTGAATCGGGGTGAAGCTGTCCATCAACGCCAGGCCGATCTGCTCGGCGCCCTGGCGGAACTGGCGGATCAGGATGTTCAGATGTTCACGTCGCCAATGCTCGCTGCGCAGCAATTCCAGACTTTTCAGCGTCGCGCAGGCCAGGGCCGGCGGTTGGCTGGTGGTGTAAATGTACGGACGGGCGAACTGGATCAGGCTCTCGATCAGCTCTTCGCTGCCGGCGACAAACGCGCCCGCCGTTCCGAATGCCTTGCCGAGAGTGCCGACCAGCACCGGCACGTCTTCCTGGCTCAAGCCGAAATGCTCGACGATCCCGCCGCCGTTGGCACCCAACGGACCGAAACCGTGCGCGTCGTCGACCATCAACCACGCGCCTTTGGCCTTGGCTTCCCGGGCCAGCGCCGGCAGGTCGGCAATGTCGCCATCCATGCTGAACACGCCGTCGGTGACCACCAGCGTATTGCCGGTAGCTTTCTCGAGACGATTGGCCAGGCTCGCCGCATCGTTGTGCAGATAACGATTGAAACGCGCGCCGGACAGCAGGCCGGCATCGAGCAACGAAGCGTGGTTGAGCCGGTCCTCCAGCACCGTATCGCCCTGCCCGACCAGCGCAGTAACCGCACCGAGATTGGCCATGTAACCGGTGGTGAACAGCAACGCGCGCGGGCGGCCAGTCAGGTCCGCCAACGCTTCTTCCAGCTCATGATGTGGCGTGCTGTGGCCGATGACCAAGTGCGAAGCCCCGCCGCCGACACCCCATCGAGACGCCCCGGCGCGCCAGGCTTCAATCACTTGCGGGTGATTGGCCAGGCCCAGGTAATCGTTGTTACAGAACGCCAGCAACGGCTGGCCATCGACCACCACTTCCGGGCCCTGAGGGCTTTCGAGCAATGGACGCTGGCGATAGAGATTTTCGGCACGACGGGCAGCAAGGCGTGCGGCGAGATCGAAAGACATGCAGGCCTCGCGGTTCAGGAATTAAAAAGCAGTATCACAAAACCTGTGGGAGCGGACTTGCCCGCGATGACGGCGTCACATTCAACATAGATGTCGACTGAAAAATCGCTATCGCGGGCAAGCCCGCTCCCACAAGGTTTTGCATTCCAATCAGAGGAATCGGCGGAGGCTTCAGACAGCCGCGTTATAAAACTGCTCGCTGCTCTTCTGCTCCACCAGCGCCTGTTCGATGGCTGCCTGGTGCACTTCATCAGCATGCTCTTCGCGTGCTTCCGGCAAGATGCCGAGGCGCGAGAACAGTTGCATGTCCTTGTCGGCCTGCGGGTTGGCAGTGGTCAGCAGTTTTTCGCCGTAGAAAATCGAGTTCGCACCAGCGAAGAACGCCAGGGCCTGCATCTGCTCGTTCATCGCTTCGCGGCCGGCGGACAGGCGCACGTGGGATTGCGGCATCAGGATGCGCGCGACGGCGAGCATGCGGATGAAGTCGAACGGGTCGATGTCTTCGGCATTTTCCAACGGCGTACCGGCGACTTTCACCAGCATGTTGATCGGCACCGACTCCGGGTGCTCCGGCAGGTTGGCCAGCTGGATCAGCAGGTTGGCGCGGTCGTCGAGGGTTTCGCCCATGCCGAGAATGCCGCCGGAGCAGATCTTCATCCCGGAATCACGAACGTAGGCCAGGGTTTGCAGGCGCTCGCTGTAAGTGCGGGTGGTGATGATGCTGGTGTAGAAATCCGGCGAGGTATCGAGGTTGTGGTTGTAGTAGTCGAGGCCGGCCTTGGCCAGCGCTTCGGTCTGATCCTGATCGAGACGCCCGAGGGTCATGCAGGTTTCCAGGCCCATGGCTTTTACGCCCTTGACCATCTCCAGCACGTACGGCATGTCTTTGGCCGACGGGTGTTTCCACGCCGCGCCCATGCAGAAACGGGTCGAGCCGATGGCCTTGGCGCGTGCAGCCTCTTCGAGGACCTTCTGCACTTCCATCAGTTTTTCTTTTTCCAGGCCGGTGTTGTAGTGACCGGACTGCGGACAATATTTGCAATCTTCCGGGCAGGCCCCGGTCTTGATCGACAGCAGCGTGGAAACCTGGACGCGGTTGGCGTCGAAATGCGCGCGGTGCACGGTCTGCGCCTGGAACAGCAGGTCATTGAATGGCTGAACGAAGAGTGCTTTGACTTCGGCCAAAGACCAGTCATGACGCAGGGTTGCAGAGGTGCTGGCGCTCATGGGCGTTTCCTTTGTTTTATGCTGGGCAAGCGGTCGGGGACGGAATACCCACAGACGCGACACGGATGTTCGGCATATTTAAGGAAGAGCGATGCGCTGTCAACCACGATACGAGAAGCCGGTTTACATCTGGTTAAAAAACAAACAACTCTGCTTGCTCTGCGGCGAGACGGCCGAAGACGCCACGCCGATCTGCATGGCCTGCGAAACCGAACTGCCCTGGCTCGGCGATCACTGCCAGACCTGCGCCCTGCCGTTACCCGCAGCGGGCATGACGTGCGGTCAATGCTTGCAGCAACCGCCGCCCTTCGAACAGGTGATCGCGCCGTGGACCTACGGTTTTCCGGTCGACAGCCTGATCACCCGGTTCAAGCACAACGCGAAGTGGCCGTTTGGTCGCCTACTCGCCGAACTTCTTGCGCAATCCCTGCAACATCACTTCGATGAAGCGTTGCAACGGCCAGATGCGCTGGTCCCCGTTCCGCTCGCCGCTAAACGTCTGCGCCAACGGGGGTTCAACCAGGCGTCGATGCTGGCCCGCTGGCTCAGCGCCAGTCTGAATATTCCATGCGATGAAACGCTGCTAAAGAGGGTTCAAGACACCAGCGCGCAACAAGAGCTCAAGGCCGACGCCCGTAAAAAAAACCTGCTCAACGCATTCGCACTGACACCGGGTGCGCCGATCAAAGGTCGCCACCTGGCGCTGGTGGACGACGTGTTGACCACCGGCGCCACGGCCCAGGCACTGGCCCGTCTGCTAATGAACGCCGGCGCCGCGCGAATCGACATCTACTGCCTCGCGCGCACACCAAAACCCGGCGACGCGGTTTGACCTGATGACACAAAACCTGTGGAAGTGAGCCTGCTCGCTCCCACAAGTGTTTGGCCTGACTTGACTCCCGGGCTTGCAGCCGCCAACTTCCTTTGCATCATCCCAGCCCAAAGCGCCTCGCCATGTCCTTGCCTACGTTGTTGTCCCAGCACATTGTCCGGCGCCCGCAGCGCATTGCCTTGTTGCAACACATTGCCGAGCAGGGCTCGATCACCCGCGCCGCGAAAAGTGCGGGCCTGAGCTACAAAGCGGCATGGGACGCCATCGACGAGCTGAACAACCTTGCGCAGAAACCACTGGTGGAGCGCAGTGTCGGCGGCAAGGGCGGCGGGGGCGCCAAGCTGTCCAGCGAGGGCGAGCGCGTGTTGCGCCTGTATCAAAAGCTGCAGATGTTGCAGGCTCAGGTTCTGGAAGCCGCCGAAGACGCCAGCGACCTCGATCTGCTCGGCCGCCTGATGCTCAGAACCAGCGCACGCAATCAATTGCACGGCAAGGTCATGGAAATCGAAGTTCAGGGACGCAACGACCTGATCCGCCTGGAATTGGCTGAAGGCTTGATCCTCGTTGCGCAGATCACTCACGACAGCACACTGCGCCTGGAGCTGGAAACCGGCACCGAAGTCGTCGCCCTGATCAAGGCCGGTTGGCTCGACCTGCTGGCCATCGAAGTCCCTGCAACCCCCGGACACAATGACCTGACTGGCATCATCGAAGAAATCCTCGACGCCGAAGATGGCCCCAGTGAAGTGCGCATTGGCCTGCCCAATGGCCAGACGCTGTGCGCGCTGGCCGAGCCGCTGCACCTGGGAATCCAGCGCCTCGCCGTCGACAAACCGGTGCGAGTGCAGTTTTCGCCGTCCAACGTCTTGCTCGGTACGCCGCTCTGAAACATAAGCGTCATTAACGCGCTTTAAGGTGACTGCAAAAACCCGCAGGGAGCCTGATGTGAGCCTATTAGAAGACAATCAAAACACCGACCTCGAGAACATGGTCGGCCTCAGCCGTCGCGGCTTCATCAGCGCGGGCGCCCTGTGCGGTGCTGCGATGTTCCTCGGCGGTAATCTGCTCAGCCGCAGTGTGCTCGCCGCGAGTGTCAGCGCCGGCACCAGCAAACTCTTGGGCTTTGACAGCATCCCCGCCGCCACCAGCGACGCCATCACCCTGCCAGCGGGCTACAAGTCTTCGGTGCTGATCAGTTGGGGCCAGCCACTGCAAAAGAACGGCCCGGCATTCGACCCGAGCGGCAACGGCAGCGCTGAGCAGCAGGAAGTCCAGTTCGGCGACAACAACGACGGCATGAGCCTGTTCGAGTTTCCCGGTGAGAAAGACCGGGCGCTGATGGCGATCAACAACGAATACACCAACTACCGCTACCTCTACCCGCACGGTGGTATGCCGCAATCGTCCGAAGAAGTGCGCAAGGCGCTGGCCTGCGAAGGCGTGTCGGTGATCGAAGTGCAGCGCAAGAACGGCCATTGGCAATTCGTCCAGGGCTCGCGCTACAACCGGCGCATTCACGGCAATGCACCGATCAGCCTGAGCGGTCCGGCCGCCGGCCACGCACTGGTGAAAACCAGCGCCGACCCGCACGGCAAAAACGTGCTCGGCACCTTCCAGAACTGCGCCAACGGCAAGACGCCGTGGGGCACTTATCTGACCTGCGAAGAAAACTTCACCGATTGCTTCGGCAGCAGCAATGCCGAGCAGAAATTCGACGCCGCGCAAAAACGCTACGGCGCGGTGGCGACCAGTAAAGAGATCAACTGGCATCAACACGACGAGCGCTTCGACCTGGCGAAAAACCCCAACGAGCTCAACCGTCATGGCTGGGTGGTGGAAATCGACCCGTTCGATCCGCAATCGACCCCGGCCAAGCGCACCGCGCTGGGCCGTTTCAAACATGAAAACGCGGCCCTGGCCGAAACCCATGACGGCCACGCCGTGGTGTACATGGGCGACGACGAGCGCGGTGAATTCATCTACAAATTCGTCAGCCGCGACAAAATCAACCACAAGAACCCGAAAGCCAATCGCGACTTGCTCGACCACGGCACCTTGTACGTGGCGCGTTTCGACGCGGGCGACGGCAATGCCGATCACCCGAAAGGCCAGGGCGAGTGGATCGAGCTGACCCACGGCAAAAACGGCATCGACGCCAGCAGCGGTTTTGCCGATCAGGCCGAAGTGCTGATTCATGCGCGCCTCGCGGCCACGGTGGTGAAAGCCACGCGCATGGACCGTCCGGAATGGATCGTCGTCAGCCCCATGGATGGCCAGGTCTATTGCACACTGACCAACAACGCCAAGCGCGGTGAAGACGGTCAACCGGTAGGCGGGCCCAACCCGCGCGAGAAGAACGTGTACGGGCAGATTCTGCGCTGGCGCACCGACCGTGATGATCACAGTTCGAAAAGCTTTGCCTGGGATCTGTTTGTGGTCGCCGGCAACCCGGGTGTCCACGCCGGCACGCCGAAGGGCGGTTCGTCGAACATCACGCCACAGAACATGTTCAACAGCCCGGATGGTCTGGGTTTCGACAAGGCTGGGCGCTTGTGGATTCTCACCGATGGCGATTCGAGCAATGCCGGTGATTTTGCCGGTATGGGCAACAACCAAATGCTCTGCGCCGACCCGGTGACCGGGGAGATTCGTCGGTTCATGGTCGGGCCGATTGGTTGCGAGGTGACAGGGATCAGCTTCTCGCCGGATCAGAAGACCCTGTTTGTCGGGATTCAGCATCCGGGGGAAAACGGTGGTTCGACGTTCCCTGAGCATTTGCCGGATGGCAAGCCACGGTCTTCGGTGATGGCGATTTCCCGTGAGGATGGCGGGATCGTCGGCGCCTGATAGGCCCTCATCGCCGGCAAGCCAGCTCCCACAGGGGACTTGCGGAGTGTCGCAGATCCAGTGTGGGAGCTAGCCTGCTAGCGATGGCAACACCACTCATCTCAAGCCTTAACACTAAAGTAAGCCCGTCTGCGCTACCATGCTTGGCCGGACGCGGCAGCCTGCTGCGCGCAGGAGTCAGCATGGCCCACCCGTTTGCAACCCTCACCCCCGACCTCGTGCTCGATGCCGTTGAAAGCATCGGCTTTCTCAGCGACGCGCGCATCCTGGCGCTCAACAGCTACGAAAACCGCGTCTATCAGGTTGGCATCGAAGACTCCGAACCGCTGATCGCCAAGTTCTACCGCCCGCAGCGCTGGACCAACGAAGCGATTCTCGAAGAACACCAGTTCACCTTCGAACTCGCCGAGTGCGACGTGCCGGTGGTGGCGCCGATGATTCACAACGGCGCCAGCCTGCACGAACACAACGGTTTCCGTTTCACCCTGTTCCCCCGCCGTGGCGGCCGTGCGCCGGAGCCGGGCAATCTTGATCAGCTGTATCGCCTCGGCCAATTGCTGGGGCGCCTGCATGCCGTCGGTGCGACCAAACCGTTCGAACACCGTGAAGCCTTGGGCGTGAAGAACTTTGGTCACGATTCGCTGAACACCTTGCTCGAAGGCAACTTCATCCCGAAAAGCCTGCTGCCGGCCTACGAGTCCGTGGCCCGCGACCTGCTCAAGCGCGTGGAAGACGTTTACGACGTCACGCCGCACCAGAACATCCGCATGCACGGCGATTGCCACCCCGGCAACATGATGTGCCGCGACGAGATGTTCCATATCGTCGACCTGGATGACTGCCGCATGGGCCCGGCGGTGCAGGACATCTGGATGATGCTCGCCGGTGACCGTCAGGAATGTCTGGGGCAGTTGTCGGAATTGATGGACGGCTACAACGAGTTTCACGACTTCAACCCGCGAGAATTGGCGCTGATCGAACCGCTGCGCGCGTTGCGCCTGATGCATTACAGCGCCTGGCTGGCACGCCGTTGGGATGACCCGGCGTTCCCGCACAGTTTCCCGTGGTTCGGGACGGAGCGGTATTGGGGCGATCAAGTGTTGGCGTTGCGTGAGCAATTAGCGGCGCTCAACGAAGAACCCTTGAAGCTCTTCTGACCCCTGTAGGAGCCGGCTTGCCGGCGATGGCATCGACGCGGTCACTCTGAATGACAGCGGTGATGCCATCGCCAGCAAGCCAGCTCCTACAAAACTCCTGACACATCTATACAATCCCCACTTTGTTAGCTGCCTAAGCAAGGATTCTGCATGCAAGCTGCCAACCCGCGTCGCGGGTACATCCTGGGCCTCACTGCCTACATCATCTGGGGACTTTTCCCCATCTACTTCAAAGCCATCGCCGCGGTGCCCGCCGTGGAGATCATCATCCACCGCGTGCTCTGGTCTGCACTGTTCGGCGCGTTGCTGCTGATGGTGTGGAAGCATCCGGGCTGGTGGCGCGAGTTGCGTGACAACCCGAAACGGCTGGCGATCCTCGCCCTGAGCGGCACGCTGATCGCGGCCAACTGGCTGACGTATGTCTGGTCGGTGAACAACGGGCGCATGCTCGAAGCCAGTCTCGGTTACTACATCAACCCGCTGGTGAACGTGTTGTTGGGAATGTTGATCCTTGGCGAACGTTTGCGACGCATGCAGTGGATCGCAGTGGGGCTGGCGGCAGTTGGCGTCGCGCAACAGGTATGGCAAGTCGGCAGTCTGCCGTGGGTGTCGCTGGTGCTGGCGTTGACGTTCGGTTTCTACGGTTTGATCCGCAAGCAAGCGCCGGTCAAAGCGCTACCGGGTCTGGTGGTGGAGACCTGGATGCTGGTGCCGATTGCCATTGCCTGGCTGCTATTCAATCAGACGGCCCTAAGCGCCCAGCCCGAGTTCTGGACTACGTCCCAAGCCTGGTGGCTGGTCGCCGCCGGTCCGGTAACGCTGGTGCCGTTGGTATGTTTCAACGCTGCCGCACGGCATTTGCCCTACACGACATTAGGATTTCTCCAGTACCTGGCACCGACATTGGTGCTGTTGCAAGCCGTCCTGCTGTTTGGCGAGCACCTATCGTCCAGCACACTGGTCGCGTTCATCTTTATCTGGGCGGGTCTGGCGGTTTACAGCGTCGACGCGTGGATAAGTCTGCGCCGCCGCAGCTGATCAAAAATCGTACGAACCTCTACAGGCCACGCCTCTCGTGGCCTGCATCGATCCTTCCCAAGGTTATCCACAGCGTGATCCCCGGCGTTTGTGCGCAACTTGTTGAAACTGATGGTTTTTTGATCAGATCTTGAAGAAGCCCGGCCGGCGTGGGCTGGCGGGCTGTCTCTACAGGTTATCCACAGGCAGGTGCACGTATAACTTGGATAACCCTGTCAGGGGTCACTGCGCAACACCAATTCCACCATCAAATCGTCCGCCAGGGTTTCCAGGCGCGACTGCAGCACGTCGAGCGAGAGGGTCAGCGGCACGGCGAGAATCGCTTCGGCGTGGAACAACGGCTCGCTGCTCATCGGCGCCGGACGCACTTCCGTCACCAGTCGTTCCAGATTGACCCCCTGCTCACTCAACAGACGCGTGATGTCGCGCACAATGCCCGGACGATCATTGCCGACCAATTCCATGGCAATCGGTTTCCAGGTGCAGGATTGCTCGATGCCGCTTTCAGCGATCAGCACACGAATGCCGTGGGCGGACAACGCTTGTAAGGCATCGACCAATTCGTCGTAGGCCTCAGCCGGCACGCCCACCCGAAGAATCCCGGCAAACTGCCCGGCCATGCGTGACATGCGGCTCTCCAGCCAATTGCCGCCGTGCTCGGCAATGCATTGGGCGATGCGCTCGACCTGCCCAGGCTTGTCCGGTGCGAAAACTGTAAGTACGAGGTGGTCCATGGCGCAGCCCTCTTTTGTTATAGAAAAAGAAGTATAGGCAAGGGGCAATTCTGTGTGGAATCGTCGGACGCCATCGCTGGCAAGCCAGCTCCTACAGGGTCTTGCGCAAACCTTGTAGGCGCTGGCTTGCCAGCGATCCGGAGCACCACCGATCTGAAGCGAACAACAAATCGTGTACAACTTCTTATATTTAACTGGAACAATCTCATACTTTTTTGAGAACATCCCCATCCCCGACGTGACTGCAATGCGTCACGGGGTCGCAGAACGACGTAATTAGTCTAATTTTCACAACCGCAACTCATCATGTAGTATGCCGCAGCGCGCACTACATAACGTTGGATCGATGTCTGCCACAGGCGCGGTCGCAGCCCTGAAAGCCCTATCAGCAAGGCCTCAAAGCCGTTGATCGGTTCCATCCCAGCCGCCCGAAATGGCATGTACTGGTGGAAGGGGTTTGTGGTTTAAATAGCCCGAGGCTTCATTGTTAATTTGAAGAGCTGAAAAGCGAAATAGCTGAGCAGAGTGAGGCAAGCAATGACTGAACACGTTCAAGTCGGTGGCCTGCAGGTCGCCAAAGTCCTGTTCGACTTCGTGAACAACGAAGCCATTCCCGGAACCGGCCTCACCGCCGACCAATTCTGGGCCGGTGCCGACAAGGTCATCCACGACCTGGCGCCGAAGAACAAAGCCCTACTCGCCAAACGCGATGATTTCCAGGCTCGTATCGACGGCTGGCACCAATCCCGTGCCGGTCAGGCGCACGACGCTGTGGCTTATAAGGCCTTCTTGCAAGACATCGGTTATCTGCTGCCAGAAGCGGCCGATTTCCAGGCAACGACGCAAAACGTCGATGACGAAATCGCCCGCATGGCCGGCCCGCAGCTCGTGGTGCCGGTGATGAATGCGCGTTTCGCGCTTAATGCTTCGAACGCCCGCTGGGGTTCGCTGTACGACGCGCTCTACGGCACCGACGCGATCAGCGAAGCTGACGGCGCGGAAAAAGGCAAAGGCTACAACAAGGTTCGCGGCGACAAGGTGATTGCCTTCGCCCGCGCCTTCCTCGACGAAGCCGCGCCATTGGCTGCCGGCTCCCACGTCGACTCCACCAGCTACAAAATCGTTGACGGCAAACTGGTGGTCGCCCTCAAAGGTGGCAGCAACAGCGGCCTGCGTAACGACGCTCAGTTGATCGGTTTCCACGGCGATGCTGCGGCACCGACCGCGATCCTGCTGAAAAACAACGGCCTGCACTTCGAAATCCAGGTCGACGCCAGCACCCCGGTCGGCCAGACCGACGCTGCCGGCGTCAAAGACATTCTGATGGAAGCCGCACTTACCACCATCATGGACTGCGAAGACTCCGTCGCCGCTGTCGATGCCGATGACAAAGTGGTGATCTACCGCAACTGGCTCGGCCTGATGAAGGGCGACCTGTCGGAAGAAGTCTCCAAGGGCGGCAAGACCTTTACCCGCACCATGAACGCTGACCGCACTTACACCGGCGTCGATGGCAAGGAACTGAGCCTGCACGGTCGTTCGCTGTTGTTCGTGCGCAACGTGGGTCACCTGATGACCATCGACGCGATCCTCGACAAAGACGGCAACGAAGTACCGGAAGGCATTCTTGACGGTTTGCTGACCAGCCTCGCGGCGATCCACAGCCTCAACGGCACCAGCTCGCGCAAGAACAGCCGAACTGGCTCGGTCTACATCGTGAAGCCGAAGATGCACGGCCCGGAAGAAGCTGCGTTCACCAACGAGTTGTTCGGTCGCATCGAAGAGGTGCTGGGCTTGCCGCGCAACACCCTGAAAGTCGGGATCATGGACGAGGAGCGCCGCACCACGGTCAACCTCAAGGCCTGCATCAAGGCCGCCAGCGAGCGCGTGGTGTTCATCAACACCGGTTTCCTCGACCGCACGGGCGATGAAATCCACACCTCCATGGAGGCCGGCCCAATGGTGCGCAAGGCCGACATGAAGGCTGAAAAGTGGATTGGCGCCTACGAGAACTGGAACGTCGATATCGGTTTGAGCACCGGCCTGCAAGGTCGTGCGCAAATCGGTAAGGGCATGTGGGCGATGCCCGACCTGATGGCGGCGATGCTGGAACAGAAAATCGCTCACCCGATGGCCGGTGCCAATACCGCTTGGGTTCCTTCGCCGACCGCCGCTGCGCTGCACGCGCTGCACTACCACAAGGTCGACGTGTTCGCCCGTCAGGCTGAACTGGCCAAACGTGCGCGCGCCTCGGTGGACGACATCCTGACCATCCCGCTGGCGGTAAACCCGCAGTGGACCGCCGAACAGATCAAGAACGAACTGGACAACAACGCCCAGGGCATTCTCGGATACGTGGTGCGCTGGATCGACCAGGGTGTTGGTTGCTCGAAAGTGCCGGACATCAACGACATCGGCCTGATGGAAGACCGTGCCACGCTGCGGATTTCCAGCCAGCACATCGCCAACTGGTTGCGCCACGGTATCGTCACCGAAGCGCAAGTGATGGAAAGCCTCAAGCGCATGGCGCCGGTGGTTGACCGTCAGAATGCCAATGACGCGCTGTACCGTCCGCTGGCACCAGACTTCGACAGCAACATCGCCTTCCAGGCGGCGGTCGAACTGGTGGTTGAAGGCACCCAACAGCCGAACGGCTACACCGAGCCGGTTCTGCACCGTCGTCGTCGCGAGTTCAAGGCTGCCAATGGCCTGTAACTGAGCGTTTGCGCTGGACAAAAAAAGGCCCTGATCTTCGGATCAGGGCCTTTTTTGTTCACTTGAAATCGGCGGTGCTGCCTTCGCGGGCAAGCCACGCTCCCACAGGGTTTTATATCGAATGGAAATTCTGTATACGACACAAAACCCTGTGGGAGCTGGCTTGCCAGCGAAGGCGTTCGAACAGGCAATCTATAACCTGGATCAGGGCTCCATCCCCAACTCACGTTTGACCAGCCCCAGCAGTTTCACGGTATCAACCGGCTTGAGCAGAAAGTCCACCACGCTCAAATGCATGGCCGCGATGGCGTCCTTCACGTCGGCATCGCCGGAAACGATGATGATCGGCATCGCTGCCCGAACCGACTCACGCACCTGGCGGATCAACTCCAGGCCATCGACATGCCCCATCCTCAGATCCGTAATCACCAGGCCGATCGAGGGTTTCTCTTCCAGCATCTTGAGCGCGGTTTCGCCGCTGGCGGCGGTCAGGCAGCGGATCCCATCCAGCCCCAGAATTTCCGAGAGCAGCTCCCGGGCGTCCTTGTCATCATCGACGATCAGCACGCGCTGCGGCGGCAAGTCGGGTTCCAGCATGATGGCACTCAGCGCCTCGCGCTCGGCGTCACTCAAAATATCGTGGTCGGACATGGCTTACTCTACGTTTTCATTTCTTTTCCCTAGCACATCCGTCAGACATCGCTAAGTGGCGCAACAATGTGCACTTCGTCGGATTTATTTCCTATAGGGGAAAGGATAGGTTCTTCCCAAGTTTGCGTAGGGTATTTCCGAAATTTCATCTCCGGCAGGGCCGACCTAGACTTACGTCCAATGGGCACCCTGCGCGCAGGGGCCGACCATGACTGAGTCATCCGACAACAACAATTCATAAAAAGACTGCGGTAATGGTTATGAGTAAAGCGGACGCCTTCACACAGGCAGGAAAAACCGCGGTGTTGCAGAACATCCAGGGCACTTTGCAATTCCTTCAGCGCTTCCCGCCCTTCAATCAGATGGAACACGCTCACCTGGCGTACCTGGTTGAACAATGTCAGCTACGTTTTTATGGCCCAGGCGAGAGCATCATCAAACCCGCCGATGGCCCGGTTGAGCATTTCTACATCGTCAAACAGGGCCGGGTCGTGGGAGAACGTCCCCACACGGCCAAGGGCGGCACGGAAACCACCTTCGAAATCACCACCGGCGAGTGTTTCCCCCTCGCCGCGCTGCTGGGTGAGCGTGCGACGCGCACCGAACACCTGGCCGCCGAAGACACGTTTTGCCTACAACTGAACAAACTGGCGTTCATCAAACTGTTCGCACTTTCCAACGCGTTTCGCGACTTTGCCCTACGCGGTGTGAGCAGTTTGCTGGATCAGGTCAACCAGCAAGTCCAGCAAAAAGCCGTGGAAACCCTCGGCACCCAATACTCGCTGAATACCCGTTTGGGCGAATTGGCCATGCGTCACCCGGTGACCTGCAGCCCGATCACGCCGCTGCGTGAAGCCGTAACCCTGATGCACGAGCAGCAGGTCGGCAGCATTGTGGTGGTCGATGAACACAAGGCGCCGCTGGGTATTTTCACCCTGCGCGACCTGCGCCACGTGGTGGCCGAAGGCACCAACGACTTCAACGAAGCCATCGAACGGCACATGACCCAGGCGCCGTTTTTCCTGTCGCCGGACCACAGCGCCTTCGATGCGGCGATTGCCATGACCGAGCGGCACATCGCCCACGTTTGCCTGGTCAAGGATCAGCGCCTGTGTGGCGTGGTCTCGGAACGTGACCTGTTTTCCCTGCAACGGGTCGACCTGGTGCACCTGGCGCGGACCATCCGCAGCGCCCAGAAGGTGGAAAACCTGGTGGCAATGCGCGGCGAGATCGGCCAATTGGTCGAGCGCATGTTGGCCCACGGCGCGTCGTCGACCCAGATCACCCACATCATCACCCTGCTCAACGATCACACCGTGTGCCGGGTGATCGAACTGACCCTGGCTGAGAAAGGCGACCCCGGTGTGCCCTTCAGCTGGTTGTGTTTCGGCAGCGAAGGTCGCCGCGAACAGACGCTGCACACCGATCAGGACAACGGCATTCTGTTCGAGGCGCGGGACGCGGCGCACGCCGCCGAGCTTCGCGGCAAGTTGCTGCCCATCGCTCAACAGATCAACCAGAGCCTGGCGCTCTGCGGTTTCACCTTGTGCAAGGGCAACATCATGGCCGGCAACCCCGAGCTGTGTTTGTCCCGGGCCGAATGGGCGCGGCGTTTTGCGGCGTTTATTCGCGAGGCGACGCCGGAAAACCTGCTGGGTTCGAGCATCTATTTCGACCTGCGCGTGGTCTGGGGCGACGAACAAAGCTGCGAGCAGTTGCGTCGGGGGATTCTTGATCAGGTCGCCGACAACCGGCTGTTCCAGCGAATGATGGCCGAGAACGCCTTGCGCAACCGTCCACCCGTAGGACGTTTCCGCGAGTTTGTGCTGGCGCGCAAGAACGGTGAGAAGGCCACGCTGGACCTGAAAGTCCAGGGCCTGACCCCGTTTGTCGACGGCGCCCGCCTGTTGGCGCTGGCCCACGGCATCGAGGCGAACAATACGCTGGAGCGCTTTCGCCAACTGGTCGAGAAAGAAGTCATCGAACGACTGGACGGTGCGGCGTACGAAGAGGCGTATCACTTCATCCAGCAAACCCGCATGCAGCAACATCAGCTACAGACCCGGGAGAATTTGCCCTACTCCAACCGGGTCGATCCCGACAGCCTTAATCATCTGGACCGACGCATCCTGCGTGAATCCTTGCGCCAGGCCCAACGCCTGCAAAGCAGCCTGTCCCTGCGGTATCAGCTATGAGCCTGTTTTCATGGCTGCGCCCGGCGGCGCCGATGCTGTCCGGGGAATTGCAACAGCGTCTGCAACGCTTGCCGGCGGGTGCCGAACTCAGGGAATGCAGCCTGCGCGAACAGCGCTGGGTGGTGCTGGACCTGGAAACCACCGGGCTGAACCTGAACAAGGATCGGGTGCTGTCCATCGGCGCGGTGGTGATTGAGGACGGGGCGATCGACTTCAGTCAGCAGTTCGAACGCACGCTGCAATGCGCTGACATGAAATTGGCGCCGAGCGTGTTGATTCACGGTTTGGGCCCGAGCGCGATTGCGGCCGGCAGCGATCCGGCGCAGGCCTTGGTCGAGTTCATGGAGTTTGTCGGCGACAGTCCGCTGCTGGCGTTTCATGCGCCGTTTGATCAGCACATGCTCGGCCGCGCACTGAAAGATCATCTGGGCTACAAGTTGCAGCATCCGTTTCTGGATGTGGCGGATATCGCGCCCCTGCTCTGCCCTCAGGCGCACATTCGCGAGGCGGGGCTGGATGAGTGGATCGACTGGTTCAAGCTGGAGGTGTTCGAGCGTCACAACGCCAGTGCCGACGCGCTGGCGACTGCCGAGCTCGCGCTGATCCTGTTCAGCCGTGCGCGCCAGCAACAGATTGATAGCCCATTGAATCTGCAGCAGCGGTTGAGCCAGTGGAAACGCAGGCAGCGAACGCCTTCCTTCTAAATTTGTTGCGCCTGTCCTGACGCCTTCGCGGGCAAGCCCGCTCCCACAGGTTTTGTCTCGCTCGCACATTGCTGAACGACCACAAAACCTGTGGGAGCGTGGCTTGCCCGCGATGAACGATGACTCGATCCCATTGAATACACGCCGTTAAACCCACCTGACCAGTGGCCAATTGCTTACCTCCCCCGCCTCTGCCACAATCGCGAACAATTCTCGTTACTTAACACTTCCCAATCGGTGATGCTGCGTGTCGTCAGTCCAAAGCCCCCACAGTGAGCTCGTCGGTGCGTTATATCGCGACCACCGCAGTTGGCTATTGGCCTGGCTTCGACGCAATATCGCCTGCCCGCAACGGGCCGAAGACCTGAGCCAGGACACCTTCGTGCGCTTGCTGGGCCGTGATCAACTGAATGAACCTCGCGAACCGCGGGCGTTTCTGGTGGCGATCGCCAAGGGCCTGCTGTTCGACTACTTCCGCCGCGCTGCGCTGGAACAGGCCTACCTCACCGAACTGATGCTGATCCCCGAAGGCGAGCAGCCGTCGGTGGAAGAGCAGCAGATGATCCTCGAAGACCTGAAAAACATCGACCGCCTGCTCGGCAAACTCTCGAGCAAGGCGCGGGCGGCGTTTCTCTATAACCGTCTGGACGGTCTCGGCCACGCGGAAATCGCCCAGCGTCTGGGCGTGTCGGTGCCACGGGTGCGTCAGTATCTGGCGCAGGGCATTCGTCAGTGCTACATCGCGCTGTACGGTGAGCCGGTGTGAGCCCGGTCAGTTCCAAACCGGTCTCGGCGCAGGTGCTGGACGCGGCGATTGCCTGGCAATTGTCACTGGATTCCGGCAACCCGGTGGAGCGCGAAGAGTTTGCCAAATGGCACGCCGCCCACGAAGAACACGCCCGCGCCTGGCGCCAGTTGGGCATGCTCGACCAACGTTTCAACGTGGCCAGCGGCCCGGCCCGCACCGCGTTGCTGCAATCACGCGAAAGCATTCGCCGACGAGTGCGCAAACTCGGCAGTGGCGTGGCCAGCATCGTTGCGGTGATTGGCCTGGCGCTGTTTGCCGGTGATCGTTATTTGCCGGTCGACTATTGGCTGGCGGACCAGCGCACCGCCACTGGCGAGCAACGCACCCTGCGCCTGAGCGACGGCACGCTGATCAACCTCAACACCCACAGCGCCGTGGATGTGCGTTTTGATGAGAAGCAGCGCCGGGTGATTCTTCAGGAAGGGGAAATCCTCGTCGAAACCGGCCACGGCGACGCTCGGCCGTTTATCGTCGAAACCCGCGAAGGCAGCATGCGTGCGCTGGGCACGCGGTTCCTGGTCAAGCGCGAGGAAGAAGGCACGCGCCTGAGCGTGTTGCAGTCGGCCGTGGCCGCCCACCCCGAGTCGAGCGCTGAAGAACAGATTCTGCGCGAAGGCCAACAAGTGCTGATGCGCAACAACGGCCTGGGCCCGATCATCGCGCTCAACCTCGGCGCCGATGCCTGGACACGCGGCATGCTGGTGGTGGACAACACGCGCCTGGAAGACCTGGTTCACGAGCTCGGTCGTTATCGGCGTGGGCATCTGGGCGTTACGCCCGAGATCGCCGACCTGCGCATCACCGGCAGCTTCCCGTTGCACGATACCGACCTGGCGTTGAGCGCCCTGCTGCCGACCTTGCCGGTGCAGATCGAGCAGCACACGCCATGGTGGGTGACGGTGGCGAAGGCGGATCCCAAGCCCTGAGCTGATGTTGTCTGAACGGACGCCTTCGCGGGCAAGTCGAAGAGGCCATCAGCCTCACCACAATTGTTGAATCGAAATTATTTTCATCCAGCCCTATCACTTTTGCATTCTCGTCCGGCACCTAGGCAATTGAGAAGTATTCCCTTTCAGGAGCCGCCGTATGTCCCGTTCGCTAGACACCTTGTTGCGCCCCAGTTTGCTGGCACTCGCCATCGCCCTTTGCACCCCTCTGGCCAGCAGCTCACTGATCGCCGCCGAGCAGACGTCCAGCGTTCGCGCTTACAACCTGCCGGCCGCGCCATTGGCCAGCACGTTGAACCAGATCGCCAGCCAGTCGGGTCTGGCACTGTCGCTGAATCCGTCGCTGGCAGCGGGCAAGACGTCGGCACCGGTCAATGGTCAGTTCGACGCGGCGGGTGCTTTGCGGGCAGCGTTGCGCGGCACCGGTCTGCAACTGGAACAGAGCAGCAGCGGCACCTACAGCCTGGCGGCCATGCCTGAAGGCGTGATGGCGCTGCCGGAAACCAGCGTAATCGGCGTAGAAAACACTGAAAACGCCTGGGGCCCGGTTGACGGTTACGTTGCCACTCGCACCGCTGCTGGCACCAAGACCGATACGCCGATCGTCGAAGCGCCCCGCTCGATGTCGGTGATCACCCGCGCCCAGATGGAAGATCGCGGCGTCCAGAATCTCGATGACGCCGTGCGTTACATGCCAGGGGTGATCGCCAGCAGTTATGGCAGCGACTCCCGCGCCGACTGGCTGCGCGTACGCGGCTTCGAGCCAACCCAGTTCCTCGACGGCCTGCCGTTGCCAAAAGGCTCCTACGCCAACCCGAAGGCGGAAACCTGGGATCTGGAACGCATCACGCTCCTGCGCGGCCCGGCCTCTTCGGTGTACGGCCAGACGCCACCGGGCGGCATGCTCGACATGGTCAGCCGCCGTCCCGATGCCATTGCCAGCCACGAAGTACGCGCCGAAGTCGGCAGCAACAATCGCAAGCAAATCAGCTTCGACAGCACCGGAAAAATCGATGATCAAGGCCAGTTCCTGTACCGCGTCGACGGCGTTGTCCGTGACAGCGGCATGCCGATCGACCACAGCGATGACAAGCGCTACAACCTCGCCCCGAGCCTGACCTGGAACATCGACGACGATACACACCTGACGTTCCTCTCGCAGTTCACCCGCGACGATACCGGGGTCAGCGGTCAGTTCCTGCCGCTGCAGGGCACCAAACTGGCGTCTCCGGCCGGGGCGAAAATTTCGCACCACAAAAACCTCGGCGATCCGGATTCCGATCACTACGACCGCACCTATTACGCATTGGGTTACGCCTTCGACCATCGCCTGAACGATGTCTGGCAGTTCAAGCAAAACCTGCGCTACACCAAAAGCGATTTGTCGTTCCAGCAAGCTTATGCGTCGTTCGGCGACGTCGTAGCGGCGGACGGCACCCTGCGCCGTCTGGTCGATCAGGTCGATGAGGACATCAGCCAGTTCGCCGTGGATAACAACTTCCAGGCTGACTTCCAGACCGGTGCGCTGAGCCATGTCGTGCTGCTGGGCCTTGACCACCAGCGGACCAACACCAATTACAAATGGCTCGAAGGCAACGCGCCGAACAGTAACGTGATCAACCCGATCCGTGGTGCGGACTTCTCCAACGTCGCGTACAACACCTTTTACGACTACAACCAGAAAACCAACCAGACCGGTCTCTACGCCCAGGACCAGATCTCTCTCGACAAATGGCGCCTGACCCTCGGCGGCCGTGAAGACTGGATTCACAGCTCGACGCAGTTCAATAACCAGGGCGATGCCACCAACACTCAGCGCGACAAGGCCTTCAGCGGTAACGCAGGCCTGAGTTACGTATTCGACTCGGGGATCACGCCGTACATCTCTTATACCGAGTCGTTCCAGCCTTCGATGGGCGCCGATGCCCGTTCGACCCAGTCGTTCAAACCAACCGAAGGCAAGCAGACCGAAGTCGGCGTGAAGTACCAGCCACCGGGCAGCCGCACCTTGCTGACCGCCGCCGCGTTCGACCTGCGCCAGCAGAACGTGTCGGTGTCGCAGAACAACGTCACCAGCCAGATCGGTGAATTGAAAGTGCGCGGTATCGAGCTTGAAGCCACGTCCGAAGTCACCGACAACCTGAAACTGGTGGGCTCCTACACCTACACCGATACCGAGATCCTCAAGGGCGACGACAAGGGCAACCGGATGAAACTGGTCCCGCGCAATCAGGCCTCTCTGTGGTCCGATTACACGTGGCACGCCGGTGCGCTCGACGGGTTTGGCGTGGGCGCGGGCGTGCGTTATGTCGGCGATACCTACGGCAACACCGCCAATACCAACAACGGTCACGTGGGTTCGTACACCGTGTACGACGCTGCCGTGCATTACGACCTGAGCCGTTTGAACCCGGTGCTGGCAGGCGTCTCGATTGACGTGACGGCGAAGAACCTGTTCAACAAGGACTACCTGTCGACCTGCGATGGCACCTGGTGCTACTACGGCGACGAGCGCAATGTCGTGGCGGCCGTGAACTACAAGTGGTAAGCCGCTGAGCGGGTTTCAGCCACACAAGGGTCACGGTACAGCTGTGGCCCTTTTGCATTTGGATGGGTCATGAAAAGCAAAACAATTCGCCGCTGGTCCTTCGTCCACACCTGGACCAGCCTGATCTGCACGGTCTTCCTGCTGATGCTGGCGCTGACCGGCTTGCCGTTGATCTTCCACCACGAAATCGACCACTTGCTGGGCGATGCCGCGGAGTTGAAGCAACTGCCGGCCGACACTCCGCGACTGGATTTGCAGCAGTTGGTACAGGCTGCGGAAAAACATCGGCCCGGCGAAGTCATGCAGTATTTCGGCTTCGACGAAGACGAACCGAACGCCGCCCTCGCGATCATGGCGGCCACCGCCGGCACCGAGCCGAATTCGTCGCACACCTTCATGCTCGACGCCCGCACCGGCGAAGCGCTGGAGATGCCGTCGGCCAACGGCGGTTTCATGATGGTCATGCTGCGCCTGCACGTGGACATGTTCGCCGGGCTGCCAGGCAAGTTGTTGCTGGCGTTCATGGGAATACTGTTTGTGCTGGCGATCGTGTCCGGGACGGTGCTGTACCTGCCGTTCATGCGTCGATTGAAATTCGCCACCGTGCGCCAGGACAAATCCACGCGCCTGCGCTGGCTCGATCTGCACAATCTGATTGGCGTAGTGACCCTGACCTGGGCGCTGGTGGTCGGCGTCACCGGCGTCATCAGTGCCTGCGCCGACCTGCTGATCGCCGCGTGGCGCAATGACAGCCTGAGCGCGATGGTCGCACCGTATCGCGATGCGCCAGCGCTGACGCAACTCGCGCCTGCGACCCGATTGCTCGAGATCGCCGAAGAAGTCGCGCCCGGCATGCAGCCAGACTTCATTGCCTTCCCTGGTACGCGGTTTTCCAGTGAGCATCACTACGCGGTGTTCATGAAGGGCAGCACGCACCTGACGTCGCACTTGCTGACGCCGGTGCTGATCGACGCGAGTACCCTGCAAGTCACCGCCGTGGCCGAACGGCCGTGGTACATGGACGCCATGGGCATGTCGCAGCCGCTGCACTTCGGCGATTACGGCGGCATGCCGATGAAAATCCTCTGGGCGATGCTGGATGTGCTGACCATCATCGTGCTCGGCAGCGGGGTTTATTTGTGGGTGGTACGGCGCAAAGCGGCCAGGCCTGTGCTGGAGCAAGCGGAGGCCAACGCATGAAGCCGCGGCAGTCGAACTTCTGGAAAGTCTTCGCCACGCCGACGGTCATTGCGCTGTTCAGCGCGGCGGGGTTGTTTGCCGCTCTATTGGGCGATGGCGTGTGGGATGCCTTGAGTTGGCTGGGTTTAGGCGTTCCCGCCGTGCTGGCCTTGCGCGGATTGCTACAGCGCCGTAAATCCCTGTAGGAGCATCTCTGGACCGCCAACAAAGCCACTTGAGCTGTCGGACCAACACGCTATGCTGCCGACACTGTCCACCGACCGAGACGCTGCCATGTCCGCCCCGAGCATGACCCTCTACCACAACCCGCTGTCACCTTTCGTTCGCAAAGTCATGGTGCTGCTGCACGAGACCGGTCAGCAAGACCGCGTTGCCCTGCAAAACTGCGTGCTCACGCCGCTCGCCCCGGACTTGCCCCTTATCAATGACAATCCACTGAGCAAGATCCCGGCCTTGCGCCTAGCCGATGGCAACGTCATTCACGACAGCCGGGTGATTCTCGACTACCTCGACCACCAACACGTCGGCAACCCGCTGATTCCACGCGCAGGCTCGGCCCGCTGGCGGCGTCTGACCCTGGCCTCCCTGGCCGACGGGATCATGGACGCTGCAGTGCTGACGCGCTATGAAGTCGCCTTGCGCGCCCCGGAAAAACATTGGGACGAATGGCTCGACGGCCAGCGCGACAAGATCCGCCGCGCCTTGGCGCTGCTTGAAGCGGATGCGATTGCCGAGCTGACCAGCCATTTCGATGTCGCGGCGATCAGTGTGGCGTGTGCGTTGGGTTACCTCGACCTGCGCCATCCGGATCTGCAATGGCGCGAGGTCAATCCGAAGTTGGCGGACTGGTATTTTGAGGTGAGCCAGCGGCCTTCGATGGTGGCGACGATGCCTAAGGTCTAGTTTTTCGCTGACTGTCAGGGCCTCTTCGTCGCAGGGCCGCCCGGAGCGAGCTTGCTCCGGGCGGCCCTGCGACGAATGCACCGCACCGGATCAACCGGAAACAACCCGAAAATCAGCGTCGCCAACCCCTCCCCCACCCGCTGATCCTCGCGCAAACCCAACGACCGGCTCATTTCACCACCCCGATATCAAACTCCAGCGGCTTGGCTGCCTTCTGCCCGATCCCGTACCAGTCCAGTTTGCGGGTCAGCACCATGAACACGCCCAGCAACCCGAACAGCAGCAACGAACCCATCAACAGCGCGTAATCCTCGGCACTCAACAAGCCATAGAGCAAGCCATACAGCGCCGCCAGTCCTGCCGAAAAACTCAAACCGTGACGCACACTGCGCAGCACGTGACAGACATAAAAACCAATCAGCAACACGCAACCGCTCGCCGACAACAGATACGCCAGGGCAAAACCGATGTGCTCGGACAACGACAGCAACAACAGGTAGAAAAACGCCAGCGCCACGCCCACCAACGCGTATTGCACCGGGTGCACCGCCAGGCTTTTCAGGACTTCGAAAAGGAAGAAACCGGCGAAGGTCAGGACGATGAACAGCAGCGCGTATTTGATCGCGCGGTCGCTTTTCAGGTACTGGTCCACCGGGTCGATGAAGCTCACGCCAAAGCTGCGGCCGCTGAACGCTTCACAATCGCCGCCGGACACGCAACTGCTCAGCGCTTCTTGCAGGTTGGTGGAGAAAAACGAAGTCTGCCAATTCGCGGTGAAGCCCTGATCGGAGACTTCGCGCTGGGCCGGCAGGTAGTTGCCGATGAAGCTCGGATGCGGCCAGTTAGCGGCCAGCGAGACTTTGCTGGTCTTGCCCACCGGGAGGATTTGCAGTTGGCCGGTGCCTTGCAAACGCAGGTCGAAACCGAAAGCCAGCTCCGTGGCTTGCAGGGTGTTCAGTGCTGGTAGCGTCACGTGCACGCCCTCGCCCAGCCAGCCCACCTGGCTGCCCGGCACGAAGTCCAGGCGCAGGTCATTGACTTCCAGTTTCAACGCATTCTCGATGCCGCGAATGTCGCTGATGCCGACCGCGAGGAACGGCTGATCGAACTGGTAATCAGCGAAGTTTTCCTTGATGCCCAATTGCGCCGGGATCGAAAAGTGTCCGCTGATGCGGTTGTCAGCGTGGAACAGCCGCGCCTCGTAAATGCCCCGCGCACGCAGCTCGGTCTGAACCTGCCCGTCGAGTTCGAAACGCTCCGGCAGGAAATATAAACGGCCGCGTTCTTCACCGATCTCCTGGTAACGCTCGTTGGTTTTTTCGTTGAGTTTCCAGCTGCGCACCACTTTGCGATATGGCACCACCATCAGCGGTCCGCTCAATCGCTGGCTGTAGCTGGAACTGCGCGCGATGTCTTCGAGCACACCGTCGCGCAGTTGTTGTCTGTCCTGGATCACGCCGTTGATCATCAGCAACGGGATCAGCAACAGCAGCATCAGTAGGGCGATGGCCCCGAGTTTAATGGTCAGATTTCGGTTCATGGGACTCTCCCTGTTTGGATGGGGAGAGTCTGGGATCGGAGTGTGTGGGGTTTATGGAGGGAATATGGAGAGTGTGTGGAGACTGGGCCGGCCCCATCGTCGGAACGCCGGCGATTGGCCGCGACTCGGTTCTAAGGCAGGCGCAGAGTCACTTCAACCCCACCCTCGACATTGTCGATGTTCAATGTCCCGCCATGTAACTTGACCACTTCTTCCACGAAGTTAAGCCCCAACCCAGTGCTCTTGCGCCCGCTGTCCGGACGCGGCAAGGAATAGAAGCGCTCACTCAATCGCGGCAACGCGTAGTCGGGAATGGCCTCGGCCTGGTTGAACAGTTTGAATTCAATCTGCTCCCCAATCGGCTTCGCGCTGAATCGCAGCGCGCCATTCGCCGGCGTAAAATCCAACGCATTTTCCAGCAGATTGCCCAGTGCCTGACGCAACAAAAACGGCTCGCCAGTGATCGCCAGATCCGCTGGAATCGCCTGATCCACGCATAACCGTTTACCTTCGATTCGCGCGGCCTGCGCATTCAGCAGTTCATCCACCAAACCCGCCAACGACACAGCCACCCTCTCTTCCAGCCCTTGGCGCTGTTCAACCTGCGCCAGGTTCAGCAGCCGCTCGATCAACTGCTGCATGCGCACGCTTTCGCTATCGATGTTGCTGACGAATCGCTGCCGTTGATCCAGCGGCATCTCCCCTTGCAGCAACTCCGCCGCGCCGCGAATCGCCGCCAACGGGCTCTTCAATTCATGAGTCAATGTGTGCACATAACGCTCGACGTACGCCTTGCCTTCGAGCTGGGTGCGCATCTGCTCCACCGCTGTTGCCAGTTGCTCCAGTTCGCCGCCGCGATAATGCGGGACCTCGACCCGCCGGCCTTCACTCACGGCTTTCGCGTAAGCGGTCAAGCGCCGCAGCGCCGCGCTCAACCACCACGACAACAGCGCGCCAAACAGCAGACCGAGGCCGATCAGCCCGGCGCCATAAGCGAGCAATCGCCGCTCTGTACGATCCACATACGGTTGCAATGAGCTGTTGGGCTTGGCCACGGTGACCACGCCGATGATCTGGCCGTTGTCGCGAATCGGTGCACCGACGTGCATCACGGAAGAGCCGGGATCATTCGGATCGCTGCGACTGGAACGGGCGCCGTACTCGCCCCGTAAAGTCAGTAACACGTCGTTCCAACGCGAATAATCCTGACCGACAGCCGCGCCACTGGAGTCCAGTACCACGATGCCTTTGGCGTCCGTCACGTAGATGCGATGGTTGACCTGATTTTTCGGCAGCCCCCAGATGCTCGCTTTCGGTTGCCGCTCGCCATAGGCCTTGAGCAGTTCGGGCCAGCGGTTCTGGTTGAGGGTGCCGGCCTTGAAATCGTCGCGCAGGATCTCGGCCATCAGGTTGGCAGTGTCGACCAGGGTTTCTTCGGTGGACTGGCGCACGCCGGGGCGGATTTCTTCCATCACGGTGCTGAGCACGAAATAGCCGGTCAGGCCGATGAACAGCACATAGACCAGGAAAATCCGAATCCCCAATGGCATCAGCTGTGCCCCGGACTGTAGCTGTAACCGAGGCCGCGATGGGTCTGGATTGGTTCGGCATCAGCCTTCACCAGGCGCAATTTGGCGCGCACGCTCTTGATGTGGCTGTCGATGCTGCGCTCGTACCCGGCGTCGGCGGGGACGCCCAGCGCATCCAGCAACTGCTCGCGGCTGAAGACGCGTTCGGGTTGTTCCAACAGGCATTGCAGCAGATGGAATTCGTGGCGGGTGAGGCTCAGCGACTGGTTTCGATAGCTGATCTGTACCCGTTCACTGTCGATACGAAACAGCGCAGATCCGACGTCAGCCACTGCACGCGGCGCCATGCGTTTGAGGATGGCCCGGACCCGCGCGGCCACTTCCCGTGGGCTGAACGGCTTGACTACATAATCATCGGCACCGATTTCCAGGCCCACGACGCGATCGATTTCCGCATCGCGGGCACTGAGGAAGATCACCGGCACTTCGCTGAAACGCCGCAATTGCTTGCAGGTTTCGAAGCCGCTGATGTCCGGCAGGCCGATGTCGAGAATGATCAGGTCGGCCGGGGTCTGGCGCTGATGTTCCAGCGCAGCGGCGCCAAGGCTCAGCCACGTCGTGGTGAACCCTTCGCCCTGCAAGGCGAAAATCAGGGTGTCGGCAATCGCCGCTTCGTCTTCGACAATCAGGATGTGAGGCATGGCGTCCGAGCCCGGCAGTTAAGTGGGCGAACGGTGCCCCAAGCCTCACGTCGCGTCAATGAGACCACTTGAAATCAGCAGTCGGGTTTGTCGGCCGTAAAACGTCGCGCCGGGTTCACGGCGGCGCCGAATTCACGCAGGGCTTTGGCGCCGATCAGCAGCGGGTAGTTGAAGCTGCTGCGGTCGGTCAGGTTGACCTCGACCGTGCGCTTGACGTTGCCCAGGCACAGTTCCAGATCGACCACTGGCCGCTTGGTGGGCGCCGCGGCATCTTCATCCTCGTCTTCTTCGGAGCGGGTCTTGATCTTGCTGATCCGCGCGACTTTGTGCTCGTAGACCTTGTTGCTCGCGTCTTTGGTGGCGAGGCGGAAACGCACCCACTCATCGCCATCGCGGGTGAAGGTTTCGATGTCCTTGGCCGACAGCGATGCGGTCAGGGCACCGGTGTCCATTTTGGCCTTGAGGACTTCACCGCCGATTTCCGGCAGCGCAATGTATTCGTAGCGCCCGTACAGGGTCGGCTCGGCAGCCAGGACCGGCAGGGCCACAAGGGAAAGCAGTGCGAGGAGGGATTTCACGTAAGGGGCATCCTGGGAAAGTGGGCAGCGGAATTTTAGACCGTCAGTGAGCAATTCGTTCGTTCTTGAGATCTTTCGCGAGCAAGCCCGCTCCCACAGGGTTTTGTGTCGCATCGCAATTCTGTGAGCGATACAAAAACCTGTGGGAGCGTGGCTTGCCCGCGAAGAGGCCAGTACAGTCACTGGAGCAATTTGATCTGAATGGCATCGAAATATACCGAGACATAGGTGAAACATTCGTCACCCCCGATTTGGCCTGTCGCCCGAAGCTGCTTATCATGGCGCGCCCAAACGCTTTCAAGAGTTACTTATGCGCCGCCTGCTCACCGGCTGTTTCGTTACCCTGCTGCTGTTGCTCAATACCCTGGTCCTCTTCGGGCCGCTGATGCTGTTTGCGCTGCTCAAACTGGTCCTGCCCGGGCGCTTGCGCGATCACGCCTCGAACGCGGTGATGTGGATCGCCTAAACCTGGGCCGAGATCGACAAGCTGACTTTCCGTCTGTGCATCCCCACGCAATGGGACATTCGCGGCGGCGCTGACCTGCGGGTCGACACCTCGTACCTGGTGATCAGCAACCATCAATCCTGGGTCGATATCCCCGCGCTGATCCAGACGCTCAACCGGCGCACGCCGTTCTTCAAATTCTTCCTCAAGAAAGAACTGATCTGGGTGCCGTTCCTGGGCCTGGCGTGGTGGGCGCTGGATTACCCGTTCATGAAACGCTACACCAAGGCATTCCTGGCAAAGCATCCTGAGTTGGCCGGCAGGGACCTGGAGATCACTAAAGCGGCGTGCGAGTTGTACAAGCGTCAGCCGGTGACGGTGGTCAATTACCTGGAAGGCACACGCTTTACCGCCGCGAAACGTGCCCGGCAGCAATCACCCTTCACCCACCTGCTCAGGCCCAAGGCTGGCGGCGTGGCGTTTGTACTGGCGGCAATGGGCGAACAACTGGATGCCATCCTCGATGTGACGGTGGTGTATCCGCAGCAAACGATTCCGGGGTTCTGGGATTTGCTCAGCGGTAACGTGCCGAGGGTCATCATCGACATCAAGACCCGCGAACTCGACCCCGCGCTGTGGCAGGGCGACTACGAGAATGATCCGGTATTTCGCGAAACGGTCCAGAACTGGGTCAACCAGCTCTGGATCGAGAAGGACCGGCGCATCGACGCGTTGCGCGCCGAGCACCGCTGAATCAGGTACCAGTGCCTGCGCCCCAGATCCCGCCCAGGCTTGTCAGCAGTGACCCACCGACGCCCTGCTGACCGAAAAATTGCAGAAGCACGGGGGCAAACAGGCCGATCATGCCCGTGTCCATGCCCAATGCGTTGAACGCACTGCCCAGGTCGTTGGCGTTATTCACGTTGCCCAAGACGTTGTCCAGACCTGCCGCTTTGCCGGACGAGCCAAGCAAGCCGCTGAGGACGCCCAGTTCACCGCCACCCGACAGTAAGTCGATTCCGGGCACGCTTTTGGCCAATTCCGAGTAGTCGGTCGAACTCAATTGATTCTTCGCCAGACCGAGCATCGCCCCGGCACCGCCAATGGCTTGTTGTGGCGTCACGTTCAATTGGCTAAGCGCACTCAGCAGACCGGCCGTCTGCGAGGTCGGCGCGGCTACGGCGGCGTCATCGTCCTGCGTGCCGGAGATGGCATTGGCCGCATCGAACAGGCTGAACTGAGCAAAGACCGGACTGGCCGCCAGACACATCAGCGAAGCCAGTGCAAAACCGCGTGAAATCTTCATCCAGACATCCTCATGTGCCATGAAAACCGCCCGGCAATGGGCGGCGAAAAATCCTGTTTTGGACTGGCGTCCAAGGGGATTGTTCCCAGCCTTGGCGAGCCCCTGACGAACAGTCGAAAAACAATTTACCGACGCTGCATCCAGTCCCGCCCCGCCTGCGTATATCAAGCACGGACAGACACTCTTGGCCGATTCCCTTCACGAGGATCATCACCATGAAATGCACTTCGATCAAAACGCCGTTGATTGCCAGCCTGGTGACCCTGGCCCTTGGCGGCGGATTCGCCATGAACACCGTACAAGCAGCAGACACAAGCCAAGCGGTCATCGTCGGCGGCCAGAGCATGATGCCGAGCAAGGACATCATCGATAACGCGGTGAACTCCGCCGACCACACCACCCTCGTCGCCGCCGTGAAAGCCGCTGGCCTAGTCGACACTCTCAAGGGCAAAGGCCCGTTCACCGTGTTCGCCCCGGTCAACTCGGCCTTCGCTGCGCTGCCAGAAGGTACTGTCGATACCCTGCTCAAACCCGCCAACAAGGCGACCCTGACTCACGTCCTCACCTACCACGTGGTCGCCGGGAAACTCGACATGATGACCCTGGCCGAGAAGATCAAGGCCGGTGGCGGCAAAGCCGAACTGACCACCGTAGCCGGCGGCAAGCTGTGGGCGATGATGAACGGCCCGCACAACATCACGATCAAGGATGAAAAAGGTGACGTCGCTGACATCACCACCTATGACGTGTACCAGTCCAACGGTGTCATTCAGGTCATCGACAAAGTACTGATGCCGAAAAGCTGAAGGATGCCGCCGACCCTGCGCATCGGGGTCGGCGGTTTTCCGAGGTGACCGCCCATGAATGGAACAACTGCGCACCGTGAACTAACCTCTGCCTGCAACCGGCACCTCACACAGCCCGCCTCGATTGCCTGGAGAACTGCTATTCCCACCGCCGACGCCGATCAGCTCAGGCAGCTTCTGGCCCAGTGTTCACTGGGTGACCGCCGCGCTTTCGAGACGCTTTACCGCAGCGTCGGCCCACGGCTGCATGGCGTAGCGCTGCGTTTCATGGGGCGACCAGATCTGGCTGAAGAAGTGCTGCAGGAAAGCTTCGTACGCATCTGGAACAACGCCTCGCGCTATGAGGCGCATTTGTCGGCGCCGCTGACCTGGATGATCAACATCACCCGTCATCAGGCCATCGATCAGTTGCGCAAACACCGCGACCGGCCGTTAAGCGACCTTGAAGAACAGGCGCTGGTGGATGAAAGCCCATCGGCCCACGAACAGCTCAGCAGTGCCCGTGAGGCCAACGCCTTGAACCGCTGCCTGGAAGGCCTTGAAGGTATGCAGCGTCAAGCGATTACCGTGGCTTACTTTCAAGGATTGTCCTGCTCTGAGCTCGCCGAACACCTGGCTGCGCCGTTGGGCTCGGTGAAATCCTGGATCCGCCGTGGCATGGAGCGCCTGCGCAGGTGCCTTGAATCATGAACTATCAAACCCCGACCTTGCGCCGCGCCCTCGCCGCCGATTACGCCATTGGCTTGATGCCTTTTGCTGCTCGTCGGCGTTTCGAACAGTTGTTGCTGGAAGACGCGGCGCTTCGTGCTGAATTGGCTCACTGGCAAGAAAGCCTCGCGAGCCTGACCGAAGCGCTGTCCGAGCAACCGGTGCCGGAACGAGTGTGGCGGGGAATTAAGGCGCGGATTGAGCCGCAAGTACTGCACATGCCGGAAAAACGTCGGTTCTGGAGTTGGTTGCGAGTGACGGCGGCGGTTTGCTCGCTGGTGATCGCCGTGACGTTGGGCGTGATTTATAACCGCGACAGCGCGCGTTACAGCGCCACGCTGCTGACGGCCGACGCGCAGCCTGCGCTGAAGGTTGAAGCGCATGAGGATTATTTGAACGTTGAAGCGCTGACGCTGGCAGCGGTTGATCCGGGGCGAAGTCTGGAGTTGTGGGCGATTCCGGCGGATGGCAAGCCGATTTCCCTTGGGGTGATTCCGGTGGGCGGCAAGGGTCGGGTCGAGCTGAGCGATGCGCAGAAGGCGTTGATCGGCAAGCCGATTGCATTGGCGGTGAGTCTTGAACCGAAGGGGGGTTCGCCAACTGGCCAACCAACCGGACCGGTTCTCTATCAAGGTGCGCTGGCGGCGCTTTGAGCCCACACCGCACCCTGCAGGAGCTGGCTTGCTGGCGGTGGCGGTGGCGGTGGCGGTGGCGGTGGCGGTGAATCTGGCGCACAGAGTTGTCTGCATCGCCCGCAAACCGGCGCCTACAGAGAAGCATGTTTGGCGTTGGAACCCGAAAACAGGAATGCGTGTTCGGCGCAGGCACCCTAAAAAACGGCGACCCGAGGGTCGCCGTTTTGTTGTGCGTGAAGCCTTACGCCGCGCTGAACAGCTTGTGCGGATCGATCACAAACTTCTTCGGTACGCCCGCATCGAACTCGCCATAACCACGCGGTGCGTCATCCAGGCTGATGACTTCCACGCCGACGATGTCAGCAATGTGAATGCGATCCCACATGATCGCCTGCATCAACTGGCGGTTGTACTTCATCACAGGCGTCTGGCCGGTGTGGAAGCTGTGGGATTTGGCCCAGCCCAGACCGAAGCGAATGCTCAGGCTGCCCATTTTTGCGGCGGCATCCACGGCACCTGGATCTTCCGTCACGTAGAGGCCAGGGATACCGATTTTGCCGGCCACCCGAACCACGCCCATCAGCGAGTTGAGCACGGTGGCCGGAGCCTCGTGTTTCACGCCGTCATGGCCGTGACCGCGTGCTTCGAAGCCTACGGCGTCGACGGCGCAATCCACTTCAGGTTCGCCCAGCAGCGCGGCGATTTGTTCGTGCAGCGGGGTGTCCAGGGACAGGTCGGCAATTTCGAAACCCTGCGCCTTGGCATGTGCCAGGCGAACGGTGTTGACGTCACCGATGATCACCACTGCCGCGCCCAGCAGGCGAGCGGAAGCAGCAGCGGCCAGACCGACCGGGCCGGCGCCGGCGATGTACACGGTGCTGCCGGGGCCAACGCCGGCGGTCACTGCGCCGTGGTAACCGGTCGGCAGGATGTCGGAGAGGCAAGTCAGGTCGCGGATTTTCTCCATCGCGCGATCACGGTCCGGCAGTTTCAGCAGGTTGAAGTCGGCGTACGGCACCATCGCGTACTCAGCCTGGCCGCCGGTCCAGTCGCCCATGTCGACATAACCGTAAGCACCGCCCGGACGGGCCGGGTTCACGCTGAGGCAGACACCAGTGTGCATTTCCTTGCAGGAGCGGCAGCGCCCGCACGCCACGTTAAACGGTACGGACACCAGGTCGCCAATCTGCAGGTTCTCGACGTCGCTGCCCTTCTCGATCACTTCACCGGTAATCTCGTGCCCCAGGACCAGGCCGGTTTGGGCGGTGGTACGACCGCGCACCATGTGCTGATCGGAACCACAGATGTTGGTGGAAACCACACGCAGGATGACAGCGTGGTTAATCTTCCTGCCGCGCGGGTCCTGCATTTTCGGATAGTCGATTTTCTGTATTTCGACTTTGCCATTGCCGAGATACACCACACCACGATTGCCAGACATGCTTTCACCTCGCTGTTGTTTTTATGTAGCGGTCGCGTCGCCATGGAGCGGCGGCGCGTTGATTGCTCGGGTTAGTGCTTGTGTCTTGTGTTGTTTGTCAGGGCCTCTTCGCGAGCAAGCCCGCTCCCACAGTTGACCTTTGGTGTGACCGGGATTTGTGAGCAGACACAAATTCCCTGTGGGAGCGGGCTTGCTCGCGAAGGCGATTTAAAGAACGACGGTCCTGTTCGCGTTAAGAAACACGCGCCTTTCGATGTGATATCCCACCGCCCGCGCCAACGTCAGCCCTTCAATATCCCGCCCCTTGGCGATCAAGTCTTCCGGGTAATGACTGTGGTCCACGACCTCTACGCCCTGAGCGATGATCGGGCCTTCGTCCAGGTCGTTGTTGATGTAGTGCGCCGTGGCGCCGACCAGTTTCACGCCTTTGTTATAGGCCTGGTGATACGGCTTGGCGCCTTTGAAACCAGGCAGCAGGGAGTGATGGATGTTGATCGCCTTGCCATCGAGTTTGCGGCACAGTTCCGGCGACAAAACCTGCATGTAGCGCGCAAGGATCACCAGTTCGGCGCCGGACTCTTCGATCACCTGCAACACCTGACGTTCCTGCGACGGTTTGTCGTTCGGGTCGAGCGGGAAGTGGTAATACGGAATCTGGTGCCAGTCGGCCAACGGCTTGAGGTCCGGATGATTGGAAACCACGGCGGCGACATCCATCGACAATTGGCCGATGCGCTGGCGGTAGAGCAAATCGTTGAGGCAGTGATCGGCCTTCGAGACCATGATCACCACTTTCGGCCGGTAGTTCGGCGGGGTCAGTTCGAAGATCATGCCGAAGGCCTGGCCACGCTCTGCCAGCCCGGCGCGGAAGGCTTGCTCGTCGAAGCCGTCGGGCTGACGGAATTCCACGCGAATGAAGAAACGGGACGAGAGCCGATCATCGAACGAATGGTGCTCGGTAACGTAGCAGCCCTGCTCGAACAGAAAGCGGGTCACCGCGTCCACGGTGCCGAGAACGCTTGGGCAGTCGGCGGTCAGAATCCATGTGTCTGGGGCGCGGCTCATAGTGCGGTGACTCCTGTTGTTATGGGCAACCGCTGCGCGGTTGATCGCCGGCAAGCCGGCTCCTACAGGGTTTTGGTGCCCCTGCAGGAGCCGGCTTGCCGGCGATAAAATCTCAAGCCTGGACGCTAAGGCCGTACTCAGCCGCCGCATCCTGCAACCACAACCACCAGTAATCCGAGAAGCTGCGGCGAATCACCAGTTCCCAGGTGTCTTCGGCGGTGTGGCGGATCACCAGTTGCGACTTGGCAAACACGGTGCCGACGGCCTTGCCCACCGGGAAGCTGTTGGGGTGAACGTCGTAGCTGGTGGATTTCATCAGCACCTGGCGCACGTTCGGGCCGCTCAGTTCGAGGACTTGCTGGCCACCGCTGACGTTGACGATCTGAATATGCAGGTCGCCCAGCGCTTCACGGAGTTTTTGCTCGGCGGCAAACTCTTCGCCGGTCGGCACGATCAGCAGCCACTCATCCGGCCCCACCCATTGCAGGCTGGTTTCACCTTTGACGATGACGCTCAGAGCGCCCGGCAATTCGATGCCGAGGGCCTTGTGCACGCCAGCAGCGAATGCGGCATCGTGGCCATCGCCACGGATCGTCAGGTGGCCGAGGAGTTTTTTCTCACGCACGATCACGCCGGCGTTTTTGCGGCCCTTGCCGACCAGGCTGGCGAGGTCGGCATGATGCAGCGACGACTCGGCCTTGGCCCCGGTGGTTGGGCGTTGTTGGTAAACATTGGCTGCGGTCATAAAGCACCTGTCTTGAATTCTGTTGTGCGGTTGGTCTCAACCCTTGTGGTGACCGGGCTGTCGTCTTCGCGAGCAAGCCCACTCCCACATTGATTGATGCCTGACTCAAATTCCCTTGGCGACTTCGATCCTGTGGGAGCGGGCTTGCTCGCGAATCGCTCAGACGACTCGGTGCAACTGCCCGCCCACAGGCCCCGAGGCCATCAAATGTTCTGGCGATCACCCTTCGGATCGAAGAACACCGAAGAAACGATTTCCGCCTCGATCACGCTGCCATCCGCCAGCGGAGCGAACACGCGTTCACCGATCCGCTTCAAGCCGCCCTTGACCACGCCCATGGCAAACGAATAGCCGAGGGAGTTGTGCAGGTAGCTGGAGGTGACGTGACCGACCATCGTCATCGGAATCGTCTGCTTGGTGTTGAACACCAGTTGCGCACCTTCCGGCAGCCATTTGGTTGGATCGATCGGCTTGAGGCCCACCAGTTGTTTGCGCTGATCGCGCACGCAGTCTTCGCGGTTCATGCCACGCCAGCCGATCCACGAGAACGGTTTGGTGCGACCGACACACCAGCCCATGTTCAAGTCGTCCGGGGTCATCGAGCCGTCGGTGTCCTGACCGACGATGATGAAGCCCTTCTCGGCCCGCAGGATGTGCATGGTTTCGGTGCCGTACGGCGTCAGGTTGTACTTTTTGCCAGCCTCGGCGATTTTTTCGAGTACGCCCATGGCGTAGTCGGCTTGCACGTTGACTTCGTACGACAGCTCACCGGTAAACGAAATCCGGAACACCCGCGCCGGAACACCGCCGACCAAGCCTTCTTTCCAGGTCATGAACGGGAAGGCTTCGTTGCTCAGGTCGATGTCGGTGACTTCGCTGAGCAGCTTGCGGCTGTTCGGCCCGGACAGGGTCATGGTTGCCCAGTGATCGGTCACGGAAGTGAAGTACACCTTCAGTTCTGGCCATTCGGTCTGGGAGTAGATTTCCAGCCATTGCAGCACGCGTGCCGCGCCGCCAGTGGTGGTGGTCATGACGAAGTGGTTGTCGGCGAGGCAAGCGGTAACGCCGTCGTCGAACACCATGCCGTCTTCTTTGCACATCAGGCCATAACGCGCCTTGCCCACGTCGAGCTTGGTCCAGGCGTTGGTGTAGATGCGGTTGAGGAACTCACGCGCATCCGGGCCTTGAATGTCGATCTTGCCGAGGGTCGAGGCGTCCAGCAGGCCGACGCTGTCGCGCACGGCTTTGCATTCGCGTTTCACGGCGGTGTGAATGTCTTCCCCGTTTTTCGGGAAGTACCACGGACGTTTCCACTGACCGACGTCTTCGAACTCGGCGCCGTTCTTCACGTGCCAGTGATGCAGCGCGGTGTGACGGACGGGTTCGAAGATGTGCCCACAGTGACGGCCGGCCACGGCGCCGAAGGTCACCGGCGTGTAGTTCGGACGGAACATGGTGGTGCCCATCTGCGGGATGGTCACGTTCAGCGAACGGGCGGCGATGGCCAGGCCGTTGACGTTGCCGAGCTTGCCCTGGTCAGTGCCGAAGCCCAGTGCGGTGTAGCGTTTGACGTGCTCGACCGACTCGAAGCCTTCGCGGGTCGCCAGTTCGATGGCAGCGGCGGTGACGTCGTTTTGCAGGTCGACGAATTGCTTCGGTGCCCGTGCGGTGTTCTTTTCGTGCGGCACCTGGAACAGCGCCAGCGTCGGCTCTTCCAGACGGCTCAGGGCTTTCGGCAAGGTGCCTTCGACCACGCTGAAACCGGCTTCGCTGGCGGCGCGAGCGCCACCTTCAAAACCATCGGCCAGGGAATCGCCGAGGCCGTAGACGCCGTTGATGCCACCGACGCACACGCGTTTCTGCGGTGCTTCGCCCGGTACGAAACCGAGGATGTCTTCACGCCAGATCGGCTTGCCGCCGAGGTGCGAAGCCAGGTGAACCACCGGGCTGTAACCGCCGGAACTGGCGATCAAATCGCAATCGAGCCACTCGCCAGGACTGGTCACGGCGTGTGCTTTGACGTCGATTGCGGCGACGCGAGCGGCAGTCACGTGCTTGCTGCCACGAGCTTCGATCACGGCGCTGCCGGTCAGGATGCGAATGCCTTTGGCGCGTGCTTCTTCCACCAGCGCACCACGCGGGTTGCTGCGGGCGTCAGCGATGGCCACCACTTGCAGGCTGGCATCGAGCCAATCCAGGGCAACGCGGTAGGCGTGATCGTTGTTGGTCGACAGCACCAGTTTCTTGCCCGGTGCCACGCCGTAACGACGCACATAAGTCGACACAGCACCGGCGAGCATGTTGCCCGGCACGTCGTTGTTGCCGTAGACCAGTGGACGCTCGTGAGCGCCGGTCGCCAGCACCACACGTTTGGCGCGAACCCGGTGGATGCGCTGACGCACCTGGCCAATCGGGGCGCGGTCGCCGAGGTGATCGGTCAGGCGCTCGTGAATGGTCAGGAAGTTATGGTCGTGGTAACCGTTGACCGTGGCGCGCGGCAACAGCAGCACGTCCGGGGTGTCTTTCAGTTCGGCAATGACGCTGGCGACCCACTCGGTGGCCGGCTTGCCATCGAGGCTTTCGCGGGAGTCGAGCAGGCTGCCGCCGAACTCTTCCTGCTCATCGGCCAGAATGACGCGAGCACCGCTGCGCGCAGCTGCCAGTGCAGCGGCCAGGCCCGCCGGGCCACCGCCGACGATCAGCACGTCGCAGTGCTGGTTCATGTAGTCGTAGGTGTCCGGATCGTTTTCGGTCGGCGAGCGGCCAAGACCGGCGGCCTTACGAATGTACTTCTCGTAAGTCATCCAGAACGATTGCGGGTACATGAAGGTTTTGTAGTAGAAGCCCGGCGGCATCAGCTTGCCGCCGACCTTGCCGAGAATCCCCATCATGTCGTTGTTCACGCTTGGCCAGCCGTTGGTGCTGGTGGCGACCAGGCCTTGATAGAGCGCTTGTTGCGTGGCGCGTACGTTGGGGATCTGCGTGGCTTCGGTCGCGCCGATCTGCAGCACGGCGTTCGGCTCTTCGGCACCGGCGGCGAAAATGCCGCGCGGACGGGAGTATTTGAAGCTGCGACCGATGATGTCGACACCGTTGGCCAGCAATGCAGCGGCCAGAGAATCGCCTTCAAAGCCTTTGTAGACCTGGCCGTTGAAGGTGAAGCTCAGCACTTTGTTGCGGTCGATCCGTCCGCCGTTGGACAGGCGATTGATCTGGCTCATACCTTCTCTCCCAGAGCCGTCGTAGCCGCTTTCGAGCTATCGGTCTTGTCGGTGAATTGTGGCTTGGTGCCGATCTTGTAGGTCTCGAGAATCTCGTAGGTCACGGTGTCGCGGGTGGCGTTGAAGTACTGACGGCAACCGGCGACGTGATCCCACAGCTCGTGGTGCAGACCGCGAGGGTTATCGCGGAAGAACATGTAGTCGCCCCACTCCTCGTCGGTGCAGGTGTTCGGATCCAGTGGACGCGGGATGTGCGCCTGGCCGGATGCGTGGAATTCCTCTTCGGAGCGCAGTTCGCCGCAGTGAGGACAGAAGATATGCAACATGGGGATTTCTCCTGTTAGTGGGCAACCGCAGCAGCGCCGTGCTCATCGATCAACGCACCGTTGTGGAAACGGTCGATGGAGAAAGGTGCGGCCAACGGGTGCATTTCACCCTTGGCCAGACTCGCGGCAAACACGTTGCCCGAGCCAGGTGTTGCCTTGAAGCCACCGGTGCCCCAACCGCAGTTGAAGAACATGTTCGGGACCGGGGTTTTCGAGATGATCGGGCAGGCATCCGGCGTGGTGTCGACGATGCCGCCCCACTGCCGGTTCATGCGCACGCGGGACAACACCGGGAACATCTCGACGATGGCCTGGATGGTGTGCTCGATCACCGGGTACGAACCACGCTGGCCGTAGCCGTTGTAGCCGTCGATACCGGCGCCGATCACCAGGTCGCCCTTGTCGGACTGGCTGATGTAGCCGTGCACGGCGTTGGACATGATCACGCTGTCGATAATCGGTTTGATCGGCTCGGACACCAGCGCTTGCAGCGGGTGGGATTCGATCGGCAGACGGAAACCGGCAAGCTTGGCCATGTGCCCGGAGTTACCGGCAGTCACTACGCCGACGCGCTTGGCGCCGATGAAGCCCTTGTTGGTTTCAACGCCGATGCACACGCCGTTTTCCTTGCGGAAACCGATCACTTCGGTCTGCTGGATCAGGTCCACGCCCAGTGCGTCGGCGGCACGGGCAAAGCCCCACGCCACGGCATCGTGACGGGCCACGCCGCCGCGACGCTGGACGGTTGCGCCCATCACCGGGTAGCGAGTGTTCTTCGAGCAGTCGAGGTACGGGATCTCGTCCGCCACTTGCTTGGCATCGAGCAGCTCGCCGTCCACGCCGTTGAGGCGGTTGGCGCTGACCCGACGTTCAGAATCACGAATGTCCTGCAGGGTGTGGCACAGGTTGTAAACGCCGCGCTGGGAGAACATCACGTTGTAGTTCAGGTCCTGGGACAGGCCTTCCCACAATTTCATCGCGTGTTCGTACAGGTGCGCCGACTCGTCCCACAGGTAGTTGGAGCGAACGATGGTGGTGTTGCGCGCGGTGTTACCGCCGCCCAGCCAGCCTTTCTCGACCACGGCCACGTTGGTGATGCCGTGTTCCTTGGCCAGGTAGTAAGCCGTGGCGAGACCATGCCCGCCACCGCCGACGATGACCACGTCATAGACCTTTTTAGGGGTCGGCGTGCGCCACATTTTCTGCCAGTTTTCGTGATGGCTGAGGGAGTGTTTGAAGAGGCCGAAGCCCGAGTAGCGTTGCATAGTCATTTACTCCAAAACCGCGCTCAGCGATAAACCGGGAAGTCCGCGCACAGGGCCGATACTTGCTGCGCGACATTCGCCTCGACATCGGCGTCGCCGAGGTTGTCGAGGATGTCGCAGATCCAGCCGGCCAGCGTGACGCACTGGGTCACCTTGAAGCCGCGCGTGGTCACCGCCGGGGTGCCGATGCGCAGGCCGGAAGTGACGAACGGCGACTGTGGATCGTTCGGGACAGCGTTCTTGTTCACGGTGATGTGGGCGCGACCGAGTGCTGCATCCGCCTCTTTGCCGGTGAGGCCCTGACGGATCAGGCTGACCAGGAACAGGTGGTTATCGGTGCCGCCGGACACTACATCGTAGCCGCGTTTGATAAATACGCCGGCCATGGCCTGGGCGTTGTCGATCACTTGTTGTTGGTAAGCCTTGAAACCTGGCTCCAGCGCTTCCTTGAAGCACACCGCCTTACCGGCGATCACGTGCATCAGCGGGCCGCCCTGTGCGCCGGGGAATACGGCGGAGTTGAGCTTTTTCTCGATCTCTTCGTTGGCCTTGCACAGGATCAGGCCGCCACGTGGACCGCGCAGGGTCTTGTGGGTGGTGGTGGTGACCACATCGGCATACGGCAGCGGGTTCGGGTACAGGCCGGCAGCGACCAGACCGGCGACGTGAGCCATGTCGACGAACAGCAGCGCGCCGACCTTGTCAGCGATCTGACGGAAGCGCGGGAAGTCGAGGGTCTTGGAATAAGCCGAGAAGCCGGCAACGATCATCTTCGGCTTGCATTCGACGGCCAGACGCTCGACTTCGTCGTAGTCGATCAAGCCGGTCTTGGTGTCGATGCCGTACTGCACGGCGTTGTACAGCTTGCCCGAGGACGACACCTTGGCACCGTGGGTCAGGTGACCGCCGTGAGCCAGGCTCATGCCCAGAATGGTGTCGCCCGCCTGGATCAGGGCCAGGTAAACGGCGCTGTTCGCGGAAGAACCGGAGTGCGGCTGGACGTTCGCGTAATCGGCGCCGAACAGTTGCTTGGCGCGTTCGATGGCCAGGGCTTCAACCTTGTCGACGTGCTCGCAGCCACCGTAGTAGCGCTTGCCCGGATAGCCTTCGGCGTATTTGTTGGTCAGGCCGCTGCCTTGCGCTTCCATGACGCGTTTGCTGGTGTAGTTCTCGGACGCGATCAGCTCGATGTGATCTTCCTGGCGTTGCTCCTCGGCATTCATCGCCGCCAGCAGTGCATCGTCGTAACCCTGGATCTGGTCTTGCTTGCTGAACATCGCGTCTCTCCCAGCGGCATCTGTGCGCCATTCGTCTCGGTAAGGCACGGCGTTTCGGCAGTGCCCTTTGATAGCGATGGTATGACCGGCGCAGACAGGTCAAATGCCTATGGACGCCACGCAAAGGTGCGTTTACGACATGGCGGGAAATGACAGGCCGAGCCCCATTCTCAAATCAGCGAGAAACCCTGTGGGAGCTGGCTTGCCAGCGATGGTGGCGGCACATTCAGCAGTGAAGGCGACTGACCCAACGCTATCGCTGGCAAGCCAGCTCCCACAGGGTTATGCGGCAATGTGGTGGATGATTAGCAGCAGGAGGAAATGCAACGGATACAAGGCATACGCCCAACGCCGCATTGGCGGCGGCTGGAAATGCCGGGCATGTCGCAACAGGAACAGCCCGAGCAATGGCGCGATCAGACAAGTGGCGATGCCGAGGATGGCGGCAGTGCTGCCAAACCGCGTGGCGTGATACAGCACCTCCCATTGATTGGCGGCCAGACAGATCAATCCCGGCAACAGGCTGAAATACCAGGGCCGCCTCAACACCAGCAACATCGCCAGTGGCAACAGCACACCGAAGAAACCAAACATCAGCCATTGCGGGAACAGCGCCGCCAGCGTTAGAGCGCCGACAGCCAACAGTCGCGATTGCAGCGTTGGCTGCTGCCAGCCACGCGCAACCAACAGCCCAAGGGCCAGCGTAGGCAACACGTTCAAAGTGTCGGGATCAGGAATGAACATCCTGTAAGGGATTTCGCTGATGGCACTGAACAGCACTAACCAGCCCAGATAGCGCCATTGATGTGTTAATTGCCGTGAACGCGCCAGGTTCGCCGCCATCGCCAGACAGAACCACGGGAATGCCAGTCGCCCTGGCACATACAGAAAATCGAGGGAGTAACCGACATATCGCAGGTGATCGAGCACCATGCTCAGCAGCGCCAGCCACTTCAGCAGATCCAGTGCCCCATCCCGTTGCGTCATGTGCATAATTGCCCGTCGTCTTTGTGTTTTTCTGTCAGACGCATCCTGTGTGCTCGCCGGATGATCTTCGGTAAAGTGCGCACCATCATTGACCACGAGACGCTTCACCATAAGCGTCCCGACCACGGAAAGCAGGGCCATGACCGATAAGAGCCAACAATTCGCCAGCGACAACTATTCCGGTATCTGCCCTGAAGCCTGGGCCGCGATGGAACAGGCCAACCACGGCCACCAACGCGCTTACGGCGACGATGAATGGACCGCTCGCGCGTCCGATGATTTCCGCAAACTGTTCGAAACCGACTGCGAAGTGTTCTTCGCGTTCAACGGCACCGCTGCCAACTCGCTGGCCCTGTCGTCGCTGTGCCAGAGTTACCACAGCGTGATCTGCTCGGAAACCGCCCACGTCGAAACCGACGAATGCGGCGCCCCGGAATTCTTTTCCAACGGCTCCAAATTGCTGGTCGCCCGCACCGAGAACGGCAAGCTGACCCCGGAATCGATCCGCGAAGTAGCCCTCAAGCGCCAGGACATCCACTACCCGAAACCGCGCGTCGTGACCCTGACTCAAGCCACTGAAGTCGGCAGCGTCTACACCCCGGAAGAAATCCGCGCCATCAGCGCTACCTGCAAAGAACTCGGCCTGAACCTGCACATGGACGGCGCGCGTTTCTCCAACGCCTGCGCATTCCTCGGCTGCACACCGGCCGACCTGACCTGGAAGGCCGGCGTTGACGTGTTGTGCTTCGGCGGCACGAAAAACGGCATGGCGGTGGGCGAGGCGATTCTGTTCTTCAACCACAAACTGGCCGAAGACTTCGACTACCGCTGCAAACAGGCCGGGCAACTGGCCTCGAAGATGCGTTTCCTCTCGGCGCCGTGGGTCGGAATTCTGGAAAACGACGCCTGGCTCAAATACGCCAAACACGCCAACCACTGCGCGCAACTGCTGGCGGAACTGGTCAGCGACATTCAAGGCGTGGAACTGATGTTCCCGGTGCAGGCCAACGGTGTATTCCTGCAACTCTCGGAACCGGCGATCGCCGCACTGACCGCCAAGGGCTGGCGCTTCTACACCTTCATCGGCAACGGCGGCGCACGGTTCATGTGCTCGTGGGACACCGAAGAAGAACGTGTTCGTGAGTTGGCGGCGGATATCCGCGAAGTGATGTCCCGCTAACTCTCGATGACGACACAAAGCCTGTAGGAGCTGGCTTGCCAGCGATCGCCTCGACGCGGTGTGCCCGACACACCGCCATCGCCGGCAAGCCGACTCCTACAATTTCGCATCAAAGCATCCCTCTTGTGGACGACACAAACCTGCAGGAGCTGGCTTGCCAGCGATCCAGGCGACCCGGTGTCCGCTCTGGCGACATCGATGACTGCATGATCGCACCACCCGCCTTGGTCTACATTGAATCGCTCAGATAACAATAATCAGGAGCGCACGCATGTCCCTACAAGGCAAAACCCTGTTCATCACCGGCGCCAGTCGCGGGATTGGTCGTGAGATCGCACTGCGGGCGGCGCGGGAGGGGGCCAACATTGTGATTGCGGCCAAAAGTGCCGAGCCGCATCCCAAACTGCCGGGCACGATTTTCAGCGTCGCGAAAGAAGTCGAAGCCGTCGGCGGCAAAGCGCTGGCCTTGCAGGTGGATGTGCGCGATGAAGTCGCAGTGCGCGAAGCACTGGCCCAGGCCAACGAACATTTCGGCGGCATCGATGCGCTGATCAACAATGCCGGCGCAATCAAGCTGACCGGCGTTCAACACATCGAGCTCAAGCGCTTTGACCTGATGCACCAGATCAACACCCGCGCCGTGTTGCTGTGCAGCCAGGCCGCCCTGCCTTACCTGAAGAAGAGCAGCGGCCACATCCTCAACCTGTCTCCGCCACTCAACCTGGCCACCCAGTGGTTTGCCCAATACAGCCCGTACACCGTGACCAAATACGGCATGAGCATGCTCACGTTGGGCATGAGCGAGGAATTCAGGAACTACGGTATCAGCGTCAACTCGCTGTGGCCGCAGACCATGATCGCCACCGCCGCCATCGAGTTTCAGCTCGGCTCGCGGGAGTCCTTCAAACACGCGCGAACCCCGGCAATCATGGCGGATGCGGCTCATGTGATTCTGGACAGCAGCGGTCGCCGCATCACCGGTCGGTTGCTGATTGATGAGGAAATACTTCGGGAGCATGGCGTGACCGAATTCGATCACTATCGGTTCGCCCCCGACAGCAGTGACAAACTGATGCCTGACCTGTTTATCGATTAATAAACGGTCAGTCATGACACCGCGAAACCTGTGGGAGCGGGCTTGCCCGCGATAGCGGTAGGTCAGGCAACGTTGATGTTGAATGTACCGCCGTCATCGCGAGCAAGCTCGCTCCCACAGGTTGCGTTGCGTGTATTAAAACTCGATGCGCACATCACCCTTCGGCACGCTGCAGCACGACAGGATGTAGCCCTCGGCTTCGTCTTCCTCGGTAATCCCGCCGTTGTGGTCCATCTCGACCTCGCCTCCCAGCTTCATCACCTTGCACGTACCGCAGATGCCCATCCCGCAGGCCTTCGGAATCAGCAGGCCGAGCTTGGCCGCCGCCGCATGCACGGTTTCACCCGGGGCCACGCGAATACTCTTGCCGGACGAGATAAATTCGACTTGATGCAGGTCCGCCAAATCGACTTCCGGCGCGTCGGCAGCAATTTCGGCCTGTTCCACCGCATCCGCACGAGCTTCCGGTGGCGTGGCACCGAAGGACTCCTCGTGATAGCGCTTCATGTCGAAACCGGCGGCTTCGAGCATGCGTTTCACCGCATTCATGTACGGCGTCGGGCCGCAGCAGAACACTTCGCGCTCAAGGAAGTCCGGCGCCATCAGTTCGAGCATCTTGTGATTCAGGTAACCGCGATAACCGGCCCACGGCTCGCCCAGGCCATGCTTCTCGCAGATCAGGTGCAGGCTGAAGTTGTCGATCCGCGACGCCATGTGTTCCAGCTCGCGGTGGTAAATGATGTCTTTCGGCGAACGGGCGCTGTGGATAAACACCATGTCGACGTTGCCGTTGGTGTCGTAGAACCAGCGCGTCATCGACATCACCGGCGTAATACCGACACCGCCGCTGAGGTAGAGCACTTTCGGCGCGGTGAAGTCCATGGCGTTGAACAGCCCGACCGGCCCGTGCACCGCCAGTTCCTGACCTTCATGCAGGGTGTCGTGCAGCCAGTTCGACACCTTGCCGCCCGGTACGCGCTTGATGGTCACGGAAAAGCTGTACGGCACCGACGGCGAGCTGGAAATGGTGTAGGAGCGCATGATCGGCACGCCGTCGATTTCCAGCTCCAGGGTGACGAACTGACCCGGCTTGAAGAAGAACAGGATCGGCTGGTCGGCCATAAAGCAGAAGGTGCGCACATCCCAGGTTTCCTGGATGACTTTGACGCAACGGACGATGTGTCGACCATTGGCCCAGGTCTGGGTGGTTACCGGATTCAGGAAGCTGTTGGACATGCTGTTCTCCACCGCCGATGGTCGGCCTTATGTTGACGATTCTGCGTATAGCGCAGGCCACCCATTTACCTATCTGCGACATTCACATACTTATCGCGACCAGCCCCCAACTACCGGGGGTTGCGCGTCGGGAACAGATTGGGCCATGTCGCCCATGGATAAGGTTCCGGGCAACGCCGGCCCCACACTCGCTCCACACAACGACAGTTTCTTTACACCTTGCGTAGCAAACCGCATCAGCCACTATTTCGCCGGCCACACAGAATGGCCATGAGGATCTAATCGATGGACGTCACCGCAAAAATCAGCCTGGGCGATCCGCTGGAACCCGCACGCAAGGCCACCGCGCAGATGTTGCAAGAGCGCGAGCGTACTTTCTCGCTGCCGCAGCCGTTTTACTCTGACGAGCGGCTGTTTGATATCGACATGCAGGAGATCTTCCAGAAAGAGTGGTTGATCGCCGGCATGACCTGCGAGATCCCGACCAAGGGCAATTACCTGACCCTGCAAGTCGGCAAGAACCCGATCATCGTGATTCGCGGCGCCGAGGGCGTGGTGCATGCGTTCCACAACGTCTGCCGTCACCGCGGTTCGCGGCTGTGCACCAGCGAAAAAGGCAAGGTCGCCAAGCTGGTTTGTCACTACCACCAGTGGACCTACGAACTGGACGGTCGCCTGCTGTTCGCCGGCACCGAAATGGGCGCCGACTTCGACATGAAGCAGTACGGCCTCAAACCGGTGAACGTGAAGACGGCCGGCGGCTACATCTTCATCAGCCTGTCGGAGAATCCGCCGGCCATTGATGACTTCCTGTCGACGCTGAACCATTACATGGAACCGTACGACATGGAGAACACCAAGGTGGCAATCACCACCACCTTGATGGAAAAGGCCAACTGGAAACTGGTGCTGGAAAACAACCGCGAGTGCTACCACTGCAACGCGTCGCACCCGGAACTGCTGAAAACCCTGCTGGAATGGGACGACGTCACCGACCCGCGCGCCGACCAGGCGTTCAAGGACCACGTCGCCGCCTCCGCCGCTGCCTGGGAAGCGGAAAAGATTCCTTACGCTCACGCCAGCTTCGGCCTGCGTAACCGCATCGTGCGCATGCCGCTGCTCAAGGGCACCGTGTCGATGACCCTGGACGGCAAACAGGGCTGCGCCAAACTCATGGGCCGCATCAAGAATCCGGACCTGGGCTCGATGCGCATCCTGCACCTGCCGCACTCGTGGAACCACTGCATGGGCGACCACATCATCGTCTTCACCGTGTGGCCGATCAGCGCGCAGGAAACCATGGTCACCACCAAGTGGATCGTGCACAAGGACGCGGTTGAAGGCGTGGACTACGACGTGGAGCGCATGCGCCAGGTCTGGGATGCGACCAACGACCAGGACCGTCGCCTGGCGGAAGAGAACCAGCGCGGGATCAACTCCACGGCGTACCAGCCGGGCCCGTACTCCAAGACCTATGAGTTTGGTGTGGTGAACTTTGTGGACTGGTACAGCGAGCGTCTGCTGAACAATCTGGGGGCTGAGCCTGCGCCGTACCTCAAAGGGGTGCCGGTTCAGGGTTAAAGATCAAAAGCATCGCGAGCAAGCTTGCTTCTACAGGTCCGGGTCGTTCACACAATGGGTGTACGCCCCCGAGTCCCTGTAGGAGCAAGCGTGCTCGCGATGGCGGCACTCCTCGCAATACATCCCCTCCTGATCCCCCCCGTTTTAGAACTGTACGAAATATGATCTATTCCGTTCAGCGCTATGCCCTCCGCGGCTTCCAGCCTTCCGCAAACAAGTTATCCACACCTCCACCCACAGCAAATGGGGACAAGTGCGTGATGACGAATAACTTTCTCCACAGAAATCGAAGAAAATCCGTGACTTATCCAGAAGCAGGGTTTTGCACAGCGATTGGTTGTTTTTTGACCTGATGCCTGAAAGCCACGCAATACGTGGCCTGTAGCGGATGGCGAACACCTTATCCACAGAAGCGCCAACAGACTTTGGGGGCAACTTCGGCGCCTCTGTGGAAAACCACCGAAAGCCACGATAAATCAGGCTTTGCGCGAGATTTGTGGCTTTAAATCGGCAAATTGATCATTTTTTAATCATGCGCCGGACAAGCCCGGTTTATAAGGCCTGTAGCGGACAGCGAACATCTTATCCACAGAAGCGCCAACAGAGATTGGGGGCAAGTATTGGTGAACGAGCAGTCTCATCCTCTGGAAAAAGCCAGAAAAAACCGCAACTTAGGCTGGTTGTTTTTTGTACGAAGGCTTGCAGGGCTTGATTTGTATAGCGTGTAGCGATGGGCGAACACGTTATCCACAGAAGCGCTAACAGGGATTGTGGGTAACTGCATCCGAATTGTGGAAGCTCGCTCGCGATAGAGGTCAACCGGTCAACACCATCGTTGAATTTGATGGCCTCTTCGCGAGCAGGCTCGCCCCCACAGGGATTTGCTTATGCTTGAGGCCGATACATCAAATAGGCTTCACCCGTAACCCGAATCATCGGGTGTGGCGTGATCTGGCAGGTATCGACGATGCGAAAGCCCTGGCGCTCGTAGAACCGGCGGGCGCCGGTGTTGACGGCGTAGTCGATCAGGCTCAAACCCTTGAGGCCCAACTGGCTGGCGCGCTCGTGCGCGTGGCCGAGGAACTGCTTGCCGAGGCCCTGATTGCGCCAGCCCTCGTGCAGCGCGAGGCTGGAGATGTAGAGCGTGTCGGGGACTTCCATGTCGGCATACGGCGCCAGCACCGGGTCGGTCGTGGGTTCGGCCAGCGGATCGTGGCGCATCGCGTAGCTGTGCATCATGCCGATGACCTGCCCGTCTGCTTCGGCAATCAGGCAGTTCTGCCAGGAGAAATCCACATCGTCGCGGGCATAACGACTGGCGCCCACTTCCAACAGATCCTGGCCTGGCTCGGCCAGTTGACTCCAGATGTAATCCGAAGCGCCCTCTGACGAAATCTGGAACAGACGAGCAATCTCGCGCGCGTCCGCGCGCAGGGCCGAACGAAATTCAACGGTCATTATTTTTCCTTGTGGGAGCGGGCTTGCTCGCGAAAGCGGTGTATCAGACAACATCAATGTCGACTGAACCGCCCTCTTCGCGAGCAAGCCCGCTCCCACATTAGATTTGCGCAGGTGATGTGTTAGCGAACCACACCTTCTTCGATCAGCAACTTGAGGATTGCCTCGGCACCCGCTTGCGCAGTCACGCCCTTGAGCACCTGCCCGCCGCCGCCACTGGCTTTGGCCGTCGCCGCTTTCATCCGGTCCGCACCGCTTTTGGCTTTGATCACTTTCAAGCGTTTAGGCCGTGGCTTGGCCGGTTGCAGGGTCGCGACTGCCAACAGTTCATCGTCGATCACTTCGACTTCATCTGCCTGCAACACCCCGCGCCGAGCCGGGCCGTACGCGCTCTGCCGAGGCTTCGGCGCCGCGTTATCCACTGTGGCGAGAAACGGCAGCCGCACCTTCAACCGACGGCGCTGACCACGCGGCAGCGCTTGCAAGACAAGCGCCGAACCGCCATCGATGGATTCAACCTGAGCCAGCCCGACCACCAGCGGCCAGCCAAGGCTTTCGGCCAGCAGGAACGGCAGCATGCCCGAGCCTTCGCCGGTTTCTGCCTGGCTGCCAGTCAGTACGACTTGCGCCCCGGCATCGCGCAAATACGCGGTCAATGCCGGCAAGGCATCAGCGCCGCAGGGTTGTTCCAGCACATGCAACTGTTCCAGGCCCATGCCCAGATAAGCGCGCAGCGCAGGTTCCGCGACATCACCGGCGTGCAACACTTGCAGGTTATCCCCAGCCAGTTGCAGACCCAATTCCACGGCGCGCGCGTCCTGCTCGGCGCGACGTGGCCGGCCGGAAGTCGGGTGGGCGCCAATGGACACCAGGCTGATGATTTTCGTGCTCATAACCCTTTCCTTCCCTTAAGCCGCATCGCGCTTGGCGTCGTCGCGGTAAGCCGCTACCGCATCGATCAAGGCTTGAAGAATCTCGGCGCTCTCGCCGATCACCGACAGGTCGGCCCGTTTGATCATGTCGCAACCAGGGTCGAGGTTGATCGCCACCACCTTGTCGCAGGCACCGATGCCTTGCAGGTGCTGGATCGCCCCGGAAATCCCCACCGCCACGTAAACCCGCGCAGTGACCCAGGTGCCGGATGCGCCGACCTGTCGGTCGCGAGCCATGAAACCATCGTCCACCGCCACCCGGGACGCGCCTTCGGTGGCGCCGAGGGCTTCGGCGGTCCTGTGGAAAAGTCCCCAGTCCTTGACCCCGTTGCCGCCGGAGAAGATGAACTCGGCTTCGGCCATCGGAATCGCCGCCGGGTCCACCGCCACCGCGCCGAGATCTTCGATCCGCGACAAGCTGCGCGCGACGGTTGTGGACAACTCCACCGGCAAGGCTTCGTGACGGGTTTCGCTGACCGGTTCTGCGCACTCGACAGCGGCCAGAATCAAGCGCGCCACCGGACGTGCAAGGTCTTGTAACCCGGCGCCTGCGCGACCGATGCACTCCTGATCCTTGACCTGCCAGACCCGCGTGGCCGGGCGCTCGCCAAGTGCAGCGGCAAAGCGTCGACCGAGTTCACCGCCACCGCTGCGGCTGTCCGGCAGCAGCCAATGACGCGGGCTGAACTGGTTATCCACAGCCCGCAGGCCCTGCACCCGTTGTTCCGGTGCATAACCGCTGAACTCATCGCCATCCAGCACCAGCAAGCGATCGACGCCAGCGGTGGCGAAGGCACTTTCCTTGTGTTCACCGAAGACCACGGCCAATACCGCGCCGTCCTTGCCGGCCAATTGATGCGCCAGACCGAGCAAGTCACGGTCGTGGCTGCTCAAGCGCCCGCCGACCATGTCCGGCACCACGCTGATGTAGAACGCCGGTGCAGGCACTTGATGCAGCGGCAACTGCACTTCAACGGCAGCCGAACGTTTGCTCGCGCCGCCCTGTTGCGCGCCGCTGCGGTCGATTCGCTTGATGCCATTGGGACCGATAAAACCGATGCCGTGAGGATTCTTGCGGATGACGCCGTTCGGCCCCATCCAGCTGTGTTGCGCCGGTTGCATGGCCGCGTGCAGCGGGTGCAAACGGTTACGGGCGATCCATTCGGCGCGGGGGTCGCGGCGGATAATGTCGCTCATCAGTGGGCCTCCGCAGGTTCACGTTGGGCCGGGGTGCCCGGTTTGCTTGGCGCTGCGTCTTCGAGCAAGGCGTCGGCCACCAGTTCGGCGATGTCCTTGATCAACGGACGCGGTTCGACCACGCCTTCGAGCATCGCGGTGCACTGTGGACAACCCACGGCCACCAGTTCGGCGCCGGTTTCGCGGATGTCGTCCATGCGCATGTCGGGGATCCGTTGCTTGCCCGGGATGTCGGTAATCGGCGCACCGCCACCGCCGCCGCAGCAGCGTGAGCGGAAACCGGAGCGTTGCATTTCTTTCACTTCAATCCCGAGGGCGCGCAGCACTTCACGCGGCGCCTCGTACTCGCCGTTGTAGCGGCCGAGGTAGCACGGATCGTGATAGGTCACGCTGCTGCCTTTGTGCTGGCCGAGATTGAGCGCGCCCGCGTCGATGATTTCCGCCATGTAGGTGCTGTGGTGCTGCACCAGGTAGTTGCCGTCGAAGGCGCCGTACTCGTTTTTCAGCACGTGGAAGCTGTGTGGGTCGCAAGTGACGATGCGGTTGAAGCTGTACTTGGCCAGGGTCTGGATGTTGCGTTTGGCCAACAACTGGAAGGTCGCTTCGTCGCCCAGACGTCGGGCCACGTCACCGCTGTCACGCTCTTCGAGACCGAGTACCGCGAAGTCGACTTTGGCCGCTTTCAGCACTTTGACGAAGGCGCGCAAGGTGCGCTGGTTACGCATGTCGAAGGCGCCGTCGCCGACCCAGAACAGCACGTCGGTGGATTTCTTTTCGCTGAGCAGATTGAGGTTCAAGTCCGCCGCCCAGTTCATCCGCCCACCCGGTGCGAAACCGCCCGGGTTGTCGGTGGCGATCAGGTTTTCGAGGACTTCGGCGCCCTTGTTCGGGGTCGCGCCTTTTTCCAGGGTCAGATGGCGGCGCATGTCGACGATGGCATCGACGTGCTCGATCATCATCGGGCATTCCTCGACGCAGGCACGGCAGGTGGTGCAGGACCACAGGGTTTCAGCGTCCACCAGACCGTTAACAATCGGTTGATGCGGATTGCCCGCGTGTTCGCCGATGGCTTTGCCCGGATAGGGGCTGCCGGCGAACTTGGCGTCGGTGCCACCGGCGAGGCCGACGACCATGTCCTGGATGAGCTTTTTCGGGTTCAGCGGCTGGCCGGCGGCGAACGCCGGGCACGCCGCTTCGCATTTACCGCACTGCACGCAGGCGTCGAAACCGAGCAGTTGGTTCCAGGTGAAATCCTTGGGCTTTTCCACTCCCAGTGGCGCGGTCGGGTCATTGAGGTCCAGCGGTTTCAAACCGGTGGAACGACCGCCATTGAAACGTTCGGCACGACGGTGCCAGGCCAGGTGCAGGGCCCCGGCGAAGGCGTGCTTCATCGGCCCGCCCCAGGTCATGCCGAAGAACAATTCCGAGACGCCCCACAGCACACCGACACCGAGGATCGCTGCCACCACCCAACCACCGAAGTTTTCCGGGAGGATGCCGGCGACCGGCAGGGTCACCAGGAAGAACGACGCCGAGAACGCCAACAGGCTTTTCGGCAGGCGCATCCACGGGCCTTTGGACAAACGGGCTGGGGGGTTGCGCCGACGCAGGTAGACAAAGATCGCGCCGATGAACATCACCGTCGTCATCAGCAACAGCGCATAGCCGAGGAAGCGGTTATGCAGGCCGAAACCGTGCACCAGAATCGCCAGCACCACGGACGCCACCGCACCACCGGCCGTGGCCACGTGGGTGTTGGCGATGTATTTGTCCCGCGCGACGACGTGGTGCAAGTCGACCATGTAACGCTTGGGCATAGCCAGCAGGCCGCCGATCAGGTCGACCTTGGAGGCTCGGCCCCGGCGCCACATAGCCACCCGCCGCAACGCGCCGAGGACAGCAAGGCCCAGGGCTGCGAACAACAGGATTGGAAGAAGGGTGTTCAACATGGTGGAGCTCCCAAAGACCGCAGGGTCTTGCAGGCCTAACTACCTGGATGCCTTGCTCGATTCCTGTGGGAGCGGGCTTGCTCGCGAAGACGGACTGACATTCAACATCGATGTCGTCTGATCCACCGCTTTCGCGAGCAAGCCCGCTCCCACAGGGTTATCCACAAGCTCTTAGAAATCCTTGCACAACCGCAGCGCGTCATAGATCGCCGCGTGGGTGTTGCGCTGGGCCACGCAGTCGCCGATGCGGAACAGCAAGTAGCCGTCGCCCGCCTGACTCAGCGAAGGTTGCGGCTTGATCGCGAACAAAGCTTCGATGTCCATCTGGCCTTTGTTGCGCGAGCCTTCCTTCATGGCGTAGTAGATTTCTTCGTCCGGACGCACGCCGTTTTCGACGACGACCTGGTCCACCACCCGCTCCTCTTTGGCGCCGGTGTATTCGTTTTCCAGCACCGCCACCAACTTGTCGCCTTCGCGGTAGACCTTCTCCAGCATCATGTCGCCGGTCATGATCACTTCTTTCGGGTACATGCTGCGGTAGTACGTCGGGAACGAGGTACCGCCAATCGCCACGCCCGGCTTGATGTCGTCAGTGACGATCTCGACCTGGCTGCCCTTGTCGGCGAGGAAGTCGGCGGTCGACATCCCGGTGAACTCGCAAATGGTGTCGTAGACCAGCACGTTCTTGCCCGGCGCCACTTTGCCGTCGAGGATGTCCCAGCTGCTGACCACCAGGCCTTCAGCCGCGCCCCAGTGTTCGTTCTGCTCCAGGAATGGATGGCCGCCGACGGCGAGCACTACCACGTCCGGACGCAGGTCGAGAATGGTCGCCGCATCGGCGGCCACGCCCAGGCGCAGGTCGACTTTCAGACGCGCCAGCTCCAACTGGAACCAACGGGTGATACCGGCGATCTGGTCCCGTTGCGGGGCTTTCGAAGCGGTGGTGATCTGCCCGCCGATGAATTCTTTCTTCTCGAACAGGGTCACGTCGTGGCCACGTTCGGCGGACACACGCGCCGCTTCCATTCCGGCAGGACCGGCACCGACCACCACGACTTTGCGTTTCACACCGGTCGATTTCTCGATTATGTGCGGCACGCCCATGTATTCACGGGAGGTCGCGGCGTTCTGGATGCACAGCACGTCCAGGCCCTGGTACTGACGGTCGATGCAGTAGTTGGCGCCGACGCATTGTTTGATCTGGTCGATCTGGCCCATCTTGATCTTGGCGATCAGGTGCGGGTCGGCGATGTGGGCGCGGGTCATGCCGACCATGTCCACGTAGCCGCCTTCCAGAATCCGCGTTGCCTGGTTCGGGTCCTTGATGTTCTGCGCGTGCAGGACCGGGGCCTTCACCACTTCCTTGATCCCGGCGGCCAAGTGCAGGAACGGCTCCGGTGGATAACTCATGTTCGGGATAACGTTGGCCAGGGTGTTGTGGGTGTCGCAACCCGAACCCACCACGCCGATGAAGTCGATCATGCCGGTGTCGTCGTAGTACTTGGCGATCTGCTTCATGTCTTCGTGGGACAAGCCGTCCGGGTGGAATTCATCACCGCACAAACGGATGCCGACACAGAAATCCGGGCCGACTTCAGCCCGCACAGCCTTCAGTACTTCCAGACCGAAACGCATGCGGTTCTCGAAGCTGCCGCCCCATTCGTCGGTCCGTTTGTTGACGCGAGGGCTCCAGAACTGGTCGATCATGTGCTGGTGCACGGCGGACAGTTCGACGCCATCCAGGCCACCGGCCTTGGCCCGCGCGGCTGCGCTGGCGTAGTTGCCGATCACCCGCCAGATTTCTTCCGGCTCGATGGTTTTGCAGGTCGCGCGGTGCACCGGTTCACGGATGCCCGACGGCGACAGCAGGGTCGGCCAATGCTCGCCGTCCCAACGCGAGCGTCGGCCCATGTGGGTAATCTGGATCATGATCTTGGCGCCATGCTTGTGCATGGCATCGGCCAGGTTCTGGAAGTGCGGAATGATCCGGTCGTCGGCCAGGTTGACCGACTTCCACCAGCCTTGCGGGCTGTCGATGGCCACACTGGAAGAACCGCCGCAAATCGCCAGGCCGATCCCGCCCTTGGCCTTCTCTTCGTAATACTTGACGTACCGGTCGGTGGTCATGCCGCCGTCGGTCGCGTAGACCTCGGCGTGCGCGGTGCTGAGCACGCGGTTGCGGACGGTCAGTTTGCCGATCTGGATCGGCTGGAACATTGCTTCGAAAGCCATGGCGGGTTCCTCGACTTACAACGGCTTGACGGTGAACAAACCGTCGTCGTGGCCTTCTTCGGAGCCACCGTAGACTTGCTCGGCAACCGTGCGAATGTTGCTGCCACGGGCTTGCAGAATCTGGTCCATGGCACCGGCAAACCAGCCAGTGAACATGTAGTCGACCTTGCGCCCGACCTTGCCGTAGACGTAGACGAACGCCGAGTGTTCGAGCTTGACGCTGGCGGTGCCTTTGTCGAGGTCGATGTCCTGGATCTTGAACAGGCCCCAGCCGCGTTGCGACAGGCGTTTCATGTAGTGCTCGAACACCGCGACGCCTTCCAGGCCGTGGCATTCGGCTTCTTTTTCACACCAGTGCCAGGCGGACTTGTAGCCGGCCTTGTAGAGGATCTCGGCGTAGGCTTCAGCACCCAGGACTTCTTCGATGCCCATGTGGTTGTTGACGAAGAAATGACGCGGCACGTACAGCATCGGCAGGGCGTCGGAGGTCCAGACACCGGTTTCGCTGTCGACTTCGATTGGCAATTGCGGGGCGATCTTGGCCATGGAAACTTAACTCCAGAAAAATTTTGGTGTTGCCCCCGACGCGGACGGCCGGGGGAAAGGATTCTTCAGATGCGACGGCTTATTCGCCCCAGACATCCTTCAAGACGTTGACCCAGTTCTCGCCCATGATCTTGCGCACTACGCGCTCGGAATGGCCGCGCTTGAGCAGGGTTTCGGTCAGGTTCGGGAACTCGCCGACGGTGCGGATGCCCAGCGGGTTGATGATCTTGCCGAAGCTGGTCAGACGGCGGGCGTAGCCCTTGTCATGGGTCAGGTATTCGAAGAAGTCCTGGCCATGGCCCTGGGTGAAGTCGGTGCCGATGCCGATGGCGTCTTCGCCAACGATGTTCATGGTGTATTCGATCGCTTCGGCGTAGTCGTCGATAGTCGAATCGATACCTTTGGCGAGGAACGGGGCGAACATGGTCACGCCGACGAAACCGCCGTGATCGGCGATGAATTTCAGTTCTTCATCGGATTTGTTGCGCGGGTGAATTTTCAGACCCGACGGCAGGCAATGGGAGTAGCAGACCGGTTTCTTCGATTCGAGGATGACTTCTTCAGAGGTTTTCGAACCGACGTGGGACAGGTCGCACATGACGCCGACGCGGTTCATCTCGGCGACGATTTCACGACCGAAGCCAGAGAGACCGCCATCGCGCTCGTAGCAACCGGTGCCGACCAGGTTCTGGGTGTTGTAGCACATCTGCACGATACCGACGCCGAGCTGCTTGAACACCTCGACGTAGCCGATCTGGTCTTCAAAGGCGTGGGCATTCTGGAAGCCAAAGAGGATGCCGGTCTTGCCCTGCTCCTTGGCCTTGCGAATATCGGCGGTGTTGCGCACCGGAATCACCAGGTCGCTGTTCTCGCGGATCAGCTTCTGGCTGGCAGCGATGTTGTTGACGGTGGCCTGAAAGCCCTCCCACACCGACACGGTGCAGTTGGCCGCAGTCAGACCGCCCTTGCGCATGTCTTCAAACAGCTCGCGGTTCCACTTGGCGATAATCAGCCCGTCGATAACGATGCTGTCGGCGTGCAATTCGGCTGGGCTCATCAGGCTGTCCCCTATTAGCGATTCATGCGCCGAATCGTGTGCCGGCGCTTTGGGGCCAGCATATGCCTGAGGACCGGTGCAGCCGGGTGCAAAAACGACAGGGGGTTTGCCGAAAGCGTCAATCTGCGACAAAGGGTCGTTATCGGGCCTTATCACCTGACTGTTCAATGCCGGCCGCTTGGGCCAGAATTCGGCGCATTACTGGATGCTTACTGGATTTAGGGCGACCCAATGAAATCGATCTTCCTGGCTTTGGCACTGATAGCGACCGGCGTACAGGCGGCTGAAGAGTCCGACACCAACCCCTGCGATGCGGTCGAAAACGACGTCCAGACCCTGGAATGCTCGGTCTACAGCCGAACCACCGCCGAAGACCTGCTCAAAGACAATTACCAGAGCCTGGCCGAGCGCATGCAAACGCTCTACGGCAAGAGCCCGACGCAACTGACCGACATCAGCGCCAAAATCAAGGCCGCCCAACAGCAATGGCTGAAGACCCGGGATGCCGATTGCGCAGTTGAAGCGTTTCCGGCGACCAGTGGCAGCAAGGCCTTCACCATTGCGCAGAATGATTGCGTGGCGCGGATGAGTGATGAGCGGTCGGAGTTTTTGGAGTCGATTGGGCAGGAGTGAGCCCGAGTTTCCGTCAGAAGCTGGCAACGTCGCCGGCTTTCGGTCCTCAAGAAATGCTGTTTCCTACAAACCTCACCGACCAAGGCTACAGCGCTCTCAATACCTCGTAGCGACCCCTGACAGCCGGGCAATATCCCGACATGCTTCGTTAATTGGCCGAGAGAGAAATATAAGTAACGATTGGAAAATCTTATAAAAGACTTATATTCTCCCATGAACAGTATTCACTGGACTCGAAAGGCCGTTAAGCAGCTTCTGAAATTGCATTCCGCTCACCAGATCCAGGTCCGTGATGCCGTCGCGGTGCTGATTGACATGCCTGACATAGGCAATGTCAAAGCACTGGTCGGTCATGACTACGCCTATCGACTTCGAGTGGGTAATTATCGAGTCATGTTCGACTGGGATGGCGCAATCAAAGTGGTCAGTATTCAAGAGGTCAAAAAACGCGATGAACGCACCTACTGACGTTCAAATCATCAACGACGCGGAAGGCAACCCTGCTTTCGTGGTCATTCCCTACGCGCAATATGTGGCGAAGAAGATTGAGCCCGATCTGATTCCCCACGAAGTCGTCAGCCGCATCGTCGATGGCGCAACACCGATTCGCGCCTGGCGCGAACACCTGAACCTTACCCAGGATGAAGTGGCCAAACGCATGGGTATTTCCCAGCCGGCGTTTGCCCAGCAAGAGACGGTTGCGAAGCCGCGCAAAGCCACCCGCGAGAAAATTGCCGCAGCGTTTGGCATCACGGCCAACCAACTTGAGCTGTAGGCTGCACACAACCATTTGTGAAAGGGATCGAAATGAAAATCTGCGGCATCGAAATCAAAGGCAGCGAAGCAATCATCGCCGTGGCCTCTCTCGACGATCAGGTGCTGAGCCACGTCGCGCTCAGTACCAAAAAAATCGCCCTCGACGATGACGACGAGGCCGCCAACGTCAAGGTCTTTGCCGCTCAAGTGGCGTCGTTTGTACGTGAGAATTCCATCGACCGGATCGCGATCAAGAAGCGCAGCAAGAAGGGCGAGTTCGCCGGTGGGCCAACCACGTTCAAGATCGAGGGTGTTTTTCAGTTGCTGGAGAGCTGCGAGGTGACGCTGTTGTCGCCGCAGACGATCAATGCGCAGAACAAGAAGTTTGATTTTGAGCTGCCGGCGACGCTGAACAAGTATCAGCATGAGGCTTACAAGGCGGCGTGTTCGGCGCTGGTGAAGAAATAACCCAATTCTCTAACGACACCCATCAACTGTGGGAGCGGGCTTGCCCGCGATGGCGGTGTATCAGCCAGCATCAATACTGAATGTGCCGACCTCATCGCGGGCAAGCCCGCTCCCACAGGTTTTTTGGGTGTTGCCGAAATTTGCGCTCAAACCAGCTCCCGCCCGTCTCCCAGACGTCGGCGATCTTCCCGTGGACACCGCTCAAAACGTGCCCGATAACTGCGGGTGAAATACGACGGCGATTCAAACCCGCACGCGATGCTCACCTCCAGCACACTCATGTCCGTCTGTCGCAACAACTGCCGCGCTTTCTCCAGCCTTAGCCGCAGGTAGAAATTGCTCGGCGTGTCGTTCAGGTGCAACCGAAACAACCGCTCCAACTGCCTGCGCGTCACCTTGATCGACTCCGCCAACTCCAATGTGCTCAGCGGCGGTTCGCTGTGCTGTTCCATCTCACCGATCACGTGAACGAGTTTCTTGTTGCTGAGGCCATACCGCGTGGCGACTTCCATGCGCTGGTGATCTTTGCGCGGGCGGATGCGGCCGAGCACGAATTGTTCACTGACCTGGATCGCCAGTTCCGGGCCGTGGGCCTGGGCAATGAGGTCGAGCATCAGGTCAATGGAGGCCGTGCCGCCGGCGGAGGTGATGCGCCGACGGTCTATCTCGAACAGCTCCTGGGTGACGCTGAGCTGCGGATACGATTCCTTGAAGGCGTCGATGGCTTCCCAGTGCAGGGTCAGGCGATGGCCGTCGAGCAGGCCAGCCTCGGCGAGGACGAAGCTGCCGGTGTCGATGGCGCCGAGAGTGACGCCTTCGTTGTCCAGTCGACGCAGCCAATGTTCCAGCGCCGGGGTAGCGAATTTCAGCGGTTCGAAACCGGCGACCACCAACAGCGTCGCACCTTTTTTCAGCGGTTCCAGCGCCGCATCGGCGTTGACCGACATACCGTTGCTGGCCAGCACAGCGCCGCCGTCCGCACTCAGCACATGCCAGCGATACAGCTCGCCGCGAAAACGATTCGCAACCCGCAACGGCTCAATGGCCGAGATGAAACCGATGGCCGAGAAACCCGGCATCAACATGAAGTAGAAATCCTGGGACATGGAGCGCACTCGATTCGCGGGTAACGAGAGGGAGGGGAGCGTGTGATGTTGATACGCCACTTGCGAGCGGCATTCAAGAGGACAGGTCGCTGCAGTGCAAGAGCTGGTCGCCGCTGTGCGCTTTCAGCGGGCCTTAGCTGCGTAACTTGGCATCACCGGCGCACAAAGACGACCGGACCCACAATAACGAACTGCCGAGGAAACCTGAGATGAAACGACTGATCAGCAGCTGTGTTCTTGCACTCAGCGGTACCGCTTTCCTGAGCGCCAGTGTCATGGCCGCCGAACCTGCATCGTGCCAGAACGTACGCATGGGCGTGGTGAACTGGACCGACGTGATCGCCACCAGCGCCATGACCCAGGTCCTGCTCGACGGCCTCGGCTACAACACCAAACAAACCAGCGCCTCCCAGCAAATCATTTTCGCCGGGATTCGCGACCAGCGCCTGGACCTGTTCCTGGGCTACTGGAACCCGTTGATGACCCAGACCATAACGCCATTCGTCGATGGCAAACAGGTCAAAGTGCTTGAAGCGCCGAGCCTGAAAGATGCCCGCGCCACCCTTGCCGTGCCGACGTACCTCGCCGACAAGGGCCTGAAAACCTTCGCCGATATCGCCAAATTCGAGAAAGAGCTGGGCGGCAAGATCTACGGCATCGAGCCGGGCTCGGGCGCCAATACTCAGATTAAAGAGATGATCGCCAAGAACCAGTTCGGTCTCGGCAAATTCCAGTTGGTCGAGTCCAGCGAAGCCGGGATGCTGTCGGCGGTGACCCGGGCGACCAAACGCAACGAAGCCATCGTGTTCTTCGGCTGGGCGCCGCACCCGATGAACGTCAACGTGAAGATGACTTACCTGACCGGCAGCGACGACGCGCTCGGCCCGAACGAAGGCATGGCCACGGTCTGGACCGTCACCGCGCCGAACTACGCCGAGCAATGCCCGAACATCGGCCGTCTGCTGAGCAACCTGACCTACACCGCCGAGGACGAGAGCCGGATGATGCAGCCGTTGCTGGATCACAAGGACGCCTTCGAATCGGCCAAGCAATGGCTCAAAGATCACCCGCAAGACAAGCAGCGCTGGCTGGAAGGTGTGACCACCTTCGATGGCAAACCGGCGGCTGACAACTTGAAAATCACCAGCAAATAAACCCCGTTTGAACCACCGACTCGCAGCCCTACGGGGCTGTGAACGGAATCATCACGCCTGCAAGGAACCCGCCTCATGAACCACGACGTCATCATCACCTGCGCACTCACCGGTGCTGGCGACACGACCAGCAAAAGCCCACACGTGCCGGTCACCCCGAAACAAATCGCCGCTGCCGCCGTGGAAGCCGCCAAGGCCGGCGCCACCGTGGTCCACTGCCACGTGCGCAACCCCGAAACCGGCAAGTTCAGCCGTGACGTGGCGTTGTACCGCGAAGTCATGGAGCGCATCCGCGAAGCCGATGTCGACATCATCGTCAACCTCACTGCCGGCATGGGCGGCGACCTGGAAATCGGCGCGGGCGAGAACCCGATGGAGTTCGGCCCCAACACCGACCTGGTCGGCCCGCTGACCCGTCTGGCCCACGTTGAAGACCTGCTGCCGGAAATCTGCACCCTCGATTGCGGCACCCTGAACTTCGGCGACGGCGACACCATTTACGTCTCCACCCCGGCGCAGCTGCGGGCGGGCGCCAAACGCATTCAAGAGCTGGGCGTGAAAGCCGAGCTGGAAATTTTCGACACCGGTCACCTGTGGTTCGCCAAACAGATGATCAAGGAAGGCCTGCTCGATGACCCGCTGTTCCAGCTGTGCCTGGGCATCCCGTGGGGCGCGCCGGCCGATACCACCACCATGAAAGCCCTGGTCGACAACCTGCCCGCCAACGCCGTGTGGGCCGGTTTCGGCATCGGTCGCATGCAGATGCCGATGGCGGCGCAAGCGGTGCTGCTCGGCGGCAACGTGCGGGTCGGTCTGGAAGACAACATCTGGCTGGACAAGGGCGTGCTGGCGACCAACGGCCAACTGGTCGAACGCGCCTCGGAAATCCTCAGCCGCCTCGGCGCCCGTGTTCTGACGCCGGCGGAAGGCCGGGCAAAAATGGGCCTGACCAAGCGCGGTTAATCCGAACCTACACCTCACCTGTGGGAGCGGGCTTGCTCGCGAAAGCGGTGGTTCTGACGCAAGAGGTCTGCCGGATGTACCGGCCTCTTCGCGAGCAAGCCCGCTCCCACATTAGATCACCGAATTCTTTCAGGACGTCGCCATGACCTTCATCACCGAAATCAAAACCTTCGCTGCCCTGGGCAGCGGTGTCATCGGCAGCGGCTGGGTGTCTCGCGCCCTCGCACACGGCCTCGATGTGGTGGCCTGGGACCCGGCGCCTGGCGCTGAAGCCGCCCTGCGCAAACGCGTCGCCAATGCCTGGGGCGCACTGGAGAAGCAAGGCCTGGCAGCCGGCGCCTCGCAGGATCGGCTGCGCTTTGTCGCGACCATCGAAGAGTGTGTTCGCGATGCCGATTTCATTCAGGAAAGCGCTCCCGAACGTCTGGATCTGAAACTGGAACTGCACAGCAAAATCAGCGCAGCGGCCAAGCCCAATGCACTGATCGGTTCCAGCACGTCCGGCCTGTTGCCGAGCGAGTTCTACGAGAGTTCGACCCACCCGGAGCGCTGCGTCGTCGGTCACCCGTTCAACCCGGTGTACCTGCTGCCCCTGGTGGAAGTGGTCGGTGGCAAGAACACTGCGCCGCAAGCCGTTCAAGCGGCGATGAAAGTCTACGAATCCCTCGGCATGCGCCCACTGCACGTGCGCAAGGAAGTACCCGGTTTCATCGCCGACCGTTTGCTCGAAGCGCTGTGGCGTGAGGCGCTGCACCTGGTCAACGACGGTGTGGCGACGACCGGTGAAATCGACGATGCGATTCGCTTTGGCGCCGGTTTGCGCTGGTCGTTCATGGGCACGTTCTTGACCTATACCCTGGCGGGCGGCGACGCGGGCATGCGCCACTTCATGGCACAGTTCGGTCCGGCGTTGCAGTTGCCGTGGACCTATCTGCCGGCCCCGGAGCTGACCGACAAGCTGATTGATGATGTGGTGGACGGCACCAGCGATCAGTTGGGCAAACACAGCATTTCAGCACTGGAGCGCTATCGTGATGATTGCCTGCTGGCGGTGCTGGAGGCGGTGAAGACCACCAAAGAGAAGCATGGGATGGCGTTCGCCGACTAAACCCCAGCGCTTTCTGTAGGAGCCAGCTTGCTGGCGATCGGATAGACGCGGTGTTTCAGAGTGACCGCGTTATCGTTCATCGCCAGCAAGCTGGCTCCTACAGGTTCTCGTTATTTCAGGACTTGATGACATGCCTGCACTGACCACCTACCAAACCACAATCATCCCCGATTGGGTCGACTACAACGGCCACCTGCGCGACGCGTTTTACCTGCTGATTTTCAGCTACGCCACCGATGCGCTGATGGATCGGTTAGGCATGGACAGCAACAACCGCGAAGCCAGCGGCCATTCGCTGTTCACCCTCGAGCTGCACCTCAATTACCTGCATGAAGTGAAGCTCGACGCCGACGTTGAAGTGCACACCCAGATCATCGCTCACGACAACAAACGCCTGCACCTCTATCACAGCCTGCATCTGGCCGGTGACGACAAAGAGCTGGCGGGCAACGAACAAATGCTGCTGCACGTCGACCTTGCCGGTCCCCGCTCCGCGCCGTTCAGCGAAGAAACGCTTGGCAAGCTGCAAACCATCGTTGCGCAACAAACCGACCTGCCCACCCCGGACTACATAGGTCGAGTGATCGCGCTACCCCTAAAAAAATAACAAGGAGATCGCCATGAACACCGCCGCCGCTTTTGCCGACTTCCGTACTTATCCGTTGATCAGCGCGCTGAGTGGCGTGCAGGCCCTGGCGGATCGCGTTCTTGTGACATGGGCGGATACCCGAGTCAGCCCTTTTCATCATCAATGGCTGCGGGACAACTGCCCGTGCCCGCAATGCGTCTACACAGTGACCCGTGAGCAGGTGCTGGAAATCGTCGATGTTGCAGAGAACCTGGCGGCGGCAAATGTGGGTGTCGATGCTGAAGGCTGCCTGTGTGTCGATTGGCAGGACGGTCACCGGAGTCGCTTCGATCCGGGCTGGTTGCGGGCCCACGCTTATGACGACGCGTCCCGCGCCGAACGCCGGGCCGGCAAGCCAAAATCCCGGCTGTGGAAAAGCGACTTGCCGCTGCCGGTGTTCGACTATCAGGCATTGATGAACGACAACCACGCCTTGCTGCAGTGGCTGCTGGCCGTGCGCGATATCGGCCTGACACACGTGCGTGGCGTACCCACCGAACCCGGTTCGCTGAAACTGATCGCCCAGCGGATTTCCTTCATCCGCGAGAGCAATTTTGGCGTGCTGTTCAACGTGCAATCCAAGGCCGATGCCGACAGCAACGCCTACACCGCGTTCAACCTGCCATTGCACAGCGACCTGCCAACCCGTGAATTGCAACCGGGGCTGCAATTTCTGCATTGCCTGGTCAATGACGCGGACGGCGGCGAGAGTATTTTTGTCGACGGTTTCGCGATTGCCCACGCGCTGCGCGAGGAAGATCCCGAGTCGTTCAAAGCCCTGTGTGAAATCCCCGTGGAGTTTCGCAACAAGGACCGTCACAGCGACTATCGCTGCCTCGCGCCGATCATCGCTCTGGATGCGGTCGGGCAGGTGTCGGAGATCCGCATGGCGAACTTCCTGCGTGGGCCGTTCGATGCGTCGGTGGAGCAGATGCCCAGGCTGTATCGCGCTTATCGGCGTTTTATTGCGATGACTCGCGAAGCGCGATTCCGGGTGATGACGCGGCTCAATCCGGGGGAGATGTGGTGTTTTGATAACCGCCGCACGCTCCATGCGCGCAATGCGTTCGATCCCGCCAGCGGCGCCCGGCATTTCCAGGGGTGCTATGTCGATCGGGATGAGTTGTTGTCGCAGATCCTCGTGCTCCAACGCTAGACCGCATCATCGTTCATCGCGGGCAAGCCACGCTCCCACAGGTTTGGCGTCGTTCGCCAAATCTGCGCCCCCACCCCAGTCCTGTGGGAGCTGGCTTGCCAGCGATGGCGGTCGCACAGGCAACACCCAATTCCCGCACTCACAGGCAAAAAAAACCCCGATCAAGCCGTGACAGGATCGGGGCAGAGGTGGGTACTGTTGAGGAGCCGTTGCGCGAGGGTGACCAAACCTTCGTGAAGCCAGCTGAATCCAGTGTGCCCCCTCCCCTCGATGGCAAGTTAGCCGAAAACGACCTGTTCATAGGTATTGCGGCCATTGCGACAAATCGTCCTTGCCGACGCCAACGGCCCCTACCAGAATCGAACCACGACACCGTTCCCTGAAGAAGGATTGCGTCATGATGTACGCCGATTTGATTGACCAGGAAGACCTGTTGGGCCAACTGAAATCGTTGGGCTTTCAAGTCCCGAGCGGCGCCACCGCCGAGCAGGCTTGCGAGTGCGCGGTGCGCGGTTTGAATAACGAACGGGCAACAGTGCTGCGCACCATGGTCAAGCAGATGTACACCAGCAGCGCGACGATCCTGCCGGCCGTGCGCCAGGCCATCGACAAGCAGTTGCTGCCGGCATTGGCTGAGTACCAACAAAGCCACCGCGCCTGACGCATCGCTGGTTTGCTAGAGTGGTGGCCTTCCTGACCACCACGAGCGATCACCGATGCTCCGTATCCACCCCTGCCAGTCCAGCGAACAAGTGGGCTGGCTACCTTTGCGCCAGGCACTCTGGCCCGATGCTTCGGAACAGGAGCATCGCGACGAAATCGCCGAACAGCTGCGTCAGCCGCAACGCTATATCAATTTCGTCGCCTACGACGCAGGGGAACAACCCGTCGGCCTGGCCGAAGCCTCACTGCGCCAAGACTATGTCAATGGCACCGACAGCTCGCCGGTGGTGTTCCTGGAAGGCATCTACGTGGTGCCGCAGCAACGCCGCCAGGGAGTGGCCGCACGACTGATCGAACAAGTGGCGCAATGGGGACGGGAACAAGGTTGCGGGGAAATGGCCTCGGACACCGACGTCGATAACCTGGTGAGCCAAGAGACGCACAAGGCGCTCGGTTTCGAGGAAACCGAGCGCGTCGTATTTTTCAGGCGCCAGCTCTGATCAGAGACGGACGCTGGCGAACGTCGACTCATTGCGCGCCTGACTCAGCGCCGACAACGGCCCGGACAACGGCGACAGCACCAATGCTTGCGGCAGCGGCATCATCGCCACTTGTTGCGTGGTGTTGGACCCTACGCGCTCGTCACGCGGTGGAATGCCGAAATATTCGCGGTAGCACTTGGAGAAGTGCGGCGTGGACACGAAGCCACACACCGACGCCACTTCGATGATCGACATCGGCGTTTGCTTGAGCAATTGTCGGGCGCGGATCAGGCGCAGCTTCAGGTAGTAACGCGACGGCGAGCAGTGCAGGTACTTCTGGAACAAGCGCTCGAGCTGGCGACGGGACACGGCGACGTACACCGCCAGTTCGTCGAGGTCGATCGGCTCTTCCAGGTTGGCTTCCATCAGCGCGACGATTTCCTGCAACTTCGGCTGGTTGGTGCCGAGCATGTGCTTGAGCGGCACGCGCTGGTGATCCTGTTCGTTGCGGATGCGCTCGTAGACGAACATCTCCGAAATCGCCGCCGACAGTTCGCGGCCGTGATCACGGCTGATCAGGTGCAGCATCATGTCCAGCGGCGCGGTGCCGCCTGAGCTGGTGAAACGGTTACGGTCGAGGGTGAACAGGCGCGTGCTCATGGCCACTCGCGGGAAGGCTTCCTGCATCGAAGCCAGACATTCCCAGTGCACGCTGCAATCGAAACCGTCCAGCAGGCCGGCGCAGGCCAGGGCCCAACTGCCGGTGCAGACCGCACCGAGGCGCTTGGATTGACGCGCCTGGCTTTGCAGCCACGACACATGTTCGCGAGTCACGGTGCGCTGGATGCCGATACCGCCGCAGACAATGATGGTGTCCATGGAGGGTGCTTTGTGCATGGAGGCGTCGGGGGTGATCTGCAGACCGTCACTGGCCCAGACCTGACCGCCATCGACGGTGAGGGTGGTCCAGCGATACAGCTCGCGACCGGACAATTGGTTGGCCATGCGCAGGGGTTCGACTGCGGAAGCCAGAGAAATAAGCGTGAAATTGTCCAGCAGCAGAAAGCCGATGGATTGAGGCGCACGGTTCTGGGGTTGAGCCCCGGAGTTGGACGTCGTCATCGCGGTATCTCCTCACACAAAGCGGGTGATGGCCTCAGGCGGAGGCTCTTGTTATTGCCATCATTCTCGCGTGGGAGACGGGCTTTGTAATGACAGAGCAATTGCCATGCCTAAAATTGAATGCGCGTTCAATAACTCCTGAAAACGACGTCGCGGCGCGTCTATATAAGCCGCGTCGCGCGTGTGGGTTATAAGGAGCATTCACGGGGGCAAGCGCTCTGCTGCTTTGCGTGTGAGCAGATCGGTAGCACTTGTGGGAACAGGCCTGCGGCGCCTCTGGAAAGAGTGTCACCGCAGGCACAGGAGACGGGCGGTCAGGGCCGGACTGGCTCCCTGACTTGTTGCAAGTGCCTTATCTGTAAGCGACGCGCCAAAACGTGGCGCGCCCGGGATTTTGTGTTCACTTAGTGCGCAGTTTTGACTGGTCTGGCGCCTTCGCGAGCAAGCCCGCTCCCACAGTGGATTTGTGAACGATACAGTCCAAATGTAGGAGCGGGCTTGCTCGCGAAGCAGGCGACCCGGTTTTACTGAATCAACACTCCACCGCACTCACCGCCAACCCACCGCGCGATGTCTCTTTATATTTGTCATGCATATCCGCCCCGGTATCACGCATGGTGCGGATTACCCGGTCCAGCGAAATAAAGTGCTGGCCATCGCCACGCAACGCCATCTGCGCCGCGTTGATCGCTTTCACCGCCGCAATCGCATTGCGCTCGATGCACGGCACCTGCACCAGCCCGCCGACCGGGTCGCAAGTCAGGCCGAGGTTGTGCTCAAGGCCGATTTCCGCCGCGTTGCATAACTGCTCCGGGGTGGCGCCGAGAATCTCCGCCAACCCCGCTGCCGCCATTGCGCAAGCCGAACCGACTTCGCCCTGGCAACCGACTTCCGCGCCGGAGATGGAGGCGTTCTTCTTGCACAGAATCCCCACCGCCGCAGCACTGAGAAAATAGTCGACTACGTTGGCCTCCGTCACCACCTCGCTGAACTTCATGAAGTAGTGCAAAACCGCCGGAATGATCCCCGCCGCACCATTGGTCGGTGCCGTGACCATGCGCCCGCCGGCGGCATTTTCTTCGTTGACCGCCAGGGCGAACAAGTTGACCCATTCCATCGCACTCAGGGTCGAACCGATCACGTTGGGCTTGTTCAGCTCTTGCAGGCTGCGGTGCAATTTGGCCGCACGACGGCGCACGTTCAGGCCACCCGGCAAGATGCCTTCGTGCTTGAGGCCTTGTTCGACGCAATCCTGCATGGCCCGCCAGAGTTTCATCAGGCCGGCGCGGATTTCTTCTTCGCTGCGCCAGATCTTTTCATTGGCCATCATCAGTTCGGCCACGCGCAGGTTGTGCTGCTTGCAGAGGCTGAGCAGTTCGACGGCGCTGGAGAAATCGTACGGTAACTCGGTGCGATCCAGGTCCACCACACCGCTGGAAGCCTGGGCTTCATCGACAACAAAGCCGCCGCCGATGGAATAGTAGGTGTCGCGATGCAGCTCGCCGTCCTCGCCTTCGGCGATCAGGGTCATGGCGTTGGGGTGGAACGGCAGGTTCTCGTCGATCAGGCGCATGTCCCGGGCCCAGATGAACGGCACGGACAAACGACCGTCGAGCAGCAGGGTGTGGGTTTCACGCAGGGTTTCGATGCGCAGGCCGATTTGCGACGGATCGATCGCGTCCGGCCACTCGCCCATCAGCCCCATGATCACCGCGTTGTCGCTACCGTGACCGATGCCGGTGGCCGACAACGAACCATAAAGCTGAACTTCGACGCGCTGCACTTGCTCCAAAAGGCCCTGCTCACGCAATCCTTGCACGAACAGCGCCGCGGCCCGCATTGGCCCTACGGTGTGCGAGCTGGAAGGGCCGATGCCGATTTTGAACAGGTCGAAAACGCTGATAGCCATTACTGCCGAACTCCTGGATGTGCCAACTCCGGACGCAAGAGCGCCCAGTGACGGAGCTGCTACGCTCAAGCTGCAATCCGTCGGGATGGCCGCATCATCAGGCTTTTATCGTGTGGTTCGACGTCTCACACCGACGCACTCATGCCCACTAACGCCGCAGGTCTTTTACGTAGCGTTTTCGCCGTTTTTTTGCGGTTCAGAACGGCAAAAGGGCCTGAAAAAATCTGTAAACGACGTCACCGACACTGGATGCGACCATCCCTGTACTGGTTACGACGCACCCTGTAGGCGTCAGATTTTCACTGGTACATGATCGTATCGACTCGATTGCAAGGCGCCGTGGTAGAGCTGTCTCCAAAACGCCATCCAACCGCAACCTATAAGTGCGGTGGTCCAGTCGGAACACTGCCAAAAAAAACACCAAGGAGTCCATCCATGAAAGGTTCCCCGTCGTTGTTGTTGGCCGCCATGCTGAGTCTGCCGTTACTGGCTCAAGCCGCAGAACCCGCTCAGTGCAGTACCGTAAACTTCTCCGATGTCGGCTGGACCGACATTACCGCCACAACCGCCACCACCAGCGTTGTGCTCAACGCCCTCGGCTACAAAACCAAAACCACGATGATTTCCGTGCCGGTGACCTACAAGTCTCTGGCCGACGGCAAGAACATGGACGTATTCCTGGGTAACTGGATGCCGACCATGGAAAACGACATCAAGGCTTATCGCGATGCTGGCACTGTGGAAACCGTGCGCACTAACCTCACCGGCGCCAAGTACACCCTCGCGGTGCCACAAGCGCTGTACGACAAAGGGCTACATGACTTCGCCGACATCGCCAAATTCAAGAAAGAACTCGACGGCAAGATCTACGGCATCGAGCCAGGCAACGACGGCAACCGTCTTATCCAGAGCATGATCGACAAGGACGCCTTCGGCCTCAAAACCGCCGGTTTCAAAGTCGTCGAGTCCAGCGAAGCGGGCATGCTGTCGCAAGTCGACCGTGCCCAGAAACGCGATACCGCCGTGGTTTTCCTCGGCTGGGCACCGCATCCGATGAACAAACGCTTCAAGATTCAGTACCTGACTGGCGGTGATGACTTCTTCGGCCCGGACTTTGGTGCCGCCACCGTTGCGACCAACACTCGCAAGGGTTATACCGAGGAATGCAGCAACGTCGGCCAACTGCTGAAAAACCTGGAATTCACCGTCGACATGGAAAGCTCTCTGATGGGCAACATCCTGGACGACAAAATGAAGCCTGACGCGGCCGCCAAGGCCTGGCTGAAAAAGAATCCACAGGTGCTCGATACCTGGCTCGCTGGCGTGACCACCATTGACGGTAAACCAGGCCTGGAGGCCGTTAAAGCCAAGTTAGCGCAGTAATCGCTTACGCCGGGCGAGCGTGCTCGCCCGGGCTGTTTATTTCCTTGCATGCGGACGTTCACTACCATGCTGATTGATCAGAAAATCCCTTTAGGCCAGTACATCGCGGGCTTCGTTGAATGGTTGACGCAACACGGCGCCAGCACCTTCGACGCAATCGCGGTGACACTGGAAACGATGATCCACGGCGTGACTTTCGCGCTGACCTGGTTCAACCCGCTGGCATTGATCGGCCTCATCGCGCTACTGGCACACTTCATTCAACGCAAATGGGGACTGACGGTCTTCGTCATCGCCTCCTTCCTGCTGATCCTTAATCTGGGGTACTGGCAGGAAACCATGGAAACCCTCGCCCAGGTGCTGTTCGCCACCCTGGTCTGCGTGGTCATCGGCGTGCCGCTAGGCATCGTCGCCGCGCACAAACCGATGTTCTACACCCTGATGCGTCCGGTGCTCGATCTGATGCAGACCGTACCGACCTTCGTTTACCTCATTCCTACCTTGACCCTCTTCGGTCTGGGTGTGGTCCCGGGTCTGATCTCCACGGTGGTGTTCGCGATTGCCGCGCCTATCCGCCTGACTTACCTGGGCATTCGCGATGTTCCTCAGGAACTGATGGACGCCGGCAAAGCCTTCGGCTGCTCGCGCCGTCAACTGCTCTCACGGATTGAACTGCCCCACGCTATGCCAAGCATCGCGGCCGGTATCACCCAGTGCATCATGCTGTCGTTGTCGATGGTGGTGATCGCGGCACTGGTGGGCGCCGATGGCCTGGGCAAACCCGTGGTCAACGCACTGAACACTGCTGATATCGCCCTGGGCTTCGAAGCCGGCCTGGCGATCGTATTGCTGGCGATCATGCTCGACCGTATCTGCAAACAACCCGACGCTAAAGTAGGGGGTGACGCATGAGCATTATTCGCTTCGAAGACGTCGACGTAATCTTCTCCAAAGACCCGCGCGAGGCGCTCAAGCTCCTCGACCAGGGCATGACCCGCGACCAGATCCTGAAAAAGACCGGGCAGATTGTCGGCGTCGAAAAGGCCAGCCTGGACATCGAAAAAGGCGAAATCTGCGTGCTGATGGGCCTGTCCGGCTCCGGCAAATCCAGTCTGCTGCGATGTATCAACGGCCTCAACACCGTGAGCCGCGGCAAGTTGTTCGTCGAACACGAAGGCAAGCAGATCGACATCGCGTCCTGCACCCCGGCAGAACTGAAAATGATGCGCACCAAGCGCATCGCGATGGTGTTCCAGAAATTCGCCCTGATGCCGTGGCTGACGGTGCGCGAGAACATCAGTTTCGGTCTGGAAATGCAGGGTCGGCCTGAGAAAGAACGGAAAAAACTGGTTGATGAAAAACTTGAGCTGGTGGGCCTGACCCAGTGGCGCAACAAGAAGCCCGACGAGCTCTCCGGCGGTATGCAGCAACGTGTGGGCCTGGCCCGCGCACTGGCAATGGACGCCGACATCCTGCTGATGGACGAACCGTTCTCGGCCCTCGACCCGCTGATCCGCCAAGGCCTGCAGGACGAACTGCTGGAGCTGCAAAGCAAGCTGAACAAAACCATCGTCTTCGTGAGCCACGACCTCGATGAAGCCCTGAAGCTGGGCAGCCGTATCGCGATCATGAAAGACGGTCGGATCGTCCAGTACAGCAAGCCGGAAGAAATCGTCCTCAACCCGGCGGACGACTATGTGCGGACCTTTGTCGCCCACACCAACCCGCTGAACGTTTTGTGCGGTCGCAGCCTGATGCGCACCCTGGACAACTGCAAGCGCATCAACGGTTCGGTATGCCTCGATCCGGGCGGCGATTCGTGGCTGGACCTGGCGGAAGGCAACACCATCAAAGGCGCACGCCAGAACGGTGCGAGCCTGGATCTGCAGAACTGGGTACCGGGCCAGGCAGTTGAAGGCCTGGGGCGACGGCCGACGCTGGTGGACTCGAACATCGGCATGCGCGATGCGTTGCTGATTCGTTATCAGACCGGCAACAAACTGGTGCTGCACGACAACAATCATGTGGTCGGGATTCTCGGTGACAGCGAGCTGTATCACGCGCTGCTCGGCAAGAACCTGGGGTAAGGCAGCAGACACAAAAACGCCGCGAGAGGATCGCGGCGTTTTTGTTTATGGGGATATCGGGTCATGCAGCGTTGCGGCTGATGGCCCCTTCGCGAGCAAGCCCGCTCCCACAGGAGTATGCATTCCAATGTGAGAGCGGGCTTGCTCGCGAATGAAGGCGACGCGGTGCCTCAGGCTGAAACACCACGCCTGTTCAACTCTCAGCTATAGACACGGCCAAGGAGCTGCCGATGGCTTTCAAACTGATCGAGCACGTCACGGGTGATCTGATCCTGAGTGAAGCCCATCAAGTCGTAGTCCTGGCTGCCGTTGTGCAGGTACACCTCGGCGCGGTAGTAGCGTGCACGCGGTTCGTCAGCGCTTTCGGCCGACACCGTGTCGCTCGCCGCCGCCAGATAGCCATCCAGGCTCACTTCGTAGACAAAAGGGTTGCCCTCTTCCATCTCGATCCGCACGCCCATGCAACGCTTGGACTTACCGAGCAACGTTTGCACGTCCAGACCTTGGGCGCGCAATTGCACGGTCGCATCTTCCAGCGCCGGGCTGACTTGCTTGTCCATGAAGCGCTGAACGATCGACTGGTTCGGTTGCAGGTCCAGTTGGGTCAAGCGCTCGCTGAAACCGCGACGACCGCGTGCGGCCAACTCCGCTTGCTCCTGTTCGACCTGCACATCCTGGCGCATCTGCTTGTGCAAACCGAACATGAAGAACACCAGCACCACCGAGAACGGCAGACCGGCCAGCACCACCATGGTTTGCATGGCTTCGAAGTTACCGGCGAACAGCAGGCCGATGGTCACCAGGGTAATCACCGCCGACCAGAAGATCCGCAACCAATGCGGCGCATCTTCATCAACGTTGCCGCCCTTGCAGGACAGGTTGGCCATCATCACCGCGCCGGAATCCGCCGGGGTCAGGAACAGCACGAAACCGACAAAGATCGACACGCCGATCACCACTTTCGACGCCGGGTAATGCTCCAGCAACTGGTAGATCGCCATGGACGGCTGTTCCAGCGCCGTCTTCCCGAGCTCCACCGCCCCATGGTTCATCACCAGGTCCAGGGCCGAGTTACCGAAGATCGACAGCCATGCCAGGGTGAAACCCAGCGGGATCAGCAGCACACCGGCTACCAGCTCACGCACCGTGCGACCACGGGAAATACGCGCGATGAACATGCCGACAAATGGCGCCCAGGAAATCCACCAGGCCCAGTAGAACAGGGTCCACAGGCCCAACCAGCGGTCGGACTTCTCACTGTCGCCTTCGTACACGTAAAGGTCGAAGGTCTTCAGTACCACTCCGTTGAGGTAGTCACCCACGTTCTGCACGAAGCCGTTAAGCAGGTGCAAGGTCGGGCCAAACAGCAACACGAAAATCAGCAGGCCGCTGAACAACACAATGTTCAGGTTGGACAGGCGGCGAATGCCGTTCTCCACGCCGGACACGGCCGCGATGGTCGCCACGGTGCTCATCACGATGATCACGATCAGCAGGTTGGTGTTGCTGTGCTCCATGCCGAACAGGTTTTCCAACCCGGAAGACACTTGCAGCGAACCGATCCCCAGGTTCGTCACCAGGCCCAGCAGGGTCACGAACATGCCGAAGCCGTCCACCGCGTGACCGGCCGCGCCTTTGACCCAACGCTCGCCCACCAGCGGATACAGCGCCGAACGCAACGCCAGCGGCTGGTTATGACGGTACGCAAAGTACGCCACGGCCAAACCGACCAGTGCGTAGATCGCCCAGCCATGCAGGCCCCAATGCAGGAAGGTCAGTTGAACAGCCTGACGCGCCGCCATGTTGCTCGCGGCCACGCCTTCCGGCGGGTTGAAGTAGTGGTCCAGCGGCTCGGACGCACCGAAGTACAGCAGCGAGATGCCGATACCCGACGAGAACAGCATCCCCGCCCAGGCGCCGTAACTGAAATCCGGGGTGTCGTCCTTGCTGCCCAGTTTGAGCTTGCCGTATGACGAGAACGCCAGGCCGACCACGAACACCAGATAGGCGGCGATCACCACCATGTAGTACCAGCCGAAGCTGCGGGACAGCCAGGCCTGGGCGATACCGAGCAATCTGCCAGCCTCTTGCGGGGCGATGATCAGAATGGCGGTCAACAGCAAAATCAGCGCGGTAGAGGTGTAGAACACCCAACCGTTGACCGTCACCTTCTCGGGTGGGGTCTTTATTAGAGAGGCAGAACTCATGGCACAGAGGCTCCGGGCAGTGCGGGAGAGGAACACAAGGCAACGCGTTACCCGACCAATCGGTTAGTTGGCAGCCGACCGGCGGGTGATATAAAGACAGCCCGAAAAAAGCCCGAAGCCCCGGAGCGCCAGTGCGCGGGGGTTTCGAGCGTTTTCAGATGTCGTTTTTCCGCCAACTACACGTAGGAAAAACCTGTAGGCAGCGACGAATTGTCGCAGATCTTATTCTTTGTTGATTGAACGTTCAATCAAAACAAAATAGACTGGCCTTCAATCCGATAGACGTTTTACGTCCGCCGGAAGGCCTAAGGAGATGTGCAAGATGCCCAAGGTCGGTATGCAACCCATCCGCCGCCAGCAATTGATCGAAGCCACATTGCAGGCTGTCGATCAGGTCGGAATGGGGGACGCCAGCATTGCGCTGATCGCCCGTTTGGCCGGTGTCTCGAATGGCATCATCAGTCACTATTTTCAGGACAAGAATGGCCTGATCGCCGCCACGATGCGGTATCTGATGAGCGTCCTCAGCGAGAACGTCACCGCGCGCCGCCAGGCGCTGGCAGATGACAGCCCACGGGCCCATCTGCAGGTGATTATCGAAGGCAACTTCGACGCCAGCCAGGTCAATGGCCCGGCAATGAAAACCTGGTTGGCCTTCTGGGCCACCAGCATGCACCAGCCGTCATTGCACAGGTTGCAGCGGATCAACGATCACCGTCTGTATTCCAACCTGTGCTGCCAGTTCCGCCGTGTGTTGCCGCTTGATAAAGCGCGCAGTGCCGCCCGTGGCCTGGCAGCCCTCATTGATGGCTTGTGGTTGCGCGGCGCGCTGTCGGGAGACGCTTTCGACACCGAGCAGGCGCAACAGATCGCTTACGAATACATGGATTTCCAATTGGCCAAGCAGGTGAGTTAGAGCACACATAAACGCTCAACCCCTGAACTGCTGCTGATCGGTGTTGCCACAACCTAATGGCATCACCCCAGTGGCCTACGCCAACCACTTATGCACTTGCGAGGACACTATGGCCCGTTTCGAACTGCAAAAACTCTACATCGATGGCGGTTACTCCGACGCCAGCAGCGACGCCACTTTCGAAGCCATCAACCCGGCTAACGGTGAAGTCCTCGCAAAAGTACAACGTGCGACCAAGGAAGACGTCGAGCGCGCCGTCGTCAGCGCTGAAAAGGGCCAGAAAATCTGGGCCGCCATGACCGCCATGGAGCGTTCGCGCATCCTGCGCCGTGCCGTGGACATCCTGCGCGAGCGCAACGATGAACTGGCCGCCCTGGAAACCCTGGACACCGGTAAATCGTTCTCCGAAACCAAATATGTCGACATCGTTACCGGCGCTGACGTGCTGGAATACTACGCAGGCCTGGTGCCCGCCATCGAAGGCGAGCAGATCCCGCTGCGCACCACGTCGTTCGTCTACACCCGTCGCGAGCCGCTGGGCGTAGTGGCCGGTATCGGCGCGTGGAACTACCCGATCCAGATCGCCCTGTGGAAATCCGCACCAGCCCTCGCGGCCGGTAACGCGATGATCTTCAAGCCAAGCGAAGTCACATCCCTGACCACGCTGAAACTGGCCGAGATCTACACCGAGGCCGGCCTGCCAGCCGGCGTGTTCAACGTGTTGACCGGCAGTGGCCGTGAAGTCGGCACCTGGTTGACCGAGCACCCGCGCATCGAAAAAATCTCCTTCACCGGCGGCACTGACACCGGCAAGAAGGTCATGGCCAGCGCTTCCGCATCGTCGCTCAAAGACGTGACCATGGAACTGGGCGGCAAATCGCCGCTGATCATTTTCGACGACGCCGACCTCGATCGCGCCGCCGACACCGCGATGATGGCCAACTTCTACAGCTCCGGCCAGGTCTGCACCAACGGCACTCGCGTGTTCATCCCGACTCATTTGAAAGCCGCTTTCGAAGCCAAGATCGCTGAGCGCGTTGCGCGCATCCGCATCGGCAACCCGGAAGACGAAAACACCAACTTCGGCCCACTGGTCAGCTTCGCCCACATGGAAAGCGTGTTGGGCTACATCGCCAAAGGTAAGGAAGAAGGCGCTCGCGTGCTGTGCGGCGGCGGTCGTCTGACCGACGGCGAATTCGCCAAAGGCGCGTTCGTAGCACCGACGGTGTTCACCGACTGCACCGACGAGATGACCATCGTTCGCGAAGAAATCTTCGGCCCGGTCATGGCGATCCTGACTTACGAAACCGAAGAAGAAGTGATCCGTCGTGCCAACGACACCGACTTCGGCCTGGCCGCAGGCGTCGTCACCAAGGACCTGAACCGCGCTCACCGCGTGATTCATCAACTGGAAGCCGGTATCTGCTGGATCAACGCCTGGGGCGAGTCCGACGCGAAGATGCCGGTCGGCGGCTACAAGCAGTCGGGTGTTGGTCGTGAGAACGGCATCAGCTCGCTGAACAACTTCACGCGCATCAAATCGGTACAGGTCGAACTGGGCGATTACGCCTCGGTGTTCTAAGACCCGGGTCTTGTATTGCCAGCGGGTCCGCCTTCGCTGGCAAGCCAGCTCCCACAGGTTTGGTGTTGCCCACCAAATCTGTGGCAACCCCGATCCCTGTGGGAGCGGGCTTGCCCGCGATCGAGTGCGCAGCACTCGCCAGACCTGACCAACTTCAAAGAGGGTGCATTTCAATGTCCCAAGAATTCGATTACATCATCATCGGTGCCGGCTCGGCCGGTAACACCCTGGCGACCCGTCTGACTGAAGACGAAGGCGTCACCGTCCTGCTGCTCGAAGCGGGCGGACCGGATTATCGTCTCGATTTCCGCACACAAATGCCCGCCGCATTGGCGTTCCCGCTGCAAGGCCGTCGCTACAACTGGGCCTACGAAACCGATCCAGAGCCACACATGGACGGTCGCCGGATGGAATGCGGTCGCGGCAAGGGCCTCGGCGGCTCTTCGCTGATCAACGGCATGTGCTACATCCGTGGCAACGCGATGGACTACGACAACTGGGCCAAACTGCCAGGTCTGGAAGGCTGGGATTACCTGAACTGCCTGCCCTATTTCCGCAAAGCCGAAACCCGTGACATCGGCCCGAACGACTACCACGGTGGCGACGGCCCGGTTAGCGTGACCACGCCGAAAGCCGGCAACAACCCGCTGTTCCACGCCATGGTTGAAGCCGGCGTGCAAGCCGGTTACCCGCGCACCGAAGACTTGAACGGTTACCAGCAAGAAGGCTTCGGCCCGATGGACCGCACCGTGACGCCGAACGGCCGTCGCGCCAGCACCGCGCGCGGTTACCTGGACACGGCCAAGAAGCGCTCGACCCTGACCATCGTCACCCACGCCCTGACCGACAAGATTCTGTTCGAAGGCAAGCGTGCGGTCGGCGTGCGTTACCTGATCGGTGCAGCAGAAGAGCGCGTTGAAGTGCGTGCGCGCAAAGAAGTGCTGCTGTGCTCCGGCGCCATCGCATCGCCGCAGATTCTGCAACGCTCCGGCGTCGGCCCGGCCGAATTGCTGAACAAGCTCGACATTCCGGTGGTCCACGACCTGCCAGGCGTCGGCGAAAACCTGCAGGATCACCTCGAGTTGTACCTGCAATACGCCTGCACCCAACCCGTCTCGCTGTACCCGTCGCTGCTCTGGTACAACCAGCCGGCCATCGGTGCCGAGTGGCTGTTCAACGGCACCGGCATCGGCGCCAGCAACCAGTTCGAAGCCGGTGGTTTCATCCGAACCCGTCCGGAATTCGATTGGCCGAACATCCAGTACCACTTCCTGCCGGTCGCGATTAACTACAACGGCAGCAACGGCGTGAAAGAGCACGGCTTCCAGGCGCACATGGGCTCCATGCGTTCGCCGAGCCGTGGTCGCATCCAGGCCAAGTCCAAGGATCCGCGCGAGTACCCGAGCATCCTGTTCAACTACATGGCCACCGAGCAAGACTGGCAGGAATTCCGCGACGGCATCCGCCTGACCCGCGAAATCATGCAACAGCCGGCACTGGACGCCTTCCGTGGTCGCGAAATCAGCCCGGGCATCGACGTGCAAACCGATGAGCAGCTCGACAAGTTCATCCGCGAACACGCCGAAACTGCATTCCACCCGTCGTGCTCGTGCAAGATGGGCACCGACGACATGGCCGTGGTCGATGGCGAAGGTCGTGTACATGGCATGCAAGGTCTGCGCGTGGTCGATGCCTCGATCATGCCGATCATCACCACCGGCAACCTGAACGCGCCAACGATCATGATCGCCGAGAAAATCGCCGACAAGATCCGTGGTCGCAAGCCATTGCCGCGCAGCACGGCCGATTACTACGTGGCCGGTGATGCACCGGTGAAAGGCAAGTCGTTGCGGGATGTGAGCCTGACTGCTCAATAAGCCGTAACACCGCGGTGCTGCCAATCGCGGGCAAGCCCGCTCCCACAAGGATCTCGGTCGGATCAAAATTTCAATCCGACACAATACCTGTGGGAGCGGGCTTGCCCGCGATGAGGGCAGACCAAACACCACACCTCTCCCGGCAAACCCTCCCCACACAGCACCGCCCTTGATCCCACCCCCCGCCCAGGCCTAATCTAGCGCCACGCAAACGTTTCACCCCCCGCGCAACACCGCTACACCGCCACTCCAGACCAAGGAGGTTCCCGAATGTTCGATTTCCACCCCCAGCTCAAGCAGCGCTTTGCTGCCTTGCGCACGGGCGCTGAATTCTTTTCGTTGCGTTATGTGCGCGAGTCCGGCCAGTACCTGTCGGTGCGCAAGAACGTCGCCGAACCTCCGAGCCTGAGCCGTGACGAAGGCGCGATGCTGACCGTGCGCGTCAACGGTGTCGAAGCCTACGCCGCGACCAACGACCTGTCGCCGCGAGGCCTGCAATCGGCGCTGGACCGAGCCGAGCAACAAGCTCGCCTGCTCAAGCCTCACGCCCTGCTCGACCTGCGCGACCAAGCCGTTTCCAGCGACCGCGCCGACTATTTTTCGCCAAACCTCGACCAGCCCTTCCCGTCCCTGAGCGATTGCTACCAACTGCTCGGCGCCGAATCCGCGTCGGTGCCCAAGGACGAGCGACTGGTGAACTGGCAGGTCAGCGTCGGCATCACCCACGTTGAGCAGATCTACCTCAACAGCGCCGGCGCCGAGCTGCGCCAGGCCCAACGCTTCGTCTACCCGGGCCTCGATGTCACCGCCTACGACGGTAACGACAGCCAGACCCGCAGCCTCGGCCGCGAAAACTTCGGTCAGCAGGGCGGCGCCGACGTGATCAGCCGTTGCGGCCTGATCGGTGCAGGCCCGACAGTCGCGGATCAGGCGCTGCAATTGTTGCTGGCGCCGAACACCCCGCAAGGCCCGCGCGACCTGCTGCTGATGCCCGATCAGATGATGCTGCAGATCCACGAATCCATCGGCCATCCGCTGGAGCTGGATCGCATCCTCGGCGATGAACGCAATTACGCCGGCACCAGTTTCGTCAAGGCAGAAGACTTCGGCCATTTGCAGTACGGTTCGACGCTGCTCAACGTCACCTTCGACCCGGACATTCCCGAGCAGCTCGCCAGCTACGGCCATGACGACGACGGCACCGCCGCGAGCAAGCAATTTCTGATCAAGGAAGGCTTGCTGCTGCGCCCACTGGGCGGCGCACTTTCGCAATTCCGTGCCGACATGGACGGCGTCGCCAACAGCCGCGCCTGCGGCTGGAACCGCCCACCGATTGATCGCATGGCCAACCTCAATATCGAGCCCGGCGATCAGCCGCTGGAACAACTGATCGGCAATATCGAGCATGGGATTTTGATGAGCACCAACCGTTCCTGGTCCATCGACGACGCGCGCAACAAGTTCCAGTTTGGCTGCGAGTGGGGCCAGTTGATCGAAAACGGCGAACTCAAAGGCGTGGTGAAAAACCCGAATTATCGGGCGATTTCCGCACAGTTCTGGAAAAACCTCAGCGCCGTTGGCGACGCCAGCACTTTCAAGGTTCTGGGTACGCCGAACTGCGGCAAGGGCGAACCGAATCAGGTGATCCGTGTCGGCCATGCATCGCCGGCCTGTGTGTTCAGCAATGTGGATGTGTTTGGGGGAGACGCCTGATGAGCACTGCAAAAAGTCAGGCTGATTCGTTCAAGGCCTTGGTCAACGGGTTGCACGAGGCGATTCGCGAGCCGGAGCAATTCACCCTCAGCTACGCCGCCGAGTCGTCGGCCTTCGTGCGTTTCAACCATGCCAAGGTGCGGCAGGCCGGCCAGGTGCAACAGGCGAGCGTCGGTCTCAAACTGATCAACGACGGTCGTCACGCTGACCTCGACATTACGCTGTCGGGCGATGCGCACGTCGACGCTCAGCGTCTGGCCGAAGGCCTGCAACAGTTGCGCGACACCCTGCCGCTGCTGCCGCAGGATCCGTATCTGCTGCTCAACTACACCGGCTGGCAAAGCAAGAACGTGCAAGAGCATCCGCTGCCAGATACCGAGCAGGTGGTCGCCGAAATCACCCGGGCCGCCGAAGGGCTGGACCTGGTCGGCTTCTATGCCGCAGGCCCGATCAGTCGCGGCTTCGCCAGTTCTTCAGGCGCGTTCGGCTGGCATCAGGCCAACAGTTTCAACTTCGACTTCAGCCTGTTCCATGCGAACGGTCAGGCGGTAAAAGCCAGCTACGCCGGGCATGACTGGAACAGCGAAGGGTTTGCCCGGCGCTTCCAACAGGCGCGTGAGCAACTTGAGTTTCTGGGTCGGCCGTTGCGTACCTTGGCTCCGGGTCAGTATCGCGCTTACCTGGCGCCGGCCGCGCTGGAAGAAATCATGGGCATGTTGTCCTGGGGTGGTTTCTCGGCGCAGTCGATTGCCAGCAAGAGCAGTCCGTTGCAGAAACTCTACGCGGGCGACCATTCGTTCAGTCCACTGGTGTCCCTCGACGAGCACGTCAGCGGCTCGTTGAGCCCGGCCTTTTCGGGTGAGGGGTATCCACGCACTGACCTGAAGCTGATCGTCGAAGGCAAGGCCAGCGCGCAATTGGTCGGCTCACGCAGCGCCGCCGAGTACGGCCTGACGGCCAACGGCGCCAGCAGCGGTGAATCGCCGACGGCGCTGAACATGGCGTCGGGCGCACTGCCGGATTCAGAGATCCTCAAGCAACTGGGCACGGGTCTGTACATCAGCAACCTCTGGTACCTGAACTACTCGGACCAGCCGGGAGCACGCATGACCGGGATGACACGGTTTGCGACGTTCTGGGTCGAGAACGGCGAGATACAGGCGCCGGTCAGCACCATGCGTTTTGACGACAGTGCGTACAGTTTGCTGGGTTCACAACTGGAAGCGTTGACCGAAGAGCGTGAGCTGTTGCTGTCGGCGAGCACTTACAGCCAGCGGGCCACGGCTTCGGCGTTGTTGCCGGGCGCACTGATCAGCCGCCTGACGCTAACCCTGTAACCCCGCAAATCCCGTAACGATGCAAAACCTGTAGGAGCTGGCTTGCCAGCGATGAGGCCGGCAAACCCAACATCACTGTCGCCTGACAGTCCGCCATCGCTGGCAAGCCAGCGCCTACAGGGATTGGGGAAACACCAAGATTTCTGCGACTCAAACCCTGAGGTCCCATGCCCAACCGCCAGCCTCTCGATGCCGTCACCGCCCGCTGGTTGCCGTGGGTCGTCGCCATTGCCTTCTTCATGCAGTCCCTCGACGGGACCATCCTCAACACCGCCCTGCCGGCCATGGCCCGCGACTTGGCGGAAGACCCGCTGCGCATGCAGGGCGTGATCATCGCCTACATGCTTACCGTCGCCTTGCTGATCCCCGCTTCGGGCTGGATTGCCGACCGCTTCGGCACCAAGAAAATCTTCTTCGGCGCGATCCTGCTGTTCAGCTTCGGCTCATTGCTCTGCGCCTTGTCGAGCAGCCTGAGCATGCTGATCGGCGCCCGAGTGATTCAGGGGCTGGGCGGTGCGCTGATGCTGCCGGTCGGACGGCTGGTGGTGCTGCGCGCCTACCCGCGCTCGGAACTGGTGCGGATCATGGGGTTCATCACCATTCCCGGCCTGCTCGGCCCGTTGATCGGCCCGACGATGGGCGGCTGGATGGTCGAATACCTGACGTGGCACTGGATCTTCCTGATCAACCTGCCAGTCGGCGCTGTCGGTTGCTATGCGGTGTGGAAATTCATCCCCGACTTGCGCGGCACTGAACGCACGCGGTTCGACAGCCTCGGCTTCTTGCTGTTTGGCGCGGCGATGGTGCTGATCACCATCGCCATGGAAGGCCTCGGCGAACTGCACCTGCCGCATCTGCGCGTGATGTTGCTGCTGTTCGGCGGCATGGCCTGCCTGGCAGCGTATTGGCTGCGGGCCGGGCACATCGAAAACCCGCTGTTCGCGCCGTCGCTGTTCAAGACCCGAACGTTCGCCGTGGGCATTCTCGGCAATCTGTTCGCCCGGCTGGGCAGCGGCGCGTTGCCGTTCCTCGTGCCGTTGTTGCTGCAAGTGGCGTTGGGTTACTCGCCCTCTCAGGCAGGGATGAGCATGTTGCCGCTGGCGGCGGCGGCGATGTTCGCCAAGTGGTTCGCCCGGCCGCTGATCGAGCGCTTGGGCTATCGCATCGTGCTCACCGGCAACACCCTGGCGCTGGGGTTGATGCTGGCGAGCATGGGCCTGGTCAGCGAACAGACGCCGTACTGGCTGCTGCTGGGCATGCTGGCGGTTCTCGGCGCAATCAACTCCTTGCAGTTCACCGCGATGAACACCGTAACCCTGATCGACCTCGACGACGCCAGCGCCAGCAGCGGCAACAGCCTGCTGTCGGTGGTCGCGCAATTGTCCTTGAGCCTGGGCGTCGCGTGCGCCGGTGCGCTGCTTGGCGGGTTCACGGCAGAGGTCGGAAACGATGGCGTGGACACCGTGCTGGGCGCGTTCCAACTGACCTTCGTGACGGTCGGAATCATGGCAATGCTGGCTGCAACGATCTTCTCGCAGCTGTCAAAGAAAGACGGACGGCGTGTCAAACGTCCGGAAGAACACATCGAACCTTAGGGCCAATGGCCACGGGGCTGATACACTGCGCGACATTTTGTTTTGCAGGCCAGTCCCGTGACCACCATCGCCACCGCTTTTAATACTTTGCCGCTGTCCGCCGCCATGCTGGCTAACCTCGACTCTTTGGGTTATGCCAAGATGACGCCGATCCAGGCGCAAAGCTTGCCGGTGATCCTGAAAGGGATGGACCTGATCGCCCAGGCCAAGACCGGCAGCGGCAAGACCGCCGCCTTCGGTATCGGCCTGCTGAATCCGATCAATCCGCGCTTCTTCGGTTGCCAGGCGCTGGTCATTTGCCCGACTCGCGAGTTGGCGGACCAGGTGGCCAAGGAACTCCGTCGTCTGGCCCGCGCCGAAGACAACATCAAGATTCTGACCCTGTGCGGCGGCGTGTCCTTCGGCCCGCAGATCGGTTCTCTGGAGCACGGCGCGCACATCATCGTCGGCACCCCGGGCCGGATTCAGCAGCACTTGCGCAAGGGTTCGCTGATCCTGCATGGCCTGAACACCCTGATCCTCGACGAAGCCGACCGCATGCTCGACATGGGTTTCTACGACTCCATCGAAGAAATCATTGCCCAGACCCCGCAACGTCGCCAAACCCTGCTGTTCTCGGCCACGTACCCGTCGGGCATCAAGCAATTGGCCGCGAAGTTCATGCGCAACCCGCAGATCGTCAAAGCCGAAGCGTTCCACGACGACACGCAGATCGAGCAGCGCTTCTACGAAATCTCCCCGGACGAGCGCATGAGCGCCGTGACCAAAGTGCTGGGCCACTTCCGTCCGGCGTCTTGCGTGGCGTTCTGCTACACCAAGCAGCAGGTTCAGGAAACCGTTGATCACCTGACCTCCAAAGGTATTTCTGCCGTCGGCCTGCACGGCGATCTGGAACAGCGTGACCGCGACCAGGTGCTGGCGATGTTCTCCAACCGCAGTACTTCGGTTCTGGTGGCCACCGACGTCGCCGCCCGCGGTCTGGACATCGATGCGCTGGACATGGTGATCAACGTCGAACTGGCCCGCGACTCGGAAATCCACATCCACCGTGTTGGCCGTACCGGCCGCGCCGGTGAGAAAGGGATTGCGATCAGCCTGGTGGCGCCGTCCGAAGCCATCCGCGCCCAAGCCATCGAGAAACTGCAGCAGTCGCAGCTGAACTGGGATCAGATCGAAAACCTCACCTCCCAGGGTGGTGGCCCGTTGCTGCCGGTGATGAGCACGTTGTGCATCGGCGCTGGCCGTAAAGACAAGGTTCGTCCGGGCGATATTCTTGGCGCACTGACCGGCGATGCCGGGATTCCGGGCGCCCAGGTAGGCAAAATCGCGATCTTCGACTTCCAGGCATATGTGGCGGTTGAACGCGGGATCGCCAAGCAAGCCTTGCAGCGTTTGAACGACGGCAAGATCAAGGGCCGTTCGTTGCGCGTGCGTATCTTGTAAGGGATCGTCTGGCTGACAGAGATCAAATGTGGGAGCGGGCTTGCTCGCGAAGGCGGACTGACAAACAACATCCATGTTGAATGTGCCGGCCGCTTCGCGAGCAAGCCCGCTCCCACATTGGTTTGTCGGTGAATCTGAATTTTGTATGAGGACACCGTTTTGCGCTCTACCGAAGTCGTGATCATTGGCGCTGGCGCCGCAGGGTTGATGTGTGCACTGACCGCCGCCGGGCGCGGGCGCAAGGTGATGTTGCTCGACCACGCGAACAAGGCCGGCAAGAAAATCCTGATGTCGGGCGGTGGCCGCTGCAATTTCACCAACATGTACACCGAACCGGGCAACTTCCTCTCGCAGAACGAACATTTCTGCAAATCCGCACTGGCGCGCTACACCCAGTGGGATTTCATCGGCATGGTCGCCAAGCACGGCGTGCCATACCACGAGAAGAAACTCGGCCAACTGTTCTGCGATAACAAATCCAGCGACATCCTTGAGATGCTCCTTAACGAGTGCGATCAGGTCAGCGTCAGCCTGCACCTGGATACCTCGATCCAGACCATCGAGAAGCTGGAAAGCGGTTATCTGCTGGACACCACACTGGGCCAGATCACCTGTGAATCGCTGGTGATCGCCACCGGCGGTCTGTCGATCCCGACCCTCGGCGCCACCGGTTTCGGTTATCAGGTCGCCAAGCAGTTTGGCCACGAACTGTTGCCAACCCGCGCCGGCCTGGTGCCGTTCACCATCACCGATCAGCTCAAAGAGCTTTGCACCGAGCTGTCCGGCACGTCGGTCGATTGCCTGGTGAGCTGCAACGATCAGAGTTTCCGCGAGAACATCCTGTTCACCCATCGCGGCCTCAGCGGTCCCGCAATCTTGCAGATTTCCTCGTTCTGGGAGTCCGGCGACTCGGTGGAGATCAACCTGATGCCGGATCACGATGTGCCGAGCTGGCTGCAACAGCAGCAGGCCGAACGTCCGAACAGCGAACTGAAAACCCTGCTTGGCGAGATTTTCACCAAGAAGATGGCCAATCTGTTGGCGGACAACTGGTTCGTCTCGAAACCGATGAAGCAATACACCCACGCGGAAATTGCCGACATCGCCGAGAAACTGGCGAGCTGGAAAGTGGTACCGGCCGGGACCGAAGGCTACCGCACGGCGGAAGTGACGCTGGGTGGCGTCGATACCAACGAAGTGTCATCCAAGACCATGGAATCGCTGAAAAGCCCTGGTTTGTATTTCATCGGCGAAGTACTCGACGTGACCGGGCACCTGGGCGGTTTCAACTTCCAGTGGGCCTGGGCATCGGGCTACGCGGCAGCGCAATACGTCTGACACACCGCGTTATCGTTCTTCGTCGCAACGCCGCCCGCAGCAAGCCGTCTCCTACAGGTTTTGCGTTCGCCACAAAATCCGGGCATGACGCAAACCTTGTAGGAGCCGGCTTGCTGGCGAAGGCGTCCTGACAGACGACAGGGAACTTAAGGAACAGATTTTGCTGTCAGATGTGATCGGCGCCATTGCGTCGGCGTCATTACTGGCTCAATTTAGCGTCATTGCCTCGGAAGGCCTTCGCACTTCATGCCATCGACCCCTTTTCGTCAGTCCCTGCGTCGCCTCTGGGCGCTGGATAAATTCAGTTACAGCGTGCGGGTGTTCATCGCCCTGACCGGCAGCATGGCGCTGTGTTGGTATCAGGATGAAATGGGGCTGCTGATCCCGTTGTTCCTGGGGATCATCGCCAGCGCCCTGGCCGAAACCGACGACAGTTGGCAGGGCCGCCTCAATTCACTGGCCGTAACGCTGGTTTGCTTTATCGTCGCTGCGTTGTCCGTCGAACTGCTCTTCCCCTACCCCGTCCTATTCATCATCGCCTTCGCCCTGGCAAGCTTCTGCCTGACCATGCTCGGCGCACTCGGCGAGCGTTATGGCGCGATTGCCTCGGCGACGTTGATTCTGTCGGTCTACACCATGATCGGCGTGGACCAGCGCGGCGGCGCAGTGACCGATTTCTGGCACGAACCGGTGCTGCTGGTGGCCGGCGCGGCGTGGTACGGCTTGCTCTCGGTGTTGTGGCAGGCGATGTTTTCCAACCAACCGGTGCAGCAGAGCCTGGCGCGGCTATTCCGTGAATTGGGCTTTTACCTAAAGCTGAAATCGTCGCTGTTCGAACCGATCCGGCAGATGAACGTGGAAGCGCGACGACTGGAACTGGCCCAGCAGAACGGTCGAGTCGTGGCAGCCCTGAACGCCGCCAAGGAAATCATTCTGCACCGGGTCGGCAACGGGCGACCGGGCTCGAAAGTCAGCCGCTACCTGAAGCTGTATTTTCTCGCTCAAGACATCCACGAGCGCGCCAGTTCCTCGCACTACCCCTACAACGCGCTGGCCGATGCCTTCTTCCACAGCGACGTGCTGTTCCGCTGTCAGCGCCTGCTGCGCCAGCAGGGCAAGGCTTGCCGGGCGCTGGCGGAATCGATCCAGATGCGCCAGCCGTTCATCTATGACGCCAGTTTCGCCGAAGCCCTCAGCGACCTGCACGCGTCCCTTGAACATCTGCGCATCCAGAGCAACCCGGCCTGGCGCGGTCTGCTGCGATCCTTGCGCGCACTGGCGGCCAACCTCGGCACGCTTGATCGATTGCTCAGCGACGCCAGTAACCCCGACGCCCTCGCCGACGCCACCGACAGCAGCCTGCTCGACCGTTCACCACGCAGCCTCAAGGATGTGTGGATACGCTTGCGCACGCAGCTGACGCCGACCTCGCTGCTGTTCCGCCACGCCCTGCGCTTGCCCCTGGCGTTGAGCATCGGCTACGGCATGGTGCATTTGATTCACCCCTCGCAAGGTTACTGGATCATCCTCACCACGCTGTTCGTCTGCCAACCGAACTACGGCGCGACCCGCCGCAAGCTCGGTCAGCGGATCATCGGCACCGCCATCGGCCTGACCGTGGCGTGGGCGCTGTTCGATCTGTTCCCGAATCCGCTGATCCAGTCGTGTTTCGCCATCGCCGCTGGCGTGGTGTTCTTTATCAACCGCACCACCCGCTACACCCTGGCCACGGCCGCGATCACGCTGATGGTGCTGTTCTGCTTCAATCAGGTCGGCGATGGTTATGGGCTGTTCCTGCCGCGACTGTTCGATACCTTGCTCGGCAGCCTGATCGCCGGCCTGGCGGTGTTCCTGTTCCTCCCGGACTGGCAGGGCCGACGCCTGAACAAAGTGCTGGCCAACACCCTGACCTGCAACAGCATTTACCTGCGCCAGATCATGCAGCAATACGCCGCCGGCAAGAGCGACGACCTGGCTTATCGCCTGGCCCGGCGCAACGCGCACAACGCCGATGCCGCGCTGTCGACGACACTCGCCAACATGCTGATGGAGCCGGGGCATTTCCGTAAGGAAGCGGATGTCGGGTTCCGCTTCCTGGTGCTGTCACACACCTTGCTCAGCTATTTGTCAGGACTGGGTGCACACCGTGAAACCTTGTTGCCGACGGACGTGCGCGAACAGTTGATCGAAGGAGCCGGCGTGAAACTGGCGGCCAGCATCGATGAGATCGCTCAAGGGCTGGCGAGCAAACTGCCGATTGCGATTCAGAGCGATGAAGAAGAGGCACTGGCCAATGAGCTGGAACAGATGCCGGACGAGATCGACGAGGGGCAGCGATTGGTGCAGACGCAGTTGGCGTTGATCTGCCGGCAGTTGGGGCCATTGCGAACGTTGGCGGCGCATTTGATCAAGGACACTGGCGAGGATTGAAATCTGTAGTGGCTGGGCAGGCCTCATCGCTGGCAAGCCAGCGCCTAAAGTAGGCAACACCGATCTCTTGTAGGAGCTTGCTTGCCAGCGATGACGCCATCAGCCCCCCACAAAAACTACATCCCGTGCTGCTTCATCAGCTGCTCATAACTGCCATCCGCTTTCATCTCCGCAATCTCGCGGTCGAAATTGGCCACGATCTCTTCATGATGCGGGTTTTTCAGGCTGACCAGAATGTGCAGGCTGTTCTCGCTCAACGGCTTGGGCAGGAACTCCACGGCATTGCGCACCTTGGCTGACTCCCGTGCCAGGTAGTAACGCGCGACGTATTCGTCCTCCAGCGTCAGCTTGACCCGATCGGCAGCGACCATGCGCACGGCCATGGCGAAGCTGTGCACCGGGACTTTCTGAAGCGAGGCGTCCTCATCGAACGCTGGTGCATAGGCGTAACCGCGCACCACTGCAATCGGGTAGGTGTGCAACTGCTCCAGGTTGTTGTATTCGATCGGTGCGTCCTTGCGTTTGAGGAAGCGCACGCGGTTGAGCAGGTACTCGCCGGAAAACTGGCCAAGTCTGGTGCGCTCTTCGGTATACCAGGCGTTCACCAGCACATCGTAACGTCCCTCGCCAACACCCATCAGGGCGCGCGCCCAGGGCACTTGCTCAAAGTCACTGGCATAGCCGGCCCGCGCCAACGCGGTGCTGACAATGTCCGTCGCCAGGCCGCCATTGATCAGTGTGGCGTCGGTAAAGGGCGGCCATGAATCGGCTACCAGCCGCAGCTTTTCCGCTGCCGCGCTCTGAGTCAGCAACAGCAATCCGGTCAAGGCCAAAGCTCGATGCAATCGCGGCATGCTCGAAAATCCTTAGCGGGCTGCTGCCCGACGTTTTTTCAGCCAAAACTCCAGGGCCCCGTACCGGCGAAACCCAGGTACTGACATTAGCTCATCGAAGCCACTGCACAGCGCTTCACCCCAGATTACACAAAGAAGACAACGCCGCGCGAAATGAATGATGGCATTTTGGCCTTTTTCACAGATTTCTCTGCCATAAAGACATCTTTCATCGAGGCGATTAGTATCGGAGCGACTTGGTCAACGGAATGTGAAAATGACAATCGATTGGATCTGCAAGCACCACAGCGATCTGGGCAAAGAGCAGCTGTACGCCATTCTGCAGCTACGCGCAGAGGTATTCGTTGTGGAGCAGAAATGCGTCTATCAGGACATCGACGGCCAGGACCTCGAGAGTGACACCTGCCACTTGATGGCCTGGAACGGTGATCGGCTGGTGGCGTACCTGCGCTTGCTCGACCCGGAACTTCAGGGCGGCGATGTAGTGATCGGCCGGGTGCTTACCGCCCCGGAGGCGCGCGGCAAAGGGTTGGGTCATGAGCTGATCGCCCAGGCGTTGAAGCAGGCGCAAAAACGCTGGCCTGACGTGCCGGTTTATCTGTCGGCCCAGGCGCATTTGCAGGGGTACTACGGGCGGTACGGGTTTGTCGTGGCGGGTGAGGAATACCTGGAGGATGGTATTCCGCATATCGGGATGCGTCGTCCTTGAGGGCCCTATCGCTGGCAAGCCAGCTCCTACAGGATTTGCGTGGCCGCCGGATTTGCGCACGACGCATCCCTTGCAGGAGCGGGCTTGCCCGCGATGGCGTCATAACTGGCACCGCAAATTTCAGGGATACTCCAACACCGCTTTGATCTGCCGCAGATTGCGCTCGATCCACCCCCGATCAATCGCTCCCCACTCGCGAATCCGATAACGCCCGGCATGATTGCGCGCGCCCTCTTCCTGCTCGAACTCGCAAATAATGTCCAGATCCGCCAACGCCGCAATGGTGTCCTGCGCCGTGCGCCGGGGCATGCCGGTCGCTTCGGTCAATGCCGGGACGCTGCTGGCCAGCCCGCTGTCAATCAGGTACGCCACGTACAAGCGGCGATAGAAGCTGCTTTTGGTCTTGCTTACGTCCATCCATACACTCCTTCGGCTACTGCATATCCCGCCACGTCAGGTACACCCGCAAATCGAATTCGACCTGGTGATAACCCGGCAACATGTGTTCGCACAGTTTGTAGAACGCCTTGTTGTGATCCGATTCCTTGAAGTGCGCCAGCTCGTGCACCACGATCATTTTCAGGAATTCGGAAGGTGCCTCCTTGAACAGCGAGGCCACGCGAATTTCCTTCTTGGCCTTGAGTTTGCCGCCTTGCACCCGCGAGATCGTGGTGTGCAGGCCGAGCGCACGATGGGTCAGGTCCAGACGGTTATCGAACAACACTTTGTCGATGGTCGGGGCGTTACGCAGGTGTTCCTGCTTGAGGTCCAGGGCATAGGCATACAGTGCCTTGTCACTCTGCACGTCGTGCTTTTGCGGGTAGCGCTTGTCCAGGTAATCGCCCAGCCGACCTTCGGTGATCAGCCAGCGCACCTGGTCCTGCAACTCAACGGGATAGGCCTGAAGGTATTTCAACGCAGTCATCGGGAGGGCAACATCAATTACTGAAAGGCCGCCAGTGTAGCGAATTCAATCGATCAACGTGCTCCAGTCGAACGGCTGCACAAAGTCGCCGACGTCCTCGGCCATCATCGGCCGCGCCACCAGGAAACCTTGCACATACTCGCAGCCATTGGCTTGCAGCCATTCATATTGCGCGACGGTTTCCACCCCTTCGGCAATCACCAGCATCCCGTACTGCTTGCACAGGTCGATCACATTGCGCACCAGCGCCGCATCCCGCGAAGACGCTGGCAAGCGAGCGATGAGATGGCGATCGAACTTGAGCGTGTCCAGCTCCAAGTCGCGCAGATGAGTCAACGAGCATGGCCCGGAACCGAAATCGTCCAGCGCCACCCGCACCCCCAGATTGCGCAGCAGGCGCAGTTGTTTGCGGGTTTCCTCGGGGTTGTGCATCAAGGCCTCTTCCGTGACCTCAACTTCCAGATGCCGCGCCTGCAAGCCATGGCGCTCCAGCACCTGACGCAACTCGGTGACCAGGTTGGGCATGCTGAACTGTGTACTGCTCAAACTGACGCCCAGCACCAAGTCCTCGGCAAACAAGGTTTCCCAGGCTTTACGTTGCCCGGCACCGCGCTGATAAATCCAGCTGCCCAGACGACTGATCAACCGCGCCTCCTCCAGCAACGGCAAAAACAGTCCGGGCGGCACATCGCCGACGCTTGGATGCTGCCAGCGCAGCAGTGCTTCGAACCCGCGAATCTGCCCTCCGGCAATGGGCACCTGCGGTTGATACACCAGATTGAAATCACGGTTTTCGATAGCGGTGCGCACACTTTCTTCGAGCATCAACCGTGAGCGCGCCCGTCCGTTCATGTCATGGTCATAGAAGCGATATTGCTGACGCCCGGCACGCTTGGCTTCGTACATCGCGATGTCGGACGCACGCAGCAAACCATCGAGATTGGCCCCGCAATCCGGATACGTGGCGATGCCGATGCTGGCGCCGAGGGCGATATCCAGGCCATCAATCTGCTGACAGATAGACACCCGTTCAATCAGCTTCTCGGCAATCTTGGCCGCTTGCTCGGGGAACTCCAGGTCGAGCAGTGCGGTGAACTCATCGCCACCCATGCGCGCCAGAATGTCGAAAGGCCGCAGGCAGGCTTTCAATTGTTCGGAGACCCAGCGCAACACCCGGTCGCCGGCGTCGTGGCCAAGGGAATCGTTGACCCGCTTGAACCCATCGAGATCGAGGTAGAGCAACACCCACGCGCTGTCAGAGCGCTCACCGCGCAGCAGCAGGTTTTCCACGGTCTGATAGAAACCACGGCGATTGAGCAGGCCGGTCAATGGGTCGGTCACCGCCTGAAATTCCAGTTGCTGATGCAGATGACGCACCACCGACATGTCCAGCACCGTCACCACCATCGCATGTTGCTCAGTGGGCAATGGCGCACATGAAAGTGCTACGGGCACCTGCTGGCCCGGTGCCGTACGCAACAGCGCATCGTGCAGGCGCAAAGTCTCACCGCGCTTGTAACCGGCCAGCAGTTCGGAGTCGGCCCAGACCGGAACATGTGGCTTTTGCAGGTAATTCAGAAACTCTTCGCGTTGCAGGTCTTGCACCGTGGCATTAAGCAATCGCGACATCGCCGGGTTGGCAAAGCGGATCAGACCGTCCTCACCGACCACCAGAATGCCTTCGGCGGCGTTGTCCAGCACCGAGGCATTAAAGGCGCGCGCGACCTCCAGATCGTGGCTCAGGCGCTGTAACGCCCGGCGGTTACGCTGATGTTCGAGCAGCGCCTGGACTTTGGGCTTGAGAATCTGCGGGTCGAACGGTTTGAACAGGTAATCCACCGCACCACTGGCATAGCCCTTGATCACGGCGTCCTGGGACTGCTCGTTGGCGGTGAGGAAAATGATCGGCGTGAGACAGGTACGCTGACTGCCGCGCATCAGGCGCGCCACTTCAAAGCCGTCCATGCCCGGCATCTGCACATCCAGCAGCACCAGGTCGATATCGTGTTCGAGTAAAAGACTCAGGGCTTCGAAACCGGACGCAGCGGTGATGACCTGCCAGTCCTGGCGCTGCAACAACGCGCGCATGCTGATCAGGTTTTCAGGGTAATCATCGACGATTAAAAGGGTTGAGCCGCCTTCAGCTGGCGTGGGTTGCGCGCATTCCATGCTGCTTCTCTATGTCGGGGCGTCAGGCCGGTTTCTCGTGAAAACCGGACACGTAACAAGCCTTCACTCTAGACCGGGATCTGCAAAAGCAGAAGCTGTCAGTACGCCATCATTTAACCAAAGGGTTCATTTGCCGACTAACGGTCGCCTCTACAGCCCGCTAAAACCGGGAAAGATGGCCTTTTAACAGGATTTTGACGTCATCCATTTGTCAGGCAGTCGTTAACAAAACCGCCTTCTACGCTTATAAAGAGCGCCCTCCAAGGCGCGTGCCAGAGCTTCTGGTACGTCCGTGCTGCAAAATTCGTGGAAGCTTTGCCTATGATCGATCTCGCATCCTGGAACCTCAGTGTTCCCGTCGGCAACCCGCCGTACACCGTTGAAACAGCCAAACTGGTGAAGGGTTTCAAGGATCAATACTTCCATTCCGACACCGGCACTCTGTTTTTCTGGTCGCCGGTGACCGGCACGAAAACCGAAAACGCTAAATATCCGCGCACCGAACTGCGGGAAACCTACAGCAACGGCACCCTGAAAAACTGGTACTACCCGGACGCCGACAACGCCCTGCGTGCCACGCTGGCGATAAACCAGGTGCCGAGCTCGGGCAAAATCGTCATCGGCCAGATCCACGCCTTTGAAAGCCAGAAGCCCATGGTCAAGGTCGAGTATCAGTACAAGACCAGCAGCAAGACCGGCAACATCGTCGCCAAAGTGCGTATGCACCCTGATGACGGCGAAGGCCGGGTGATCACCATCGCCACCGGCGTGAAGCTGGATCAGGAGTTTTCCTACCTCATCCACCTCAGCCCCGGCGGTGCGCTGGGCATCAGTGCCGCGGGTTACCAGTGGGACACCAACATCAGCGCCACATGGCGGGTCAAACCGTTGTATTTCAAGGCCGGGGTGTATGTGCAGGACAACACCGGGTACACCAGTGAAGGCGGGAAAGTGACGTTCAGCAAGCTGGATATTGATCACGACAAGTAAAATCATCCATAAAAAAACCCGCCTCTCGGCGGGTTTTTTATGCGGCTAAAACGCTGAAGGATTAGTTGACCTTGGCGTTCAACTCACCTTTCAGATAACGCTGGTACATCGCTTCCAGCGAGACCGGTTTGATCTTCGAAGCGTTGCCGGCGGTGCCGAAGGCTTCGTAGCGAGCGATACACACATCACGCATCGCCGTTACGGTCGCGCCGAAGAACTTACGCGGGTCGAACTCGCTCGGGTTGGTAGCCATCAGGCGACGCATCGCACCGGTGGATGCCAGGCGCAGGTCGGTGTCGATGTTGACCTTGCGCACGCCGTGCTTGATGCCCTCGACGATTTCTTCAACCGGTACGCCGTAGGTTTCTTTGATGTCGCCGCCGTACTGGTTGATGATCGCCAGCCACTCTTGCGGAACCGAAGACGAACCGTGCATGACCAGGTGAGTGTTCGGGATGCGTTTGTGGATTTCTTTGATGCGGTCGATGGCCAGCACGTCGCCGGTAGGCGGCTTGGTGAATTTGTAAGCGCCGTGGCTGGTGCCGATGGCGATGGCCAGGGCGTCGACCTGAGTGCGCTTGACGAAGTCAGCGGCTTCTTCCGGGTCGGTCAGCATCTGGCTGTGATCCAGAACGCCTTCGGCGCCGATGCCGTCTTCTTCACCGGCCATGCCGGTTTCCAGCGAACCCAGGCAACCCAGCTCGCCTTCTACCGAGACGCCACAGGCGTGAGCCAGGGCCACGGTTTGTTGGGTGACACGAACGTTGTAGTCGTAGTCCGTCGGGGTCTTGCCGTCTTCGCCCAGGGAACCGTCCATCATCACCGAGCTGAAGCCCAGTTGGATGGAGCGCTGGCAGACGTCAGGGCTGGTGCCGTGGTCCTGGTGCATGCACACCGGGATGTGCGGGAATTCTTCGATTGCCGCGAGGATCAGGTGACGCAGGAACGGCGCGCCGGCGTATTTGCGAGCACCGGCCGAAGCCTGGACGATCACCGGGGAGTCGGTCTTGTCAGCGGCTTCCATGATGGCGCGCATCTGCTCAAGGTTGTTGACGTTGAAGGCTGGAACGCCGTAACCGAATTCGGCTGCGTGGTCCAACATCTGGCGCATGCTGATAAGTGCCATTGTGTGTGTCTCTCCCGGTTTGGGTCGTTAATCGTGCCAGCCTGCCGGAGCGGCGGCGGCTATTCAAGTTATTGCAGATCGGGGGTCAGCCCGGCCTGCGAATTCGGTGTTGCAAAATTCTCAAGAACTACACAGATCCACTGTGGGAGCGGGCTTGCTCGCGAATGCGGTTCAACATTCAACATTTGCGCAAGCTGACCCGCCGCCTTCGCGAGCAAGCCCGCTCCCACATTTCGATCTGCTTCCACATTGGATCTGTGGTGTATCAATTACTGCGCTTTACAACCGCGGCCGATCAAATCGTTGGTGGCGACCCAGTAAACCAGGCCTTCCTCACCTTTTATGTGAAGCGCCAGCATGTCGTTGCTGTACAGCGAACCTTCGGCGCCCGGCTCGAGCTTCAAGCGATAGACCTGATCGGCCCCGCCGAGGCGCACGTCGACGGCCTTGCGACTGTCGTCGGTGTAGCGCCAAACCACTTTGGCCTGACTGTCGCAGGTCCAGGTGGTCCAGCTGTCCGTCGATTCGGCCGGCTTGAACAGGTTGAAATTCGAGCAACCTGCCAGCAGAGCCAGCGCCGTAATGGCGATAAAACCTTTCATCCGTGTTCCTCGACCGACGGCGCACGCTGCCAGCCCTGAGTAAGGAGTCAGACCCGTCAAGGGCAACCACGTTCCTTGGCGGGGGTCTGTGTTTCGTATTTGTCCAGTCCGTCAGGCCCGGAACGCTTGTTGAGCACCGGGTTGGTTTCCGCTTGCCAGTCAGCCTGGTAGCAGCCTTTCTCCACCGACTGCGGCGCAGGTTCCGGCTTGGCTTTCGGGTTACTCCCGCAAGCGGCCAGCGAACCTGCAACGATCAACAGCGCGAGCACCTTGACCATGTGAACACTCCCTTGCCTGGTCAAATCAGCGACCTCAGGCCTTGGCCCGACTTTCCAGGACTTCCACCGCCGGCAACACTTTGCCTTCGACGAATTCGAGGAATGCGCCGCCACCGGTAGAAATGTAGGAGATCTGATCTGCGACGCCATATTTATCGATGGCCGCCAGGGTGTCGCCGCCGCCCGCGATGGAGAACGCCGAACTTTCTGCGATGGCCTGGGCCAGCACTTTGGTGCCGTTACCGAACTGGTCGAATTCGAACACGCCCACCGGGCCGTTCCACAGGATGGTCTTGGACGACTTCAGCAGCTCGGCGAAATTCGCCGCGGTCTGCGGGCCGATGTCCAGGATCATGTCGTCTGCCGCGACGTCGGCGATCAGCTTGACGGTCGCAGTGGCGCTTTCAGCGAATTCCTTGGCGACGACAACGTCGACCGGCAGCGGCACGCTGACTTTGGCGGCGATGGCGCGGGCGGTGTCCAGCAGGTCCGGTTCGTACAGCGATTTGCCGACCGGGTGACCGGCCGCCGCCAGGAAGGTGTTGGCAATGCCACCGCCGACGATCAGCTGGTTGCAGATCTGGCTCAGGCTGTTCAGCACGTCGAGTTTGGTCGAGACCTTGGAACCGGCAACGATGGCGGCCATTGGCTGGGCCGGGGCGCCGAGGGCTTTGCCCAGTGCGTCCAGTTCAGCGGCCAGCAGCGGGCCAGCAGCCGCAACTTTGGCGAACTTGGCCACGCCGTGGGTCGAACCCTCGGCGCGGTGCGCGGTGCCGAAGGCGTCCATCACGAACACGTCGCACAGGGCGGCGTATTGCTGGGCCAGTTCGTCAGCGTTCTTTTTCTCGCCTTTGTTGAAGCGCACGTTTTCGAACAGGACGATGTCGCCGGCCTTCACGTCAACGCCGCCCAGGTAATCGGCCACCAGCGGCACTTCACGGCCCAGGGCCTTGCTCAAGTAGTCGGCGACAGGCTTGAGGCTGTTCTCGGCCGAGAATTCGCCTTCGGTCGGGCGGCCAAGGTGCGAGCAGACCATCACGGCCGCGCCTTTTTCCAGGGCCAGCTTGATGGTCGGCAGCGAGGCCAGGATTCGCGCATCGCTGGTGACAACACCGTCCTTGACTGGGACGTTGAGGTCTTCGCGGATCAATACGCGCTTACCTTGCAGATCGAGGTCGGTCATCTTCAACACGGTCATGGGTCGCACTTCCTACGGTTTTTTTGAAGTTGCTGTTTGCAGATAGTGTTCTGCAACGTCCAGCATTCGGTTGGCAAAACCCCATTCGTTGTCGAACCAGGCCAGGATGTTCACCAGCCGTGGGCCGGAAACTCGGGTCTGACTGGCATCGACGATCGCCGAATGTGGGTCATGGTTGAAATCGCAACTGGCGTGAGGCAACTCGGTGTAGGCCAGCAGGCCTTTGAGCGGGCCGCTGGTGGCAGCCTCGCGCAGTATCCGGTTAACCTCGGTGGCGTCGGTGTCGCTGACGGTCTGCATCGTAATGTCGAGGCAAGACACGTTCACCGTCGGCACCCGCACGGCTTTGGCCTGAATTCGTCCGGCAAGTTCCGGCAACAGGCGCTCGATGCCACGCGCCAGACCAGTGGACACCGGAATCACCGACTGAAACGCCGAACGCGTACGGCGCAAGTCTTCGTGATGATAGGCGTCGATCACCGGCTGATCGTTCATCGCCGAGTGGATGGTGGTGATCGACACGTATTCCAGACCGATGGCCTGATCCAGCAGGCGCAACAGCGGCACGCCGCAGTTGGTGGTGCAGGACGCGTTCGATACCAGCAGCTCGTCGCCGGTCAGGCAATCCTGGTTCACACCGTAGACGATGGTGGCGTCGACATCCGCCTCGCTGGCCATCGGCTGGGAAAACAGCACGCGCGGCGCACCGGCGTCGAGAAAACGCTGGCCATCTTCGCGGGTGTGGTAAGCGCCGGAGCACTCCAGCACCAGATCGACGCCCAGCGACGCCCAATCGATGCCTTCGGGGGTGGCACTGCGCAGGACCTTCACGCAGTCACCATTAATATGCAGACAATCGCCGTCGACCTTCACTTCGCCGGGAAAACGCCCGTGCGTGGAGTCGAAGCGTGTCAGGTATTCGATGCTGGCCATGTCTGCCAGATCGTTGATCGCGACAATTTCAAACCCGGCCGCCGACCCTCGCTCAAACAACGCACGCAAGACGCAACGACCAATCCGGCCATAGCCGTTGAGTGCAACTTTGTAGGGACGCGGTTGAGGCATGGGGTTCTCGATTACCGTAGTGAATCCATTATTGCAGCGCTGCCTGAACTACCGCTATCGCGGGCAAGCCCGCTCCCACAGGGATCTACATCATCCGTGTGGGAGCGGGCTCGCCCGCGATGGCGTCAGTTCAGACGACACATTTTCCGGATCAGTCTTCCAGCAGCTCTTCAGCCTGACCCAGGATGTTTTCCAGGGTGAAACCGAACTCTTCGAACAAGGCAGGCGCAGGCGCCGACTCGCCGTAGGTGGTCATGCCGATGACGCGGCCTTCCAGGCCCACGTACTTGTACCAGTAGTCCGCGTGAGCGGCTTCGATGGCGATACGGGCGCTGACTTGCAACGGCAGAACCGCTTGCTTGTAGTCGGCGTCCTGAGCATCGAACACGCTGGTGCAAGGCATCGAAACAACGCGCACTTTGCGACCCTGTTCAGTGAGCTTGTCGTAAGCCTGAACGGCCAGACCCACTTCCGAACCGGTCGAGATCAGGATCAGCTCAGGCTCGCCTGCGCAGTCCTTCAGCACGTAACCGCCACGGGCGATGTCAGCGATCTGCAGCGCGCTGCGCTCCTGATGCTGCAGGTTCTGACGCGAGAAGATCAGCGCCGAAGGGCCATCCTTGCGCTCGATGGCCGCTTTCCAGCAAACCGCCGATTCAACGGCATCGGCTGGACGCCAGGTGTCGAGGTTCGGCGTGCTGCGCAGGCTGGTCAGTTGTTCGATTGGCTGGTGAGTCGGGCCGTCTTCGCCCAGGCCGATGGAGTCGTGGGTGTAGACGAACACCACGCGTTTCTTCATCAGCGAGGCCATGCGCACTGCGTTGCGCGCATATTCCATGAACATCAGGAAGGTGGCGCCGTAAGGCACCAGGCCGCCGTGCAGGGACACGCCGTTCATGATCGCGCTCATGCCGAACTCGCGAACACCGTAGTACACGTAGTTGCCGCTGGCGTCTTCGGCGGTGACGCCTTTGCAACCTTTCCACAGGGTCAGGTTGGAGCCGGCCAGGTCAGCGGAGCCGCCGAGGAACTCCGGCAACAGTGGGCCGAACGCATTCAGGGCGTTCTGGCTGGCTTTACGGCTGGCGATGGTTTCGCCTTTGGCCGCGACTTCAGCGATGTAAGCCGAGGCTTTTTCAGCGAAGTCGGCCGGCAGTTCGCCGCTCAGACGACGGACCAGTTCGTTGGCCAGCTCAGGGAAAGCCGCGGAGTAGGCAGCGAAACGCTGATCCCACTCGGCTTCGGCCGCGCGGCCGGCTTCCTTGGCGTCCCACTCGGCGTAGATGTCGGCCGGGATTTCGAACGGGCCGTGGTTCCACTTCAGCGCAGCACGGGTCAGCGCGATTTCCGCGTCACCCAATGGGGCGCCGTGGCAATCTTCTTTACCTTGTTTGTTCGGCGAACCGAAACCGATGGTGGTCTTGCAGCAGATCAGGGTCGGCTGCGCGCTTTTGCGAGCGGTCTCGATGGCGGTCTTGATCTCTTCAGGATCATGACCGTCAACGTTGCGGATCACCTGCCAGTTGTAGGCTTCGAAACGCTTAGGGGTGTCATCGGTGAACCAGCCTTCGACTTCGCCGTCGATGGAGATGCCGTTGTCATCGTAGAAGGCGATCAGTTTGCCCAGGCCCAAAGTACCGGCGAGCGAACCGACTTCGTGGGAAATGCCTTCCATCATGCAGCCATCACCCAGGAACACGTAGGTGTGGTGATCAACAACGTTGTGGCCCGGACGGTTGAATTGCGCCGCCAGGACTTTTTCTGCCAGGGCAAAACCCACGGCGTTGGCCAGGCCTTGGCCGAGTGGACCGGTGGTGGTTTCGACGCCAGGGGTGTAGCCGAATTCCGGGTGACCCGGGGTGCGGCTGTGCAGCTGGCGGAAGTTTTTCAGGTCATCGATCGACAGGTCGTAGCCGGTCAGGTGCAGCAGCGAGTAGATCAGCATCGAGCCATGGCCGTTGGACAGCACGAAGCGGTCACGGTCGGCGAACGATGGATTGCTCGGGTTGTGCTTCAGGTAGTCACGCCAAAGTACTTCGGCGATATCCGCCATACCCATAGGGGCACCGGGATGGCCGCTGTTGGCTTTTTGCACGGCATCCATGCTGAGGGCACGAATGGCGTTGGCACGCTCACGACGGCTGGGCATCGCTGTTCTCCTGCGGATATTGAATCGAGAGTGAATAAAACGAATCGGAAAAAAGGCGAGCATTTTCCCTCACCGACCCGCCTCGGGGCAATGACAGATAGTCATCTGAAGGCGTTTTTCCGGTGGATAAAGTCGCATTCGCCTGATGAAACCTTTCCGCTGACGATTTGTAGACTGACCCTTTCTGCGAGAAGTGCCATCTATCGAGCAATATCAAAACTTTTTGATATTGCTCTTGCGGTGCTTTCTGACCGTCACTAGACTGCTGGCCCTATGAATTTACGCGTGCCTTCCATTCAACATGACGAGTGCGATGAGCTGGCGGCCTTGTGCAAGGCTGGCGGCGATCCTCTGCGTCTGAATGTATTGCGCGCACTGGCCAACGACTCGTTTGGTGTACTGGAGCTGGCGCAGATTTTCGGCATCGGTCAGTCAGGGATGAGTCACCACCTCAAGGTGCTGGCCCAGGCCGACCTGGTCGCGACGCGTCGTGAAGGCAATGCGATTTTCTACCGTCGCGCCCTGCCTCACACCGATCTGTTGGGTGGCAAGCTGCATGCCGCGCTGCTCGATGAAGTGGACAACCTGACCCTGCCTGCCGACGTGCAGTCGCGGATCGGTCAGGTCCACGGGCAACGAGCAGCGGCCAGTCAGGACTTTTTTTCACGGGTCGCGGAGAAGTTTCGCGCCCAGCAAGACCTGATTGCCGGCCTGCCGCAGTACCGCGAAAGCGTAGTGGCCTTGCTCGACAAGCTGGGTTTCAGTGAAGGCGCCACGGCCATCGAAATCGGCCCCGGCGACGGCGCTTTTCTGCCGGAGCTGGCGCGCCGCTTCACCCACGTGACGGCGCTGGACAACAGCGCAGCGATGCTCGAACTGGCGCGCCAGGTCTGCGATCGTGAATCTTTGACTAACGTCAGCCTGCAACTGGCCGATGCATTGAACGGTGTAAGCCTTCAGGCCGATTGCGTTGTACTGAACATGGTGCTGCACCATTTTGCCGCGCCGGCCGATGCACTCAAGCACATGGCCGGTTTGCTGCAACCAGGCGGTAGCCTGCTTGTGACAGAGTTATGTAGCCACAACCAGAGTTGGGCCAGGGAGGCCTGCGGTGATCTCTGGTTGGGGTTTGAACAGGACGATCTGGCCCGTTGGGCCACCGCTGCGGGACTCGTTCCCGGGGAAAGCCTCTATGTAGGCTTACGTAATGGTTTCCAGATTCAGGTCCGCCATTTTCAGCGACCGGCTGGCGACACTCACCATCGGTAAATTCAGGAAAAAATCGAGATGAGCGAATACTCCCTCTTCACCTCCGAGTCCGTGTCCGAAGGGCACCCGGACAAAATCGCCGACCAGATTTCCGATGCGGTGCTGGACGCCATCATTGCTGAAGACAAGTTCGCCCGTGTAGCGTGCGAAACGCTGGTAAAAACCGGCGTGGCAATCATCGCAGGTGAAGTCACCACGTCGGCCTGGGTCGACCTGGAAGAAATCGTCCGTAACGTCATTCTGGACATCGGCTACAACAGCTCCGATGTCGGCTTCGACGGCGCAACGTGCGGCGTGATGAACATCATCGGCAAGCAATCCCCTGACATCAACCAGGGTGTTGACCGTGCCAAGCCTGAAGATCAGGGCGCCGGCGACCAGGGCCTGATGTTCGGCTACGCCAGCAACGAAACCGACGTGCTGATGCCAGCACCGATCACCTTCTCGCACCAACTGGTTCAGCGTCAGGCCGAAGCTCGTAAATCAGGCCTGCTGCCTTGGCTGCGCCCGGACGCCAAGTCGCAAGTGACTTGCCGTTACGAAGGCGGCAAGGTTGTCGGTATCGACGCTGTTGTACTGTCGACCCAGCACAATCCTGAAGTGTCGTACAAAGACCTGCGCGAAGGCGTGATGGAGCTGATCGTCAAGCACGTGCTGCCTGCCGAACTGCTGACCAAAGACACCCAGTTCCACATCAACCCGACCGGCCAGTTCATCATCGGTGGCCCGGTAGGTGACTGCGGTCTGACTGGTCGCAAGATCATCGTCGACAGCTACGGCGGCATGGCCCGTCACGGCGGCGGCGCGTTCTCCGGTAAAGATCCATCGAAGGTTGACCGTTCGGCTGCCTACGCCGGTCGTTACGTGGCGAAGAACATCGTCGCTGCCGGCCTGGCCGAGCGTTGCGAGATTCAGGTTTCCTACGCGATCGGTGTTGCTCAGCCGACTTCGATCTCGTTGAACACCTTCGGCACCGGCAAAATCAGCGACGACAAAATCGTCAAACTGGTTCGCGAAGTGTTCGACCTGCGTCCATACGCAATCACCACCATGCTCGACCTGCTGCACCCGATGTACCAGGAAACCGCAGCGTACGGCCACTTCGGTCGCACTCCGGCGACCAAGACCGTGGGCGAAGACACCTTCACCACGTTCACCTGGGAAAAAACCGACCGCGCTGACGATCTTCGTCTGGCTGCCGGCCTGTAAGACTTCCCCGGCGGTACCCAAAAGCCCTGCACGGTTCGCCGTGCGGGGCTTTTTATTGCCTAGCGTTTGGGAGCGAATCGCGGCTCTCACGAGCAAGCCCAGTCACCCGGTAACACCAGGCAAAACACCCGCCTCCACCGCCAGAAAATACTGACTAGCCTTCGTATATTCCAATTGAGCAAGGACGCTCACGATGCTTCTGCGCCTGTTTCCGGCTTTCTTCCTGAGTTTTTTTTGCCTCACTACAACTGCAGCCGACTGCCCCGACTGGTCACCCGCCCGGACACTGGACGAAATCACCGCCCTGCAAAAAAAAATCGACATTTGGGACGACAACTATCACCGCCATGGTCGCTCACTGGTCGCCGACGAACTCTACGATCAGTCCCGTGCACGGCTGACCGAATGGCGAAAGTGTCTTGACCTGGATCTGGCGCCCGAACCCTTGCGTACCGCTGGCGGCAAGGTAAACCACCCTATTGCCCACACGGGGCTGGAAAAAGTTCGGGATAGTCATGCAGTCGAAAACTGGCTGCGCAGCCGCGAGGACATCTGGATACAACCCAAGGTTGACGGCGTAGCCGTGACGCTGATCTATCGCAACGGCGTGCTACATCAGGCGATCAGTCGCGGTGACGGCGTGAATGGGCAAGACTGGACGACCTCGGCGCAACTGATCCCCACCATCCCCCGCCAACTGTCGCAACCGTTGGACCTGCTGGTGCAAGGCGAACTCTATTGGCGACTGGCCGACCATGTGCAAGTCAAGGCCGGAAGCCTCAATGCTCGCGCCACCGTGGCCGGCTTGATGGCGCGCCGGGAACTCACCCCTGAGCAAGCCGCCGGTATCGGCTTGTTTATCTGGGAATGGCCACAAGGCCCGGCCGGCTTGCCCGCTCGCATTGCCGCGCTGGCTGAGCTGGGCTTGCCGAGCATCGCGCCTTACAGTCAGCCGGTGCAGACGTTTGCCGATGCCGAACACTGGCGCGATCACTGGTATCGCTCGCCCCTGCCCTTTGCCAGTGACGGTGTCGTCCTGCGCCAGAGCCAACGCCCTTCGGCCGAACGTTGGCAGGTGAAAACACCGCACTGGGCCGTCGCCTGGAAATACCCTTTCGCCCAAGCGTTAGCTGAAGTGCGCAAAGTCGACTTCAAGGTAGGTCGCACCGGACGGATTACCCCCGTCCTGGACCTGAAACCGGTGACGCTCGATGACCGGCAGATCAAGCGCGTTAGCGTCAGCTCCCTGCGCCGCTGGGCGGAACTGGACATCCGGCCCGGTGACCAGGTGTCCATCAGCCTTGCAGGGCTGACCATTCCCCGGCTCGATGGCGTCGTTTGGCAAGCCACCGAACGCCCGGCGCTGAAGGCGCCGCTGGCAGCCGACTTTCATCATTTGAGTTGTTGGCAGCCGACGCCGGGCTGCGAAAGCCAATTTCTCGCGCGACTGACCTGGCTCAGCGGCAAGCAAGGGCTGGCCTTGCCTCATGTCGGACCCGGAACGTGGGAGAAGCTTTTCGAAACAGGCCACCTGAATGGCCTACTGGATTGGTTGACACTCGATGCTCAAGAGCTTGCTAACATTAACGGCTTCGGCGAGCGCAGCAGTACTCGTCTCCTGAACAGTTTCAACAGCGCCCACCAACGGCCTTTTACTCGCTGGCTCAAAGCCTTGGGTTTACCACCGACCGGCCAGGCACGCCTCGCCGACTCCTGGCAGGAACTGGCACAACGAAACACCGAACAATGGCAGGCCGAAGCCGGAATAGGGCCGGGACGCGCGGCGCAATTGAGCGCATTTTTCCGCGACCCGCAGGTCCTGGCCTTGAGCGAAACATTACGTGCGGCGGGGATCGACGGTTTTTAGCGACCGCAGATACTCGCCCACCTGGGAACCCAAAGATGCCGATGGGCTCAAACGCCCATCGCCCTATCGACCCGATTGCACTTGCACATGGAGCTTTTATGAAATTCCTTTCACCGCTCGCCCTGCTGACCCTCTGCAGCGTGATGGCCGTTCCACTGATGGCCGCCGAAGAGGCCCCGGGGCTGACCGGTTGTGCCGCCAAGAAACAGGGCATCATCAACCAGATCGAGCTGGCCAAATCCCATGGCAACGCCGATCAGCAAGCGGGCCTGGAAACAGCGCTGAGCGAAGTCACCGCACATTGCACCGACGCTTCGCTGAAGAAGGAGCGGGAAAACAAGGTCCTCGACGCCAAGCATGAAGTCAGCAAACGTCAGGCCGACCTCGACAAGGCTATGAAGAAAGGCGATCCCGAGAAGATCAACAAACGCAAAGACAAACTGGCCGAGTCGCGCAAGGAACTGCAGGACGCGCTCGACGAGCTGGATAAGTAAAAGCAGCGACTCATCATGCATCCTTGGTGCTTTCGCGGACGCCTTCGCGGGCAAGCCCGCTCCCACAGGTTCAGCGCAATCCTTGTGGGAGCGGGCTTGCCCGCGAAGGCGTCAGTAAGAGCACCGCAATTTAATGATCCCGAAACTCTTTATGGCACGCACTGCAGGCATCTTCGACTTTCTGCACAGCAGGGCCCAGGTTACTGGCCTTGTAAGGCTGAACCTTGCTGGCAACCACCAATTCACCGGTGGCGGCTTCAAGGGTTCGGGCCATGTCCTGAAAGCGTGCCTGCTTCTGCCAGACATCGTCTTTGGCGCTGGTGTGATCTTCTTCGCGCACTTGCGGAAAATGCTTCCACGGCTCATGGGACAGCGCGTCGAGTTTCACCGCGCCGTCAGCGAATTTCGGGCCATCGAACGGAATGCGGCCGCGCAACATGCCACCAAGGTCTTCGCCGGTCTTGAGCATTTGTTTGAAGATTGCCTTGCGCTGACCCAATGGCGAATTCGGATCGACACCGCCGCACGCGGACAAGGTCAGGCAGGCCAGCAATACAACGGAAAGTCTTTTAAGAGTCATGGTGGCTTCAGGTCACGGGAAACGGCGGCCAGTATCCTCGCGTCATCGGTAAAGACCAATAGCCCTATTATCAATAAGGGTTGTTTGAGCGCATGGAGCACTCAGGCAACCGACAAAGGAATTACTCCATGAACAGCCGTTTCAAGGCATGGCGTCACCGCCTCGCCTGGACCCTTCCGATAGTGGCCGTGCTCGCAGGCTGCACCGGCGGTGACAACAACACACCGAAAACCCACGCACTGGCGACTTATTCCAGCGCCACCTGGGAAGCCCTGCCGACAGTCTCCGATAACGACCTGATCGCCGGTTTCGGCTCATGGCGCAGTGCCTGCGCCCGACTCAAGGCTGACCCGATCTGGGGCTCGACCTGCGCCGCTGCCGCCAACGTGCCGCTAACCGCCAATGACATTCGCGGCTTCCTCAAACAGAACCTCGACGTCTACGGCCTGCGCGCCGCCAACGACAATCCCAACGGTTTGATCACCGGTTACTACGAACCGGTCTACCCCGGCAGCCTGACCCAGACTGCCGTGGCGAACATCCCGGTGTACGGGGTTCCAGAGGACATGATCATCGTCTCTCTGGACAGCATCTACCCGGAGCTCAAAGGCAAACGCCTGCGCGGACGGCTCGAAGGTCGCGTGCTCAAGCCTTACGACGATGCCGCAACGATCGAGACCAAAGGCGTCAAGGCACCGGTCGTGGCATGGCTGACCGACCCGATGAACCTGCAATTCCTGCAAATCCAGGGGTCGGGACGCATTCAGCTCGACGACGGTCGTCAGTTGCGTATCGCGTATGCCGACCAGAATGGCCATCCGTATCGCCCCATCGGCCGCTGGCTGGTGGAGCAAGGCGAACTGAAGAAAGAAGACGTGACCATGGGCGCAATCAGCGACTGGGCCAAGGCCAATCCGGCGCGCATTCCGCAACTGCTTGGCAGCAACCCGAGCTACGTGTTCTTCACCCGTAACCCGGACAGCAACGAAGGCCCGCGCGGCTCGCTGAACGTACCGCTGACTGCGGGTTACAGCGCGGCAGTGGATCGCAAAGTGATCCCGCTGGGCAGTCTGTTGTGGTTATCCACGACGCGGCCAGACGGCACCGCACTGGTGCGTCCGGTGGCGGCTCAAGACACTGGCGGCGCGATTGCCGGCGAAGTTCGTGCGGACTTGTTCTGGGGCACCGGCGAAGCAGCCGGGCAATTGGCAGGTGACATGAAACAGCAGGGGCAGATCTGGATGCTCTGGCCCAAAGGCGCGGCGTTGCCGCAAGTGCCTCAGGTGGCTGATGCGGTGAAGACCAATCCTTGAGCCCTGGATTGGCAGTCAGATAGTCATCGCGAGCAAGCTTGCTCCTACAGGGGATCTGCGGCGCACACACAATGTGTGACCGAAGATAATCCAGTGTGGAAGCGGGCTTGCTCGCGAAGGGGCCAAGACAAACACCGCAGAAAAGTCAGACAGAAACCACAAAGAAACTGACAACCAACCCCATCCCCACAAACCACACCAGCGACCGCAGAATCGCCCAGTCCGCCAGGTAGCAAATGATGTACAGCAGACGGCTGGTGATAAATAAAACCGACAGCACATTGATGGTCACCAACTCGGCATTGCCAGCCAGATGCGCAACGATTACCGCCGCCGCGAACGCCGGGGTGATTTCAAAACTGTTCTGTTGCGCCGCATGTGCGCGCCTACCCAAGCCATTCAGCGACTCAAGAAAGTCCCGTGGATCATGGTTGTCTTTCAGACCATACCCGCCAACGACCTTGGCAATGGCCACGCAGAGATAAGGCAGGAAGATCGCGATCAAAATGCACCACAGAGCAACCGTCATATAGCAGTCCCTTGTTTTGAGTTTAAAAAATTCGGATTCCGGTCAAAACTTCATCACCAACATACCGATCAGCACCAACCCACAGGCTAAGAGCCGTGGCCGACCGAAAGGTTCTTTCAGGTAGCGCATACCAAACAGCACCACCAGAATCACGCTGATCTCACGCAAGGCCGCCGCCTCGGCAATCGACCCCAGTTGCATTGCCCACAGCACCAGAGCGTAGCTGAACAACACGCAAAACCCGACCGCCAACCCCAAGCGCCACTGTTCACGCCAGAACAGCATGAACGCCGGTCGCTTGCGCACCAACGCGAGCAAGGGAAACGGCCAGGCGCTGAGCAACGTCACCCAGACCAGGTAATCCAGCGGGTGCGACCAGCGCCGCAACGCCTGGCCATCGATGAAGGTGTAGCAGCCAATGCACAGCCCAATCAGCGCCACCACTGGCAACATCGACCACGGCAAACGCGCCCCGCCACCGCCCTGCCACAGCAGGCACAACATACCAAACGGGATAAGTAGAATTCCAAAGATCTGCTGATTCGTCAGCACTTCCCCGGCAAAGATCAGCGTCAAGGCCAGCACCACTAACGGCGACAAGCCACGCATCAGCGGATACACCAAACCGAGATCACCGACCCGATAGGCCTGAATCAGCAGATAACGATAGAGCAATTCGAACGCTGCCGATGCGAGAATCCATGGCCAGATTTCGATGGGTGGCAACGCCACGAACGGCAGCATCAGCGCGACAAAAAGCATCGCCACGCTGTCCATGCAGGCCACGACCAACAACCGTTCCGCACTGAATTTGATCAGGGTGTTCCACACCGCGTGCAACAGCGCCGCCATCAACACCAACGCCGTCGCAAGCACGGCACACTCCTTTTTATTGATCCCCCTACCCTGTAGGAGCTGGCTTGCCAGCGATGAACGATGACGCGGTCCGCCTGTTGGACCACGGCTCCTACAGAGCCGGGGGGAGAATTGATTCGCCATATGTCAGCAGCTGTTTATACTGCAAGCGACCACGCCGCACTCAGTTGCGCACAGACTAATTCCAATAATTTCTGCCATGGCCCGCTCTCTTCGAGAACGGCCGTCGGCTTGCGTATGCCTGATCACAGCGTCAAGACTACCGACCGAGACCTTGCGCATGCCACTCGCCTTGCTTGCCCTCGCTGTTGCCGCGTTTGGCATCGGCACCACTGAATTCGTCATCATGGGCTTGCTGCCCGACGTCGCTCGCGACCTTGCCGTGAGCATTCCCCACGCCGGTCTGTTGATCACCGGTTACGCCCTGGGCGTGGTGTTCGGCGCGCCGATCCTCGCCGTCGGCACCGCCAATATGCCGCGTAAAGCCACGCTGCTGGGCATGACGCTGATGTTCATCCTCGGCAACGTGCTCTGTGCGCTGGCACCCAACTACGCCACGCTGATGGCCGCGCGAGTCGTCACCGCATTGTGCCACGGGGCGTTCTTCGGCATCGGTTCGGTGGTCGCGGCCGGTCTGGTCGCGCCGAACAAACGGGCGCAGGCGATTGCCATGATGTTCACCGGCCTTACCCTGGCCAACGTGCTCGGCGTGCCATTGGGCACTGCGCTCGGCCAGTACGCCGGTTGGCGCTCGACGTTCTGGGCGGTGTCGGTGATAGGTGTGATCGCCGCGATTGCGCAGTGGGCCTGGTTGCCGAAAGACATCGTCATGGACAAGGCCAATCTCGCCAGCGAGTTCAAGGTGCTGGGCAAGGTCAACGTGCTGTTGGCTTTGGGCATGAGCGTGCTGGCGTCGACCAGCCTGTTCAGCGTGTTCACCTACATCGCGCCCATTCTTCAAGACATCACCGGGGTCAGCCCCCACGGCGTGACGATTATGCTGCTGTTGTTCGGTGTGGGTTTGACGGCGGGCAGCATGCTCGGCGGTCGCTTGGCCGACAGTCGTTTGTTGCCCTCGCTGGTGGGCATGGCGTTGGCGGTGGTGGTCGTGTTGGCCGCGTTCACGCAGACCAGTCACTCGGCGATTCCGGCGGCGATCACGCTGGTGTTGTGGGGGATTTTTGCCTTCGCTCTGTGCCCGATCCTGCAATTGCTGATCATCGATCAGGCGCATGAAGCACCCAATCTGGGTTCGACGCTGAACCAGAGCGCTTTCAATCTTGGTAACGCTGCAGGCGCCTGGATGGGTGGCCTGGTGGTCGCCAGTGGCGCGGATCTGGCGGACTTGCCGTGGACCGGGGCGCTGGTCAGTGGCTTGACGGTGCTGACAGCGCTTTTCTTCATTTACCTGCAACGTCGCGGTGTGGCTGCGGTCAATGTGTCCGGCTGAAAAATTACATCTTTGCTGAAACCGATTCGCGAGTCTGCTCTCGAAGAAGCTGACTCGCTGCATCTGCCAAAACCTGTTTTCCAACCAAGGACCCCGGATGCTTGAACTTGTCGCTGCCTTTATCTGCCTCACCACCCTTCTCACCTACGTGAATTTCCGCTTCATCGGCCTGCCCCCGACCATCGGCGTCATGGTCACCGCGCTGATGTTTTCCTTGTTGCTGCAAGGGTTGAGTTTCCTCGGTTATCCCGGCCTCGAAGAGCGTGTGCAACAGCTGATCGGCCAGATCGATTTCGGTGATCTGTTGATGAACTGGATGCTGTCCTTTCTGCTGTTCGCCGGCGCGCTGCACGTCAATCTCTATGACCTGCGCAGCTATCGCTGGCCCATCGGCCTGCTCGCAACGTTTGGCGTATTGATCGCCACTGCCGTGATCGGCAGCCTCGCGTATTACATCTTTGCTCTGTTCGGCTGGCACGTGAGCTTTCTGTATTGCCTGCTGTTCGGCGCGCTGATTTCCCCGACCGACCCGATCGCGGTGCTCGGCGTACTGCGAACTGCCAACGCGTCCAAGCCGCTTAAAACTACCATCGTCGGCGAATCGCTATTCAACGATGGCACCGCAGTGGTGGTGTTCACCGTACTGCTGGGCATCGCGCAACTCGGCGAAACCCCGACCGTAGGCGCCACCGCCATGCTGTTCGCGCATGAAGCGATGGGCGGCGTGCTGTTTGGTGGGCTGATCGGTTACCTGGTGTATCTGATGATCAAGAGCATCGAGCAGCACCAGATCGAAGTCATGCTGACCCTGGCACTGGTGATCGGCGGCTCGGCCATGGCGTCGGAACTGCATGTTTCCGCACCGATCGCGATGGTGGTCGCCGGCCTTATCATCGGCAATCTAGGGCGCAACCTGGCGATGAACGACATGACCCGAAAGTACCTGGACGGTTTCTGGGAGCTGCTCGACGACATGCTCAACGCCCTGTTGTTTGCCCTGATCGGCATGGAGCTGTTGCTGCTGCCGTTCAACTGGCTGCACGTGCTGGCGGCCAGTTTGCTGGCCCTGGCGATTCTGCTCTCGCGCCTGTTGACCGTGGCGCCGGCTATCCTGCTGCTGCGGCGCTGGCGCACAGTGCCGCGCGGGACAATCCGGATTCTGACCTGGGGTGGCTTGCGCGGTGGTGTTTCGGTGGCGCTCGCCCTGGCGCTGCCATTGGGCCCGGAGCGTGATTTGCTGCTGAGCATCACCTACATCGTGGTGTTGTCGTCGATCCTGTTGCAGGGCTTGAGCATCGGCAAACTGATCAAGCACGTGACCCGCGATGAGCCTGCGCCAACGGCACAGGCCGGGCATCACTGATTACTTTTTGACCTGCTGCGGGTCGGGCTCCCGATCCGCAGACTGCTTCGGCGGCCCGCTTTCGCTGCGAATCTGCGCATGACTCAACAGCGCAAAGATAAAGCTGCCACCGATGATGTTCCCCGCCAGCGTCGGCCCGGCGAACACCAGCCAGAAATCCTTCCACGGCAACTCGCCGGCAAACACCAGATACGACACCTCGGCCGAACCGACGACGATGTGGGTGAAATCCCCCAGCGCCATGAGGTAGGTGATGAGGATGATGATCCACATCTTGGCGCTCTCCATGGACGGAATCATCCAGACCATGGTCGCGATCATCCAGCCCGACACGATGCCTTTGGCGAACATCTTGCTCGCGTCGTTCTCCATGACCTTGCGCCCGATATCGAGGAAGGCCAGGTCGGTCTTGGTGTCGAAAATCGGCAGATGCAACATCACATACGCGACCAGCAAGGTGCCGCAGAGGTTGCCCACCAGCACCACCGACCACAGCCGCAACAACCGGCCGAAATTGTTCAGGGTGGGTTTGGTCATGACCGGCAGCACCGCCGTCAGGGTGTTCTCGGTGAACAATTGCTGGCGGGCGAGGATGACCGCAAGGAACCCGGCGCAGTAACCGAAACTGGCGATCACCTTGAAGTGTTCGCCGTCCGGCAGGCGCGAGTTGAGCAGCCCCATGGCCATCAGCGACAGGCCCATGGTCAGGCCGGCGGCGAACGCCGACCACCACAACGCGGCGACGCTGCGCTCGAGCTCCTGATCGCCCTGGGTGCGGATGATTTCGTGCAGTACCGCCGCACGTGGTGGCTGGTTTTTATCGACGTCGTGCTGTTCTTCAGCCGAGAGGTTCGGGGTCTTGCCGTCTTTTTGCGTGTCCATAAAGCTCCGCAACCGGTGGCGTGTCATGTAGGTACGACACGCGAGGTTCGGCGCTGTTCAGTGCTTACACAAATTGTAGGAGCCAGCTTGCTGGCGATGGGGCCGACTCGGTTTCTGTGATGAGGCTGATGACGCTATCGCCGGCAAGCCGACTCCTACGGACCCGCATTACTCGTCCCTGAACTGGTCTTTGACGTATTTGATCTCGGTCCGGCCGTGCGGCGCGGGCAGGCCATCTTCACCGAGGTTGACGAAGACCATCTTCTCCACCGTCAGGATGCTTTTGCGGGTGATCTTGTTGCGCACTTCGCAGGTCAGGGTGATCGAGGTGCGGCCGAACTCGGTGGCGGTGATGCCCAGTTCGATGATGTCGCCCTGGCGCGAGGCGCTGACGAAGTTGATTTCGGAAATGTACTTGGTGACCACGCGCTGATTGCCCAACTGGACGATGGCGTAGATCGCCGCTTCTTCGTCGATCCAGCGCAACAGACTGCCGCCGAACAGCGTGCCGTTGGGGTTGAGGTCTTCGGGTTTTACCCATTTGCGGGTGTGGAAGTTCATGTTCACTCCTGAGCGTCTGGCCGAATGATGGGCGCCATCATGGCAGAGCCCGGACTAGAGCTCTATCAAGCATCGTCTATGGCTCCGATTACCGTTCAGACATTGACCTGCAGAAAGGCTTTGGAAGATCAGCATAGCCCGCTATAATCGCCCCCGTTTCAAAACGGTAACGTTCCATTGATACCGTTTTCCCGCCACCTGTCCGAGGGGCGCTGCAGCAGGTTCAACCTGTCAGGCTCGGATGGGGCGTTGCCTGGTCTCATCGACCAGACACTAAACGCACAACGGCGCCCATTCGCATACATTACGAATGGAGGCTCTTCATGAGCGCTGTTATCACGCCTGCAGATTTTAACGATTACAAAGTCGCCGACATGTCCCTGGCTGCCTGGGGCCGTCGCGAAACCATCATCGCTGAATCCGAAATGCCAGCCCTGATGGGTCTGCGCCGCAAGTACGCCGGTGAGCAACCGCTCAAGGGCGCCAAGATTCTCGGCTGCATCCACATGACCATTCAGACTGCCGTGCTGATCGAAACCCTGGTTGCCCTGGGTGCCGAAGTACGTTGGTCGTCCTGCAACATTTTCTCGACTCAGGATCAGGCCGCTGCCGCTATCGCTGCTGCCGGCATCGCGGTTTACGCCTGGAAAGGCGAGACTGAAGAAGAGTACGAGTGGTGCCTGGAGCAAACCATCCTGAAAGATGGCGCGCCTTGGGATGCCAACATGATCCTCGACGACGGCGGCGACCTGACCGAGCTGCTGCACAAGAAATACCCGGCCATCCTGGACCGCGTCCACGGCGTGACCGAAGAGACCACCACCGGCGTTCACCGCCTGCTGGACATGCTGGCCAAGGGCGAGCTGAAAATCCCGGCCATCAACGTCAACGACTCGGTGACCAAGAGCAAGAACGACAACAAGTACGGCTGCCGTCACAGCCTGAACGACGCGATCAAGCGCGGTACCGACCACCTGCTGTCCGGCAAGCAAGCGCTGGTCATCGGTTACGGTGACGTGGGCAAGGGCTCGGCTCAGTCCCTGCGTCAGGAAGGCATGATCGTTAAAGTCTCCGAAGTCGACCCGATCTGCGCCATGCAAGCCTGCATGGACGGTTTCGAACTGGTTTCGCCGTTCATCGACGGTATCAACACCGGTACCGAAGCAAGCATCGACAAAGCGCTGCTGGGCAAGATCGACCTGATCGTGACCACCACCGGCAACGTCAACGTTTGCGACGCCAACATGCTCAAAGCACTGAAGAAGCGGGCTGTTGTCTGCAACATCGGTCACTTCGACAACGAAATCGACACCGCTTTCATGCGCAAGAACTGGGCATGGGAAGAAGTGAAGCCACAGGTTCACAAAATCCACCGTACCGGTCCTGGCGCATTCGATGCCCAGAACGACGACTACCTGATCCTGCTGGCCGAAGGCCGCCTGGTGAACCTGGGTAACGCCACCGGTCACCCAAGCCGCATCATGGACGGTTCGTTCGCCAACCAGGTTTTGGCTCAGATCTTCCTGTTCGGTCAAAAGTACGCCGACCTGTCGCCAGCCCAGAAAGCCGAGCGCCTGACCGTTGAAGTACTGCCGAAGAAACTCGACGAAGAAGTGGCCCTGGAAATGGTCCGCGGTTTCGGCGGCGTTGTGACTCAACTGACCAAGACCCAGGCCGACTACATCGGCGTGACCGTCGAAGGCCCGTTCAAGCCGCACGCTTACCGCTACTGATTCGACCCGCTGCCTGCTCTCCCTTGTGGGAGCGGGCTTGCTCGCGAAGGCGATTTATCATTCAACATTGATGTCGTCTGACACACCGCCTTCGCGAGCAAGCCCGCTCCCACATTGGGATGTGCAAGCCTCCGGCTTACGTGTTTCCAAGGATATGACCATGTCCCAAGACCGTCGCTACAGCTTCGAGTTCTTCCCTACGAAGACCGACGCTGGGCATGAAAAGCTGCTCGCCACTGCTCGCCAGCTGGCAACGTACAACCCCGATTTCTTCTCCTGCACCTATGGCGCTGGCGGCTCGACCCGTGATCGAACCCTCAACACCGTGTTGCAGCTCGAAAGCGAAGTCAAAGTCCCTGCCGCACCGCATCTGTCCTGCGTGGGCGACAGCAAGGAAGACTTGCGCGGCCTGCTGGCGCAATACAAGGCTGCTGGCATCAAGCGCATTGTTGCCCTGCGCGGTGACCTGCCTTCGGGCATGGGCATGGCCAGCGGCGAAATGCGCCACGCCAACGATCTGGTCGAATTCATTCGTGAAGAGACCGGTGATCATTTCCACATCGAAGTCGCCGCTTACCCGGAGATGCATCCGCAAGCGCGCAATTTCGAAGACGATCTGACCAATTTCGTGCGCAAAGCCAACGCTGGCGCCGACAGCGCGATTACCCAGTACTTCTTCAACGCCGACAGCTACTTCTACTTCGTCGAGCGTGTACGGGCGAAGGGCGTGAACATCCCGATCGTGCCGGGCATCATGCCGATCACCAACTACAGCAAGCTCGCGCGCTTCTCCGATGCCTGCGGTGCGGAAATCCCGCGCTGGATCCGCAAGCAACTGGAAGCCTACGGCGACGACACCCAGAGCATTCAAGGCTTTGGTGAACAGGTCATCACCGAGATGTGCGAACGCCTGCTGCAAGGTGGCGCGCCAGGGTTGCACTTCTACACACTGAACCAGGCTGAAGCGAGTCTGGCGGTGTGGAACAACCTGAAGTTACCGCGCTGACAAACGTTTAAAGCAAGATCAAAAGATCGCAGCCTTCGGCAGCGCCTGCATTGAATGTGTAATTCGTGCAGGCGCTGCCGACGCTGCGATCTTTTGCTTTTAACGCGCCTTTATTGTGAAGCAAGGCACGGAGATAGAGCTTCTGGAGCGGGTTTCTGGCTCTTTACGGTTTCTCGTCGTAATCTCTGGCCATGCCTTTGATCGCCCAGTTACTGACCGTGTTTCTTTTCACTTGCCTGAGCTTCGCCGCCCGGGGCGAGAAACTGCGCGTTGTTACTGAACCGTGGGCGCCTTATGTCTACGAGGAAAACGGCAAATCACTGGGCCTGGACTACGAAACCACGGCCATCGTCTTCAAGCGCCTGGGGATCGAAGTCGAGTGGCAGTTCCTGCCGTGGAAACGCTGCCTGTCGATGCTTGAAACCGGCCTGGCCGATGGTGCGCTGGACATTTTCCATAGCGATGAGCGCGATGCGACCCTGCTCTACCCCAGCGAACCGCTGTCGGAAGTCCAGTTCGTGATGTTCTATGCCAACGAACGCCCGCATCCGTTTAGCACCCTCGACGACCTGAAAGGCCTGACAATCGGCACATCGCCGGGCTATCTGTACAGCCCGGACTTTAGCGAATCGACCATGTTCACACGCGAACCGGCGCCGACCCATGAAGCCAACTTCGGCAAACTGGTGCGCGGCAGGATCGACCTGCTGATCACCGATCGCCGGGTGGGCCAGCATTTGCTCGACGAGTTGGACATCCGCGACAAGATCAGCGAAAACCCGACCATCATCAGCCAGCAGAGCCAGTTCCTCGCGGTGCGCCGCAACGCGGGCATGGACTTGCTGGTGCAGCGCTTCGGCGCCGAGCTCAAACGCTTCAAGCGCGAACCCGCGTACGCCGAACTGAGCGCCCGTTATGGCGCCGATCCGGCTGCCAGCACGAAAACGGCCGGGGCCACCGCCGCCGGCGAAAAAGCCGTTGAGCAGCAGGAAAGCGGCGCGCAGTGATTGCTCTGTTATACTCCGGCCTTCCCGCCAGGCTCACGCCCGGACGCTCGGACTTGTTCAAGGCATCTCGACCCCGTTACAGCGCAGCTTTTCAGCCCGCGCGAGCGCTCCAGACGAGCTTTCAAGGCCCAGCAGGACCGGACGGGATTGCGTTCTTCTTAAACGCCATTCGCGCCAGGCAAGACTCCCATTGGGCCAAGCCCTAACTAAAACAGGATTACTCATGTCCTTTGCTTCCCTCGGTCTCTCCGAGGCTTTAGTCCGCGCCATCGAGGCAGCGGGCTATACCGAGCCTACTCCGGTGCAACAGCGGGCCATTCCCGCCGTGTTGCAAGGTCGCGACCTCATGGTTGCGGCTCAGACAGGTACTGGTAAAACCGGCGGCTTTGCCCTTCCGATCCTGGAGCGGTTGTTCCCCAACGGTCACCCGGACAAATCCCAGCGTCACGGCCCGCGCCAACCGCGCGTATTGGTCCTGACCCCTACTCGCGAACTCGCGGCCCAGGTTCACGAGAGCTTCAAGGTTTATGCCCGTGACCTGAAGTTCGTCAGCGCCTGCATCTTCGGCGGCGTCGGCATGAACCCGCAGGTTCAGGCCATGTCCCGTGGCGTTGACGTGCTGGTAGCTTGCCCCGGTCGTTTGCTTGACCTGTGCGGTCAAGGCAGCGTCGATTTGTCCCACGTGGAAATCCTCGTGCTGGACGAAGCCGACCGCATGCTCGACATGGGCTTCGTCCATGACGTGAAAAAGGTCCTGGCCCGTCTGCCAAGCAAACGTCAAAACCTGCTGTTTTCGGCGACGTTCTCCAAGGACATCACCGACCTCGCCGGCAAGCTGCTGCACAACCCGGAACGCATCGAAGTCACGCCGCCGAACACCACGGTCGAGCGCATCGAGCAACGCGTGTTCCGTCTGCCGGCCAACCACAAGCGTTCGTTGCTGGCGCACCTGATCACCGCGGGCGCCTGGGAACAGGTGCTGGTGTTCACCCGCACCAAGCACGGCGCCAACCGCCTGGCCGAGTACCTGGACAAACACGGCCTCAGCGCCGTCGCCATCCACGGCAACAAGAGCCAGAACGCGCGCACCAAAGCCCTGGCCGACTTCAAGGCCGGCGAAGTGCGCATCCTGGTCGCCACAGACATCGCCGCGCGCGGCCTCGACATCGATCAGTTGCCACACGTGGTCAACTTCGAACTGCCGAACGTCGACGAAGATTACGTGCACCGTATCGGCCGTACTGGCCGTGCCGGTCGTTCGGGCGAGGCGATTTCGCTGGTCGCTCCGGACGAAGAAAAACTGCTGAAAAGCATCGAACGCATGACCAAGCAGAAAATCGCCGACGGCGACCTGATGGGCTTCGATTCCAGCGCCGTAGAAGCCGAGAAGCCAGAAGTCCGCGAGCGTCCGGATGTGCGTAACCCGCGCAACCCACGTGGCCCGCGCGGCGACGGTCCGAACGGCACTGGCGGCGGCGGCGGTCGTAAAGACAAAGGCAAGGACAAGGGCGGCAAGGAAAAACCTGCGGCCACCGGCCGTGGCGATCGCCCTGCCCGTGAGCACAAACCACGCGAAGGCACCCCGGCTCGCGAGCAACAGCGTCCGGCGCCACGTGCTGCCGCTGATCGCGCTCCAGACGAGTTCCTCGACGACGACGTGGATAACTTCGGTAACCGCGTTGACTACGTGCCTCAAGCCAAACCGGCCCAGGGCCGTGGCCGTCGTCCGGGTGCTCCGGCACAAGGCGCGGCAGCAGGCGCAGGTGCGGGTGCGGGTGCTCCGCGCACCGGCGGCAAGCCTCAAGGTCGCCAGAGCGGTCCACGCAGCAGCGACGGCGCAACCACCGGCACCCCGCCGGCCAAGCGCAGCGGCCCGCGCAATGGCGCGCCACGTGACGGTCAGGCCCGTCGCGAAGAGTCCCGCAACCGCCGCCCGGCCCGTACCGACGAGCAGCCTCGTTCGGAACCAGCCGTGCAGAACCCGCGTGGCCCGGCACCGAAGATCATCCATAAAGAGTCGAAAACCGATCGGTTCCCGACACCTGAGCAACTGGATCAACTGCCAGGTCGTCCGCGCGGCGAAAAACCAGCGTTGCTGACCCGCAATCGCTAATTTAACGCCGCAATAAAAAATGCCCCTGATCGCGAGATCCGGGGCATTTTTGTTTTCCGCGGCAGACACAAATCCTCACCCCACCAACAATCCGCTGTGGGAGCGGACTCGCTCGCGAAGCGGCCGTGTCAGTCCACATCAATATTGAATGTGCAACCGCATTCGCGAGCAAGCCCGCTCCCACCGGGGGGCTGCGTGATGCCTGGTATTTGTGTTCATTGAAGATCAAATGTGGGAGTGAGCCTGCTCGCTCCCACCGGGGATCTGCGTTTCCCATATAACTTTTTTCAGGCAATAAAAAACGCCCCCGACCGTAAGACCGGGGGCGTTTTTGTGTCGGGCGCGAAAGTTACTTCGCTTTGACACCTTCAAACGTGATGTACAGATCAACCGCGTCGGACTGTGGACCCAGGTCCATCATCTTGCCGAAATCAGAGCGCTTGATGCTGGTGGTGCCTTCGAAGCCTGCACGGTAGCCGCCCCATGGATCCTTGCCTTCACCCAGGAACGTGGCCTTGACCACGATTGGCTTGGTCACGCCGTGAATAGTCAGGTCACCGGCTACATCAGCAGTGACTTTGCCATCGGCGTTTTTGCCAGTGGTTTTAACGCTGGTGGAGACGAAGGTCGCCTTGGCGAATTTATCCACTTCCAAGAAGTCTTTGCTGGAGATGTGCTTGTCGCGTTCAGCGTTGTTGGTGAAAACGCTGGCGGTGTTCACGTTGAACTCGATCTTGCTGTCTTCTGGCTTGGCAGCGTCGAAGCTGAACTTGCCGTCGATATCCTTGAAGGTACCGGTGATGTAGCTGTAGCCCAAGTGGCTGATCTTGAAGTCAACGAACGCGTGCTGGCCAGTCTTGTCGACGGTGTAGTCAGCAGCCATTACGTTAGCGGACAGCAGGGCCGAACCGATTGCCAGAGCGGCCAGAGTCTTTTTCAACATGCTTTATTTCCTTTTGGAGTCGAGGTTGAATTTCAGGCTTTGCGACCGAGCATTCGCTTGAGGGTCACATCACGGTCAATAAAGTGGTGCTTCAATGCTGCCAACGCATGAAGGCCGGAAAAAATTACCAGCGCCCACGCCAGGTACAGATGAATCGCACCCGCGGTATCTGCCTGGTCCGGTAGGCCGGAAACCAGTGCAGGCACTTCAAACCAGTCAAACACCGGAATCCCGACACCTTCTGCGGTGGAAATCAGGTAGCCGGCAATCATTACAGCGAACAGACAGAGATACAGAAAAGCATGCCCGAACTTCGCGCCCAGGCGCGTCATGCGGCTGTAGCTGGCGAGGGTCGGAGGCGGTGGACTTATCAAGCGCCAGACCACACGAAACAGCATCAACCCCAGCAGTATCAGGCCAATACTCTTGTGGATATCCGGCCCTGCCTTGCGCCAAGGGTCGTAATAACCGAGATCGACCATCCACAGGCCCAGAGCGAACATCCCGAACACCGCCAGCGCTACGCCCCAGTGCATGAAGATGCTGACCCAGCCGTAGCGAGAAGAAGAGTTTCGTAGTTGCATTGCCGAGTCCCTGTAAGTGCTGGCCCAAGACTATCGAGTTATCTATCGATTTAAAGCGGAAAATTTCGCTTTGAAATATCGAGAAATACGATCAACAGTCTCCAAGGGATGAGTTAAGGAAAGATTAAAGGCCAATTTACCGAAAAATGTGGCTCACCTGAAGAACACCCCGGCCAAAGCGTTTATTCGCGGCGGACTGCGATTTTTTCGCTGGGGGTCTTTTTTGGCATCGGCCTTACGGGCTGTTTTTGACGGGGCTTTGGCGGGTGCCTTCTTGCCCGGGTCGGCTTCACCGATCCAGCGCACCCGATGGCTGCCGCTCCCTTTTCTGTTTTACGCCAGTTCGCGATGAGCTTTTTGACAAGCGATAAATATGTATAACCGTTTGCGCATTTGAACTTGATCAAATGAGACCTCAACAGTTCATTACCAAGGTGAAATACATGGCTATTCGTTATACACCCTTTCAAGCAAGTGACTCGCCGGTACTGCCGCCCAATCAAACGATGTCAGCGGGGCAGTACCTTATGCCCGTGAACGGACGATTTCGATTGGTATTGCAAGTTGATGGAAATCTGCTCATTAAGGAGGGTGAAGCTGTAGTCTGGATTGCAGATGGCAATCAGATTTACAGCAGAACCTTGCATCAGAAAAGAATGCGTGAACCTCTACAGTTTGCGATCAGCAACAATGGTTTTCTTTATGACCCGTCCAGAAAGCGTTTATGGATTGCTGAAAGCACCCATAGCATTGATAAATCACTTTAGTAGAACACTCGTATGGTTATCCAAAATGATGGAAATTTGGTCATTTATGATCAGCGCACGGGAAACCCGTGCTGCGCTAGCCTTGGGTTCGTCCCCGGCCGCATTCCGAAGCCGAAGGAAAGGCTGATCAGAGCACTACCGGACGGTAAACAGATTTATGAATGGAAGTTTTCAGCAGGCCCTCTTTAACCCTGGTTAATTACTTATATATTTAAGAGCTTTTGAAGACCGGAGGCGGCTGTAAGCAATCGGGACTGTACGGATCCATATCGCATTTATAGGCCTGCTCCTGGTTATATTCTTTAGGAAAAAAGTGGCCATTTTCACAACCAGAAAGTGCTATCAACACAATTATTACTGTAAGTGCTTTCATATGACCTCCAGTTTTTGAAGATCATAGATGTCAATATCAGGCGACATCTATCATTTCGCTCTGATTCGTTTGTGGGAAGTATCTGATATATCGCTGAGGCGTGTAGGACCGGGGTCATGATTGTGCGACTCTTGGGTACCGCACAGGCAAAGCCGGGATGTCTCATGTTTGATAAATAAGCAAAAAAAAACGCGGCCCTTGAGCCGCGCTTTTTTTACACCTGAACGTTACTGAGCACTGGTCTCAGTAGTCGCCGCCGGTTTGGCTGCTGGTTTCTTCGCTGGCTCGGCTTTTTTCGCCGGAGCCTTTGCCGGGGCTTTTTTCGCCTCGGTCTTGGCCGCAGGTTTCTTCACCGCAGCTTTGGATGTTGCCTTTTTGGCTGGCTCAGCTTTCACCGGTGCTGCTGGCTTCGGTGCTTCCACTGGCGCAGGGGCCGGGGTTGGCACTGGAGCAGGTGCCGGTGCTGGCGGAGCTACAGGCTCTGGCGCCTTGACCGGTTCCGGTTTCTTATCGTCATCCGAGCCACCGAACAGATTGGTGAAGAAGTTTCCTTTCTTCGCCGCCACCGCGCCGGCCGCTGCTGCGGTCGCAGCCGGAACAACCTTCGCCGGTTCAAACGACTTGCCCGCCGCCAGGTCTTCAACCTGAATGGCCGCACGCTGACCGGTGCGCAACGCGCCTTCCAGAGTGCCCGGGTACAAGGTGTCGGTGTGTTCGCCAGCGAACGCTACGCGTTGCAGCGGACGTTCCCACAAGCGCCAGTACTTGCTGATCTGGCCCGGACCGAAGGCCAGGTACGCGCCACCCATCGATGGGTCGGTGCTGTAGCGACGGATTTCATAACCGGTGAACGCACCGCGCGCCTGTGGATAAAACGCGTGCAGACGAATCAGCACCTGATCGACCATCTGCTTGTCGCCGAAGGCCTGCATCACCCGCGCGTTGTCGCCGGACAGGTTGATCACCACGTTGGCACCACCCTTCAGCGCCGGCTCGACCCACAACATGCCCAGGCCGGTGTTGCTGTAGATCTCGCCGGACATGCGCGCCTTGCTTTCCCACACTGGCGTCTTGAACTTCAGCATGATCTGGTCGCGCCAACCGTAGTTGGTGCCTTTGATCGCGCCCAAGTGCTGGGCATCCAGCGCCGGGGTCATCGCGATTTTGTTCAGTGCGCGCAACGGCACCGCTACCACGACGTAGTCCGCCTGATAGCCGACGCTGCCGACTTTGACGGTCACGCCGTCCTTGTCCTGGGAAATGGACGAGACCGGGGAGCTGGTCTTGATGGTTTTCAGCTGTTTGACGAACGCCTGGGCCAGCACCGGGCTGCCGCCGAGCAGGCGCGAAGCGCGCAGGTCGCGGTCGGACACGCCACGGTAAACCCGGCTCTGTTGCGCGTAGTACAGCAGCGACAGGCGCGAAGGTTCGTCATAACGGGTACGAATTTGCTGGTTGATCAATTTGCGGGCCGTGGCGGGCAACGTCAAACGGTCGAGCCAGTTGGAGACGTTGATCTGATCCAGGGCATGCAGCGTGCTGTTCGCCGCCGGATTCTGCGGGTCTTCGATCGAGCGCGCCAGATCGTCCAGGGTCTTTTCGTAGCGCTTGAGCGCGTCAGCGGTAGCCGGTTCTTTGGTGGCCAGGTCAGCGGCGGTGTAATACACGCCGTCGATCAGGTAGCTCGGCGTGCGCACGAACTCAGGGGCCGGCGTGGTGCTCAGCTTGAACGTCGAGACGTACTTGTTCAGCACCGGTTGAGTCTTGTCGTTGCCGATCCACTCGCTGGTGGCCATACCGGAACGACCGCCCAGGCTCGGCTTGGCTTCCAGCAGGGTCACCTGCCAGCCTTTGTTCTGCAGTTCGTAAGCCGCCGTCAGGCCCGAGAGCCCGCCGCCGATCACGATCGCCGTTTTATCCTTGGCCAGCGCAGACACGCTGAACAGCCCCAACATCACCAGCGCACAGGCGCGCAGCCAACCAGCAGACATTCAGCGAACTCCGGAAATACACGAGAAAAAAGCAGTTTTACGAGTCAGGCGACTCAAAGAACCGCGAAGAATACGTCAGCCATCAAGGGCCCGCCAGCAACGTCTGTCGCCCTAAACAAAGTAGCTCATTCGACACAATGGGTTGTCCCGATGCCACGCATTGCATAGGCTTGCGCGATTGTATGTCCGCGCCTGTCGCGGACCGCCTCGAGGAGACTGGATATGGGCCTGAATAATCAGTGGATGCAACGCGATCTCGCGGTGTTGTGGCATCCCTGCACCCAGATGAAAGACCACGAACAGTTGCCGCTGATCCCGATCAAGCGCGGTGAAGGCGTGTGGCTGGAAGACTTCGAAGGCAAACGCTACCTCGACGCGGTCAGCTCCTGGTGGGTCAACGTGTTTGGCCACGCCAACCCGCGCATCAATCAGCGCATCAAGGATCAGGTTGATCAACTGGAGCACGTGATCCTCGCCGGGTTCAGCCATCAACCGGTGATCGAGTTGTCAGAGCGCCTGGTGAAGATGACACCGGAAGGCCTGACGCGGTGTTTCTACGCCGATAACGGTTCGTCCTGCATCGAAGTCGCGCTGAAAATGAGTTTTCACTACTGGCTCAACCGCGGCCAGCCGAACAAGAAGCGCTTCGTCACCCTGACCAACAGCTACCACGGCGAAACCATGGCGGCGATGTCGGTGGGCGACGTACCGCTCTTCACCGAAACCTACAAAGCGTTGCTGCTGGACACCATCAAGGTACCGAGCCCCGATTGTTACCTGCGCCCGGACGGCATGAGCTGGGAAGAACACTCGCGCAACATGTTCGCCGCGATGGAACAGACCCTGGCCGAACATCACGACAGCGTTGCGGCGGTGATCGTCGAGCCGCTGATCCAGGGCGCCGGCGGCATGCGCATGTATCACCCGGTGTACCTGAAACTGCTGCGCGAAGCTTGCGACCGATATGGCGTGCACCTGATCCACGACGAAATCGCCGTCGGCTTCGGCCGCACCGGAACCATGTTCGCCTGCGAACAGGCCGGCATCCGCCCGGACTTCCTCTGCCTGTCCAAGGCCCTGACTGGCGGTTACCTGCCGCTGGCGGCCTGCGTGACGACCGAAGACGTCTACAGCGCGTTCTACGACGACTACCCGACCCTGCGCGCCTTCCTGCATTCCCACAGCTACACCGGCAACCCGCTGGCGTGCGCGGCAGCCTTGGCGACGCTGGATATCTTCGAAGAAGACAACGTCATCGAGAACAACAAGGCGTTGGCCGAGCGCATGGCCTCGTCTACTGCACATTTGGCCGATCACCCGAACGTCTCGGAAGTGCGGCAGACCGGCATGGTATTGGCCATCGAGATGGTCAAGGACAAGGCCACCAAGGAAGCTTACCCGTGGCAGGAACGTCGCGGCTTGAAGGTGTTCCAGCATGCGCTGGAGCGCGGTGCGCTACTTCGTCCATTGGGCAGCGTGGTGTATTTCCTGCCGCCCTACGTGATCACCCCGGAGCAGATCGACTTTCTGGCGGAAGTCGCCACTGAAGGAATCGACATTGCGACCCGCAATAGCGTGAGCGTCTCGGTGCCGAAAGACTTCCATCCCGGGTTCCGCGATCCGGGCTGATTGATTTCACTCAAGCGTCTGTGGTTCCTGCGCTGCCGCCATCGCGGGCAAGCCCGGCTCCCACAGTGACGGCGTACACCCTGTGGGAGCGGGCTTGCCCGCGATAGGGGCGCCAAGACCTACACATGAATTACAGAGACCCAGCATGAGACTGTCCCGCTTCTTTATCGACGCCCCCCTGAGCACCGGCGAGCACGAGTTGCCCGAGGCCCAGGCCCACTACATCAGCCGCGTGCTGCGCATGGCCGAGGGTGATGCGCTGCAACTGTTCGACGGCTCGGGCGATGAGTTTCGCGCGACGCTGGCCGAGGTCGGCAAGAAGCGCGTCGTGGTGCAGATCGACGAAAGCTTCGCCGGGCAAATCGAATCGCCGCTGCAGATCCATCTCGGCCAGGGTTTGTCCCGTGGCGAGCGGATGGATTGGGCGATTCAGAAAGCCACGGAACTGGGCGTGACTGAAATCACCCCGATCTTCAGCGACCGCTGTGAAGTCCGACTGAAAGACGAGCGTGCCGACAAACGCTTGATGCATTGGCGTCAGGTGGCGATCAGCGCATGCGAGCAATGCGGGCGTTCACGGGTACCGGTGATTCATCCGCCGGTGCTGCTGGCGGATTGGTTGAAGCAGATTGAGGCGGATTTGAAGTTGGTGTTGCATCCGGTGGCGGAGCCGTTGGTGAGTCACGCGAAGCCGGGGACGCTGGCGTTCTTGATTGGGCCTGAGGGTGGGTTGTCGGAGGCTGAGGTGGATCAGGCCAAGGGCGCTGGTTTTCATGCTGCTCGCCTCGGCCCGCGGGTGTTGCGCACGGAGACCGCGCCGGTTGTGGCGTTGGCGGTGGCCCAGCAGTTGTGGGGTGACTTCTAGGGCCCCATCGCTGGCAAGCCAGCTCCTACAAGGGTTCGTGGTGGCCGCAGATTTTGTGTGCGACACAAAACCTGTAGGAGCCGGCTTGCCGGCGATGGCCGTGACACGATTTAAAGGACGTAAAAGAAAATCGCCACAAAGTGCAGCAAACTCCCCGCAATCACGAACAAATGCCAGATCCCGTGCGCATGCCGCAACCGATGATCCAGGGCGAAGAAAACAATCCCCACGGTGTACAAAATCCCCCCCGACGCCAGCCACGCGAACCCGGTCGTGCCCAGCGCCGCCAGCAGCGGCTTGACCGCCACCAGCACGATCCAGCCCATCACCGCATAAATCACAATCGACAAAATCCGCGCTTCCGAACGCGGCTTGATCTCTTGCAGGATGCCGATCAGCGCCAGCCCCCAGACAATCCCGAACAACGTCCAGCCCCACGGCCCGCGCAAGGTCACCAGGCAAAATGGCGTGTAGCTGCCGGCGATCAACAGGTAGATCGAAAAGTGATCGACCTTCTGCATGATCGCTTTCTTGCGCCCGCGCACGCTGTGGTAAACGGTCGAGGCGCTGTAGAGCACCATCAAGGTGAAACCGTAAATCGCCACGCTGACAATCTTCCACGGGCTGCCGTCCATGCCGGCGATCACCAGCATCCACACCACCCCGACCGCCGCCGCCACCGCCCCGACCAAGTGCGTCCAGGCGTTCAATCTTTCCCCGTGATACATGTATTGCTCACCTCGAAATCCAATCCAACATCGCGCAAGGCTCAGGCCTCAAGCGTAAAAGCGCAATGTTTCAAACTACAAACACCCCAACATACGTGCACAATCGAGCCATTCGAACAAGAGTCACGCCCATGCTGATCGACGAAGAATTGACCCTGAAAAAGCTCGAGGTGTTCCTCGCCTTCATGCGCACCGGCAATCTGGCTCGCGCCGCTGCCGAATTGCAGACCAGCAACGTCAGCGTGCACCGGGCGATCCATTCCCTGGAAAACGCCCTGCGCTGCCCATTGTTCAAGCACGAAGGCCGAAACCTGACGCCGCTGGAAAGCGCTTATGTGCTGGAAGAACGAGCGCAGAAGCTGATTCAGGACGTGGTCGAAACCGTGCGCCTGACCCGCGAAGCCGCCGGGTTCTCGGCGGAGCGCTTCAAGTTGGGCTCATTGTATTCGCTGACGGTGAAGACCGTGCCGCAACTGATCATGGGCCTGAAGATCCGCCGCAGCGAACTCAACATCGACTTGATCCTCGGTTCGAATTTCGACCTGTTGTACAAGCTCAAGAACATGGAAGTCGACGCAATCCTGGTGTCTTTGGACGACAGCGTGAACGACCCGGACTGTGAGCAGATTCCGCTGTTTTCCGATGACATCTTCCTGGCGACCCCGGCGGACTCGAAGTTTGCCCAACGCATCGAAGTGGATCTGGCCGAAGTCCGCGACGAAACGTTCATCACCCTGACCCAAGGCTTCGCCACGCACCAGGATGGCAATCGGGTGTTCAAGCAGGCGGGGTTCGAACCGAAGGTGGCGATGCAGGTCAACGACATCTTCACCCTGCTGAGCATGGTCAGCTCGGGGGTGGGTTATGCGTTGCTGCCGGGGCGGATTGCGGCGGTGTATGAGAACCGGGTGAAGCTGATTCCGTTGCAGGAAAAGTATCGGTTGCAGCAGCACATCGGCGTGGTGTTCTTGAAGGCCAAGGAGCGCGATCCGAACTTGCTGGCGCTGCTGGCGGAGTGTCGGATGTATGCCAATCGCCACGCTTGAGACCGCGTCGCGGCCATCGCTGGCAAGCCAGCGCCTACAGGGTGTGCCGCATTCCTTGTAGGAGCCGGCTTGCCGGCGATGGCGTCAAAGCAGCCGATACAAATTCAGAACCTACCCAACAATCCCCCGAACAATGAAGTACAGCAACGAAGGCCCCAGCAAGCACCCTAGCCCGGTGTGGAACGTCGCGGTCAACGCGCCATAAGGCACCAACCGCCGATCCGTCGCCGCCAACCCGGCGGTCACACCGCTGACGGTGCCGGCCAACCCGCCAAACACCATGGCCGAGCGCGGGTTATCCAGCCCCATCCAGCGTGCGGCCATCGGCGTGCCGACCATCACCAGGATTGCCTTGATCAACCCGGTGGCAATCGACAGCGCCATCACATCGGAACTGGCGCCAATCGCCGCACCAGTCACCGGCCCGACGATGTAAGTCACCGCGCCCGCGCCGATGGTGGTCATGCTCACCGCATCGCGATAACCGAACGCCCAGGCAATGCTCGCCCCGACAATGAACGGCAGAATCGTGCCCAGCAGCAGCGCGATCACGCCGATCATCCCGGCCTTCTTCGCTTCGGTGGCCTGCACTTCGAAGGCCGTGGCAACGATGGCAAAGTCGCGCAACATCGCGCCGCCCATCAACCCGATACCCGAGAACAGCGTCAGGTCCGCCAGGCCTTTTTGCCCGCCGGTCATGGTGCCGCCGACCCAGGCCAACACCAGGCCGATGACGATGGCAATCGCCGAGCCATGAATTCGCCCGAACGTCAGGCGTTTGGACAAGACCACCGACACCCACATGATCACGCCGACAAACGCGAACGCCGTGACCAGACCGTTATGCTCCAGACCTTTCTCGATGAGATCCCACATATCAGCGACCTCCTACTGGCGTGCCAACCGGGGATACTTCCTCGGGTTCATCGGGCAACGGTTCGCCTTTGTGGGTCCGACTGATCAGGGCAATGGTGCAGCCGCAAAGCACCACTGAACCGATCGCGGCAAGCACCGCCACCGGGCCGCCGTGCAACGCAGTCACGACGTTCTGTTGCGCCGCCATCGCCACCACCACCGGAATGTACATCGCACCCCAGAAGCCGACGCCCATCTCGCAATCCTTGGTCATGCCGCCACGCTTTTGCATCCACAACCGTGCGCAGATCAGCAGGATCATTGCGATCCCGACCCCGCCCACATTGGATTTAACGCCGAGCAACACGCCAAGCGCGTCACCCATGATCACCCCCGCCAGCGTACAGATCGCCAACAGCGCCACACCGTAAATAATCATTGTTGTAGTCCTCAAAGTGCATCGTCGAATGTTGTTTTTGTTGTTCGAAGGCCTGAGTCGGTGGTCTAGGGTTGGCGGCTTCCCTCCTCACGCAACAGCGCCTGCAAGGTGTCGAGCCGCGCCCCGTCGAAGGCAATCACGGTGCCCTGCTCGAATACCCGGCGCGCCAGCCCGGTCAGCACCGCACCGGGCGGCATTTCGATCTGTAGCCGTACGCCGCGCTCGTAGGCGCTTTGTACCGTGCCGCGCCAATCGACGATGCGGCACATGTTGTAAGCCAGGTCATCGCGCAAGGCTTCGATGTTGATGATGGGCCGGGCGCGACTGCCGCTGAGATAGCCCAACGTCGGCGTTTTCAGCAGCACCTTGGCGAAGGCTTCGGCCAGGGTTTTCGCTGGTGCATCCAGCAGCGGACAGTGCGACGGCACACTGACGGCCAAGCGTTTTGCCAAACCGGCACCGCGACGCTTCGCCAACGCCGCCACGGCGTTCATTGCTTCATCGCTGCCGGCAATCACCACCTGGTTATCGGCATTGATGTTGGCCAGATAAACCGGCGTGTCGACGCTGTGAACCTGCGCCAGCAACGTTTCCACCGTCGCCAGATCGAGGCCGATGATCGCCGTCATGCCGTAACCGTGTGGGTAAGCCTGCTGCATCAATTCACCACGCAGGCTGACCAGATGCAGTGCATCACTGAAGCTCAAGGCCCCCGCTACCACTGCCGCCGGATAGGCGCCAATGGACAATCCCGCCACGTAATCCGGTGCCATGGACAACTGACGCGAAGCTGCGACACCGGCGATCAACAGGCAAAGCTGAACCGCCCGTGTCGACTTCAGCGCTTCGGCAGAATCGAGCAGCAACACCTCTTCACCGAGCACTTCACTGGCCTCGATCAGCGTCTCGCGCGGCAAACGATGGAGCATGCCCGGCTGCTGCGCGCCTTGCCCTGGGAACACCAGCAAACTGCTCACGCTGCTTGCTCCTGCGGGTTCCACGGATCAATCACCAGACAGGCTTCACGGGCATTTTTCAGCAGCACCCGGCGTGCGGAGCCGGCCCATTCGCGCAGGGCAACGGCACCGAAAGGCGTCTGCAATTGCATGTCCACCTGGCACACAGCCGTGTCCAGAATCTTCAGCAGTGCCTGCGCCTTCAAGCGATCCAACGGTTGCGGTGTGCGCAGGATCAAGTCGAGATCGCTGCCCTCGTGTAATGCCTGAAAACCGCCGGCCAACTCAAACCCGGCGCTACCGCTGACACCCCACACCCAACCGCAGCCATCGAGCAGCGGCCGCAGTTGGCGCAGGTCACGCACTGCCGGCAGATCCCGCTCAATCGAGACATGACGAAGCTCTTCCGGCCTGACGCAACGGGAAATCGCATCGACCGCCATCACCGTTGCAAAGCGCTGCTCGCGCAACCGTCCACGCACGCCGACCGCGATGAAGTCCGGCGTACTCAACGCACGCCGAACCACCACTGGCTGTCCCGCATGGAGCGACTCGACCACCCACGCGGGCGCATCTACGGGCAACTGCTCCGGGGTCATCCCCCACAGCAGGTCGTGAGCCAGAAACGTGTTCACCACTGTTCTCTCAGCAGTTGGCGAACCTTGCTCGAAGCGGCGCGGTTACTCGCGCCCAAGCGGCCGCTCAAATCGCGACCGCTTGCGGCAACATTGCCAATCGCCAGACTCAGGCACTCCGTCACCCGCGCCAGATCCGCTGATGTGGGCTGCTCAATCTGCTCCACCGACAGGGTTTCCCAAAGCAGACCGAGACTGGCGTAGCTGTCGATGTCATACGCCATCGGCGGCACACTGGCGGCCAGCGCCTCCAATTCTTCAACACTGCGCAAGGTCACCCGAGCTGCTGACGCCTTGCCCATCGCATGCACCATCACGCCCGGATCACGCAGCGCGATCAATCGATTGGCCTGATACCCATGGGCCAGAAACGCCCCGGACATCGCCTTGCCCACCAGCAAACCAATCACCGCATGGCCGGCCAACCGGGCACGGGCATAACTGTCTGCCGCAGCGGCAAGTGCCTGATGAATGCCGAGTGCTTCTTCGCGCCGACCGTAGGCCTGACTCGGCACATCGATGATCGCGATCACGGCGCGCTTGTGCGATTTGTCAGCGTCAGCCGCGATGATTTCATCCACAGCCTTGGCCAACCCCCAACCTTCCAGCAAACCCACTTCACCGTTGCGAGCGCGGACAAAACGGTTGTCGGGATCAGCCACCACCGCGATAAACCGCACGGGTTGTTCGCCCACCACACCATCAGCGACTTTCAACGAAGCCGGCAGGCCGTCCACCGGTTTCGCGCCCGCACTCAAGGCGTCGAACCAGTGCAAACCTCTCAACGAATACGAACTCATGAGCGCTCTCCTTGATACAGATCGCGAACCGTTGCCGCATCGATTTGCGGCTCGGCGTCCAGGCGGGCCAACCGTTGCAGGAACAGGTCGGCCTGACGGCTGCGTTGTTGTTCCGGCAAGCCTTGTTGCAGCAACTCACTGACCTGCTGCTGGATCTGCGCCACGTCATCGGCAACAAAGCGATCCGCCAACCCGCTGGCAAAACGTTGCTCGCCACCGGTCAGGCTCCAGATGAAAGGCCGGTCGCGGGAGTCGTATTCCTCAAGCCCGGCTTCCTGTTCGATCACCTGCGGACCGTTCAGACCAAGCCGTGCTTCCTGGGTGACCAATAAATAGCTGCACAACCCGGCGGCAATCGACATCCCGCCAAAGCAACCGACGCTGCCCGCCACCACGCCGATCACCGGCTGGTATTGGCGCAGATCGACAATCGCCGCATGGATGTCGGCAATCGCTGCCAGCCCGAGGTTGGCTTCCTGCAAGCGCACGCCGCCGGTTTCCAGCAGCAATACGGCGCGGGTGGGAATGCCGTTGCGGTTGTCTTCGGCGGCCAGCTCCAATGCACCGGCAATCTTCGCCCCGCCGACTTCACCGAGGCTGCCGCCCTGAAACGCGCCTTCGATGGCGGCGATCACCACTGGCAACCCACCGATGCTGCCCTTGGCGATCACTACGCCGTCGTCGGCTTGCGGCACCACGCCCTGGCGCGCCAGCCATGGCGACATGACGCGTTGAAACGGGTCGAGCAATTCGCGCAAGGTGCCGGTGTCGAGCAAGGCTTTCGCCCGTTGCCGCGCGCCCAGTTCGACGAAGCTGTGTTTGTGCAGGAGGTCTTTGCTGTCAGTCATGGCCGATCTCCTCAAAGCCTTGTTCCAGACGCAAGCGCACCACGCCGGGTGTTGCGCCGAAGTCGTGGATATCGATGGCCATCGCCGACGGTGTCTGGCCGTCGAACATCCGCGCAAACAGATGCTGCCAGCGTTGTTCGGCGCCATTGACCGAGGTCTGCACCTTGATGGTCAGCTTGCCGGCCTGACCCGGTTCGATCAGCACTTCCAGATCGCCCGAGCCGACACAACCCACCAGCGTGCGGCCGCGTGGCGGCTGCCCGGCGGGGAATTCAAAGGATAAGGTTTCCATCAAAACGCTCCCTGGTTGAGGCCGTCAGCCGACTCGATGCGGTCGATGAACAGGCAGGCGGCGAGCAGGTCCGCAGCACCGCCGGGCGAGGCATTCAACGCGATTAATTGTTCGTCCAGTTCATGCAAACGACGTCGGCCGGCGAGGCTGGCGCTGCCGCCCGCATCGAGCACCGCTTGCGCGCCGAACTGCATGGTTTGCAGGCCGTGTTCGCCGGCGCGGTAGAGCACGCAGGTGTCACTCAGTTGAGTCATGATCGCCAGCAAGGCATCGAGGCGGGCGTTCTGCTCGCCATGGCCGGCGGCGCGGCTGCGTTTGAGTTGCGGCAAGGCGCGTTGAATCACCGAAGGGAAACCGAGTTGGGCTTCTTCTCGGGCACCGCGAGCGCCGTAGCGTTGGGCGACTTGAGCGCCGTGGCTCAAAGGACGTGGCGCGTAGCGGTCATCGAGCAAGGCCAGGCGTGCAGCACGCAACGTGATTGAGCCGGCGGACGTGGATTGCGGCTCCAGCGCCATGGCAGCGACCAACAGGCCCAAGGCCCAAATCGCCCCGCGATGGGTATTCACACCCCCGGTGGTGGCGAGCATTGCCTGCTCCCCTTCCCGACCGATTCGTCCCACCGCTTCGCGCAGCGGCAAGCCAATTTCGCCAAACGCGCTGGCCGCTTCCGCCATTTCCTTGAACGCCGGCCACAGCGACAACGCCGACGCGTGCATCAGCCCGAGGTGCAAATCGGTATGCGCGCCATTGCCGCGACGATCGACCAGCGCCGGTTTCGGCGACAAGTCCGCTTCGTCGATCAGCGCGTCCACCGCCAGGTCCGCCAGCCGTTCGGCCAGGGTTAACGTTTTCGGTTGCAGGTTGAAGGCGTGCATTACCAGCTCCTGAATTTGGCGGGCGGGCTGTAGAGGCCACCGGACCACTCGACCAGATCGGCCACGCTTTTGGCGGCGAGCAATTCGCGGGTGGCGTCGGTGCGGCGGATGCCGAGATCTTCAGGCAAAGCGATCAAGCCTTCGCGGCGCATGCGGGCGGTGTCTTTCGGGTTGTGGCGCAGGCCGATGACGGTCACGCCGGCGACGGCGGCGATCATCGCCTGGCGTTCTTCCAGCGAACGCGCCTTGTACAGATAGGCGATGCCTTCCTCGGTCAGCAGGTGAGTAACGTCGTCGCCGTAGATCATGATCGGCGCCAGCGGCATGCCGCTTTTCTTCGCCACTTCAATCGCATCGAGGGTTTCGACAAAGGTCGGTTTGCCGCCCTCCTGGAAGGTCTCGACCATTTGCACCACGAGTTTTTTGCCGCGTTCGAGCAAGGGTTCCGGCGCATCGCCGTGGCGCATGTCGAGCCAGGCCGGCGTGCCGTGACGACGCCCACGCGGGTCGTGGCCCATGTTCGGCGCCCCGCCAAAACCGGCGAGGCGACCACGCGTCACTGTGGAAGAATGGCCGTCACCATCGACTTGCAGGGTCGCGCCGATGAACAGGTCCACCGCGTATTGCCCGGCCAGTTGGCTGAACATCCGGTTGGAGCGCAGAGAGCCGTCGCGCCCGGTGAAGAACACGTCGGGCCGCGCGGCAATGTAGTTTTCCATGCCCAGTTCAGTGCCGAAGCAATGCACGCTTTCGACCCAGCCGCTTTCGATGGCCGGGATCAGGGTCGGGTGTGGATTGAGCGTCCAGTTACGGCAGATCTTGCCTTTGAGGCCGAGGGATTCGCCGTAGGTCGGCAGGATCAATTCGATGGCGGCGGTGTTGAAACCGATGCCGTGGTTCAGCGACTGGACGTTGTGTTTTTCGTAGATTCCGCGGATCGCCATCATCGCCATCAACACGTGCACAGGCTTGATGTGCCGTGGGTCGCGGGTGAACAGCGGTTCGATGTAGAACGGCTTGTCGGCCACTACGACGAAATCGACCCACGAGGCGGGGATGTCGACGCGTGGCAGGTCAGTGACGTCGTCCACCAACTGATTGACCTGCACGATGACGATGCCGTCGCTGAAAGCCGCCGGCTCGATCAATGCCGGCGTGTCTTCGGTGCTGGGGCCGGTGTAGATATTGCCGGCGCGGTCGGCCATGAAACCGGCCGAGAGCACGACGTTGGGAATCAGGTCCACCACCAACCGCGCGTAGAGCTCGATGTAGGTGTGGATCGCGCCGATTTCCAGCAAGCCATCTTCAAGCAATTGGCTGATGCGCAGGCTTTGAGTGCCGGCAAACGAGAAATCGAGCTTGCGGGCAATGCCGCGTTCAAACAGGTCCAGATGCTCGGAACGGCCGACGCTGGGCATGATCATGTGCAGGTCGTGCAGTTTTGTCGGATCGGCTTTTGCCAGTGAGCGGGAGAGGAAATCCGCCTGCTTCTGGTTGTTGCCCTCCAGCACCACGCGGTCGCCGGGCAGGATCAAGGCTTCGAGCGCCGCCACGATATTGTCGGTGGGCAGGACCACACCGTCGGCCAAGCCTTTGACCAACGCCAGACGCCGCTGCTTTTCGCTGCGCCGCCGCGTCCATCGCGAGTCGGGGGATATTGTTGTTGTCATGACCACTCCACGGGTTCGCTGTCGTGGGGGTCACCTTAGGAGTGTTGGGGTGGGGGCATCAATCAAGCAGAGAGACGGATCGTTACGGTCAGGGTAATGATCGGCTGAAGGGATCAATTGGCAGTGCTGTCGCCTTCGCGGGCCAGCCCGCTCCCACATTGGAATGCATTTCAAATGTGGGAGCGGGCTTGCTCGCGAAGGGGCCCGTGAAGTCACAGCAAATTCAGGATCAGTCGATCAGCCCGGCGCTCACCAACAATTCCTCCAGCGCCAACAAATCCGGCACCTTCGCCACTTGGTCCCCCACCTGCACCGCCGCCTGTTCCAGCGAACACAACGGCACATCGACATAGCTCAATTGACTGTCGAGCTTGTACGAGCGTGGAATCCCCTGCACCAGCAATGCGATGAATTTCAGCTCCGGTCGCCCACCGAGCGCATTGAGAATGACGATCCGCGCCCGCTCCCCAATCACAATCTTTTCGCCGCACGCCGACTCAAAACTCAGCAGCGGAATCTGCCGGTTGCGCCATGTAACCCGCCCGAGATACCACGGTGGGGTGTCGAGGTCGAAGGCGCTGGATTGGTAATCGATGAGTTCCGCAACCGCGACGTTGGGCAAAATCAAATTGCGATCCGCCAAGGGCAACAACAGCCCCGTGAGGTTGCTGGTGCGATGTTCAAGCATGGGTTTTGCTCCACAGGGCGATGCTTTCGAGCAGCACCGATTCCTGGTACGGCTTGCCGAGGTAGTCGTTGACGCCGATGGCCATGGCGCGGTCGCGGTGTTTCTGGCCGGTGCGCGAGGTGATCATGATGATCGGCAGGTGTTGCAGGCGCTCGTCGGCGCGCACCTGGGTGGCGACTTCGAAACCGTCCATGCGCGGCATTTCGATGTCCAGCAGCATCAGGTCCGGCAGGTGTTCTTCGAGCAGCAACATGGCATCGACGCCATCCTTGGCGGTCAGTACGTTCATGCCGTGGCGTTCGAGCAAACGGCTGGTGACCTTGCGCACAGTGACCGAGTCATCGACCACCAATACCAGCAACGGCTTGTGCGGCTCGGTTTCTGCGTCCTGCCTCAGCGGTTGTTGCGGCACCCGCGCCTGCATCGCGCGGATCGGCGCCAGCAGATCGACAATCAGCACCACGCGGCCATCGCCCAGAATCGTCGCCCCGGACAAGCCCTGCACCGCGGCGAATTGCGGGCCGAGGCTTTTCACCACGATCTCCCGGGTGCCGGCCATGGCATCCACCTGAACCGCGATGTGGCGCTCGTTGCATTGCACCAGTAACACCGGCAACGGCAGGCTCTGGCCCAACAGTTTCGGGCGCGTGCTGGTCTTCAGCAGTTCGCCGAGGTAGCACAACTCATAGTGCTGCCCGGCGTATTTGTAGGTCGGTGGATCGAGCCGGTAATGCCCTTCAAGTTCGTTGGGCAGCACACGCACGATGCCGTCGATGGTATTCAGCGGGATCGCGTATTGGTCCTCACCGCACTGCACCATCAGCGCCCGATTGACCGACACGGTGAACGGCAGGCGAATGCGGAAATGCACGCCCTGCCCCGGCACCGAGTCGATGCTCATGCTGCCGCCCAGTTGCCGGACTTCCTCGTGAACCACGTCCATGCCGACGCCGCGCCCGGAAATCTGGGTGATTTTCTCGGCAGTGGAAAACCCCGGTTGCAGGATGAACTGCAGCACGTCGCGGTCGCTGATGTCGCTGTCCGGCGCGAGTAATCCGCGCTTGATCGCCTTGCGCCGCACCGCGTCCAGCGGCACACCGGCGCCGTCGTCGCGGATGTCGAAAATGATATCGCCGCCCTCACGAGACAGGTCGAGGGTGATTCGGCCCTGCGCCGGTTTTCCGGCCGCGATGCGCACTTCGGCGGATTCCAGGCCATGGTCCACCGCGTTGCGCAGCATGTGCTCCAGCGGCGCGGCCATGCGTTCGAGGACGTTGCGGTCCATCTCGCCTTCAGCATTACCGACCACGAATTCCACGTCCTTGCCCAGTTCGCTGGCGACCTGGCGGACGATGCGTTTCAAGCGCGGCAGCATCCGCTCGAACGGCACCATGCGCGAACGCATCAGGCCTTCCTGCAACTCGGTATTGACGCGGCCTTGCTGTTGCAGCAGGTTTTCCGCGTCCTGATTGCGCCGGTCGAGCGTGTCCTTGAGGTCGAGCAGGTCGGAGGCGGATTCGAACAGCGCCCGCGACAGTTGATGCAACTGCGAGTGACGGTCCATTTCCAGCGGATCGAATTCTTCGTAGCCCGAGCGCTCGGCGTCGACTTGCTGGCGGCTGAGAATCCGGCCCTGGGTTTCGGTATCGAGCCGACGCAATTGATCACGCATGCGTTCGATGGTGGTTTCCATCTCGTTCAACGCCACGCGGGCATCGTTGACCTGCTGTTCGATGCGGCCACGGAAGATCGAGGTTTCCCCGGCCAGATTGACCAAGTCGTCGAGCAGTTCAGCCGAGACCTTGACCATGTCGGCACCGGCATCAACTTGTGGCGCAGACGCCTCGACCTTTGGCGCAGCGGGCACGGCAACCGGTGCTTCGAGCACTTCCGGATGGCTGAAATTCCTGATCGCGTCGATCAGCCGATCCGCTGGCGGCAACGGTTGGCCGGCGCGGGTCGCGTCGAGCATTTGCGCCAGTCGGTCATGGCTGCTTTGCAACAGCCCGAACAGCGCGGCAGTCGGTTTCAGCGTGCCGGCGGACAAGCCTTCGTAGAGAAACTCCAGCTCATGGGCGAGGTCGCCGATCGGGCCGATTTCCACCATCCGCGCACCGCCCTTGAGGGTGTGCAGGTCGCGCAGCAGGGTTTCCATTTCCTGACGACTGGAAGGTTCGGCCTGCCAGCGCACCAACGCCGCGCCGGAGTTTTCGATGATGTCGAAACCTTCCTCGAGGAAGATTTCCAGCAGCTCCGGATCATGCCCCGGTGAGTCCTCGGCCCGTGCAGGCTCGGCGACTTCTGGCGCACTGGCGTTGCCGTGGCGGAACTCGCGAATGGCTTCGATCAGCTCAGCCGGATCACCCAGCGGCTTGTGGTGCTGTAATTGCTCAAGCAGTTGCGCCAGTCGGTCATGGCTGTGTTGCAACAGCTGCGCCAGCGTTTCGCTGTGACTGTAACGGCGATCGACAAGCCCTTCGTAAAGGCTTTCCAGCTCATGGGCGAGGTCTCCCACCGGATTGACCTCGGACATCCGCGCACCGCCCTTGAGCGTGTGCAAATCCCGCTGCAACGACAGCAACGGTGCGGCGTTGTCCGGGTCATTCAGCCAGCGCTGCAAGGCCTGACCCGCGCTTTCGAGGATATCCACTGCCTCTTCGAGGAAGATCGACACGATCTCGTCGTCCAGACCGCGATCTTCTGTAGGCGCTGGCTTGCCGGCGATGGTCGTTAACGTTGACGCGTTTTCATGGGATAAACGCGGCGCCTGTGAGTCCATCGCCGACAAGCCGGCGCCTACAGAGGTCTGCGCCAGTTCGGCGGTGACGCTGCCCAGTTCCCGAATGCTCAGGGTGCGGCTGCCGTCACTGCGAATCAGGCCCATGGCCGACGGGTCGAGGCTCGCGTCGAGCAAACCGCGCAAGGCCCGGATACGCTCCGGTTGCGGGCTGACTTCCTGACCGGCAGCCAACTCGTCGAGCATATTGATCAGCGCTTCGTGGGCACTTTTTGCCTCATGGAAAAACGCCTCGCTGACCGCCAGGCTGCTTTCTTCGACGGCACCGTAGAGATCAAGCAAGGCTTCACAGAGCTCATCCACCGGATGCAAGTCGGCCAGGTGCGCGCCTTCGCCGAGGGTGGTCAATTCATCCAGCAGCGCACTGAGTTCCTGACGTTCACCGGGGTGCTGCTGCCAACGCTGCAACAGGCTTTCGGCGTCCAGCAGGATGTCCATGCCCTGAGCCAGGAAGTTGTTGATCAATTGCGGATCGCGCTTGGTTCGCAGCGCCAGGCTCGGCGTGTTCAACAGGGCTTGCAGACGCTCGGCCAGCAGCGCCTGGGTTCTTTCGATCAACGAACGGGCGCCGGGAATTTCCGCCAGCGGATCGACCTTGAGCTGGCGCAGCCCGACGCGGAACACGCCTTCGGCTTCCAGCAGCAATTCGACCTCGTCGAGGTCCAGGGCGATCAGGTGCGCCTTGTACTCACGGGCCAGTTGGTCCAGCGGCGTCGCCAGCTCGGCAATCGGCAACACGCCGGCCATGGACGCACTGCCCTTGAGCGTGTGCAAGGCGCGTTGCAATTCGTCGCTGGCCTGCAACGGCACCTGTTCGGCGGCCTGATCGAGGAAACGGTTGAGGCTGGCCAGATGGGTTTCGGCTTCGTTGCGAAAGATCTCCAGCAACAACGGGTCGAGGGCCGCGACATCCTGCACGTCCTCATCGGCTAACGGCTTGTCACCCTTGGCGAGCGCATGGGCGCGGGCGGCCAGTTGGTCGACGTCGTTGCGCTGGCGCTGGGCATTGCCGGCAAACTCAGCCACCAGTTCCGGCAGCAGGTTCAGTACATCACCGAGCAGTTGCTGCACTGCCGGCCCGGGTTCAATGCTGTGCTCCAGCACGCGGTTGAGCAGGTTTTCCACGGCCCACGCCAGTTCACCCAGCACCAGCGCGCGCACCATCCGGCCACTGCCTTTGAGCGTGTGGAAGGCCCGGCGCAGTTCGCTCAGGGTCGATTCGCTCTTGGGATTGGCCGCCCAGCGTGGCAAATATTCCCGGAGGATCTCCAGGACCTCGTCGGTTTCTTCGAGGAAGACTTCCCGCAGTTCATCGTCCACCGGCTCTTCACCTGGTGGCGGTGGCAACAGGCTGCCCGGCGTACTCAGGGCCGGCGGATTGACCGCCGACACCGGGTTGGCGAGGACATCGGCCAAGGTCTGGACGACGTCCGGATCGTCCAGTTCCTGCAAGTCTTGCATGACCTGCGCCTCACTCGGGCTGAGCACATCGTCCAGCACCGGCACGGTCTGTTCGCTAGGGAAAAAGCCGAGCGCTGCCAGGCCCTTTTCCGCAACGTCGAGCAGTTGCTCACCGGACGCTTCCGGGTCATCGCTCAGACGCTCAAGGTAATACTCGATGCTGGTGATGACGTCGGCCAGGCTGTCCAGCGCCTGCCAGCCAGGCTGGTCCGGGTCCAGCAGCAGATGCTCGCGGATAAAGTGGTTGCAGGCTTCGATCAGGCTCGCCGCACGGCTCAGCGGGATCATCGCCAGCGCGCCGCGCACCTGAGTGAGCAAGGCCGGCAACGGTTGCAGATGCTGGCGGTCCCAGTCGGCGTCGATGTAGTCGACGATCATGTCCTTGGCCTGCTGCAGGCAGATGCGGGCTTCCTTGATCACGATCTGGTGGATCTGCGTCAGGTCGGTGGTCGGCAGGCGGCTTTCTTCCTGGCTCTCCGGCTCGACAGTGCCGACCATGCCGGCCAGCGTCGCCTCGACGTAGAGCAAGGCGCCGGCGACGTCCATCAGGATTGCATCATTGGGTTCGCGCTGGCCCTGGGCGAGGCTGAGCACCACCGCCAGTTGATCGATGATGACCTTGCGCGGCTGGCCGAAACCGAGCACCGCCAGGGTGTCGGCGATTTGCCGCAGCGGTGCCAGCAGGCTTTCGAGGTCCGAGGCGTGCTGGCGGTCGCTGCGCACGAACAGGTCCAGGCGTTCTTTGACCCGCACCAGCTCTTCGCAGAGCGCGGCCAGCACCGAGCGCATGGCATCGCGGTCAGGGCCGGCCAGCCGTGCCCGTTCTTCGTCGACCATCGCGCTGTCAGGCAGCGCGTCGTCCAGTCCGTAGCGATCTTTCATGGTCAGCATCTGCCCGGTGGGGTGTTCGGCTTTGGCGATGTAAAACAGCAAACTCTTGAGCAACTCCGGCGGCGCCGGCTGATTGATCGCGCACATGCCCTGTTCGAGCAGGCGTTTGAGTTCTTTGTCAGCGTCTTTTAACAGGCTGCGCAGGGCCGGACTGTTGGCGATCGAGCCGCCGTGCATGCCTTCGACCAGCGCCGAGCAAACTTGCCACAACGGGCTCAGCGGCGCATTCCCGCACAGCCCTTCGAGGCGTGAAAACACGGTGCTCAGGTAACCGAGATGGGTGTCGTCATCCTGCTCGCGCAGCAAACCGGCCAGGGCCATCTGCAGCATCTGGCGCAACTTGCGCAACACGTTCGGCAGGTCCGCCGGTTCCAGCAGCGCCAGCACCTCTTCATCCAGTGGCGGCAGGCCCGGCAATTGCGGGGTGAACAGGCTGGTTTCCGATAACAGGCTTTCGCCACGGGCGCTGCGCAGGTCGTTGATCAGCGGCAACACCACCAACGGCAAATCGCGGCGCGCGCCTTGTATGCGGTCGAGATAGACCGGCAGCTGACCGATCGCTTGCAGCAGCAAGCGGATCGCTTCGTCGCGATGAATGACGCGGTCCTGCTGCAAGGCTGCGGTCAGTTGCTCCATTTCTTCGGCGAGCAGGGCCGCGCCGTAAAACTCGACCATCTGCAAACTGCCGTGAACCTGATGGATGCACGCCAGGCATTCACTGAGGGCGTGCGTCGCCTGAGGGTCATCAAGCAACGTTTCAATCGCCTGGTGAGCCACTTTCAGCGTTTCGGCAATCTCGCCTTTGACCCATTCGAGGGCCACATAGTCGTGCCGATCACCCATAACCACTCCGTTCATCGTTCGAGCGCCCGCGGGCGCTTCACACTTTATCCACAGTCTGCGCCTTGGCCGCCGGCAAGGTGAAACCGGACACCGAGCGTCGCAACTGGCTGGCCATTTTCGCCAGGTTACCAATGCTCTCGGCCGTGGCGGTGGAGCCGGACGAGGTCTGCGTGGTGATCTGCTGGATCACGTTCATCGTCAGGGAAATCTGCCCGGCCGAAGACGTCTGCTGTTGGGCCGCGTTGGAAATACTCTGGATCAACGCCGCAAGGGTTTTCGACACGCCTTCGATTTCTTCCAGGGCCACACCGGCATCCTGCGCCAGACGCGCACCGCGCACCACTTCGGTGGTGGTTTGCTCCATGGAAATCACCGCTTCGTTGGTGTCGGCCTGGATCGCCCGCACCAGTGTTTCGATCTGCCGCGTCGCGGCGGAGGAACGCTCGGCCAGCCGTTGCACCTCGTCGGCCACCACCGCAAAACCGCGCCCGGCATCACCGGCCATGGAAGCCTGGATCGCGGCGTTGAGTGCGAGGATGTTGGTCTGGTCGGCAATGTCATCGATCAGGCTGACAATGTCGCCGATCTCTTGGGAAGACTCGCCCAGACGCTTGATGCGCTTGGCGGTGTCCTGAATTTGCTCGCGAATGTTGTCCATGCCGTGGATGGTGTTGTGCACCACTTCATTGCCCTTGTTGGCGATTTCCACGGAACGCTCGGCCACCGCCGAAGATTCGGCGGCGTTGGCCGACACCTGATCGATGGACTGCGCCATGTCGTTGATCGCGGTGGAGGCCTCGCTGATCTGTTGCGCCTGATGCTCCGAGGCCTGCGCCAGGTGCATGGCGGTGGCCTGGGTTTCCTGCACGGCGGCGGCGACCTGGCCGGCGGTGAGGTTGATGGTTGCCACCAGATCGCGCAGCTGGTCCACGGAATAGTTGATCGAATCGGCGATGGTCCCGGTGAAGTCTTCGGTCACCGAAGCGGTCACGGTCAGGTCGCCGTCGGCAAGGTCTTCGATCTCGTCGAGCAGGCGCATGATCGCGTTCTGGTTGCGTTCGTTCTTCTCGGCCGTCTCGCGCAGCTGACGGTTGGTTTCGCGCACCATCACCATCCCGATGAGGATGATCGACATCAGCGCCGCCAGCCCCAGAACGTAGCCGCCAATGGTGTCTGAATTGCGCCCGCCGGCGAGGTTTTCGAAGCCGGTGGCCAGGTGCGAGGCTTCGTCGAGCAGGGTTTGCGACAAGCTGAAAATATTAGTCGCCGATTCGCGGACCTTGAACAGCTGCGGCGAGGTTTCGAGGATTTCATCGACCGAACCGGAGACGAATTCGAACAGCTCGGAAATCTCGATCAACCGGGCTCGGGCATCACGGTCTTCGACCTCGCTGACCTTCAGTGCCGGATCGCCCTGCAGCATGCCGTTGAGGACTTTGCCGAACCGCGAAGCGTCGCGACCGAACGCATCGGCGGCCTGCTGCGAACTTTCGTCGCCGGACAGCACGGTGTTCACTGCGCCAAGGATACGTTCGGCCAACAACGACTGCCGCTGGGCCATCGCGACCTGAGCGGCAGGTGCGCCGCGTTGCAGGAGGATTTCGACAACTTTTTCGTATTCGACCTGCAACTGCGGCACGGTTTCGGCCAGGGTGGCGGCGACTTGATGCAGCGACAAAACCGTCTGTTCACTGGAGAGGATGGCGTCGGTGTTTTTCAGCAGGCGCTCCCAATCGAGCTGCACGGCGCGCATTTCCGGGCGCACGGTGGACGGTGCCGGCGGCAGGCCGGTGGAAGGGTCGCCTTTCTTCAGGTAGCCCCAGCGCTGGGCGAAATCGTTGCGCGCATCGCTGAGCAACTTGAACGCCGCCGCTTTGCCGGCGGCGGCTTCAGTAGCGTTCTTGGCGATGCGTTGGGACAGCACGCGCAGCTCACCGGCGTGGCCGATGTACTGTTTGTCGTACGAGGCCTGGGTATTGAGGTAAGCGAAGTTGGCGAACAGCAGCATGATGAAGACAATCAGCGCGATGAACAGCGCGATGATCTGCGATCGGCTGCGCGACCCTTCTGGCTTGCCTGTTTTTGCTTTTATCATCGGTCCTCGCCTGTTAACCAACCACCTTGAAACCTGGCACGGACCTGTGGGAGCTGGCTTGCCTGCGATGGCATCACCTCGGTTCCAAGTCAGACCGAGTCGCCTGCATCGCGGGCAAGCCCGACTCCCACAGGGTCCGTGTTTACAGCGCTACGTGCATAAAGCTTTGTGACTGCGCCAGCGCGAACGGGCTGAACACCTGCCAATTCTGCTCACGCTGAAACCGGCCTTTGATGAACGGTGCAATCGGGCCGCTCAAGTTATCCACCGGCTGAAAACTGTCCTGGGCAAAGTGCTGAAGGCCGAAAACCTCATCGACCATCAACCCGGCAAACACGTCGTTATGTTCCACCACCAACACCCGCCGCTGCTTGCGCACGGTCGATAGCTCATGGCCAAAGAAGCCGCACAAATCCATCATCGGCAACAAGCGCCCGCGCAGGTTGGCCACTCCCTTCACCCAGGGCTTGACCCCCGGCAGTTGCGTGAACCGTGGCTCGTGCAGGACTTCGCTGACTTCGCCCATCGGCGCGACGTACCACGCTTCGCCCAAACGAAAACCGATGCCGCTCCAACTGTCCTGTCGGGTTGGCTGCGACGGCAGATCCGCCGCCAGCAGACGACAACGCTGGTCGATCTGCAGCAGCAGTTCGAAGGCGGTCAGCGACTCGGTCATGGTCGGGTGATCAACCGGCCAGCACGTTATTCAGGGTTTTGATCAGGGTCTCTTCGTCGACCGGTTTGGTCAGGTAATCCTTGGCGCCCTGGCGCGTGCCCCAGACCTTGTCGGTTTCCTGATCCTTGGTGGTGATGATGATCACCGGGATGTGCCCGGTTTCCGGGTCTTTGGTCAACTGACGGGTCGCCTGGAAACCGTTGAGGCCGGGCATGACGATGTCCATCAGCACGGCGTCGGGTTTTTCCTGACGGGCCAGGGCCACGCCGTCGGCGCCGTTTTCGGCTTTCAACACTTCATGACCGTGCTTTTCCAGCATGCCGGTCAGTTTGTACATTTCGGTCGGCGAATCATCGACGATCAGAATACGTGCCATGGTTTTCCCCATTCTTCTTGTCGACGCCGGGCCCGTTGGCCGAGCGTCACTGTGCGTGTCCTACTGCGGCAAAACAGCGGCGAAGCCCGGTACATGGGCCTGGATCGCGTTCAGCAGTTCTTCCTTGCTGAAAGGCTTGGTCAAAAACTGATCGGAGCCGACGATGCGCCCCTTGGCCTTGTCGAACAGCCCGTCCTTGGACGACAGCATAATCACTGGCGTGGACTTGAACGCACTGTTGTTCTTGATTAAAGCGCAGGTCTGATAGCCATCCAGACGCGGCATCATGATGTCGACGAAAATGATGCCCGGATGATTGTCGGCAATCTTGGCCAGGGCATCGAAACCGTCGATGGCCGTGATGACCTCACACCCCACGTTCTTCAGCAGCGTTTCGGCGGTGCGACGAATCGTCTTCGAATCGTCGATCACCATGACCTTCAAGGCGCTGGAATGCTGGTCCATAGATGCTCTACCGTCGCCTTTGCGAATCAATTTGTCCGTTTCCGATAACCGGAGGCTCGAAACCCTTGATGTTTAAGGGCCAGAACGATATGGCAGCCTTTTTAGCACAGTCTCCAAATGCAATCTATCGGGCGGCCTTTGCAGTGGTTTTTCCTTGACCGGGAACACACTCAGCGCCACTCTGACGCCACTTTTTCTGGCCTTGCGCCTACCCAAATTTCGAGGAAATACCCATGAGCGTTCGCGTCGGGATTGTCATGGACCCTATTGCCAGCATCTCCTATAAAAAGGATAGCTCGCTGGCCATGCTGCTGGCCGCGCAGAAGCGCGGTTGGGAGCTGTTCTATATGGAACAGCAGGACTTGTACCAGGGCGAAGGTGAAGCACGCGCGCGGATGCGGCCGCTGAAAGTCTTCGCCAACCCTGAGAAATGGTTCGAACTGGAAGCCGAGACCGACGCGCTGCTGAGCGATCTGGATGTGATCCTGATGCGCAAGGATCCGCCGTTCGACATGGAGTTCGTCTACTCCACTTACCTGCTGGAACAAGCCGAGCGCGCCGGCGTGCTGGTGGTCAACAAGCCGCAGAGCCTGCGTGACTGCAACGAAAAACTGTTCGCCACGCTGTTTCCGCAGTGCACGCCGCCGACTGTGGTCAGCCGCCGCGCTGACGTGCTGCGTGAATTCGCCGCCAAACATGGCGATGTGATCCTCAAGCCGCTGGACGGCATGGGCGGCACCTCGATCTTCCGTCACCGCGCGGGCGATCCGAACCTGTCGGTGATCCTCGAAACCCTGACCGCGCTGGGCACCCAGCAGATCATGGGGCAGGCGTACCTGCCGGCGATCAAGGACGGCGACAAACGCATCCTGATGATCGACGGCGAGCCCGTGGATTATTGCCTGGCGCGGATTCCGGCGGCCGGCGAAACCCGTGGCAACCTCGCCGCCGGTGGCCGTGGCGAAGCCCGCCCATTGAGCGACAAGGATCGCTGGATCGCCGCGCAAGTCGGCCCGACCCTGCGCGAGAAAGGCCTGCTGTTCGTGGGCCTCGACGTGATTGGCGAGCACCTGACGGAAATCAACGTCACCAGCCCGACCTGCATTCGCGAGATTGATAACGCGTTCGGCACCGACATCGGCGGCCTGCTGATGGATGCCATCGATCAGAAGCTCAAGGCCCGTTGATATAGAACAGCCAAGATCGAACCAACATTGCGTTATCATCCGCGGCCTGTGAAAAACGCGATGTTGGTTTTTTTGTCATGACGCTCCCGTCCGATCTGCCCGCTGAACTCGCCCATCGTGGCGTGCGCCCGGCCGATCGCCTCGGATTTACCCTGTTTCTCGCGGCGCTGATTCACCTGGCCTTGCTGTTGGGCGTCGGCTTTACGATGGTCGAACCCAAGCAAATCAGCAAAACCCTGGAAATCACCCTCGCCACCTTCAAAAGCGAAAAGAAGCCGGCAAAGGCTGACTTTCTGGCGCAGGAAAATCAGGAAGGCAGCGGCACCCTGGATAAAAAGGCGATCCCCAAGACCACCGAGGTCGCGCCGTTCCAGGACAACAAGGTGCAAAAAGTCACGCCACCGCCGGCCGCCAAGCCTGAAGTTCAGGAAGCGCCGCCCAAGGCTGCCGTGACCACCGTCGCACCGAAGCCGAAAAAAGCCGCGGCCAAGACCGAAGAACCCAAACCGGTGACCAAACCTGCGGTCGCCGCGCCGACGTTCGACAGTGAACAACTGTCCACCGACATCGCCAGCCTCGAAGCGGAGCTGGCCAACGAACAACAGCTGTACGCCAAGCGCCCGCGCATTCACCGCCTGAGCGCCGCTTCGACCATGAAAGACAAGGGTGCCTGGTACAAGGACGAATGGCGCAAGAAGGTCGAGCGCATCGGCAACCTGAATTACCCCGACGAAGCGCGGCGCCAACAGATTTACGGCAATTTGCGCTTGATGGTCTCGATCAACCGCGACGGCTCGCTGTATGAAGTGCTGGTGCTGGAGTCGTCCGGGCAACCGCTGCTGGATCAGGCGGCGCAGCGGATCGTAAGGCTGGCGGCGCCGTTTTCACCGTTTACCGGGGATTTGTCGGATATCGATCGACTGGAAATCATTCGGACGTGGAAGTTTGCGCGCGGGGATCGCCTCTTCAGTAATTAGTCACAAAGCATAACCCTGTGGGAGCGGGCTTGCCCGCGAAAGCAGTCTTTCTGACACATTGATTTTGAATGTAGCGCCCTCATCGCGGGCAAGCCCGCTCCCACAGGGAATCAATTGTTGTCGGGATTTGCGGCATTTCCTACGCATCCCCAGCTTGTCAGTTCGCCCCTCCAACGCCACACTAGCGCTCATGAAAAACGTCAGCCCAAGCTACCTCAAGCATCACTTCCTGATCGCCATGCCGCACATGGCCGACCCGAACTTTGCGCACACCTTGACCTACATCGTCGAGCACACGGCCAATGGTGCCATGGGGCTGGTGGTCAACCGTCCGCAAGACCTGAGCCTGGCCGATATCCTCGAGCAATTGCGCCCCGATATCGAACCGCCGATGCTCTGCCAGCATGTGCCGATCTTCATCGGCGGCCCGGTGCAGACCGATCGCGGGTTTGTCCTGCATCCGTCAGGCAAGCAGTTTCAGGCGACCGTTGATCTGGAAGGCGACCTGTCGTTATCCACCTCCCAGGACGTGTTGTTCGCCATCGCCGACGGTGTCGGTCCGGCCAAAAGCCTCATCGCTCTCGGTTATGCGGGTTGGGAAGCCGGACAGCTTGAGGCCGAACTGGCCGACAACGCCTGGCTGACCTGCCCGTTCGATGCCGACATCCTGTTCAACACCAGCAGCGAACTGCGCCTCGACGCGGCGGCCAAGCACCTGGGCGTCAATCTCAGCCTGCTCACCAGTCAGGCGGGACACGCCTGATGGCCCTGCGGCTGATTCTGGGTTTCGACTACGGCACCAAACAGATCGGCGTGGCAGTCGGCCAGATGATTACCGGCCAGGCCCGCGAGTTGTGCACGTTGAAGGCGCAAAACGGGGTGCCCGACTGGAATCAGGTCGAAGCGCTGATCAAAGAATGGAAGCCCGATGCCGTGGTGGTCGGCCTGCCGCTGAATATGGATGGCACGCCGAGCGACATGTGCCTGCGCGCCGAAAAGTTCGCCCGCCGTCTCAACGGCCGCTACAACCTGCCCTTCTATACCCACGATGAACGCCTGACCACGTTTGAAGCCAAGGGCGAACGACGTGATCGTGGCGGGCAAAAAGGCAGTTACCGCGACAACCCGGTCGACGCCATCGCCGCCGCCCTGCTGCTGCAAGGCTGGCTCGACGAAAACAGCGCACTGTTCGAATCCTGAAGAGCCGTGACCAGCGACTCTCTATAGCGACAACCCGAGCCACCTCCTGCACCACCCGGCCCGGGCCCAAGAAGGAGCAACCATGAGCCTGCCCAATCCCGCCGAACTGATCAGCCAGATGGCGATCCGTCTCAAGGCACATCTGGAACACCGTGGCATCAGCGAACCGCGCTACATCGGTATTCGTACCGGTGGCGTCTGGGTCGCCCAGGCGTTGCTCGAAGAACTGGGCAGCGATGCGCCGCTCGGCACGCTGGACGTGTCCTTCTACCGCGACGATTTCAGCCAGAACGGCCTGCACCCGCAAGTGCGCCCATCCGCGCTGCCGTTCGAGATCGAAGGCCAGCACCTGGTGCTGATCGACGACGTGCTGATGAGCGGCCGCACCATCCGCGCCGCCATGAACGAACTCTTCGACTACGGCCGCCCGGCCAGCGTGACGCTGGTATGCCTGCTGGACCTGGACGCCGGCGAACTGCCGATCCGCCCGAACGTCGTGGGCGCGACCTTGTCGCTGGCGGCCCACGAGCGCGTGAAGCTGTCCGGCCCGGAACTCAAGCTCGAACTGCAAGACCTCGCCCTTTAATTCGCCCTATTGAGAGTCCCCCTCGCGATGACGCCTCTAGAAACCAAGCGCCCGCTGCAGCTCAATGATCAGGGCCAGCTGCGCCACTTCCTCTCGCTCGACGGTTTGCGCCGCGAGCTGCTGACGGAAATCCTCGACACCGCCGACTCGTTCCTCGAAGTCGGCGCCCGGGCCGTGAAGAAGGTTCCGTTGCTGCGCGGCAAGACCGTGTGCAACGTGTTCTTCGAGAACTCGACCCGCACCCGCACCACCTTCGAACTGGCCGCCCAACGGCTGTCGGCCGACGTAATCACGTTGAACGTGTCGACATCGTCGGCGAGCAAGGGCGAAACCCTGCTCGACACCCTGCGCAACCTCGAAGCGATGGCCGCCGACATGTTCGTCGTGCGTCACGGTGATTCTGGCGCGGCGCACTTCATCGCCGAACACGTGTGCCCGCAAGTGGCGATCATCAACGGCGGCGACGGCCGTCACGCCCACCCGACCCAAGGCATGCTCGACATGCTGACGATCCGTCGGCATAAGGGCGGTTTCGAAAACCTTTCGGTGGCCATCGTCGGCGACATCCTGCACTCGCGGGTCGCGCGCTCGAACATGCTGGCGCTGAAAACCCTCGGTTGCCCGGACATCCGCGTGATCGCGCCGAAAACCCTGCTGCCGATTGGCATCGAGCAATACGGCGTGAAGGTCTACACCGACATGACCGAAGGCCTGAAAGACGTCGACGTGGTGATCATGCTGCGCTTGCAACGTGAGCGCATGACCGGCGGCCTGCTGCCGAGCGAAGGTGAATTCTACCGCCTGTTCGGCCTGACCACTGCGCGCCTGGCCGGGGCCAAACCGGATTGCATCGTCATGCACCCGGGTCCGATCAACCGGGGCGTTGAGATCGAGTCGGCGGTGGCCGACGGTCCGCATTCGGTGATTCTCAATCAAGTGACCTACGGCATCGCGATTCGTATGGCCGTGCTGTCCATGGCCATGAGCGGGCAGACTGCCCAGCGTCAATTCGAGCAGGAGAACGCCCAGTGAAGCTCAGCATTCTCGGCGCCCGTGTGATCGATCCAGTCAGCGGGCTGGATCAAGTGACTGATATCCACATCGAAGCCTGCAAGATCGTCGCCCTTGGCGCCGCACCGGCCGGTTTCGTTGCCGTCGACACCCTCGACGCCCAGGGCCTGGTGGCCGCACCGGGGCTGGTTGACCTCAACGTCGCCCTGCGCGAGCCGGGTTACAGCCGCAAAGGTTCAATCGTCAGCGAAACCCGCGCCGCCGCCGCCGGAGGCGTGACCAGCCTGTGCTGCCCGCCAAAAACCAAACCGGTGCTGGACACCTCGGCCGTGGCCGAACTGATCCTCGACCGTGCCCGCGAGGCCGGCAACACCAAAGTCTTCCCGATCGGCGCGCTGAGCAAAGGTCTGGACGGTGAGCAACTGGCAGAGCTCGTTGCCTTGCGCGACGCCGGTTGCGTGGCCTTCGGCAACGGCCTGGAAAGCTTCCGCAACACCCGCACGCTATGCCGTGCGCTGGAGTACGCGGCGACCTTCGACCTGACGGTGATTTTCAACTCCCAGGACCATGATCTGGCCGAAGGTGGCTTGGCGCATGAAGGCCCAACCGCCAGTTTCCTTGGTTTGCCGGGCATTCCGGAGACCGCCGAAACCGTGGCACTGGCCCGGGATCTGTTGTTGGTCGAGCAAAGTGGCGTGCGCGCGCACTTCAGCCAGCTGACCAGCGCTCGCGGCGTGGCCCTGATTGCTCAGGCTCAGGCGCGTGGACTGCCGGTGACCGCCGACGTGGCGTTGTATCAACTGATCCTGACCGACGAAGCGCTGATCGATTTCAGCAGCCTCTATCACGTCCAGCCGCCGCTGCGCACCCGCGCCGACCGCGATGGCTTGCGTGAGGCAGTGAAGTCGGGGGTGGTCTCGGCCATTTCCAGCCATCACCAGCCACACGAGCGGGATGCCAAACTGGCGCCATTCGGTGCAACTGAGCCGGGGATCAGCAGTGTCGAACTGCTGCTGCCGTTGGCGATGACGCTGGTGGAGGATGGCTTGCTGGATCTGCCGACGTTGTTGGCGCGCCTGAGTGCCGGGCCTGCCGAAGCCTTGCGCCTGCCAGCGGGGAAACTGGCGGTGGGTGGGGCTGCGGACATCGTGCTGTTCGACCCGACGGCTTCGACCGTGGCCGGTGAAACCTGGCTGTCCAAGGGTGAGAACTGCCCGTTCATTGGGCATACCCTGCCGGGTGTGGTGCGTTACACCCTGGTGGATGGGCGGATCAGCCACCAGGCGTAAGACCGCGTCGCTCCAATCGCGGGCAAGCCCGCTCCCACAGTGATTGTGTGAGGCCACAAACGTGCGGCCAACCGATAATCCTGTGGGAGCCGGCTTGCCGGCGATGACTTACTGGAAGGTGCCGCGATTCTGCGCGTTACGCACAGAAACCTGATCATTCAGCGTCCAGAAGTCATACAAAACCCCCAGAAAGAACAACCCGCCCGTCACCAGGTACAGCAAACCGCTGATCCATTTCCCCTGATACATCCGATGCACGCCGAACACCCCCAGAAACGTCAGCAGAATCCACGCTACGTTGTATTCGATAGGCCCGGCGGTAAAACGCAGGTCCGCTTCACGGTCCATGGCCGGGATCAGAAAGACGTCGATCAGCCAGCCGATACCCAACAAACCGAAGGTGAAAAACCAGATCGTCCCGGTCACCGGCTTGCCGTAATAAAAGCGGTGAGCACCGGTAAAACCGAAAATCCACAGCAGGTATCCGATCACTTTGCTGTGGGTATCTTGATGTGGAACCGGGTGTTGATAGGTGTTCATGAATGACCTCGAATCACACGATAGATAAATATTCTTGAATTCTTTGTGACTTTTTTACAGGTGGCCGACGTATGGCAAGTGTTACCTTGTTTGCCGTCAAACCCTTATAGCACCTGACTTCTGTCCGACAATGGCGTCCATTTGCAGCGTATTTGGTTCCGTTGACCGCCAGGTTGAATCGACCAACGGCCTCGGAATGACAAAAAAAGCTGTTATAAAGTTTCGCGCTAACCCATATGAGCCTTGCCTAATGCGTCCATTTTTCAAGACATGGCTAACCATTTGCCTTTTGATGCCACTGGCCGCCCACGCCACCAATCGTGAGCAACGTCTTCCTAACGTTAATGGTTACACCCCAAAATCCCATGTTTCTGCTCCTTCGAGCAAAAACAAACAAACGGCCAAGCCATCGACTTCGCTGAGCAAGGCCAGCAGCAAGCTTGTCCCGCCGATGGCGAGCAAGGAAAGCAGCAACGTGCTGAGCCGCGCCGTCAACGTCCTCGGTACACCTTACCGTTGGGGCGGCAGCAGCCCAAGTAAAGGGTTCGATTGCAGTGGCCTGGTGAAATACGCGTTCAACGACGCCACGTTTGACCTGCCGCGCACCTCGAACGCCATGGCCAGCGGTCATGGCGAGAAAGTCGATCGCAAGGATCTGAAGCCGGGCGACCTGATTTTCTTCAACATCAAGAGCCGCCGGGTCAATCACGTTGCCATCTACCTGGGCAATGACCGCTTCATCCACGCACCACGCCGTGGCAAATCGGTGACCATCGACACCTTGAAGAAACCGTATTGGGAAAGCCACTACGTGGTAGCCAAGCGGGTTCTGCCTAAAGAGAAGAACACGCTGCAGGTTGTTCAGCGCTGATTCCAAATCCCGGGCCCAACCCGGGATTTTGCTTTGAACATGCCGGACCCTTCGCGAGCAAGCCCGCTCCCACAGGTTTCAGAGGTGTTCACACAATTTGTGTACGCCATAAATCCTTGTGGGAGCGGGCTTGCCCGCGAAGGGGCCATTGAAAGCACTACACATCTCCCGGTCAAAAATTATCCGGCGACCGCGCCTTCTCCCGCGCATGCTCGCGGCTGATCAAGCCCTTGGTCACCAAATCCTTCAAGCACATATCCAGCGTTTGCATCCCCAGATTCCCGCCGGTCTGAATCGACGAGTACATCTGCGCCACCTTGTCCTCGCGGATCAGGTTACGGATCGCCGATGTCCCCAGCATGATTTCGTGCGCCGCAATACGCCCGCCGCCGATCTTCTTCACCAGCGTCTGCGACACCACCGCCAGCAACGACTCGGACAGCATCGAACGCACCATCGACTTCTCATCCCCCGGAAACACGTCCACCACCCGGTCGATGGTTTTCGCCGCCGACGTAGTGTGCAACGTGCCGAACACCAGATGACCGGTCTCGGCAGCCGTCAACGCCAGACGAATAGTTTCCAGATCGCGCATCTCGCCCACCAGAATCACATCCGGGTCCTCCCGCAACGCCGAGCGCAAGGCCGTGGCGAAGCTGCGGGTATCGCGATGGACTTCGCGCTGATTGATCAGGCATTTGCGTGATTCGTGGACGAACTCGATAGGGTCTTCAATGGTCAGGATGTGGTGATGACGATTGTTATTCAGGTAGTCGATCATTGCCGCCAGGGTGGTGGACTTGCCGGAACCGGTCGGGCCGGTGACCAGCACCAGACCACGGGGGGAGTCGGTAATCTTGCGAAACACTTCTCCCATCCCCAGGTCATCCATGCTCAGGACCTTCGACGGAATGGTCCGGAACACCGCGCCGGCGCCCCGGTTCTGGTTGAACGCATTGACCCGAAAGCGTGCGACTCCGGGCACGTCAAAGGAAAAATCGGTTTCCAGGTGCTTCTCGAAGTCCACCCGCTGGGTGTCGTTCATGATGTCGTAGACCAGCTCCTGAACTTCCTTGTGATCCAGGGCTGGCAGATTGATGCGCCGTACATCGCCGTCGACGCGAATCATCGGTGGCAGGCCGGCCGACAGGTGTAAGTCGGACGCGCCCTGCTTGGCGCTGAAAGCCAGCAGCTCAGTGATATCCATAGCACTCCTCAATTCCAGTAGAATGCCGCCAACCTCAGACCCGCTGGCGCCTCTTGAATGTCCACGATAGCAGACAACATTGCCCTGGTTAGTTCACGCATCCGGGCTGCCGCCCTTGCCGCCCACCGCGACGAGCACAGCGTCCAGCTACTGGCCGTGAGCAAGACCAAGCCCGCCGAGGCCCTGCGCGAAGCGCATGCCGCCGGACTGCGCGACTTTGGCGAGAACTACTTGCAGGAAGCCCTGAGCAAACAACTCGAATTGGCCGACCTGCCCTTGATCTGGCACTTCATCGGCCCCATTCAATCGAACAAGACTCGGGCTATCGCCGAGCACTTCGCCTGGGTGCATTCCGTGGATCGCTTGAAAATTGCACAACGTCTGTCCGAACAACGTCCTGCCGATCTGCCGCCGCTGAACGTCTGCATCCAGGTCAACGTCAGCGGTGAAGCCAGCAAATCCGGCTGCACCCCGGCCGATCTGCCGGCCTTGGCCAAGGCCATCAGCGAACTGCCACGCATCAAACTGCGCGGGCTGATGGCGATTCCCGAACCGACGGAAGATCGCGCAGCCCAGGACGCCGCATTTGCGGCCGTGCAGAGCCTGCAAGCCAGCCTGAACCTGCCGCTCGACACCCTTTCCATGGGCATGAGCCACGACCTCGAGTCGGCCATCGCTCAAGGCGCCACATGGGTCCGTATCGGTACGGCTCTCTTTGGCGCCCGTGATTACAGCCAGCCTTGATGGCTTTCTTTATAAGGACCTGACATGAGCAAGACTCGTATTGCCTTTATCGGTGCCGGCAACATGGCTGCGAGCCTGATCGGCGGCCTGCGCGCCAAAGGTCTGGACGCCACGCAGCTGCGCGCCAGCGATCCGGGCGCTGAAACCCGCGCCAAAGTGAACGCCGAACACGGCATCGAAGTATTCGCCGACAACGTCGACGCGATTCAAGGCGCCGATGTGGTCGTTCTGGCGGTCAAACCGCAAGCGATGAAAGCCGTCTGCGAAGCTATTCGCCCGAGCTTGAAGCCGAACCAACTGGTGGTGTCGATCGCCGCCGGCATTACCTGCGCAAGCATGAACAACTGGCTCGGCGCGCAACCGATCGTGCGCTGCATGCCCAACACCCCGGCGCTGCTGCGTCAGGGCGTGAGCGGTTTGTTCGCCACCGCCGAAGTCAGCACAGAACAACGCCAGCAGGCGCAAGAGCTGCTGTCGGCCGTTGGCATCGCCTTGTGGTTGAACGAAGAGCAGCAACTGGACGCGGTCACCGCCGTCTCCGGCTCGGGCCCTGCGTACTTCTTCCTGCTGATCGAAGCCATGACCGCCGCCGGCGTGAAACTCGGTCTGCCGGCCGATATCGCCGCGCAACTGACCCTGCAAACCGCACTGGGCGCCGCGCACATGGCGGTTGCCAGCGATGTCGACGCGGCTGAACTGCGTCGCCGCGTCACTTCGCCGGCGGGCACTACAGAAGCTGCAATCAAATCGTTCCAGGCTGGCGGCTTCGAAGCGCTGGTGGAAAAAGCACTCGGCGCCGCTGCGCACCGCTCGGCCGAAATGGCTGAGCAACTTGGCCGCTAATCAGCTCTTACAAAGGAATCAATGATGCTCGGACTCAATGACGCTGCCATTTTCATCATCAAAACCCTGGGCAGCCTGTACCTGCTGATCGTGCTGTTGCGCTTCATCCTGCAACTGGTTCGGGCGAACTTTTACAACCCGCTCTGCCAGTTCATCGTCAAGGCCACCCAGCCGCTGCTCAAGCCGCTGCGCCGGGTCATCCCGAGCATGTTCGGGCTGGACATGTCGTCACTGGTGCTGGCGCTGATCGTGCAGATGCTGTTGATCGCGGTCATCGTGTCGCTCAAAGGCTTTATGGTCGACTGGGTGCTGTTGGTGCCTTGGTCGCTGATTGCACTGTTCTCGCTGTTTTTGAACATTCTGTTCTACGCGATGATCATCAGCGTGATTCTGTCCTGGGTCGCCCCGGGTAGCCACAATCCGGGCGCCGAGCTGGTCGCGCAGATTACCGAACCAGTACTCGCCCCGTTCCGCCGGATCATTCCGAACCTGGGTGGCCTGGACATTTCGCCGATCTTCGCGTTTATCGTGATCCAGTTGCTGCAAAGCTGGCTGATCCCGCGCCTGGCCTACTTTGCCCTGATGCCGCAAGGGCTGCTCGGGTTGATCTGAAGCGGGCGATAACCTGTTAAACCGAGTCATCGTTCATCGCGGGCAAGCCCGCTCCCACAGGAATTGCACAATACCTGTGGGAACGGGCTTGCCCGCGATGGGCGCGCCTCGGTCTAACTGAATGAATTGAGGCCCGGCCTTCGCTTGCCGCTAACCCCACCGGTCTTTAGACTTACGCCTCATTTCAACGAGAGCAGGGTCGATGCCAACTGCCTTTCCCGCCGATTCTGTTGGTCTGGTGACGCCGCAAATGGCGCACTTCAGCGAACCCCTGGCCCTGGCCTGCGGCCGTTCGCTCCCAGCGTATGACCTTATTTACGAAACCTACGGCACGCTGAACGCCACGGCGAGCAACGCCGTGCTGATTTGCCACGCCTTGTCCGGTCACCATCACGCCGCCGGTTTCCACAGCCCCGACGATCGCAAACCCGGTTGGTGGGACAGCTGCATCGGCCCCGGCAAGCCGATCGACACCCACAAATTCTTCGTGGTCAGCCTGAACAACCTCGGCGGCTGCAACGGCTCCACCGGCCCGAGCAGCATCAACCCGGAAACCGGCAAGCCGTTCGGCGCCGATTTCCCGGTGCTGACCGTAGAAGACTGGGTGCACAGCCAGGCGCGTCTGGCCGACCGCATCGGCATCAGCCAATGGGCCGCCGTGATTGGCGGCAGCCTCGGCGGCATGCAGGCGATGCAGTGGAGCATCACCTACCCCGATCGCATTCGTCACTGCCTGGCCATCGCCTCGGCACCGAAACTGTCGGCGCAGAACATCGCTTTCAACGAAGTGGCGCGCCAGGCGATCCTCACCGACCCTGAGTTCCACGGCGGTTCGTTCCAGGAAGCGGGCGTGATCCCCAAGCGCGGCTTGATGCTGGCGCGGATGGTCGGGCACATCACCTACCTGTCCGATGACTCGATGGGCGAAAAATTCGGCCGCGGCCTGAAGAGCGAAAAGCTCAACTATGACTTCCACAGCGTCGAGTTCCAGGTAGAAAGCTACCTGCGTTATCAGGGTGAAGAGTTCTCCGGTCGGTTCGATGCCAACACGTACCTGCTGATGACCAAGGCGCTGGACTACTTCGACCCCGCGGCAAACTTCGACGATGACCTGGCGAAAACCTTCGCCGGCGCCTCGGCCAAGTTCTGCGTGATGTCCTTCACCACCGACTGGCGCTTCTCCCCGGCCCGCTCGCGGGAACTGGTGGACGCGCTGATGGCGGCCAAGAAAGACGTGTGCTACCTCGAGATCGACGCTCCGCAAGGCCACGACGCCTTCCTGATTCCGATCCCGCGTTACTTGCAGGCGTTCAGCAATTACATGAACCGCATTACGTTGTGAGAAAGCCATGAGAGCTGATCTGGAAATCATCCAGGAATGGATCCCCGCCGGCAGCCGCGTACTCGACCTCGGTTGCGGTGACGGCGAGCTGCTGACCTGGCTGCGCGATAACAAGCAAGTCACCGGTTACGGCCTGGAAAACGACCCGGACAACATCGCCGAGTGCGTGGCCAAGGGCATCAACGTGATCGAGCAGGACCTGGACAAGGGCCTCGGCAACTTTGCCAGCAACAGCTTCGACATCGTGGTCATGACCCAGGCGCTGCAAGCCGTGCACTACCCGGACAAGATCCTCGACGAAATGCTGCGGGTCGGTCGCCAGTGCATCATCACCTTCCCCAACTTCGGTCACTGGCGCTGCCGCTGGTACCTGGCGAGCAAGGGCCGGATGCCGGTGTCCGAGTTTCTGCCGTACACCTGGTACAACACGCCGAACATCCACTTCTGCACCTTTGAAGACTTTGAAGCACTTTGCCGCGAACGTGAGGCCAAGGTCATTGATCGGCTTGCCGTGGATCAACAGCATCGGCACGGGTGGGCCAGTAAGCTATGGCCTAATCTGTTAGGTGAGATCGGTATTTACCGCGTCAGCAGTCCAGGGCTGCAAGACCACAAGGTCGCGGTCTGAACCACGACATTCCAAGGAGAACGATCATGGGTCGTCTAGCACTGTTTTTACTCACTGCCTGCCTGAGCGTCACCGCCATGGCCGCCGACGTCATCAAGGGCGAGCGCCAGGAAACCTTTGGCGACGTGACGGTGCACTACAACACCTTCAACTCCACGTTCCTGACACCGGACATCGCCAAATCGGCCGAGCTGATCCGCAGCAAGCACCAGGGCGTGATCAACGTCTCGGTGATCAAGGACGGCAAACCGCTGATCTCTAACGTCAGCGGCACGGTCAAAGACCTCACCAGCCAGACTGTGCCATTGAAATTCAAGCAGATCACCGAACAAGGCGCGGTCTACTACATCGCGCAATACCCGGTCGAGCAGCAGGAAATCCGCACCTTCGAGATCAAGGTGCAGAACGGTGACAAAATCAACACCATCAATTTCAACCAAGAGCTTTTCCCCGGCGAATGATCAATTTCACGCAACTCGTACTGGCCAGCCACAACGCCGGCAAACTCAAGGAACTCCAGGCCATGCTCGGCGACTCGGTGCAATTGCGCTCGATCGGCGAGTTCAGCAGCGTCGAGCCTGAAGAAACCGGCCTGTCGTTTGTCGAGAACGCCATCCTCAAGGCCCGCAATGCCGCGCGCATTTCCGGCCTGCCGGCGCTGGCCGACGATTCCGGGTTGGCGGTGGATTTCCTCGGCGGTGCGCCGGGGATCTACTCGGCCCGTTATGCCGATGGCCAGGGCGACGCGGCGAACAACGCCAAACTGCTCGATGCCTTGAAGGATGTGCCGCAAGCCGAGCGTGGCGCGCAGTTCGTCTGTGTGCTGGCGCTGGTGCGTCATGCTGATGATCCGCTGCCGATCCTTTGCGAAGGGCTGTGGCATGGGCGCATCCTGACCCAGGCCAGTGGTGAACACGGCTTTGGCTACGATCCGCTGTTCTGGGTGCCGGAACGCGATTGCTCCAGCGCCGAGCTGAGCCCGAGCGACAAGAACCAGATCAGTCATCGCGCCCGTGCAATGGATCTGCTGCGCCTGCGTCTGGGCCTGAAATGACCCACGACTCATCCGCGTCGCCGCTGATCTTCGGCGGCGCCGCACAATCGCCTCGGGCCGCGCTTCCCGTGCTGCCGCCCCTGGCGCTGTACATCCATATTCCGTGGTGTGTGCGCAAATGCCCGTATTGCGACTTCAATTCCCACACCGCCAGCCCGGTGCTGCCGGAGCAGGAATACGTCGACGCCTTGCTGGCCGACCTCGATCAGGACCTGCACGCGGTCTACGGCCGTGAGCTGAGTTCGATCTTCTTTGGTGGCGGCACGCCGAGCCTGTTCAGCGCCGAGGCCTTGGGCCGCTTGCTCAAAGGCGTAGAGCAGCGCATTCCGTTTGCCAGTGATATCGAAATCACCCTGGAAGCCAATCCGGGCACCTTCGAACAAGAGAAGTTCGTTGCTTACCGCGCACTGGGCATCAATCGCCTGTCGATCGGCATCCAGAGTTTTCAGGAAGAGAAACTCAAGGCACTGGGGCGGATTCACAACGGCGATGAAGCGGTGCGAGCCGCCGGCATGGCGCGTCAGGCCGGGTTCGACAACTTCAACCTGGACTTGATGCACGGCTTGCCCGATCAGTCGCTGGACGATGCCCTGAGCGACCTGCGCCAGGCCATCGCCCTGAAGCCGACGCACCTGTCCTGGTATCAGCTGACCCTGGAACCGAACACGGTGTTCTGGAACCAGCCGCCTGTGCTTCCGGAAGACGACACACTGTGGGACATTCAGGAAGCCGGTCAGGCGCTGCTCGCCGAGCACGGTTACGCACAATACGAAGTCTCGGCGTATGCCCAGCCCGGTCGTCCGGCGCGGCATAACCTCAATTATTGGAGCTTCGGCGACTTCATCGGCATCGGCGCCGGCGCTCACGGCAAGCTCAGTCATCCGGACGGGCGCATTGTGCGGACCTGGAAGACGCGTCTGCCGAAGGATTATCTGAACCCGGAAAAAAGCTTCAAGGCTGGCGAGAAAGCGCTGACCAACGATGAACTGCCGTTCGAATTCCTGATGAACGCTTTGCGTCTGACTGAGGGGGTCGAGTCGCGGCTGTATCCAGAACGCACCGGGCTGAGCCTGGAAAGCCTCGCCGAAGGCCGCCGGGTCGCCGAACAAAGCGGCCTGTTGCAGGTCGAACCGTCACGTCTGGCGGCCACCGAGCGCGGACAGCTGTTTCTCAATGATTTGCTGCAAACATTTCTGAGCTGATTTCAGCCTTAAGGGAAAACGAATGGATTTGATACTCGACCTGCTTGCCACCGTATCCCGATGGAGCCGCAGCAACCTGTCGGAAATCTCTCTGGCGCTGGTGGGCTGTTTGCTGGTGCTGTTCGGCGCGGACATCAAGGGCTGGGTCGACCAACGTCTGGGCAGCATCGCCGGCGCCTTGCGCGTCCCGCTGCTCGCGCTGGTGTGCATGGTCGGCAGCGGCCTCGCGCTGATCTACGCCACGCCGTGGATCATCAAAGGCCTGAGCCAGTTCAACAACTACAGCCTGGCGCCGGTGTTGTTGGTGGTGCTGGTGCTGATCGGCGTCGTCGCCGACCGCCGCTGACCTTCCACTACACACAAAACAAATGTGGGAGCGGGCTTGCTCGCGAAAGCGGTTGATCATTCAACATTGATGTTGACTGACACGACGCCTTCGCGAGCAAGCCCGCTCCCACATTGGGTATTGCGCAGGGCTCAGGACAGTTTTTCGAACTTCAAGTCCCACACGCCATGCCCCAGTCGTTCGCCACGGCGTTCGAACTTGGTGATCGGCCGTTCAGCCGGGCGCGGCACGCACTTGCCGTCTTCGGCGAGGTTGCGATAACCCGGCGCAACGTTCATCACTTCCAGCATGTACTCGGTGTACGGTTCCCAATCGGTGGCCATGTGCAGCACACCGCCGACCTTCAACTTGCTGCGCACCAGTTCAGCGAACGACGCCTGAACGATACGGCGCTTGTGGTGACGGCTCTTGTGCCATGGGTCCGGGAAAAACAGCATCAGGCGATCGAGGCTGTTGTCGGCGATGCAACGGTTGAGCACTTCGATTGCGTCGCAATCGTAGACCCGCAGGTTGGTCAGGCCCTGAGTCAGCACGCCATTGAGCAGCGCCCCAACGCCCGGCCGGTGCACTTCCACGCCAATGAAATCCTGCTCCGGCGAAGCGGCGGCCATTTCCAGCAGCGAATGGCCCATGCCAAAACCGATTTCCAGCGAACGCGGCGCCGAGCGACCGAACACCTGGTCGAAGTCCACCGGTGCATCAGCCAATGGCAGCACGAACAGCGGCGTGCCCTGTTCCAGGCCTTTTTGCTGGCCTTCGGTCATGCGTCCGGCGCGCATCACGAAACTCTTGATGCGGCGGTGTTGGCGCTCGTCGCCTTCTTCCGTCTGGATTGGCGTGTCGTTTGATTCAGTCATCAATGGCTCTTACTTGATCAGACCATCCAGCGGCGAAGAGGCGCTGGCATAGAGTTTTTTCGGCATACGGCCGGCGAGGTAGGCCAGGCGGCCTGCAACGATGGCGTGTTTCATGGCTTCAGCCATCATGATCGGCTGCTGGGCATGGGCGATGGCCGAGTTCATCAGCACCGCTTCGCAACCCAGCTCCATGGCGATGGTGGCGTCGGAAGCTGTGCCGACACCGGCGTCCACCAGCACCGGAATCTTGGCTTCTTCGAGGATGATCTGCAGGTTGTACGGGTTGCAGATCCCCAGGCCCGTGCCGATCAGGCCGGCCAGCGGCATCACCGCGATAACGCCGATTTCAGCCAGTTGACGGGCGATGATCGGATCATCGCTGGTGTAGACCATCACGTCGAAGCCTTCCTTGACCAGCACTTCGGCGGCCTTGAGGGTTTCGATCACGTTGGGGAACAGGGTTTTCTGATCCGCCAGCACTTCCAGCTTCACCAGGTTGTGGCCACCGAGCAGCTCACGGGCCAGGCGACAGGTGCGCACAGCCTCGGTCGCGTCGAAGCAACCGGCGGTGTTTGGCAAGAAGGTGTAGCGATCCGGCGACAGGACTTCGAGCAGGTTCGGTTCGCCCGGGTTCTGGCCGAGGTTGGTGCGGCGCACGGCGAAGGTCACGATCTCGGCACCCGAGGCCTCGATGGCCAGGCGGGTTTCTTCCATGTCGCGGTACTTGCCGGTGCCTACCAGCAAACGCGACTGGTAAGTACGACCGGCCAGGACGAAGGGCTTGTCGCTACGAACGATGCTCATGGGAAATCCTCTGTAGGGGTGAGGTTCTTGCAGAATTCTGTGCCCTTGCGAGCCGGGCGACTAGCCGCCGCCGATGGCGTGCACCACCTCGACGGAATCACCATCGTTCAGCGTGGTTTCAGCATGTTGGCTGCGCGGGACGATATCCAGGTTGAGTTCAACCGCGACCCGACGTCCGGTGAGTTCCAGACGGGTCAGCAGAGCCGCAACGGTTTCACCGTCGGGCAGTTCAAGGGATTCGCCGTTCAACTGAATGCGCATGCCGAATGCCGCCATCATTTTTAGGGGCTGGCATTCTAGCCCGATCAGTCTTGGCGACCCAAGCCATTCGTCATGAAATGGACCACCCGGTCAGCTCAACCGCCAGGCGGCAAGGCCCAGGCAGAACCAACCGACCAGGAATGCCAGGCCGCCGAAGGGTGTGATGATCCCGAGCTTGCTGATACCCGTCGTGGTCAACAGGTACAGGCTGCCGGAAAACAACAGGATGCCAATCGCAAACGAAGCGCCGGCCCACGTAATCAAACGGCCGGGAATCTGCGTGGCGAGCAATGCAACACCCAGCAACGCCAGGGTATGCACCAGCTGGTAAGTGACGCCGGTGTGGAAGATCGTCAGGTATTCAGGCGTCAGACGGCTTTTCAAGCCATGGGCAGCGAATGCGCCAAGGGCAACGCCAGTGAAACCGAAGAAAGCGGCCAGCATCAGAAAGCCACGCAGCATGAAGAACTCCAGTCAGACTCGATCAACAGGGTCTGTATAATGGCCCGCTCAACGGGTTCGGCCAAGCCATCAATATGCTGCGTTTATTTTTGCGACGATTTACAAAAGCCGTGCTCTGGTTCGCGGGTGGCAGCGTATTGCTGGTGCTGATTTTTCGCGTGGTGCCGCCACCGGGCACGACGCTGATGGTCGAGCGCAAGATCGAATCCTGGTTCGACGGCGAACCGATTGACCTGCAACGCACCTGGAAACCCTGGGATGAAATGTCGGACGACCTGAAGGTTGCGGTGATTGCCGGAGAGGATCAGAAATTCCCGGAGCATTGGGGTTTTGATCTGGGTGCGATCCGCGCCGCACTGGCGCACAACGAGCTGGGCGGTTCGGTGCGCGGCGCCAGCACCTTGAGCCAGCAAGTGTCGAAGAACCTGTTTTTGTGGTCAGGCCGTAGCTGGTTGCGCAAAGGTCTGGAAGCCTGGTTTACCGGGCTGATCGAAGTGTTCTGGCCCAAGCAGCGGATTCTTGAGGTGTACCTGAACAGTGTCGAGTGGGATGACGGGGTGTTTGGCGCGGAAGCGGCGGCCAGGCATCACTTCGGTGTTGGCGCTAAAAGCCTTAGCCGCCAGCAATCAAGCTTGCTGGCTGCGGTGCTGCCTAATCCAAGGGTCTGGAGTGCGAGTCATCCGACCAACTATGTTGCACGACGGGCTGGCTGGATCCGGCAGCAGATGAGTCAGTTGGGGGGCGACAGCTATCTGCTGGGCCTCAACGATTCGCGCCGGGCGCCTTGGGCTCAGTAGTCGAACGCTACTTTATGAACACTGAAGAGCCCTGTGGGAGCGGGCTTGCCCGCGAAGGCGTTGTGTCAGTCAACACAACAGTCACAGACACACCGCTTTCGCGGGCAAGCCTGCTCCCACAGGGGCCAAGGTGAAGCAGGAAACCCCGCACAAACAAAAACGCCCCGATCAATGATCGGGGCGTTCTTTATTGCCTTCGCGCAGCTTAGGCGGCGATCGACAACTTGAGCTTGTTCATCGCACTCTTCTCGAGCTGACGAATACGCTCGGCCGACACGTTGTACTTCTGCGCCAGGTCGTGCAGCGTGGCTTTCTCTTCAGCCAACCAGCGCTGATAAAGAATGTCACGGCTGCGGTCGTCCAGCACTTCCAGCGCTTCGTGCAGGTTGTGGTTGGAGTTGTCGCTCCAGTCGGCATCTTCCAGTTGACGGGCCGGGTCATACCGGTGGTCTTCCAGATAGTTGGCCGGCGATTGGAAAGCACTGTCATCGTCCGCTTCTGCGGCCGGGTCGAAGGCCATGTCATGGCCGGTCAGGCGACTTTCCATCTCGCGCACTTCACGCGGCTCTACGCCGAGGCTTTCCGCCACACGGTGGACTTCCTCGTTGTTGAGCCACGCCAGGCGTTTCTTCTGGCTGCGCAGGTTGAAGAACAGCTTGCGCTGGGCCTTGGTGGTCGCGACTTTCACAATGCGCCAGTTGCGCAGGATGAACTCGTGAATTTCCGCCTTGATCCAGTGCACAGCGAACGACACCAGACGCACACCCATTTCCGGGTTGAAGCGCTTGACGGCCTTCATCAGCCCGACGTTACCTTCCTGGATCAGGTCGGCCTGAGCCAGACCGTAGCCGGAATAGCTACGGGCGATATGTACGACAAAACGCAGGTGGGCGAGCACCATCTGCCGAGCCGCCCCCAAATCCTGCTCATAGTAGAGACTCTCGGCCAGTTCACGCTCCTGCTCCGGCGTCAGCAATGGAATGCTGTTCACGGTGTGCACATAAGCCTCCAGGTTCGCACCCGGGACCAGAGCATATGCAGGTTGCAAAGAATTGGTCATACGAAAAAACCTCCGTCTTACAAACTCGTGCAGTTCAGCACTGCGAAAATTGACCGGAAACCGAAAGACAAGTTCCCAAAAACGCTGAAAGGTCAATACGAGCAAAATGATACTACTTAGGCGCAAGCTCCCTCAGGTGGCGTGCGACTGCAATCCATGCACCGATATACCCCAACAGCACCGCGCCAAGCAAGAGAGACAGACCGTCGGCAGCTGGCACTCCGGCCAGCGCAAAATTACTGCCGTACAAACCGGCCAGTCCAACCACTGCCTCGTTCAGCCAGTTCAGGCCGAACGCCAATACGCCCCAGGAAAGTATCCCTGCACCGAAGCCATACAACGCGCCCATATACAGAAAGGGCCTGCGCACATAACTGTCAGTGCCGCCGACGAGTTTAATCACTTCTATCTCTGTGCGGCGGTTTTCAATATGAAGACGAATGGTATTGCCTATCACCAAAAGTAATGCAGAAACCAGAAGCACGGTCAGACCGAAGACAAAACGGTCGCCCAGCTTGAGGATGGCTGCCAGACGCTCGACCCAGACTAGATCAAGTTGTGCCTGTTGTACCTTCGGCAGCTCGGAAAGTTTTTGTCGTAATGCTTCAAGCGCGGGTTTGTCGACTTCGTTCGGCGTCACCAGCACCACGCCCGGCAGCGGGTTTTCCGGCAGCTCCTTCAGCGCTTCGCCCAGGCCGGACTGCTGCTGAAACTCTTCCAGTGCCTGATCGCGGCCGACATATTCCGCATCGGCGACGCCGGGCATGCCTTTGATCTGTTCACGTAACGACTCGCCTTCAGCCGGGCTGACCTCAAGTTGCAGGTACAGGGAAATCTGCGCCGCTCGCTGCCAGGAACCGCCGAGACGCTCCACATTACTTAGCAAAAGTGACAGACCCATTGGCAAACTCAGGGCCACCGCCATCACCATGCAGGTGAAGAAACTGCCGATGGGCTGCTTGCCCAGGCGGCGCAGGCTGTCCACCAGACTGGCGCGATGGCTTTCGACCCAGGCACGAAACAGCGTGGCAAAGTCCGGGCCGTCGTCATCGTCGCGTTTTTTCTTCTGCGGTTGCGGATCGGCGGCTTTCGGCGCCACGCGTTCGGAAACCTTGGGGCTGCGTGTCGCACTCATACGCCCGCCTCCCCGTCGCCGATCAGTCGACCGCGTTGCAGGGTCAGCATGCGGTGGCGCATGCGGGCGATCAGGGCCAGGTCGTGGCTGGCGATCAGCACGCTGGTGCCCAGCCGGTTGATGTCTTCGAACACACCCATGATCTCGGCCGCCAGACGCGGGTCGAGGTTACCGGTCGGCTCATCCGCCAGCAGCAAGGCCGGACGGTGAACGATGGCGCGGGCGATGCCGACGCGCTGTTGCTGGCCGGTGGACAGGTCGCCGGGGTACAGATCGGTTTTATCCGACAGCGCCACGCGCTCAAGGGCCGAATCCACACGCTTGGCAATCTCGGCTTTGGACAGACCCAGAATCTGCAACGGCAATGCGACGTTATTGAACACCGTGCGATCAAACAGCAACTGGTGATTCTGGAACACCACACCGATCTGCCGACGCAGGTAAGGAATCTGCGCGTTGCTGATGGTGCCGAGGTCCTGGCCGGCGAGCAGCAATTTGCCGGTGGTCGGCCGTTCCATGGCCAGCAGCAGACGCAACAAGGTGCTTTTACCGGCGCCAGAGTGGCCGGTCACAAACAAGAATTCGCCCCGACGGACTCGAAAGCTCAGCTCATGCAAGCCGACGTGACCGTTCGGGTAGCGTTTACCGACCTGTTCGAAACGAATCATGAACGCTCCCGCTCGGCAAACAGTGCCTGGACAAAGGGTTCTGCTTCAAAAGTACGCAAGTCATCGATGCCTTCACCGACGCCGATGTAGCGAATCGGCAGGCCAAACTGCTTGGCCAGGGCAAAAATCACCCCGCCCTTGGCGGTGCCGTCGAGTTTAGTCAGCGCCAGGCCGGTCAGTTCGACGGTCTGGTTGAATTGCTTGGCCTGGCTGATGGCGTTCTGCCCGGTACCGGCGTCGAGCACCAGCAGCACTTCGTGCGGTGCGTCGGCGTCGAGCTTGCCGATGACCCGGCGCACTTTCTTCAGCTCTTCCATCAAGTTGTCTTTGGTGTGCAGGCGACCGGCCGTATCGGCGATCAGCACGTCAATGCCACGGGCCTTGGCAGCCTGCACGGCGTCGAAGATCACCGAAGCCGAGTCAGCGCCGGTGTGCTGGGCAATCACCGGAATTTTGTTGCGCTCGCCCCAGACCTGCAATTGCTCGACCGCCGCGGCACGGAAGGTGTCGCCCGCCGCCAGCATGACTTTCTTGCCTTCGAGTTGCAGTTTCTTCGCCAGTTTGCCGATGGTGGTGGTCTTGCCGGCGCCGTTGACGCCGACCACGAGGATCACGAACGGTTTGCTCTGCGAGGTGATTTTCAGCGGTTGCTCGACGGGCTTGAGCATCGCCGCCAGTTCAGCCTGCAGGGACTTGTAGAGTGCGTCGGCATCCGCCAGCTCTTTACGCGCGACCTTTTGGGTCAGGCGCTGGATGATCACCGAAGTGGCTTCAACGCCAACGTCGGCGGTCAACAGACGGGTTTCGATGTCTTCGAGCAGCTCGTCATCGATGATTTTTTTGCCGAGGAACAGGCTGGCCATGCCTTCGCCGATGCTGGCGCTGGTCTTGGACAGGCCTTGCTTGAGACGGGCGAAGAAACCGGCTTTGGTTTCTTCGGTGCGCGCAGGTTCGGCGGGTGTTTCGACCGGCACGACGGGCGCGGCGGCAACCGGAGCGACAACCGGCGCAGGCGCAGGCTCTGGCTCAGGCTCAGGCGCTTGAACAACCGGAGCGGCTGGAGCAACGAATGCAGGCATCACAGGCTCTGGAACAACCGGCGCTGGCTCGGCCACAACAACCGGCGCAATCACGGGAACCTGAACCGGCTCAGGCGCAAACGCCGTCGGTGCCGGAATCGGCGGGGTAATGTGCGGTGCCAATTCGTCTTCGACCAACGACACTGGCTCTTCCGCCACAGGCAAGGTCAGCCACGGCTCGGCGACAGGCCTCAGCGGCTGCTCAGCCACCACGACTTCAGGTTCCGCCTCAACCACCGGTTGCAACACCGGCTCGGCGATCGGCAAGACAACCGGCGCCGGCGCTTCATCTATTACCGGTGCAGGTACTGGCTCAGGAATGGGTTGTGGCTGTTCGACGACGGTTTCCTGCGGCTTTTTGCGCAGCCATCCGAACAGGCTTTTCTTCTCGCCAGCCGCAGCTGGGGCTTTCTTGTCGTCGTTGGAACCAAACATGGAGGACGGCTATCTCACAGTAGCGACGCGCCAAAGGGCGCCTCGGCAAATAAATATTCGATGCAGAACAGACTGCGATTGACCCAGCTTGTTCACGCGCAACATTTTGTAGAGGTGCAAACAGCCCCTCAAAGGTCGACTAATACGAAGGACTGGAACGGCATCGTCGGCGAAAACGCAGAGTTTAGCTGACAAACTCAAAGCTTCCGGCGCAAACCCAAACAACCTGCTGACCGATCAAAGGCCTGATAGGCGTGGCCGCCAGTAAAACGGATCAGTATCCTAGCACCCTCTCGCCCGCCGACGCTAAGACCAAGCGGGCAGCTCAACAGGTTTAAAAACGAATGAATGCTCTAGCCCGCCGCGCTGCAGGCCTGCTGTTCAGCACAGTTTGTCTGCCACTTTCAGCCCTCGCTGCCGATCCGCAACCCACCCACGAGTTCACCCTCGACAACGGCCTGAAGGTCGTCGTGCGTGAAGACCATCGCGCGCCGGTGGTGGTTTCCCAGGTCTGGTACAAGGTCGGTTCAAGCTACGAGACGCCGGGTCAGACCGGTTTGTCCCATGCGCTGGAACACATGATGTTCAAGGGCAGCGAGAAAGTCGGCCCGGGCGAAGCCTCGCTGATCCTGCGCGACCTCGGCGCCGAAGAGAACGCCTTCACCAGCGACGACTTCACCGCGTATTACCAGGTGCTGGCCCGCGACCGTCTGGGCGTGGCCTTCGAGCTGGAAGCCGATCGCATGGCCAGCCTGCGCCTGCCGGCCGACGAGTTCGCCCGCGAGATCGAAGTCATTAAAGAAGAACGGCGCTTGCGTACCGACGACAAGCCAATGTCCAAGGCCTACGAACGTTTCAAGGCCATGGCCTACCCGGCCAGCGGCTACCACACACCGACCATCGGCTGGATGGCAGACCTGGACCGCATGAAAGTCGAAGAGCTGCGCCACTGGTACCAGTCCTGGTACGTGCCGAACAACGCCACGCTGGTGGTGGTCGGCGACGTGACGCCGGACGAAGTGAAAACCCTGGCCCAACGCTACTTCGGTCCGATCGCCAAACGTGACGTGCCGCCGGCGAAAAAACCGATGGAACTGGCCGAGCCCGGCGAACGGCAGATTACCCTGCACGTGCAGACCCAACTGCCGAGCCTGATGCTGGGTTTCAACGTGCCGAGCATCGCCACCGCCGAAGACAAACGTTCGGTCAACGCCTTGCGCCTGATCTCGGCCCTGCTCGACGGCGGCTACAGCGGGCGTATCCCGACGCAACTGGAGCGCGGCGAAGAGCTGGTGTCCGGCGGCTCGTCGAGTTACGACGCCTACACCCGTGGCGACAGCCTGTTCACCCTGTCGGCAACGCCGAACACGCAGAAAAACAAAACCATGGCCCAGGCCGAAGCGGGCTTGTGGAAGCTGCTCGAACAGCTGAAAACCACCGCGCCGTCCACCGAAGAGCTGGAGCGCGTGCGGGCTCAAGTGATTGCCGGCCTGGTTTACGAGCGCGATTCAATCACCAGCCAGGCCACTGCCATCGGCCAACTGGAAACCGTCGGCCTGTCGTGGAAACTGATGGACACCGAACTGGCTGAACTGGAAAGCGTCACGCCAGACGACATCCAGAAAGCCGCCAAGCTGTATTTCACCCGCGAACGTCTCAGCGTCGCCCATGTCCTGCCACTGGAGACGACTCATGAGTGAGCGTAAAAAACCACGTCTGGCCTTGATCGGCCTGATCGCTGTCGCACTGATCGGCTCTGCGGTCTTCTATTTCTCCAAGACCGCCGATTCCAACGCCAGCGAAGCCCTCGACAAGGCCAAGTCCAGCCAGAAACTGCAATCGCTGGCCGAACTCGACGGCAAGGCACCGAGCCGCCGCACGCTCAACGTGCAGACCTGGAACACCGCCGAAGGCGCCAAGGTGCTGTTCGTCGAAGCCCGCGAGTTGCCGATGTTCGACATGCGCCTGATCTTCGCCGCCGGCAGCAGCCAGGACGGCGATGCGCCAGGCCTGGCCGTGCTGACCAATGCGATGCTTAACGAAGGCGTGGCTGGCAAAGATGTCGGCGCCATCGCTCAGGGCTTCGAAGGCCTGGGCGCCGATTTTGGCAACGGTGCGTTCAAGGACATGGCGCTGGCGTCGCTGCGCAGCCTCAGTGCCGCCGACAAACGCGAGCCCGCGTTGAAGCTGTTCTCTGAAGTCGTCGGCAAACCGACCTTCCCCGCCGATTCGTTTGCGCGCATCAAGAACCAGATGCTCGCCGGCTTCGAATACCAGAAACAGAACCCCGGCAAACTGGCCAGCATCGAGCTGATGAACCGCTTGTACGGCGATCACCCGTACGCGCATTCCAGCGATGGCACGGCGAAAACCGTTCCAGCCATCACTCTGGCTCAGTTGAAGGCGTTCCATGAGAAAGCCTACGCCGCCGGCAACGTGGTGATTGCGCTGGTGGGCGACCTGTCCCGCGCCGAAGCGGAGGCGATGGCTGCGCAAGTCTCCGGCGCGCTGCCAAAAGGCCCGGCGCTGGCGAAACTGCCGCAACCGGCCGAACCGAAAGCCAGCATCGGTCACATCGAGTTTCCGTCCAAGCAGACCAACCTGATGCTCGCGCAACTGGGCATCGACCGTGACGATCCGGATTACGCCGCGCTGTCCATGGGCAACCAGATCCTCGGCGGCGGTGGCTTCGGCACCCGCTTGATGAGCGAAGTGCGCGAGAAGCGTGGTCTGACCTACGGCGTGTATTCGGGCTTCACCCCGATGCAGGCGCGCGGCCCGTTCATGATCAACCTGCAAACCCGCGCCGAAATGAGCGAAGGCACGCTGAAACTGGTGCAGGACGTGCTCGCCGACTACCTTAAAACCGGCCCGACCGAGAAAGAACTCGACGACGCCAAGCGTGAACTGGCCGGCAGCTTCCCGCTGTCCACCGCCAGCAATGCCGACATCGTCGGCCAGCTCGGCGCGATGGGTTTCTACAACCTGCCGTTGAGCTATCTGGAGGACTTCATGCAGCAGTCCCAGAGCCTGACTGTCGAGCAAGTCAAAGCAGCACTGAACAAACACCTGAGCACGGACAAAATGGTCATCGTCAGCGCTGGCCCGACCGTGCCGCAAAAGCCGTTACCGGCCCCTACTGATAAACCTGCCGAGCAGCCGCTCGGGGTTCCGGAGCATTAATGGCCACTCGTCCTAAAAAACCTGTTCACAACGTGCACAACGGCGTGAATCAACTGCGCATCATCGGCGGTGAATGGGGCAGCCGAAAGCTGAGCTTCCCCGATGCTCCGGGCTTGCGTCCGACGCCGGACCGGGTGCGTGAAACCCTGTTCAACTGGCTGGCGCCTTATATCGCCGGCGCCAAGGTACTTGATCCATTCGCCGGCAGCGGCGCGTTGTTCCTCGAGGCGCTGTCCCGTGGCGCGGCGATGGGCCAGGCGCTGGACGCCAGCAACATCGCGGTCTCAAGCATCAAGGAACATCTGGGCACCCTGCGCTGCACCACCGGCCAGATTCAGACGGCCGATGCCTTGCGCTATCTGGAGACTCAGACCGCGAGCGCTTATGACGTGGTGTTCCTCGACCCACCGTTCAACCAGAACCTGTTGCCGGCCGTTTGCACGCTGCTGGAAGAGCGCCATTGGCTGGCGGACGATGCGTGGGTATACACCGAAAGCGAAACCGCCCCTTCGACGCTTGGTTTGCCGGCGAACTGGCGCCTGCATCGCGAGCAGAAATCCGGGCGCGTCTACTACTCGCTGTGGCAGCGAAGCGCTGAAATATCTTCTTAAAGGAATCGCCTGGACGGAGAACCGTCCGTCCAGAGCGCCCTGCCGATTTCTCAAACAGCAACATACCCGGTTTGCCTAGTTCTTTTCCTTTAGTTCACTGTGAACTTGCGAAACAACTCGCATGGACGCAAAGGACTATTAACGGAATGAAAGCATCAACTAACGAGACAACTTCCAGCTCAACTACCGAGTTCACACTCGATAATGGCCTCAAGGTCATTGTGCGCGAGGATCATCGGGCACCGGTGGTAGCCTCCCAGGTCTGGTACAAGTTCGGCGCCAGAGGATGGGGATGAGTCCGGCGCCGGCAAAGTACCAGACAAGGAAAACTCCGACCAAGGACTGCAATCGCTGGCTGAACTCGACGGCCAGGCGCCAGGTCACCGCACGCTTGATATTCAGACTTGGAACACCGCCGAAGGCACCAAAGTATTGTTCGCCGAAGCCCGAGGGCTACCGATGTTCGACGTGCGCCTGACCTTCGCTGCCGGCAGCAGCCAGGATGGAGGCACTCCGGGTCTGGCCATGCTGACAAACTTGATGCTCAACGAAGGTGTTGCCGGCAGGGATGCCAACGCGATTGCCCAAGATTTCGAAAGCCTGGGCGCACAGTATGCCCCCGGCACTGGTCTGGATACGGCGCAGGTCTCCCTGCGCAGCCTCAGTGCCAAGGACAAACGCGATCCGGCATTGACGCTCTTCGCCGAAGTCGCAGGCAAGCCGACCTTCCCTGACGATTCGCACGCACGCCTGCGCAATCAGACCCTTGCCGCTTTCGAAGATCAGAAGCATGAGCCGGCCAAACTGGCGAGCCTTGAGTTGATGAACCGCCTATATGGCGATCATCCGTACGCGCACGCCAGCGATGGCACGGCGCACGCCATTCCGTCCATCACCCCGACACAGCTGCGCGCGTTCCACGAAAAAGCCTACGCGGCCGGCAACGTGGTGATCGCGTTGGTGGGCGACTTGTCCCGTGCCGAAGCCGAAGCCATTGCCGCGCAGGTATCCGCAACCCTGCCCAAAGGCCAGGCCCTGGGGAAAATTCCGCAACCGATGGAACCCAAGGCCAGCATCAGCCACATCGAATTCCCATCGAAACAGACCATTCTGATGCTCGCGCAACTGGGCATCGACCGTGACAATCCAGACTACGCGGCACTGTCCATGGGCAATCAGATCCTTGGCGGCGGCTTTGGTACTCGACTGATGAGCGAAGTGCGCGAGAAACGTGGCCTGACGTACGGCGTGGTTTCGACCTTCGCCCCGATGCAGGCGCGCGGTCCGTTCATGATCAAGTTGCAGACCCGCGCCGAAATGAGCGAAGGCACGCTGAAACTGGTCCAGGACCTGCTTGCCGACTACCTTGAAACCGGCCCGACCGAAAAAGAACTTGATGACGCCAAGCGCGAGTTGGCGGGCAGCTTCCCGCAGTCCACTGCCAGCAACGCACAAATCGTCTCGAAACTGGCGTCTATCGGCTTTTACAACCTGCCGTTGAATCACTTGGACGACTTCATGCTGCAGTCTCAGCGCCTAACCGTAGAGCAAGTCAAAAGCGCATTGAACAAACACCTGAGCATGGACAAATTAATCATCGTCAGCACAGGCCCGACCGTACCGCAAAAGCCATTGCCGGAGCCTACTGGCAAACCTGCCAGGTAATCACTCAATCTGTCAGGCGACTTGCGCCGCATCGGAATGCAGAAATCCGGGCGCATCTACGACGCGTTGTGGCAACGTATGTCAGAGATCGCCGGTAAACCGACCGGCCTGAAAAGGTGTGCACAGGTTGCGCACCGCTGCATCGAGAGCAATCGTGTCCCCTCCGTCAGAACGCTTCACCCCTGCCTTCGGCCTCGGCAACCCGCACCTGCAAACTTTGTGGGGACCGCTGTGGCGCAAAACCACGCACATCGAACGCGAGCGCGAACGCTTGTGGCTCGAGGATGGCGACTTTCTTGACCTCGACTGGCACGGTCCGCACAGCGCCGATGCACCGCTGGTGCTGGTGTTGCACGGCCTGACCGGGTCTTCCAATTCGCCTTACGTGGCCGGCGTGCAAAAAGCCTTGGGCGCCCAAGGCTGGGCCAGCGTTGCGCTGAACTGGCGTGGCTGCTCCGGCGAGCCGAATCTGTTGCCGCGCAGTTACCATTCCGGCGCCAGCGAAGATTTGGCCGAAACCGTCAAGCACCTGCGCGCCAAACGTCCACTTGCGCCGCTGTATGCGGTCGGCTATTCCCTCGGCGGCAACGTTTTGCTCAAACACTTGGGCGAGACCGGCAGCGACAGTGGCTTGCTCGGTGCCGTCGCGGTGTCGGTGCCGTTTCGCCTCGATCAGTGCGCCGACCGTATCGGCCAAGGTTTCTCGAAGGTCTACCAGGCGCACTTCATGCGCGAGATGGTGGGCTACATCAAGAATAAACAGCGACAGTTCCAGCATGACGGGCGCACAGATGGCCTGGCGGAATTGGCCGCGCTGGGCTCGCTGGAAAACATGCGCACCTTCTGGGATTTCGATGGCCGGGTGACCGCGCCGTTGCACGGTTTCACCGATGCGCAGGATTACTATCGCCGCGCCTCGAGCCGTTACTTTCTGGGCGAGATTCGCACGCCGACGCTGATCATTCAGGCCGCCGACGACCCCTTCGTATTTCCTCACAGCCTGCCGCAAACCGAGGAGCTGTCTGCCTGCACTCAACTCGAATTGCAGGCCAAGGGTGGGCATGTCGGCTTCGTCGATGGCTCGTTCCGGCAGCCGGGTTACTACCTGGAACGGCGCATCCCGCAGTGGCTGACCACCGTGGGTCGCGGGTAAGCCGATGAACACCGATCAGGGCGAATCGATCCGTTTCTGGCAAACAACGCCGCTGGCCGGGGTCGAGTTGTTGTCCGCGCGCTACATCGAACACCGTTTCGCCCCGCATGTGCATGACGGGTACGTGATCGGGATGATCATGGCCGGTGCCCAGCGGTATCGCTATCGCGGTGCCGAACACCTGGCGGGCAGCGGCACGCTTGTGTTGATCAACCCCGACGAGTTGCACACCGGGCACAAAGGCACGGAAGACGGTTGGTTGTACCGGGCGTTTTACCCCGATAGCGGGAAGATTCTGTCGCTGCTCGATGAGCTGGAACTGCCGACCCACGACTGGCCGGCATTTGGCGCCACGCTGTATCGCGATCCGGATCTGGTGAAGGGCTTCTGCCAACTGCATCGTCTGCTCGAAACGCCGTCCACCGCCCTGCAACAGCAGACAGCCTGGCGAGAGATGATGTTGTCGCTGCTGCAACGTCACGCCTCCGTTCCGGACGCCGGAAAACCCGGCAAGGAACACCGCGCGGTGACGCAGGCCAAGGAACTGCTGCAAACGCAATTGGCGGCACCGCCATCGCTGGAGGAACTCGCGGCAGTGGTCAACCTGTCGCCCTTTCACTTCGCCCGGGTGTTTCGCAGCGCTACGGGCATGCCACCGCACACCTGGTTGATGCAGCAGCGCATCGCTCGGGCGCGGGCGTTATTGCAGAAAGGCTGTTTGCCGTTGGAGGTAGCGACGCAATTGGGGTTTGCCGACCAGAGTCATCTGAGTCGACAGTTCAAGCAGGTTTACGGGGTGGGGCCGGGGGCGTATCGCAGAGCATTACTGTAGGAGCCGGCTTGCTCCTACAGGGGATGGGCGTTTATTCGCCGGTGGCGACGCCCCGCGCAGGCTCGTTGATCCATTCGCTCCACGACCCGGCATACAACGATCCCAATGGATAGCCCGCCAGGCACAACGCAAACAGGTTATGGCACGCCGTCACGCCGGAACCGCAATACGCCACCAGATCGGTCGGTGAACGATTGCCGAGTTTCGCGGCAAACCGCTGCTTGAGCTGATCGGCCGGCAGAAAACGCCCGTCGCTCCCCAGGTTGTCGGTGAACGCCGCACATTGCGCGCCGGGAATGTGCCCGGCAATCGGGTCGATCGGCTCCACTTCGCCCTTGAAGCGCGGCAAGGCGCGCGCATCGAGCAAGGTCAGATCGGGCCGGCCGAGACGCTGCTGAAGCTGTTCGGCGCTCAACAACAGCGCATTGTCCGGGCTTCCCGTGAAGGTGCCACGTTCAGCACCGCAAGCATCAAGACTCAAGGGCAAACCCGCCGCGTGCCACGCCTTGAGCCCGCCATCGAGGATAAACACGCCGTCACGCTTGCCCAGCCAGGCCAGCAACCACCACGCCCGCGCCGCGTAGGCACCGGGACCGTCGTCGTACAAAACCACATCACTGTCGGCATTGATGCCCCAGGCTTGCAGGCGTTCTATCAAGTCCACAGGTTGCGGCAACGGATGACGCCCGGTCACCCCCTTGACCACCGGCCCGCTCAAATCACGTTCAAGATCGGCGAAGCTCGACCCGGCGATATGCCCTTCGGCATAGCTGCGCTGGCCGTAGTCCGGGTCATCGAGGGCAAAACGACAATCAAGAATCACCAACCCCGGCGGGTCCTTTTTCAGGTCCAGTGCTTGCGGGCTGATCAGTTGCGCAATGGGCATAACGGGCTCCTGTGGGGGTGTCGATTTTGAATCCTACTGCACTTCTTCCAACGCCTGGGCCAGCGGCACGTAATACTCCTCGCACAGCGCGTTCACCGCATCGCGAGACTGATCGGTGACGAAGCCGGCCTCCAGCACCAGCACCTGATACACGCCTCTTTTAATCGCCTGCTCGCTCAGATGATTGGAGTTTTCCCGCGTGGTGCACAGAAAACGCACCCAGGACGTGAGGATGATCCACGCATTGAGCGTCAGGGATTCAATCTGCACCTTGTCCATTTGCAGGATGCCCGCGTCGACGAAGGCGGCGTAGATGTGCGTGCCATGGATCAGGCAGCGCTGGGAAAAGCGCCGATAACGGGCGGCCAGTTCCGGATCGCTGTCGAGCAAGTGCTCCAGATCACGGTGCAAAAACCGGTAGCGCCACATCGCCGCCAGCAACTCCTGAAGGTAGAAGCGCTTGTCCTCAACCGTCGAGGCGCGCCCCTGGGGCGGGCGCAGGAAGCTGTCCACCAGGCTTTCGTACTCACTGAACAACACGGCGATGATCGCCTGCTTGTTGGGGAAGTGGTAGTACAGGTTGCCCGGAGAAATCTCCATGTGGGCAGCAATGTGGTTGGTGCTGATGCTGCGCTCGCCCTGCTGGTTGAACAGCTCCAGGCTGTTCTGCACGATGCGCTCGCTGGTTTTGATCCGAGGGGCCATGGCTTGAGCTTTAATTCAGAGTGCGTTGAGGGGCATCTTACGGCCTAACCGCGAGTGGATAAAACAACACGATGCCAGGATGGCATTTGACTTTATAGAGCATAGACTCTAAAAAGCTCTTCATTACAATAAAATCCGGAGCCGACCATGACTGCTGACATCGCCTATCTGCAGAACCTGCAGCAGCCCCTGGAGGAACTTCAAACCCGGTTCGACGCCCAGCGCGCAGCCTATGCCGCCAACCCGATGCCGCCCGCCGCCCAGCGCCAGCAATGGCTCAAAGCCTTGCGCGATTTGCTGAGCAATGAACGTCAGGCCCTGATCGATGCGATCAGCCAGGACTTCAGCCACCGCAGCGCCGATGAAACCTTGCTCGCGGAACTGATGCCCAGCCTGCATGGCATTCATTACGCCAGCCAACACCTCAATGGCTGGATGAAACCTTCGCGGCGCAAGGTCGGCATGGCCTTTCAGCCGGCCTCGGCCAAAGTGGTTTATCAACCGTTGGGCGTGGTCGGGGTGATCGTGCCGTGGAACTACCCGCTTTATCTGGCCGTCGGGCCGTTGGTTGGCGCATTGTCGGCGGGCAATCGGGTGATGCTCAAACTCAGCGAGTCGACCCCCGCCACCGGCCTGCTGCTCAAGGAGTTGCTCGGCCGGATCTTTCCCGAAGACCTGGTTTGCGTGGTGCTCGGCGAGGCTGATATCGGCGTAGCGTTCTCCCGCTTGCGTTTCGATCACCTGCTGTTCACCGGCGCCACCAGCATCGGCAAACATGTGATGCGCGCAGCGGCCGAAAACCTGACGCCGGTGACGCTGGAACTGGGCGGCAAGTCCCCAGCCATCGTCTCTCGCGATGTGCCGTTGAAGGATGCTGCCGAACGCATTGCGTTCGGCAAGACGCTCAACGCCGGGCAAACCTGCGTCGCCCCGGACTACGTGCTGGTGCCGGAGGATCGCGTGGGCTCTTTCGTCGAAGCCTACCGTCAGGCGGTTCGCGGGTTTTATCCGACACTGGCTGACAACCCGGACTACACCGCGATCATCAATGACCGGCAACTGGCCCGGCTCAACGGCTACATCAGCGATGCCACCAGCAAAGGTGCGCTGCTGATTCCGCTGTTCGACCAGGGCCAAGGCCGGCGCATGAGCCATAGTCTGCTGCTCAACGTCACTGACGAGATGATGGTGATGCAGGACGAAATCTTCGGTCCGCTGCTGCCGATCGTTCCGTACAAGGATCTGGATGAGGCGTTTGCCTACGTCAATCAACGCCCTCGTCCGCTGGCGCTGTATTACTTCGGCTACGACAAGCGCGAACAAAACCGCGTCCTGCATGAAACCCATTCCGGAGGTGTGTGCCTGAACGACACGTTGCTGCACGTCGCGCAGGACGACATGCCCTTCGGCGGCATCGGCGCTTCGGGCATGGGCCATTACCACGGCCACGAAGGTTTCCTGACGTTCAGCAAGGCCAAGGGTGTGCTGATCAAACAGCGTTTCAACGCGGCGAAATTGATCTACCCGCCGTACGGCAAATCCATTCAGAAGCTGATCCAGAAGCTGTTTATCCGCTAACGACCGTCACCGTCGGGTAATAACAATAATGAGCCCAGGCCTGTCCGATACACCCGCGCTGTCACGGCGCGGCTTGCTTAAATTCAGCCTCGGCGCGAGTGCGTTTCTGGCCACCGCCGGACTCGGCGCGAGCCTCAGCGGGTGTTCGTCGAGCCTCCCGGCCAGCGGTTTCGCGATGCTGCGCAGCGGCGATCTGCTGTTTTTGCGGGCGCTGATTCCGGTGATGCTCGATGGCGCCGTGGTCGCCGGGAAAATGCCGATGGCGCTCGACCAGACCCTGCGCGGCCTGGATCACAGCCTGAATTACCTGTCGCCGGAAATGCTCAAGCTGACCCGACAATTGTTCGACGTGCTGGGGATGGCCGTGACGCGCGGGCCGTTGACCGGGATTTGGGGCAGTTGGGAGAACGCCAGTGCCGATGAGATTCGGCATTTTCTTGAACGCTGGGAAAACAGTTCGTTGAGCCTGTTGCGCATGGGCCACAGTTCGCTGCTGCAACTGGTGATGATGGCGTGGTACAGCCGCGCGGAATCGTGGGCGCATTGCGGGTATCCGGGGCCGCCAACGGTTTGAGACCCGGTCGACCCAATCGCGGGCAAGCCCACAGAGTTCGAGTCGTTCACAAAAGGGTGGCCCACCTTAAATCCTGTGGGAGCGGGCTTGCCCGCGAAGGCGTCAGCCGCTTCACCACAGAATCGAAAAACAATAAGAGAACCCAAAGATGCCCGTACCCGATCCGTTCCGCGAAGGCATGGCCCGTGGCTGGAAAACCCACAACGGCTCGCAACTGACCCAGGACCTGACCCTCGAAGCGGACGTGGCGATCATCGGCAGCGGCGCGGGCGGCGGTACTACCGCGGAAATCCTCAGCGCCGCCGGCTACAAGGTGTTGCTGATCGAAGAAGGTCCGCTCAAAACCAGCAGCGACTTCAAAATGCTTGAAGACCAGGCCTACACCAGCCTCTATCAGGAAGGCATCGGCCGCATGAGCAAGGACGGCGCGATCACTATCCTTCAGGGCCGCGCGGTGGGCGGCACCACGCTGATCAACTGGACTTCGAGTTTCCGCACCCCAGAGCCGACGCTCGAACACTGGGCCAGGGAGCACGACGTCAAAGGCCACAGCCCGGCCGAGATGGCGCCATGGTTCGAGAAAATGGAGCAGCGTCTCGGCGTCGCGCCCTGGAGGGTTCCGCCCAACGCCAACAATGACGTGATCCGCAAGGGCTGCGAGCAGCTTGGTTATAGCTGGCACGTGATCCCGCGCAACGTGCGCGGTTGCTGGAATCTCGGCTACTGCGGCATGGGCTGCCCGACCAACGCCAAACAGTCGATGATGGTCACGACCATTCCAGCGACCTTGGAAAAGGGTGGCGAACTGATTTACCTGGCCCGCGCCGAGAAACTGATGATCAAGGATGGCAAGGTCACGGGCCTGCAGTGCGTGGCGATGGATGACCGTTGCGTCGCCCCCACAGGCAAGACGATCACGGTCAAGGCGCGGCATTACGTACTGGCTGGCGGCGGGATCAACAGCCCCGCGCTGCTGTTGCGCTCCGACGCGCCCGATCCGCACAAACGTTTGGGCAAACGCACGTTCCTGCATTTGGTGAACATGTCCGCCGGGCTGTTCGACGAAGTGATCAACCCGTTCTACGGCGCACCGCAATCGATCTATTCCGACCATTTTCAATGGCAGGACGGCACGACCGGCAAGATGTCCTACAAGCTCGAAGTCCCGCCGCTGCAACCGGCCTTGGCGGCAACATTGCTCGGTGGTTTCGGCCAGGAAAGCGCCCGACACATGGAAAACCTGCCGCATACCCACGCCATGCTGGCGTTGCTGCGCGATGGCTTTCACCCGGACAGCCCCGGCGGCAGTGTCGAGTTGCGCGGTGACAATACGCCGGTGCTCGATTATCAGGTTTCACCCTACGCTTGGGACGGTTTGCGCCGCGCTTTCCACAGCATGGCCGAAATCCAGTTCGCCGGTGGCGCCAACGCCGTGATGCCGATGCACGCCGATGCGCACTATGTGAAAACCCTGGCTGAAGCACGCACGCTGATCGACGGCCTGAGCCTTGAGTTGTATCGCACCCGCCTGGGCAGTGCCCATGTGATGGGCGGTTGCGCCATGGGCGAAGACCCGAAAAACGCCGTGACCGACAGCCTTGGCCGGCATCATCAACTGAGCAACCTGTCGATCCACGACGGCTCGCTGTTCCCCACCAGCATTGGCGCAAACCCGCAATTATCGGTCTACGGGCTGACGGCGCAACTGGCGACTTCGCTGGCCGAACGTTTGAAAAACCCATGAAAAGAGCGAATATTCCCATCGTCTATAGTGCTTTCTTACCCAAAAGGCGACTTGGCCGACCGGGAAGGCTGCGATACCATCCGACTCCCCAACGGACTCCCGCCAGGACGACGCGATGAACCGAGTGTTGTACCCAGGTACCTTCGACCCTATTACCAAGGGCCATGGCGACTTGGTCGAACGCGCCGCGCGCCTGTTCGATCATGTGATCATCGCCGTCGCCGCCAGCCCGAAGAAAAACCCGTTGTTTCCCCTGGAACAGCGTGTGGAGCTGGCCCGCGAGGTCACTAAACATCTGCCGAACGTTGAAGTCGTCGGTTTCTCGACGCTGTTGGCACACTTCGCCAAAGAGAAGAACGCCAACGTGTTCCTGCGTGGTTTGCGCGCGGTCTCGGACTTTGAATACGAATTTCAGCTGGCCAACATGAACCGTCAGCTGGCGCCGGATGTGGAAAGCCTGTTTCTTACGCCGTCCGAGCGTTATTCGTTCATCTCCTCGACGCTGGTCCGTGAAATCGCGGCCCTGGGTGGCGATATCACCAAGTTCGTCCACCCTGCGGTGGCGGACGCCCTGACCGAACGCTTCAAGAAATAAACCTGTAGGAGCCAGCTTGCTGCGGGCGGCGCTCCGACGATGGACGTTAACGGTGGCGAGGGCTACCTGAATGAACGCGGCGCGCTCCCGTCCATCGCCAGCAAGCTGGCTCCTACAGCTCCAATGCGGCACAATTGCGCGCATTGGTTTTTAGCGCCCGGGCCTGCCGCCCCGGCTGGAGTTAGCATGTCCCTGATCATCACCGACGATTGCATCAACTGCGACGTCTGCGAACCCGAGTGCCCGAACGCCGCCATTTCCCAGGGTGAAGAGATCTACGTGATCGACCCGAACCTGTGCACCCAGTGTGTCGGCCACTATGACGAACCTCAGTGCCAGCAGGTGTGCCCGGTGGATTGCATTCCATTGGACGAGGCACATCCGGAGACTGAAGAGCAGTTGATGGCGAAGTATCGGGTGATTACCGGCAAGGCTTGAATGTGCGGTGTCTGTCCTGACGCCATCGCGCGCAAGCCCGCTCCCACAGGTATTGCGCGCTCCCCTGTGGGAGCGGGCTTGCTCGCGAAGAGGCCATCAGCCACACCGAAGACCTGACTGATCACTCCCGCTGCTCAAACCCCTCCCCGATACACCCCAGACACCGCACGAACGCTGCTTTCGCCGGGTCAACCACCAACGCCTGCCCTGCATCGCCGACATTGCCGCCCAACGCGGTAAACGGCAACGACACCACAAACGCCCCCGCGCCGATCACCGTTGCCACGACCAGCAAGGGTCGGGCAATCAGCAAGTCGCCGAGCATGGCGTACGCGGGGGGATTCTGGATGGTGTAGCGCGGATCGCCGCTGCCGGTACTTGCTGCCAGCGCTGGCGCACCGACACTCAGCAGCAAAACGACGGCAAGGGTTCGAAACAGGTTCATGGCACGGTCCTTCGACTAGGCAGTGAGAACACTGACTATAGACCGTAGGAGCATCAGCTCTGACAGCGCGGGCAAAAGACGCTGGCGCGCTGCCCGAGTTTGACTTCCCGCAGCTCTGTTGCGCAGACCTTGCACGGTTGACTGCCACGGCCGTACACGAACAATTCCTGCTGAAAATAACCGGGCTGACCATCGCCACCGATAAAGTCGCGCAACGTCGTACCGCCGCGCTCGATGGCGGCGGCCAGGATGCGTTTGATCTCGATCGCCAATTTCAGATAGCGTGCCCGGGAAATACTCTTGGCCTCACGACGCGGATCGATCCCGGCCGCAAACAGCGCTTCGGTCGCGTAGATATTGCCCACGCCGACCACCACCGCGTTGTCCATGATGAATGGTTTGACCGCCATCGAACGCCTGCGGGATTGCTGGAACAAGCGCTCACCGTCGAACAGATCGGTCAACGGCTCCGGGCCCAGGCGAATCAGCAATTCGTGGTTGAGCGGATCGAGGCTCCAGAGCATCGCGCCAAAGCGTCGCGGGTCCGTATAGCGCAATGCCAGGCCCGACTCCAGCTCGATATCCACATGCTCATGCTTGGCGGCCGGCATGCCGACTTCCACCAGACGCAGATTGCCCGACATGCCCAGATGGCTGATCAACGTGCCGACTTCGGCGTTGATCAGCAAGTACTTGGCGCGCCGTTCCACCAGCACGATACGCTGGCCGGAGAGACGCACATCTAGGTCTTCGGGGATCGGCCAGCGCAGGCGACGGTCACGCACGATCACCCGGCTGACGCGCTGGCCTTCCAGGTGAGGCGCAATTCCGCGGCGGGTGGTTTCGACTTCTGGCAGTTCAGGCATGGCGCACTCGAATCAGGCTCTGACGATACTCAGCGGTGAGTGCCGAGGTCGCGAATCGTTTGTTTGAGGGTTTCGAAGTCATAGTCCGAGAGGCCGACGTAATCGAGCACCAGCGGCGCGATGGTGTTCCATTCGTGGTCCTCGTTCTGGTTGCCCAGTACCCGGTAGGACGCACAAATGTGCTCGGCCATTTTCAGAATCGCCAACAGGTTTTTCAGCGGGCTGTTGCGCGATGACTCATCGCTGAAAATCGCCAGCGCGTTGTGGTGGTTGGCAATGGCGGTGCTCACGTGCTCCGGCAGGCGCCAGGATTTCGCCGTGTAATAACCCACCACCGCATGGTTGGTATTGAACACCCGATTCTCGGTGTCCACCACCCGGCATTCAGCGCTCGCGTTGGCGTAGGCCACTTCGAGTGTCGTCATGTAGTCAGGGAAGCGCTGCAACATCAGCGGCACGCCGCAGTCGTGGAACAGGCCCAAGGCGTACGCTTCATCCCCCGCCTGGACGCCGATGCGCTTGGCCAGGGTCAGGCAGGTCATCGCCACATCCTGCGCGGTGTCCCAGAAACGGTTCAGGGTGACGATGGTGTCATCGTTCATTTCACCCTTGATCGACTGTGCGTTGATCAGGTTGATGATCGAACGGCTGCCCAGCAGATTCACCGCACGCTGGATCGAAGCGATCTTGTTGCTCAAGCCGTAATACGGCGAGTTGACGATTTTCAGCAGGGAACCAGAGAGGCCAGGGTCCTGGGAGATCAGCTTGGCGATCACCTCCAGATCCGGGTCGGGCATGTACTGCTCCATCTGCAGATCCACCATGATCTGCGGCTGGGCCGGCACGCTGATGCCTTGCAGGGACTGTTGGATCTGTTCGGTGGTCAGCTCTTGGGACATAAGTACACACTCTGGGACAGGCGCCGATTCTAACCTTTATAAAGTTGGATCCGACACACTGGCTGACTGATCGGACAAAGTTTCATACAAATGTTTACAGGATCACGTGGACCTGGAGGCGCTGGCTTGCCGGCGAAGGCGTCATCAGCGTTTCATCGCCCACCCGGCCCGCCACCACCCTCAACACGCTATACTCCCGCTCTTTTTTCCGGAGCGACGTCATGTCCCTGCCTAGCCTGCGCCTCAAAGCCAACGCCGACCGTCGCCTGCGAAACGGTCACTTGTGGGTCTACAGCAACGAAATCGATGTAGCGGCGACCCCTTTGCACGGCTTCAAGGCCGGCGACCAGGCGATCCTCGAAGCTGCCGGCGGCAAGCCGCTGGGCATCGTTGCCATGAGCCCGAACAACCTGATCTGCGCCCGCCTGCTGTCGCGCGACATCAAGTTGCCGCTGGACAAATCGCTGCTGGTGCATCGCCTGAACGTCGCCCTGTCCCTGCGTGACCGCCTGTTCGACAAGCCGTTTTATCGCCTGGTCTACGGCGATTCCGACCTGCTGCCAGGCCTGGTGGTCGACCGTTTCGGCGACATCCTCGTGGTGCAGATCGCTTCGGCGACTATGGAAGCGCATAAAGACAACGTGATCGCAGCGTTGACCCAAGTGCTCAAGCCAAGCGGCATTCTGTTCAAGAACGACTCTGCGGCTCGCGATGCCGAAGGCCTCAATCGCTACGTCGAGACCGTGTTCGGCCTGGTGCCAGAGTGGGTGGCGCTGGAAGAGAACGGCGTGAAATTCGAAGCGCCGGTCATCCAGGGCCAGAAAACCGGCTGGTTCTACGACCACCGCATGAACCGCGCACGCCTGGCCCCATACGCCAAAGGCAAACGCGTGCTCGACCTTTATAGCTACATCGGTGGCTGGGGCGTGCAAGCGGCCGCGTTCGGCGCCAGTGAAGTGTTCTGCGTCGACGCTTCGGCCTTCGCCCTCGACGGCGTCGAGCGCAACGCAGCGCTGAACGGTGTCGCCGAAAAAATGACCTGCATCGAAGGCGACGTCTTCGAAGCCCTGAAAGAGCTAAAAGCCAGCGAAGAACGTTTCGACGTGATCGTGGCCGACCCGCCGGCGTTCATCAAACGCAAGAAAGACATGAAAAACGGTGAAGGCGCCTACCGTCGCCTGAACGAGCAAGCCATGCGCCTGCTCAGCAAAGACGGCATCCTGGTCAGCGCATCCTGCTCGATGCACCTGCCGGAAGACGATCTGCAAAACATCCTGCTGACCAGCGCCCGTCACCTGGATCGCAACATCCAGATGCTGGAACGCGGCGGCCAGGGTCCGGATCATCCGGTGCACCCGGCGATTGCTGAAACGCGCTACATCAAGAGCATTACTTGCCGGTTGCTGCCAAACAGCTAATCGCTGCCTGATTGCGGGAGCGAGTCAGCTCGCTCCCGCAATAGATTCGGAACAGTCCTACACCTCCTGCATTGACTTCCATGTCCATCAGGTCAACTCTCGGCCACCCCTCACGGATCGAGAGCGTTGTTGATGAACCCTTCCACGCACACCGCGAAAAAATCCTCGCTCATCCTGCTATTGATGACGATGACGCTGCTGGGTGTTTTCCCGCTGGACGTCGTACTCCCCTCTTTTCCCGCACTCTCTGACTACTTCCGTACCTCCGCGTCCGACATTGCCCTTTCGGTCAGCTTGTTCGCCATTGGCCTTGGGCTCTCCGTGGTGCTGGTCGGACCGCTATCGGATTTGTGGGGGCGCAAGACCCTGTTACTGGCCGGTATCGCCATCTCGATGGTCGGCGCGACCGGTTGCCTGCTTTCCAGCGAATACAGCGGGTTCCTGGTGTTTCGCGTCATTCAGGCCGTGGGTTGCGGTTCCTTTGTGCTGTCGCAGGCCTTGATTCAGGATTTGTTCGTCGGCAAAGAACAGGAGCGAATCAGGATCTGGATGACGACCGGCGGCGGGGTGTTCATTTCCATATCGCCGCTGCTCGGAACCTGGCTGCAAATGCATCTGGGCTGGGACGGCAGCTTCTATGTCTTTATCGCGTTGGCCGCCATTGTCTGGATAAAGGCTGGCGTCTTGCTCAAGGAAACGCCGCGCAGTCATACGGCGCCGCCCGCTCGCTTTTTCAGTGCCTATTGGCGGCTGTGTGCCGACGTACGCTTCATGGGCTACTGGCTTATTTCCGGCCTGGCCTTCGCCTGCCATTTTTCATTCATCGTCATGTCGCCGATCATTTTCATGGAGCGCCTGGCACTCACGCCCTACGAATTCGCCTGGACATTGTTGCTGTATGGCGTGGCTTATGTGTTCGGCGGGATAGTCGCCAGCGCGCTGCATCGGCGCCTGCCGGCCAACTCGCAGATCGTGATCGGCCTCGGGCTGATCGCCCTGTCGGGGCTGGTCATGCTGTGGCTGGCCAATCAGTTCGGGCTCACTGCCGCGGCGGTGCTGATCCCCATGCTCATTTGCACGGCCGGCACCACCATTGCCCGGCCTATCGCCAATTCCAAAGCCATGACCCTTTATCCACAGGATGCCGGTACGTCCTCATCGGTCGGCGGCGTGATGATCTTCTTCTGCGGCGGCGTGATCAGTGTGGTGATCAATCTCGCTTCGGAAGACCTCACCACGGCGCTCGCCTTGTGTTTCCTGGTCCTGAGCGCCGCAGGTCTGGGTCTGAACGCGCTGATCATGCAGCGCAATCTGGCGCTGAACGCGAGTTGATACACGCCGGTCGTCATCCCGCTCGCGCCACCGACGCCGGATCAGCGTTTCCCGGCATTCCCTCCTGACGCCAGCCGTGTAGAATCGCGACATTCATCGCCAGTCATCCCCCGGCGGGTTTATGAGCTCAAGCTGAAGCGCGCGGCGATCCCGCAAAGTTATCGGCAACTTCCGGACACACGGCCATTTCTGAGTGTTCCAGACGTCAATAGAAGCTCACTTCCCTTTTGATACCTGATTAGCCGCCCGGAGTGCTTCATGCCTGATTACCGCTCGAAAACATCCACCCACGGCCGCAACATGGCCGGTGCCCGCGCATTGTGGCGCGCCACGGGGATGAAAGATGACGACTTCAAAAAGCCGATCATCGCCATTGCCAACTCCTTCACCCAGTTCGTACCGGGCCACGTCCACCTCAAGGACCTGGGCCAACTGGTCGCCCGCGAAATCGAACGCGCCGGCGGTGTAGCGAAAGAATTCAACACCATCGCTGTCGATGACGGCATCGCCATGGGCCACGACGGCATGCTGTATTCGCTGCCAAGTCGCGAGATCATCGCCGACTCCGTCGAATACATGGTCAACGCCCACTGCGCCGACGCCATCGTCTGCATCTCCAACTGCGACAAGATCACCCCAGGCATGCTGATGGCCGCCCTGCGCCTGAACATCCCGGTGATCTTCGTGTCCGGCGGCCCGATGGAAGCCGGCAAGACCAAACTCGCTTCCCACGGCCTCGACCTCGTCGACGCCATGGTGATCGCCGCCGACTCCAGCGCTTCTGACGAGAAAGTCGCCGAGTACGAGCGCAGCGCCTGCCCAACGTGCGGCTCGTGCTCCGGCATGTTCACCGCCAACTCGATGAATTGCCTGGTTGAAGCATTGGGCCTGGCCTTGCCTGGCAACGGTTCGACCCTGGCCACCCACAGCGACCGCGAGCAGCTGTTCCTCCAGGCTGGCCGCACCATCGTCGAGCTGTGCAAACGTTACTACACCGACAACGATGAGTCGGTACTGCCGCGCAACATCGCCAACTTCAAGGCGTTCGAAAACGCCATGACCCTGGACATCGCCATGGGCGGTTCCACCAACACCATCCTGCACTTGCTGGCCGCCGCCCAGGAAGCCGAGATCGACTTCGACCTGAAGGACATCGACCGCCTCTCGCGCCACGTGCCGCAACTGTGCAAAGTTGCGCCGAACATCCAGAAGTACCACATGGAAGACGTGCACCGTGCCGGCGGGATCTTCAGCATCCTCGGCTCGCTGTCCCGTGGTGGTCTGCTGCACACCGACCTGCCGACCGTGCACAGCAAAACCCTGGCTGAAGGCATCGCCAAGTGGGACATCACCCAGACCGACGACGAAGCGGTGCATCACTTCTTCAAGGCCGGCCCTGGGGGCATCCCGACGCAAACCGCGTTCAGCCAGTCGACCCGTTGGGAAACCCTGGACGACGACCGTGAAAACGGCTGCATCCGTAGCGTCGAACACGCCTACTCGAAAGAAGGCGGCCTGGCGGTTCTCTACGGCAACATCGCCCTCGACGGCTGCGTGGTGAAAACCGCCGGCGTCGACGAGTCGATCCACGTGTTCGAAGGCAACGCGAAGATCTTCGAAAGCCAGGACAGCGCCGTACGCGGCATCCTCGCGGACGAAGTGAAGGCCGGCGACATCGTGATCATCCGTTACGAAGGCCCGAAAGGCGGCCCGGGCATGCAGGAAATGCTGTACCCGACGTCGTACCTGAAATCCAAAGGCCTGGGCAAAGCCTGCGCCCTGCTCACCGACGGTCGCTTCTCCGGCGGCACTTCGGGCCTGTCCATCGGCCACGCTTCGCCAGAAGCCGCTGCTGGCGGCGCGATTGGCCTGGTGCAGGACGGCGACAAAGTGCTGATCGACATTCCGAACCGCTCGATCAACCTGTTGATCAGCGATGAAGAAATGGCCGGGCGCCGTGCCGAGCAGGATCAGAAAGGCTGGAAGCCTGTGGAAAAACGTCCACGTAAAGTGACCACCGCACTGAAGGCCTACGCCCTGCTGGCGACCAGCGCCGACAAGGGTGCTGTGCGTAACAAGGCGATGCTCGACGGGCTGTAAGCTTCAGTCGCAGATATAAAAATGCCCCGCCAAAGTGCGGGGCATTGTTTTGATAACAAAGCCGGGTTGGCAGTAGTACCTCTGTGAATGTCACGCCGCCATCGCGGGCAAGCCCGCTCCCACAAGGTCTCGGGTGAAACACAGATTGTGTGAACACCCAAGATCCCTGTGGGAGCGGGCTTGCCCGCGATTGAAGCGCCTCGGTCTTACTGAATCTCTGCCGGTGTCACGACCACCCAGTTCTTGTCCGCCGTCACCGGCAACCCTTCCTTGGCCTGTGCTGCGGCGTGCTTGGCCATCATGCCGTTAATCTGGGTCATGTATTTGTCCTTGCGGTTGACCCACAAGTGGATGCCGCCCTTGGCCACGTCGACACTGTGGAACAGCATGTAACCGTCGCTGCTCGGGGTGTCGCCGCCGACCAGTACCGGTTTTTTCCATTCATCGATGTAGGTCAGGATCGCCGCTTGCTTGCCGGCCATCCAGGTCGCCGGGGTCCACAGGTACGGGGTCAACTCGAGGCCAAGGTTGGCCTTCTCGTCATACTTGCCAGCGGTGATTTGTTTGCGCGCCGTGGTCAGTTCGCCGGACTTGGGATCCTTGAGCAGCAGGCTTACGCCGATCACGTTTTGCGGTTTGACGTTGTAGCCGTACTTCGGATCGGAGGCGACCATACGCACCAGCTCTTCGGAAGCGGCGGTCATCACGTAGACCTCGATGCCGTTCTCCATCAGCTTGTTGTACAGCTCTGCCTGGCCGGTGAAGACTTTCGGCGGGTTGACGTCGAGGTTCTTGACCACGTCGCCTTCGTAATAAGTCGCAGGCACCGGTTTGCCAGAGGCCATCAACTCGTCGACATAGCCTTTGAGTTCCTGGAGGGTAAAACCGGAGAACACCTGGGCGACCCATGGGTAGCAAACCATGTCGTCGACTTCGCAGAGACGGTAGTAGTAACTGAACAGGCTTTCCTTGTGGTCGGCGGTGTCCTTGAACGGCATCAGTTTCAGGGAGGGGTCGAGTTTCTCGCGAGTGATCAGGCCCTTGTTTTCCATGAACGGCAGCAACGACTCTTCAAGGTCATAGCGGTAACTGGTGTTGTCCATGTCGAACACCGCGTAGTTACCCTTGTTGGCGTTCGCCGCGATCATCGCGTCCAGCGCCTTGGCCTGATCGGCTGGCCAGTGCTTCAAATCGGTGGCGAAGACCTGGCCGGCGAGGCCCAGACAGAGTGCAGCAGCCAGAAATTTCGGTGCGAGTTTCATCGGCGGTTCTCCCTGATTCAAAGATATCGACGCTAACAAATAACTGTGACAGTCCTCGTCTGTCAGCGACCGTACACGTCCCCTTCGCGTCAGTTGCATCCCCGACAGCGACATCCGCTTATTCCAAAAACGACAGTTATCAGACTTTTTTGATATTAATTCATTGAAAATCAAGCTGTTAGGCTTGCCGGTTCGCAGCTGCCCCGGAAGGCAGCTGGCACATGTCTAATGGGAGTTCCAATGAATCTGCCGCTGATTCTCAACCTGCTGGTGTTCCTCGCCCTGCTCGTCGCACTCGCACAAACCCGTCACACGACGTGGAGCCTGGCTAAAAAAGTCCTGCTCGCTTTGGTTTTGGGCGTGGTGTTCGGCGTCGCTTTGCACACGATTTACGGTGCCGGCAACCCGGTATTGAAAGCCTCGATTGGCTGGTTTGATCTGGTGGGCAACGGTTATGTGCAGTTGCTGCAAATGATCGTGATCCCGCTGGTGTTCGCCTCGATCCTCAGTGCCGTGGCCCGCCTGCACAACGCTTCGTCGCTGGGCAAGATCAGCTTCCTGACCATCGGCACGCTGCTGTTCACCACCGCCATCGCGGCGCTGATCGGTATCGGTTTGACCAACCTGTTCGGCCTTACCGCCGAAGGCCTGGTCGCCGGCACCCAGGAAATGGCCCGCCTGCAAACCATTCAGACCGACTATGCCGGCAAGGTCGCCGACCTGAATGTGCCGCAGTTGCTGCTGTCGTTCATCCCGCAAAACCCGTTCGCCGACCTGGCCCGCGCCAAGCCGACGTCGATCATCAGTGTGGTGATCTTCGCTGCATTCCTCGGAGTCGCCGCGCTGCAACTGCTGAAAGATGACGTCGAAAAAGGTCAGAAAGTGATCAACACCATCGACACCCTGCAAGCCTGGGTGATGCGTCTGGTGCGCCTGGTGATGAAGCTGGCCCCGTACGGCGTGTTGGCGCTGATGACCAAAGTGGTCGCCGGTTCCAACCTGCAAGACATCATCAAGCTTGGCAGTTTCGTCGTGGTGTCTTATATCGGCCTGGGGCTGATGTTTGTGGTTCACGGCGTGCTGGTCTCGGCGGCGGGGATCAACCCGCTGCGCTTCTTCCGTAAGATCTGGCCGGTGCTGACGTTTGCCTTCACCAGCCGTTCGAGTGCAGCGACGATTCCGCTGAGCATCGAAGCGCAGACCAGCCGCCTGGGTATTCCGCAGTCCATCGCCAGTTTCGCCGCTTCGTTCGGCGCGACCATTGGCCAGAACGGCTGTGCCGGTCTGTACCCGGCGATGTTGGCGGTGATGGTGGCGCCGACCGTGGGCATCAACCCGCTGGACCCGCTGTGGATCGCGACGTTGGTGGCGATTGTGACGCTGAGCTCGGCCGGTGTGGCCGGTGTCGGTGGCGGCGCAACGTTTGCGGCGCTGATCGTGTTGCCGGCGATGGGCTTGCCGGTGTCACTGGTGGCGTTGCTGATATCGGTGGAGCCGCTGATTGATATGGGGCGGACGGCGTTGAACGTGAGCGGTTCGATCACGGCCGGGGCGATGACCAGCCAGATCATGCAGCAGACGGATAAAGAATTGCTGGATGCGGATGAGCATTCGGAGTTGGCTCACGCTTAAGACTTTCATTGTCTGAGCGGGCCTCTTCGCGGGCAAGCCCGCTCCCACAGGGTTCCGCGGTGTGACTCACCGGAAGTCCTTGTGGGAGCGGGCTTGCCCGCGATGCTTTTAGATTTTTTCCCAGACTTCGAAGCTGTACGCTGGTTTGTCGCCTTCGGCCGGATTCGGCACATTCGACAGCAACTTCCACTGGTCCAAATCAAACTCGGGAAACCACGCATCACCGTCCGGGCTCAACGCCACGCGCGTCAAATACAACCGATCCGCCTGCGCCAACCCTTGCGCATACAGCTGCGCGCCGCCAATGAGCATCAGTTCATCGACGCCCTGCTCTTTCGCCCATTCTTCAGCGCGAACCACCGCAGCCTCCAGCGACGGATAAACCTCCGCGCCTTCCAGCACCAGATCCGCCTGACGGCTGACCACGATGTTCAACCGGCCCGGCAGCGGACGACCGAGGGAATCCCAGGTCTTGCGACCCATGATGATCGGCTTGCCGAGGGTGGTGGCCTTGAAGTATTTGAAGTCCCCGGGCAAGTGCCAGGGCATGCTGTTGTCGACGCCGATCACACGGTTTTCACCGAGGGCTGCGATCAGGCTGAGGGGGAGTGATTTAGTCATGTCGGCGAGGATACCAGAGCCTCCCGTACCCCGATAAGCGCCACAGCGGTTATGCTCACAGCTCAATTGAGCGACGGGATGCCGCGTGACTGAACTGAATAACCTCTGGCTGACGGAAACCATTCGTCTGCGGGAAGAACACGCCGGCCCTCTGGATGACCTGGAAGCCAACCGACTGGCCCGTAGCGCGGGCGGCGACCTGCCGACACGGATTCAACATCGAGCCTTGTGGCTGGCCGAGCGCGACGGTTTGACCGAAGCCCTCAGACATTGGCTGCAAGGCGCGCGACTGGCGCTGCTGATGTTGGCCGTGCTGGCCGTGGTCAGCGGCGCCGGTCTGGCGTTTGCCGCGCTGGGTGACGGACAAACCCCGGTCAATGTGTTCTGGGCCTTGGGCAGCCTGCTCGGGCTGAACCTCATTCTGCTGCTGAGCTGGGCGCTGGGCCTGGTGTTTGCCGGTGAACATGGCGCAACGCTGGGGCGCTTGTGGTTGTGGCTCAGCGAAAAACTCGCCCGCGACGCCAAAGCCGCGCAACTGGCACCCGCCCTGCTGTTGTTGCTGCAACGACAAAAACTCAATCGCTGGGCGCTCGGTGTGTTGGTCAATGGCCTGTGGTTGCTGGCGATGCTCAGCGCATTGGTGATTCTGCTGATGCTCATGGCAACCCGGCGCTATGGCTTCGTCTGGGAAACCACCCTTCTCGGCGGCGACACGTTCGTCGCCATGACCCAGGCTCTAGGCGCCCTGCCGGCGCTGCTGGGCTTTAGCGTGCCCACCGTGGAAATGATCCGCGCCAGTGGCGATGCCGCACTGAACATCGAAAGCGCTCGTCAGGCCTGGGCCGCGTGGTTGGTGGGCGTGTTGCTGGTCTACGGGGTTTTGCCGAGGTTGTTGTTGGCGCTGTTGTGCCTATGGCGCTGGAAAAGTGGCCGCGCCAGGTTGCGTCTGGATCTGAACCTACCCGGTTACGCGCAACTGCGCGAACGGCTGATGCCCACCAGCGAACGCCTGGGCATCAGCGACGCCGCGCCCGCGCATCTGCATCGCGTCGAAAGCACCGTCAGCGAACTGCAAAGTGCCGGCGCGTTGCTGGTGGCCATCGAGCTGGACGATCAACGGCCGTGGCCGCCAGCGCTGCCGAAAACCGTGAGCGACGCTGGCATCCTCGACAGTCGCGAATCGCGCAACAAACTCCTTGAACAGCTGAGCCGTTTCCCCCCGGCCCGATTGGCCATCGCCTGTGATCCACGGCGCTCGCCGGATCGCGGCAGTCTCGCACTGATCGCCGAACTGGCCCGCAACGCCAGTGCCACCCGCGTCTGGTTGCTGCAAGCACCGCCCGGCGAAGCGCTGGATGCCGAGCGCCTCGGTGACTGGCATGTGGCGTTGCAGCAACTGAACCTGCCCTTCGCCGACTGCGCGCCGTTGAGCTGGCTGGAGACCGGTCATGACTGATTCGTTGAAAGCGCCGTTGAAGCTCGCCGTGGTCGGCCACACCAACGTCGGCAAAACCTCGTTGCTGCGCACGTTGACCCGTGATGTCGGTTTCGGCGAAGTCTCCCATCGCCCGAGCACCACGCGACACGTCGAAGGCGCGCGGTTGTCAGTGGACGGCGAGCCCTTGCTCGACCTGTTCGACACCCCGGGCCTGGAAGACGCCATCGCCCTGCTCGACTACCTCGAACGCCTGGAGCGTCCTGGCGAACGCCTCGATGGCCCGGCGCGGCTGGCGCGTTTTCTTGAAGGCAGCGAAGCGCGGCAGCGGTTCGAACAGGAAGCCAAAGTGCTGCGGCAGCTGCTCACCTGCGATGCCGGCCTCTATGTGATCGACGCCCGCGAACCGGTGCTGTCCAAGTACCGCGACGAACTGGAAGTGCTGGCCAGTTGTGGCAAACCATTGCTGCCGGTGCTGAATTTTGTCAGCAGCGCCAACCACCGCGAACCGGATTGGCGTGAAGCGCTGGCGCGTCTGGGCTTACATGCCCTGGTGCGTTTCGACAGCGTGGCGCCGCCGGAAGATGGCGAACGTCGACTCTATGAAAGCCTGGCGCTGCTACTGGAAAGTTCTCGCGAGCAACTGGAGCGTTTGATCGCCGATCAACAAGCCCAACGTCTGGCCCGCCAACAAAGTGCGGCGCGGCTGATTGCTGAATTGTTGATCGATTGCGCGGCGTGTCGGCGCAGCGTGGTCAGCGACGCGGAACAGGAACAACAGGCGATCGGCGAACTGCGCAAAGCCGTTCGGCAACGGGAACAGCGCTGCGTCGAAGCCCTGCTCAAACTCTATGCCTTCCGCCCACAGGACGCGGCGGCCAGTGATCTGCCGCTGCTCGATGGCCGCTGGGGTGATGACCTGTTCAACCCGGAAACCCTCAAGCAACTGGGCGTGCGCGTCGGCGGCGGCATCGCGGCGGGTGCGGCAGCCGGGGCCGGGGTGGATCTGCTGGTGGGCGGCTTGACCCTCGGCGCAGCCGCGCTGGCCGGCGCGATTGCCGGCGGCGCCCTGCAAACCGCGCGCAGTTATGGCAGCCGGTTGCTGGGCAAGATCAAGGGTCAGCGCGAATTGACGGTCGATGACAGTGTGCTGCGGCTTTTGGCACTGCGTCAGCGGCAATTGCTTCAGGCGCTGAATGCGCGCGGGCACGCGGCGATGGACAGCATTCAAGTCGCCACGCCACAGGACAAGAGCTGGCGCGAAGGCAAACTGCCAGAAGCCCTGAACAAGGCTCGGGCACATCCGCAGTGGTCGTCGCTAAACCCGCACGCGAAGTTGAATCAGGCGGAACGGCAGGAGCAGATCGAGGTGTTGGCGCAGCAGCTTTAGTTCTGAGGTGTAAGCGCGGACCTCATCGCGAGCAGGTCGCACCGTCGCGCCCACAGGGAAATGCTTATTCCTTGCGGGAGCGACGGTGCGACCTGCTTCAGACTTCGACGCTTACTTCCATTTGAACTTCAGGTAGGTATCACTCAGCAACGACACCAGCTCACGATCCGCCGCATCCGTATCGCCATCGTTATCCATATCAAAGTGGATCGACCAGTCCAGTCTCCCATTGTTATCGGTGTCGTAGGCAGCCGCGGTGTAAGCCAGCGTCTTGTCCGTCGGTTTTCCCGTGCCTTCGTGAAAGTGCAAACGCACCGTATCCGGGCTGCCATCCCCGGCGACATCCTCGGTGAACATTTTCAAATAACGCTTTGTAGAAGCGCCGGGGTTGAACCAGTTGAGTCTGAGACAGGCATTGGCGAAGGTCTTTAACAGACGTTGGTCAACGCTGTTTTCCTTATCGTCATTAGTGACGTCGCCCATTTTGTAATCGACTTTGCCATCGGCATCGAAATCCAGTGCGAAGGCTTTGTTGACGAGGACATCGTCACCGGGTGTACAGGCGGATTCATAAAACTGCAGCAGAACAGAATCGGCCCGACCATTGCCGACCCGATCCTGAACGGTGACTTTCAAATAGCGCATGAGTGTTCCTCAACAATAAAGACACTCAAACACTAGCCGCTCGAAAACACGCGAGCCATGGCTCAACTTCGCCACAGTAAGTAAGGGGTTTCGCTAAAGACAAGCCGTAAAGGGATTCTCAGTTGAAGGAACACTGGCCTTGGCCAGCAGCGCCGATGCCTTTGCCTTTAACACTTCGAGATCAATCACTGGCACCCACATTTCCTTGGCCAACTCATCCCAATGCCGCATGCGCAAACTGACGGCGCACAGCGGGTCATGTTCGAACGCTTCAGCCTCCGCCTCGGTCATCACCCCGCCCTGATACGCCAGGGTCCGGCGGCTGGCTTCGCTCAATCGCGCGTAGTACCCAGGCGTTTTGAGTGTCAGATAACGCTTGGCCTGAACGTGGTACTCCACCAGCCGCGCCATACGCTCGCTGAAACCTGCGCGACGTAAGTATTCAGCACCCAACTGCTCGTGGCCGACCACGCCAAAACCGCCCATGTTCTCGGCACCCTCGACGCAGATGTGCCCGATGTCGTGGAAGAACGCGGCGAGCACCACTTCATCATCGAAGCCTTCCGCCATGGCCAGCTCCGCAGCCTGGGACATGTGCTCGACCTGCGACACCGGCTCACCGATGTAATCGCTGTCGCCAAAGCGCTCGTACAAACCGAACACCTCGGCGATCACTTGCGCAGTGCGGTCCATCAACGCTCTCCCAACAATGTCGCGACATTGTGCTCGGCCATCGCGGGCCCGACGCTCATGCCGACGCCGGTGTGCATCAGTGCCACGCTCACGCCCGGCATCGGCCGCAGGAACGAGAACGGCCCCGGCCCCCGCGAACCATAGACACCCTGCCAGCGTTCGAGCACTTGCACCTTGCAGCCCAGCGTCTGCTCGGCCAGTTCGATCATCCAGTCGTCGACCTGCTCGGCGTTGAATGGCGAGGGGTCGCGGCCATAGTGGTGGGAATCGCCAATGATCAGTTCGCCGTAAGGCGTCGGGCTGATCAGCAAGTGAATACCGTTTTCGTGCAAGTGCGGTTCTTCACGCAGGATCTGCGCCTGCACCGCCGCCGCTTCCGGCAGGTCGGCGAAGGCGCCGTAATGCACGCAACTCAAACCAGTGAGCAACGCGTGTTGAAGGTTGAGGTTGATCTGCGGTCGGGCGCGGAGCATTTGCAGGCGGCAGATTTGCGGGTCAAGCGCGGCGATCGGCTCGGCGAGCAAGGTCTGATAATCGTGGCCGGAGCAGACGATGATCTGCTCGGCGCTGAAGGTGCCGGCGGTGCTGTGCAAACGACCCGGCTCGATGTCGCGCACGAGGGTAGAGAAGTGAAACTCGACGTTCATTTCACGGCGCAGGTAATCGATCAACGCCGGGATCGCTTCGCGGGAATACAGTTGTTGATCGTCCATCCCGTGTAACGCGGCGCGGTGATGACGGAACTGGCCGCCGTACAGGTCACGCAATGCGGCGCCGCGCAGCAGGTCGACGCGGTAACCGTGTTCCACGGCGCGTCCGGCGCAAAAAGCTTCCAGCAGGTGTTCTTCGGCTTCGCTGCGGGCGAACAGGTACGAGCCGTTGCGTTTCAGTTGCAGGCCAGCCAGTTGCGCCCATTGGCCCCAGATCTCGCGGCTGGCCTTGGCCAGTTCGAGCATCGGGCCGGGTGGCTGGCCGGTGACCAGCGCTTGGCCGAAGTTACGCACCGAGGCGCCCAAGGGCGTTTCGCTGCGTTCGAAAACCGTGACCTTGAGACCGCGTCGGGCGGCAGCGTAGGCGTGGGACAGGCCGAGAATGCCGGCGCCTACGATCAGCAGGTTGTTGTGGTGTGTCATGTGGATTTGTCCTGAATTCAAAGCCGCCATCGCTGGCAAGTCGAAACGTCGCACCGCAGCTCCCACAGGGATTTAGGGTGAACACAGGTTTTGTGAACACCACGGACCCTGTGGGAGCTGGCTTGCCAGCGATGAGGCCCTGTCAGCCAATAGAGATCTTACTTGGCAGCCACTTTCTCGGACTTGCCGTCATAGCGCTTGCGCCACTCGCTCAGGATCTCGTCGCGATTTTTCGACGCCCAGGCAAAGTCGTTCTTGATCAGACGCTGCTCGTAATCCGCCGGCAATTCAGTCTGCGGCTTGGCAATCCCCGGCTGTGCAAGCACCGCGAAGTTCTCTTTATAAAGCTCCATCGCCGCCGGGCTGGCCGAGAAGTCAGCCAGCTTCTTCGCCGCGTCTTCGTGCGGGGTGCCCTTGATCACCGCCGTTGCTTCGATCTCCCAGCCCAAACCTTCTTTCGGCAGGATGATGTCCAGCGGTGCGCCCTGACGCTTCAACTGAACAGCCGGGTATTCAAAGGAAATACCAATCGGAAACTCCCCCGCCGCCGCCAGTTTGCAAGGCTTGGAACCGGAGTGGACGTACTGGCCGATGTTCTGGTGCAGGTCATCCATGTACTGCCAGCCCTGCTTCTCGCCGAAGGTTTGCAGCCAGGCGCTGACGTCGAGGAAACCGGTGCCGGACGAGGCCGGGTTGGGCATGACGATCTTGCCTTTGTACTCAGGCTTGGTCAGGTCCTGCCAGCTCACCGGTTTGCTCAGCCCCTGCTTTTCGGCTTCGACGGTGTTGAAGCAAATGGTCGCGGCCCAGACGTCCATGCCGACCCACGCCGGAGGGTTGGCGGCGTCGCGGTAGTTGCCGCCGATCTTGCCCAGGTCCTTCGGCGCGTAGCTTTGCAGCATGCCTTGCTGATCGAGAATCGCCAGGCTCGATGCCGCCAGGCCCCACACCGCGTCAGCCTGCGGGCGGGCTTTTTCCGCCAGCAGCTTGGCGGTGATGATGCCGGTGGAATCACGCACCCACTTGATCTCGACGTCCGGGTTGGCTTTTTCGAACGTTTCTTTGTAGGTCTTCAGTTGTTCGGCTTCGAGGGCGGTGTACACCGTCAACTCGGTTTTCGCCGCGAAGGCGTTCAGGCTGAAAGCGGTGAGGACAGCAGCGGCCAGGGCCAGGGGCTTGAACATGATCTTTTCCTGTTTTGAGTTGAGGTTGCGGGAGTGGAAATCAGTGACCGGGCGCGGTCTGCCGCCAGGCCTGGGAGCGGCGCAGCAAACCGCGCGAGGCCCCGGCCAGCAGCAGCGACACGCCCGCCGAGGTGAACAGAATCAGGGTCGACATCGCCGCCGCGCCGCCAACGTTGCCGGCGTCGTCCATGTTCAACACCGCCACCGCCGCGAGGAGGGTGTCGGGGCTGTAGAGGAAGATCGCCGCCGAGACGGTGGTCATCGCCGAGACGAACAAGTAGCGCACGATGTCCAGCAGCGCCGGCAGGCAGATCGGCACGGTGACGCGCAGGTAATGCCGGTATAGCGGCGCTTTGAGCGACAGCGCGGCGGCTTCGAACTCGGCGTCGAGTTGACGCAGCGCGGTGGTCGCGGTCATTTGCGCGGTGGTCAAATAGTGAGCAATGGTGCAGACCACCAGCAGGGTCATGGTGCCGTAGAGCACATGCAGCGGGTTGTCGCTGAGGTTGAAGAAGAAGACGTAACCCAGGCCCAGCACCAGACCCGGCACCGCCATCGGTACGAAACTGAGCATGCGCAGGGTCAGATTCAGTCCGCGCTGGCCCTTGGTTTTTTCCATCAGGTACGCGCCGGTGAAGATCAGCACGCTGCCGATCAACGCCGTGCACAGGGCCATCTTCACGCTGTTGCCGTAAGCCAGCCAACCGCCACCCGCCGTGTCGTTGAACTGGTAATGGTTGAGCGACAGCGACAGGTTGTACGGCCAGAATTTCACCAGCGACGAGAACACCGCCATGCCGAACACCAACAGCAACACCGCGCAGATCAGCAACACGATGGCCAGGTAGCAACCGTCGCGCAGCTTCGACGGTACCGGTTGAAAGACCTGTGCACGACCGCTCATGGAGTCACCGTGACGCCGACGCAACCAGGCATCAACCGCGAAGCTGAACAGCGCCGGCAGCAACAGGACCATGCCGATCAATGCACCGCGACCGAATTGTTGCTGGCCGACCACGGCTTTGTAGGCTTCCAGCGCCAGCACCTGATAGTCGCCGCCAACCACCACCGGCACGCCGAAGTCGGTGATGGTCAGGGTGAAGACCAAACAGAACGCTGCGAACACTGCCTGACGCGTCGCCGGCCAGGTGATGCTGCGGAAGGCCTTGGCCGGACTGGCGCCCATGCTGGAGGCGGCATCGAAGAGGCGCGCATCCGCCAGGGACAGCGCCGACAGCAAAATCATCAAGGCGTGTGGGAAGGTGTAGATCACCTCACCGAGAACAATGCCCCAGAAGCCGTAGATATTGTCCGAGAGCAAACCGCGCAACAGGCCCTGGTTGCCGAACAGATAAACCAGTGCAATGCCCGGCAGCATCGACGGCGCCATCAGCGGCAACAACGACATCCCACGCCAAATGCCTTTGCCCGGAATCAACGTGCGTTGCAGCGCGTAGGCAAACAGGTAGGCCAGCGGTACGACAATGGCCGCGACGCTGAGGGACACTTTCAGGCTATTGCCGAGCAGCCAGTGAAAATTCGCACTCGTCACCAGTTCACGCGCCGCGACCAGACCACCGCCCTGCCCGGCTTCCGAGCTGAAGCCACGCCAGAAGATCGCCAGCAACGGCATCAACACCGCGACGCAGAGCAACACCAGTAAAAGCACTTTGCCACCGACCACGAACACCCGGTCACCGATCTCGGCACGGGAGGTCTGCCGAACCTGCTTGTGCGGGATCGGCAGCGCGATGTGCGCGCTCATCAGGCAAACACCTGCAGGCTGTGCGGCGGCAAGGCGACCATGATTTGCTGCGCACCGAGGCGCGGCATGGCTTCCGGCGCCAATTCCGCCAGCAATGCGTGGCCCGGCAGTTGATCGAGTTCGAAACTCATGCGGCAACGGTTGCCGAGGAAGGTGATTTCGCGAACCTTGGCCGGGAACAGGTTTTCCTCATGCACCAGCGGGTTGACGTTGATCGCCTCAGGCCGGCAGAACAACCGGCCTGACGCGGCTTTGGCGCTGCCGTCCGCCAAGCGCATGTTCATCCCGCCAACCTGCGCATGGCTGTCGCTGCTGCGCTGGAATGGCAGCCAGTTGCCTTGGCCGACGAACTCCGCCACAAACGGCGTGGCCGGGCGGTCGTAGATTTCCTGCGGCGTGGCGTACTGCTCGACCTTGCCGTTGTTCATCACAGCGATACGATCGGCCATCAGCATGGCTTCGTCTTGATTGTGCGTGACCATCAGCGTGGTGATGCCGAGGTTGCGCTGCAGTTGGCGCAGTTCGGTGCACAAGTGCTCGCGAACCCGGGCGTCGAGGGCCGACATCGGTTCGTCGAGCAGCAACAAGGACGGCGACGGCGCCAAGGCGCGGGCCAGTGCGACCCGTTGCTGCTGACCGCCGGACAATTGGCCGGGGTACTTTTTCTCGCTGCCGGTCAGGCCGACCAGTTCCAGCATCTGACCGACACGCTTGCGCACTTCATCGCGACCGCTACCAGCGAGGCCGTAGGCAATGTTCGCTTCGACGGTGAGATTGGGGAACAGCGCGTAGGACTGGAACAGAATGCCGTAGTCCCGGGCCTGAGGTGCCAGGTGCGAGACGTCGCGATCGCCAAGGTACAACTCGCCGCTGTCCTGCTTCTCGAGACCGGCGATGCAGCGCAGCAAGGTGGTTTTGCCACAACCCGACGGCCCCAGCAGACACACCAGTTCACCGGCCGCCACGTCGAGGGAAACGTTATCCAGCGCAGTGAAGGCGCCGAAGCGCTTCTGCACGCCACGCACCCTCATTGGGGCGCCGGGGTTGGTCAGGGCAGTTGCGATGGAGTGGTTCATGGACAGGCCTCATCAAGCAGATGGGGCTCATCCTAGGGATGTAATGCGTCCGTCATGTGGCAGTGAGGCCAAAACGGCTGATAGTGGTATTCGGGGATTTGGGTTGGGCCTTCAAGGCAGGTGGTGTCTGGACTGACGCCTTCGCGGGCAAGCCCGCTCCCACAGTGGGCAGTGGTGCTCACACATCTGGTGCTCACCACAAAACCCTGTGGGAGCGGGCTTGCCCGCGAAGAGGCCATCAGCTTCGCCGAAAGTCTCAGGCCGGCGCCATCTCCTGCGCCAACCCGAGAAACGCCGCCGGCAACCGCGCGCCTTTGCGCTCCTTGAGGCAGTACAAATACTCGGGAATCTGCGGCGCATTCTCGATGGTCAGCACACGCAACTGCGGATCATGCGGTACTTCCTGCCGGGCAATGATGCTGATCCCAATGTTGCGCAGCACCGCCTCACGAATAGACTCACGGCTGCCAATCTCCAGCAACGGCCCGAAACTCACCCCGGCACTGGCCAGCAATTCTTCAGTCAGCCGCCGAGTGGTCGAGCCGGACTCACGCATCAACAACGTATGCCCGGCCAACGCACTCAGCGGCACATGATCATGCACCGCCAACGGATGATTGCGATGCACCGCCAACACCAGCGGATCGCTGCCGAGCACCCGGCGAATCAGTCGCGCATCATCAAGCAATTGCGAGGAAGCGGCGACGTCGACCCGGTAATCCTCCAAGGCTTCAAGGACCTGCTGCGAGTTGCCGATTTCCACCGACACTTCCACTTGCGGCAAGCGCTCGCGGAAGGTCTTCACCAGATCGAGGATGTAATACGGAGCGGTGGCGGCGATGCGCAGCGTGCCCTGGACCTGGCCGCTGTTACGCAGGAAAAACTCGATGTCGGCTTCCTGTTGCAACAGCGCCTTGACCATCGGCAACAACCGCGCACCTTCATCGCTGACACTGAGGCGGCGGCCGCCACGGTAGAACAGTTCGACCGAGTACTGGCTTTCCAGGTTGCGGATCTGCGTGGTCACGGTGGGCTGGCTCAGGCCAAGTTTTTTCGCCGCCAGGGTAATGCTGCCCAGGCGGGCCACCATGTAAAACGCCTTCAGCTCGGCACTCAGCACACCCGCTCCTCATCGCTTACTTGCGCAACAGGCGCAAACCGTTGAACACCACCAACAGGCTCACGCCCATGTCGGCGAACACTGCCATCCACATGGTGGCGATCCCGGCGAAGGTTACCCCAAGAAAGATCGCCTTGATGACCAATGCGAGGGCGATGTTCTGTTTGAGGATGCTCGACGTCTGCCGCGACAACCGGATAAACGCGGGAATTTTGCGCAGATCGTCGTCCATCAGGGCGACATCGGCGGTCTCGATAGCGGTATCGGTGCCTGCGGCGGCCATGGCAAAACCGATCTCGGCACGGGCCAGCGCCGGGGCGTCGTTGATGCCGTCGCCGACCATGCCGACGCGATGGCCCTGGGCATAAAGTGCTTCGATGGCTTGCAGTTTGTCGGTCGGCAGCAGATCGCCTTTGGCCTCGTCGATGCCGACCTGCGCGGCAATCGCCTGGGCGGTGTGGACGTTGTCGCCGGTGAGCATCAGGGTCTTGATGCCCAGATCGTGCAGCTGCTGGATCGCCTCGCGGCTGGATTCCTTGACCGTATCGGCCACGGCAAACAGCGCCAAGGGACCGGATTTGTCGAGCAGCAGCACCACGGACTTGCCCTGTTTCTCCAGCGCAAACAGCTTTTCTTCCAGCGCGGGCGAACACAGATTCAGCTCTTCCACCAAACGGTGGTTGCCCAAGTGGTAGGTCTTACCGTCGATCTCGCCGCGCACCCCGCGACCGGCGAGCGCTTCGAAGTTATCCACAACGAGCGAGGAAAACGATTTATCCACAGCCGCGTTGGCAATAGCCAGCGACACCGGGTGGTCCGAGCGGCCGGCCAATGCGGCCGCAATTGCCGGCGCCGAGGCCTCGGCCGTCGGATCAAGCGACAGATAATCAGTCTGCACCGGCTTGCCGTGGGTGATCGTGCCGGTCTTGTCCAAGGCCAGGTAATCCAGCTTGTAACCACCTTCCAGATAAACGCCGCCCTTGACCAGAATCCCTTTGCGCGCCGCCGCCGCGAGGCCGCTGACGATGGTCACCGGGGTGGAAATCACCAATGCGCAGGGGCATGCGACCACCAGCAACACCAGTGCGCGGTAGATCCAGTCGAACCAGACTGCGCCCATGAACAGCGGCGGAATCACCGCCACCGCGAGGGCGAAGATGAACACGGTGGGGGTGTAGATTTTCGAAAACTGGTCAACGAAACGCTGGGTCGGTGCCCGTGCGCCTTGCGCCTGTTCGACGGCGTGGATGATCCGCGCCAGGGTCGAATTGTTGGCCGCAGCGGTCACGGTGTATTCCAGCGAACCGGCCTGGTTGATGGTGCCGGCGAAAACCTTGTCGCCAATGGTTTTCTCAACCGGCAGGCTTTCCCCGGTGATTGGCGCCTGATCGATGGTTGAACTGCCGGACACCACTTCACCATCCAGACCCACTCGCTCACCGGGCCGAACTCGTACCCGCGCACCCAGTTCGATGGTTTTGACGTCCTGCAAAACCCAACTGCCGTCGGCCTGCAGCACCGTCGCCTGCTCCGGCGTCATCTGCATCAAGCCGCTGATGGCGTTGCGCGCGCGGTCCAGGGACTTGGCCTCGATCAACTCGGCCACGGTGAACAGGAACATCACCATCGCCGCTTCCGGCCATTGCCCGATCAGGACCGCGCCGGTCACCGCGATGCTCATCAATGCGTTGATGTTCAGGTTGAGGTTCTTGAGTGCGATCCAGCCTTTTTTGTAAGTGCTGAGGCCGCCACTGAGGATCGAAATCAGCGCGATGATTGCCACCACCCAGTTGGGCGCCGCACTGGTGAAGTGGATCACTTCGGCGGCGAGCGCGGTCACGCCGGACAGCGCCAACGGCCACCACGGTTTTTTCTCAGGTGCCGGCGCGGGTGTTTCGACACCCTGCTCCAGCGGCTCGGCCTGCATGCCGAGGGACTTGATCGCATCGATGATCGGCGCGGTGCTTGGCAAGTCGTGAGTGACGCCCAGCACGCGGTTGATCAGGTTGAATTCCAGTTGCTGCACACCGGCGAGCTTGCCCAGTTTGTTCTGGATCAGCGTCTGCTCGGTCGGGCAGTCCATCGCGTCGATGCGGAAACTGCTCAACCGCGCATTGGCGGTTGGCGTTTCGCTAAGTTTGATCAGCGCCGGCGCCGCCGCTTTTGAGGAGCAGCAGGAATCCCCATGACCACCATGGTCATGCTTGTGCACAGGCTGCAGCTTGTGGCTGTGATCGTGATCGTGATCGTGATCGTGATCGTGACCAGCCTCGGGGGTGTGGGTGTGTCGGGAATCGCTCATTGGGTCGCGTCCATGAAGGTGCCTGTTGCCAAGTAAAGACCCTGTAGCCACTATAGGGTCAAGCACCTATTTTGAGATGACCCTCATGAAGATCGGAGAACTGGCGAAACTGACGGACTGCGGCGTGGAAACCATCCGCTATTACGAGCGCGAAAACCTCCTGCCGGAGCCGGCCCGCAGCGACGGCAACTACCGCGTCTACACCCAGGACCACGCCGAGCGCCTGACCTTCATCCGCAACTGCCGCACCCTCGACATGACGCTGGAAGAAATCCGCAGCCTGCTGGCCTTGCGCGACAGTCCGCAGGATCAATGTGAAAGTGTGAATGCGCTGATCGATGAGCACATTCACCACGTGAAAGCGCGGATCGATGGGTTGTTGGCGTTACAGGCACAACTGCTTGACCTGCGCCAACGCTGCGGCGAAGGGCCGGAAATTGATCAATGCGGGATTTTGCAAAGGTTGGAAGTGAGCGGCGGGGTTGTGGCGACGGAGGTTGAGCATTCACATGTGGGCCGCAGTCACGGCCATTAAACCCACCGCATAACCAAATGTGGGAGCGAGCTTGCTCGCGAAGACGGTGTGTCAGTCGACAGAAATGTTGTCTGACACACCGTCCTCGCGAGCAAGCCCGCTCCCACAATTAGTGCGGTGTTGAGACTTAAACCGCCATCGGAGCGGTCATCGGCGGATGGTGCTCGTAGCCTTCTAGCGAAAAATCGCTCGGCTCGATCAACTCAAGCCATTCCGGCTGATAAACACCGGTCTTGGCAAACTCCGGCACACGATCACTGATCACCAGCTTCGGCATCGGGAACGGCTCGCGCTTGAGCTGTTCGTTGAGCATGTCCAGATGGTTTTCGTAGACGTGAGCATCACCGATGAAATAGGTGAACCAGCGCGGCGTGTAGCCGGTCAGGCGACCGATCAGGCTCAGCAGCGCAGCGCCTTCGGTGAGGTTGAACGGCGTGCCCAGCCCCAGGTCGTTGGAGCGGATGTAGAGCGTCAGAGAAATCTCTTTGGTCTCGACATTCGGGTGGAACTGGTACAGCAAGTGGCACGGCGGCAGGGCCATTTCATCGAGCTGCGCGACGTTCCAGCCGTGGAACAGGATGCGACGGCTGCCCGGGTCCTTGATGATGGTGTCGACGCACTGGCGGATCTGGTCGATCGCCTTGTACAGGACGACGTAGGCCTGACCGTCTTCTTCGCCTTCAGCAATCTGCCGGTAGCCTTGCTTCAGGGTCTGCTCGATGGCGGCTTGATTGCTGACCGGGATCTGCTTGTACGCCGGCCATTTGCGCCATTGCACGCCGTAGATCTCGCCGAGGTCGTCTTCGCCCTGACGGAACGGGTTGGCCAGCCATTGTGCGTTTTCGTTGGCGTTCTGGTCCCAGACCTTGCAGCCCAGCGCACGGAATTCGGCGGCGTTGTTCACCCCACGCAGAAAACCGCACATCTCGCCGATGGCCGATTTGAAGGCCATTTTGCGCGTAGTGATCGCCGGAAAACCTTCCTGCAGGTCATAACGCAGCATCGCGCCCGGGAAGCTGATGGTGTTCACGCCGGTGCGGTTGGCCTGTTTGGTGCCGTTCTTGATGACGTGGGCGACCAGTTCGAGATATTGCTTCATGAGTTACCTGTGTCCTTGAACCCGGAGGCCGTCGCCCCCGGGGTTCGAATTTATACGGCTGCCGCTGGAGTTGCCGGGGCGCGGTGATACGCCAGCCAGATCAGGAACAGACCGCCGACGATCATCGGCACGCAGAGCACTTGGCCCATGGTCAGCCAGTTCCAGGCCAGATAGCCCAGCTGCGCGTCCGGCACGCGGACGAATTCGACGATGAACCGGAAGATGCCATAGAACAGCGCGAACATCCCGGACACCGCCATGGTCGGCCGCGGCTTGCGCGAAAACAGCCAGAGGATGGCGAACAGCGCCACGCCTTCCAGGGCGAACTGATACAGCTGCGACGGGTGACGCGCCAGTTGCGCCGGATCGGTCGGAAAGACCATTGCCCATGGCACGTCGGTCGCCTTGCCCCACAACTCGGCGTTGATGAAATTGCCAATACGCCCGGCGCCCAGGCCGATCGGCACCATCGGCGCGACGAAGTCCATTAACTGGAAAAACGACTTGTTGTTCTTTTTACCGAACCACAACGCCGCCAGCATCACGCCGATAAAGCCGCCGTGGAACGACATGCCGCCCTTCCACACTTCGAAAATCAGCGTCGGGTTGGCCAGGTAAGCACTCAGATCGTAGAACAGCACATAACCCAGGCGACCGCCGACGATAACGCCCATCGACATCCAGAAGACCATGTCGGAAAGTTTCTCCTTGGTCCAGGTCGGGTCGAAACGGTTGAGCCGGCGCGACGCCAGCAGCCACGCACCGCCGATGCCGATCAGGTACATCAAACCGTACCAATGGATTTTCAGCGGACCGATGGCCAGGGCCACCGGGTCGATCTGCGGGTAAGGCAGCATTGCGACTCCTCGTTAGAGTTGAAAGCTTCAAAATTCCCGGGCGACGCTGCCACCTCAGGATTAAGCCAGGATTGTGCGATGGGTCAGATCAGAAAATTCAAACCCACGCAGAACAGCAAAGCGGCGAACAGTCTTTTCAGCAACTTCGGCGACAGCCTGTGGGCCAGCCGCGCACCGAGGCGGGCGAAGACCATGCTGGTCAGGGCGATCCCCAGCAGCGCCGGCAAATAAATAAAACCGAGACTATGGGCCGGCAGCAACGGATCGTGCCAGCCCAGAATCATGAAACTTAATGCACTGGCCAACGCAATCGGCAGACCGCACGCCGAGGACGTCGCCACCGCTTGCTGCATCGGCACGCTGCGCCAGGTCAGGAACGGCACGGTCAGCGAACCGCCACCAATCCCGAAAATCGCCGAAGCCCAGCCAATCACCGTGCCGGCCACGGTCAGACCGACTTTCCCCGGCACCGTTCGGCTGGCCTTGGGTTTGACGTCCAGCGCCAGTTGCGCAGCGATGACCAGGGCGAATACGCCAATGATTTTCTGCAGGTTTGGCCCGGATATCGCTTCGGCCGTCAGCGCGCCGAACCCGGCGCCGAGCAGGATGCCAACGGTCATCCAGGCAAAAATCGGCCAACGCACGGCGCCGCGGCGATGATGCTCGCGCACCGCGTTGACCGAGGTAAAGATGATCGTTGCCAGGGACGTACCGACCGCCAGGTGCGTCAGGATCGAGGCGTCGAAACCCTGCAAGGTGAAACTGAACACCAGCACCGGGACGATGATAATTCCGCCGCCGACGCCGAACAGTCCGGCCAGCACGCCTGCGCAGGCGCCGAGCGCCAGATAGAGCAGAAATTCCATGTACGACCCCCAAAGAAGAGCGGCATGGTAACGGATGCATGGCCTTCGGCTCCACTGGATGGCGATGGATACCCGCTCAATGACTGCGTAGAGTGGGCAAAAAACACACAAGGACCACCTTATGTGCCTGATTGTCTTTGCCTGGCGCCCGGGTCACGCCCAGCCGCTGATCGTCGCCGCCAATCGCGACGAATTCTACGCCCGTCCCACCCTGTCACTGGCGTCATGGCCCGAAGCGCCGCACGTCCACGCCGGACGCGACCTCGAGGCCGGCGGCACATGGATCGGTGTCGGCGCCAATGGGCGCTTCGCGGCGCTGACCAATATTCGCGATCCCCATCAACCGGCCGGTCGAAAATCTCGAGGCGAACTGGTCGCGCGTTTTCTGGGAGGGGACATGCCAATTGATGATTACTTGGACGACGTTGTCGGACGTTCGCTGGAATATGCCGGTTTTAACCTGCTGATCGGCAATGCCAATGAACTGTGGCACTTCAATGCGCGGGAGTCTGAAGCGGTGCTGCTGCCGGCCGGGGTGTATGGGGTGTCGAACGCGGGACTGGATACGCCGTGGCCGAAGTTGCTCAAGGCGCGGGCGGCGCTGGAGACTGTTCTGGAGGATCCGCAGCCGGAGGCGTTATTGGCGTTGCTCAGTGATTCGCAGACAGCAGCATTTGCAGACCTGCCGGACACGGGTGTCGGGTTGGCGACCGAGGCGTTGCTGTCGAGTGTGTTCATTGCCAGCCAGAGCTATGGGACTCGGGCGAGTACGGCGTTGATCGTTCATGCAGACGGGACACGACATATGGTCGAAAGGAGTTTCGGGCCATATGGGGGGCATCTTGGGGAAGTGGAGATCAGGATATAGATGGTTTTGTCAGGGCTGACGCCATCGCGGGCAAGCCCGCTCCCACAGGGTCCATGGTGTTCACACATCTGTGCTCACCCTAAATTCCTGTGGGAGCGGGCTTGCCCGCGATGGGAGCGCCGCAGATTCAGAGGGGTTTGACCGCAGCCGGATTGACCATCTTCGCCAACCCAAGGTTCTTCAGCGCCAATTGCAGCGAACTGTGGATCACTTGCGGGTTGTCGATGGTCATCAGCTCCGCGAGCAATTCCTTGGCCTTGCTCAGGTTGATCTGGCGCAGCATCCACTTCACCTTCGGCAGGTTGGTGGCGTTCATCGACAGGCTGTCGAAGCCCATTGCCATCAGTAGCACCGCCGCCGCCGGATCACCGGCCATCTCGCCGCAGATGCTCACAGGCTTGCCTTCGGCATGGGCATCACGCACCACGTTCTGCAACGCCTGGAGCACCGCCGGGTGCAGGTAGTCGTAGAGGTCGGCCACCCGTGGGTTGTTGCGGTCCACGGCCAGCAGGTACTGGGTCAGGTCGTTGGAACCGACCGACAGGAAGTCCACTTGCCGCGCCAGTTCCTTGGTCTGATAAACCGCCGCCGGAATCTCGATCATCACGCCAATCGGCGGCATCGGCACGTCGGTGCCTTCGTCGCGGACTTCGCCCCAGGCGCGGTGTATCAGGTGCAGGGCTTCTTCCAGTTCGTGGGTGCCGGAGATCATCGGCAACAGAATCCGCAGGTTGTTCAGGCCTTCGCTGGCCTTGAGCATGGCGCGGGTCTGCACCAGGAAGATTTCCGGGTGATCGAGGGTGACGCGAATGCCACGCCAGCCGAGGAACGGGTTGTCTTCCTTGATCGGGAAGTACGACAGCGACTTGTCGCCACCGATGTCCAGGCTGCGCATGGTCACCGGTTGCGGGTGGAACGCGGCGAGCTGCTCACGGTAGATCGCCAGTTGTTCCTTTTCGCTCGGGAAACGCTGGTTGATCATGAACGGCACTTCGGTGCGGTACAGACCAACACCCTCGGCGCCGCGCTTTTGCGCCCGCGCCACGTCCGCCAGCAGGCCGGTGTTGACCCACAGCGGCATGCGGTGACCGTCGAGGGTCACGCACGGCAGGTCGCGCAGGGAATCGAGACCGAGCGCCAGTTGCTTCTCTTCTTCCACCACCTCGGCGAACTGCTTGCGCAGCACGTCGCTGGGGTTGGTGTAGACCTCGCCGCGATTGCCATCGACGATCAATTCGATGCCGTCGACCTTGGCATACGGCAGATCGACCAGGCCCATCACCGTCGGGATGCCCATCGCCCGCGCAAGGATCGCGACGTGAGAGTTACCGGAGCCGAGAACCGAGACCAGACCGACCAGCGTGCCTTCTGGCACTTCGCCGAGCATTGCCGGCGTCAGTTCTTCGCTGACCAGAATGGTTTTTTCCGGGTAGACCAGATTCTGCTGGCGCTCTTCCTGCAAGTAGGCGAGCAAACGGCGGCCAAGGTCCTTGACGTCCGAGGCGCGCTCACGCAGGTAGGCGTCGTCCATCAATTCGAAACGATTGACGTGCTCGGTAACCACTTGGCGCAACGCGCCCTGGGCCCACTGACCGGTCTTGATCACCGTGGTCACTTCGCTGCCCAGCGCCTCGTCGGCGAGCATCATCAGGTAGACGTCGAACAAGGCCCGCTCTTCGGGGCGCAACTGCGAGGCCAGTTTGGCCGACAACGCACGCATGTCGGCGCGCACGCCTTCGATGGCGGTCTTGAACAGCGCCAGTTCGGCGTCGATGTCGGTGATGGTCTTGTCCGGCACCACGTCGAGATCAGCCGGTGGCAACATGACCACCGCCGTACCGACCGCCGCACCTGGCGAACCTGGCACGCCGACGAACTTGGCTTCCTGGATGCCTTTGCCCTGACGGCCCAGGCCACGGATCGAACCGGTGGCCTCGGCGTGGGCGATAACCCCGGCGAGCTGCGCGCTCATGGTCACGAGGAAGGCTTCTTCGCCTTCATCGAACTGACGACGTTCTTTTTGCTGAATGACCAACACGCCGACAACGCGGCGGTGGTGAATGATCGGCGCGCCGAGGAATGAGGCATAGCGCTCTTCACCGGTCTCGGCGAAGTAGCGGTAGCGCGGGTGATCCGCGGCATTTTCGAGGTTCAGGGGTTCTTCACGCGTGCCGACCAGGCCGACCAGACCTTCGTTGGGTGCCATGCTGACTTTGCCGATCGAGCGCTTGTTCAAGCCCTCGGTCGCCATCAGCACGAAGCGGTTGGTCTCGGGGTCAAGCAGGTAGACCGAGCAGACCTGGCTGCCCATGGCCTCTTTGACGCGCAACACAATAATCCCCAACGCCGCCTTGAGATCCTTGGCGGAGTTAACTTCCTGGACGATCTTGCGCAGCGTATTGAGCATGGCTCGGGGTCGAACTCCGTCGTCAGTCGCGCGCTAAAAGGCGCGGGGCAAGCTCTTTGAGAGCGCGTCGATACACCTCGCGCTTGAATGTCACCACCTGGCCCAACGGATACCAATAGCTGACCCAGCGCCAGCCATCGAATTCCGGTTTACCGGTCAAATCCATCCGCACCCGCTGCTCGTTGGAGATCAGGCGCAGGAGAAACCATTTCTGTTTCTGGCCGATGCACAGCGGTTGGCTGTGGGTACGGACCAGACGTTGCGGCAAACGATAGCGCAACCAGCCCCGGGTGCAGGCGAGAATTTCAACATCTTCGCGCTCCAGACCCACTTCTTCGTTCAACTCGCGGTACAAGGCGTCTTCCGGCGTCTCCTGAGGGTTGATACCACCCTGTGGAAACTGCCAGGCATCTTGATTGATACGGCGAGCCCATAGCACCTGTCCGGCATCATTCGTGAGAATGATCCCGACATTGGGGCGGAAACCATCGGGGTCGATCACGGCAACAACCTCGCAAACGCATGTCGCCGCATTGTTCCACAAAGGTTGTGAAGGCAGCAACGAGCCGGCCTACCTTATGTGCACTCTTGTGAAAAGTCCGTATTCTGGACGCCTTTCTACAGACTTTTCAGCGAGTAACTGCAATGCGCCTGGCTTTATTCGACTTGGACAACACGCTTTTGGGCGGCGACAGTGACCACGCCTGGGGCGATTACCTGTGCGAACGCGGCTTCCTCGACGCCGTCGCCTACAAGACACGCAACGACGAGTTCTATCAGGATTACCTGGCCGGCAAGCTGGACAACGCCGCCTACCTCAACTTTTGCCTGGAAGTCCTGGGCCGTACCGAAATGGCCACGCTCGATCAATGGCACAGCGATTACATGCGCGATTGCATCGAACCGATCGTGCTGCCCAAGGCGATCGAGCTGCTGGCCCAGCACCGCGAAGCGGGTGACAAACTGGTGATCATCACCGCGACCAACCGTTTTGTAACCGGGCCGATTGCCGAGCGCCTGGGCGTCGAAACCCTGATCGCCACCGAGTGCGAGATGGTCGATGGTCGCTACACCGGGCGCAGCACCGACATCCCGTGCTTCCGTGAAGGCAAAGTGACGCGGCTGAATCGCTGGCTGGAAGAGACCGGGCATTCACTGGAAGACAGTTACTTCTACAGCGACTCGATGAATGATTTGCCGCTGCTGGAACAAGTGGTGAATCCGGTGGCGGTTGACCCGGATCCTAACCTGCGCGCCGAAGCCGAGAAGCGTGGCTGGCCGGTAATTAGTCTGCGCGGCTGATATCGCCATCGCAGGCAAGCCAGCTCCTACAGAGGCTTTGGGTCGAACGCTAAATGTCGGCACGACGCAACACCTGTAGGAGCTGGCTTGCCAGCGATGGGTGCGACTTGGTGCCAACCCTTAAACCGGCTTCGCGCCCATCAACCCTGCAATCGCGATAAAACAAACAAAGCTGAGCAGTGCAAGGGCAAAGGTGAACTTGCCGCTCCCTCCCGATGCAGTACGCAATTTGTTAAGCCGCACCAGCAACCAGAACCAGCCCAACGCCGCCACGGTGTAGAGCACGCTGGACGCCAGCAACCAGGTCTGCCCCAGCGGCCAGCCCACCAGATGCACCATCCACCAGCCCGTAAACGGCATGCTCAGCAACGCCACACCCATCAGTAGCCAGACGAACACTCGTGGCCGCTGCAGCGTGCGTGCCGCAGCAGTCACATCGCCATTACGCCGCGTTTGCCAGACCCAGATCCCCAGGCCCAGCGCACAGCCCAACAGTATTGCCGTCGCCGCGGTGTGAGCCATTTTCAGGGCAGTTAACGTTTCCATTGTTCGATTTCCTTATGACCTGCCCATCAGCGTAGCCGCTCAGCCGAGAAACAGCTTATAGGCCGGGTTGTCGCTTTCGTCCCAGTACGGGTAGCCGATTTCTTCCAGCGCCGCCGGCACCAGATGACGCTCCTCGTGAGGTACTTGCAGCCCTGCGACCACCCGACCGTCCGCCGCGCCGTGGTTACGGTAGTGGAACATCGAGATGTTCCAGCGCCCGCCGAGCTTGCTGAGGAAGTTGAACAGCGCACCCGGACGCTCCGGGAATTCAAAGCGCAGCACCACTTCATCAACCACCTGCGCCGCGCGCCCACCGACCATGTGCCGGATGTGCAACTTGGCCAGTTCGTTGTCGGTCAGGTCCAGCACCGGAAAACCCTGCTCGGTCAGGCTGGCAAGCAGCGCACTGCGCGGATCGTTTTCCGGGTGCGTCTGCACGCCCACGAAGATGTGCGCTTCGCTGCCGGTGTTGTAGCGGTAGTTGAATTCGGTGATCTGGCGTTTGCCGATGGCTTCGCAGAACGCCTTGAAACTGCCCGGTTTCTCGGGGATGGTCACCGCAATGATCGCTTCGCGGCCTTCGCCCAATTCGGCGCGTTCGGCGACATGGCGCAAACGGTCGAAGTTGACGTTGGCGCCGGAATCGATGGCGACGAAGGTGTGCCCGGTGACAGCGTGCTGCTCGACGTATTTCTTGATCCCGGCCACGCCCAAGGCGCCGGCAGGTTCAGTGATTGAGCGGGTATTGTCGTAGATATCCTTGATGGCTGCGCAGATCTCGTCAGTACTGACGGTGATCACTTCATCGACATAGTCTTTGCAGATGTCGAAGGTGTGCTGACCGATCTGAGCCACCGCAACGCCGTCGGCGAAGATGCCTACGGTCGGCAACACCACGCGCTCACCCGCAGCCATGGCGGCTTGCAGGCAATTGGAGTCGTCCGGCTCGACGCCGATGATTTTGATTTCCGGTCGCAGGTATTTCACGTACGCCGCGATCCCGGCAATCAGCCCGCCGCCGCCCACCGGGACGAAGATTGCATCCAGTCGCCCCGGGTGCTGACGCAGAATCTCCATGGCCACCGTGCCCTGCCCGGCAATGGTGTGGGGATCGTCATACGGGTGAATGTAGACGTAGCCCTTTTCGTCGACCAGCTTCAGCGAGTAGGCCAGGGCTTCCGGGAACGAATCCCCATGCAGCACCACTTTGCCGCCGCGGGAACGCACGCCTTCGACTTTGATCTCCGGGGTGGTCTTGGGCATGACGATGGTGGCTTTGACGCCGAGCACTTTCGCCGCCAGGGCCAGGCCTTGCGCGTGATTGCCCGCTGAAGCGGTCACTACGCCGCGTGCGCGTTCTTCGTCGCTCAGCTGCGTGAGCTTGTTGTAGGCCCCTCGAATCTTGAACGAGAACACCGGCTGCAAGTCTTCACGCTTGAGCAAAATGGTGTTGCCCAGCCGCTCGGAGAGCTGGCGGGCAATCTGCAATGGGGTTTCTACGGCAACGTCATAAACGCGCGAGGTGAGGATCTTTTTGACGTACTGTTCGAGCATCGGAAAGCATCACTGAGCGGGTTGGGCAGGGCCAAGGAGTCTAACCCGGCTTTCGACCGGGCGACCACACGAATCAAGAGGTTTTAGCCCGGCATGGGGCTATAATGCCGGCCTTTCCGTTCTCCCCTTGCCCGCTTTCGGAGCCCGCATGACCCAGGATCAACTCAAACAGGCAGTGGCCCAGGCCGCCGTCGACTTCATCCTCCCGAAACTCGACGACAAGAGCATTGTCGGGGTCGGCACCGGCTCCACCGCCAACTGCTTCATCGACGCCCTGGCCAAACACAAAGGTGCGTTCGACGGCGCCGTTGCCAGCTCCGAAGCCACCGCTGCGCGCCTCAAGGGCCACGGCATTCCGGTGTATGAACTGAATACCGTCAGCGATCTGGAGTTCTACGTCGACGGCGCCGACGAAAGCGACGAGCACCTGAACCTGATCAAGGGCGGCGGCGCAGCCCTGACCCGCGAGAAGATCGTCGCGGCCGTGGCGAAGACCTTCATTTGCATCGCCGATGGCAGCAAGCTGGTGCCGGTGCTCGGCGCGTTCCCGCTACCGGTGGAAGTGATCCCTATGGCCCGCAGCCACGTGGCGCGCGAGCTGGTGAAGCTCGGCGGCGACCCGGTTTACCGTGAAGGCGTGTTGACTGACAACGGCAACATCATTCTGGATGTGTTCAACATGCAGATCACCAATCCAGTGGAGCTGGAGACGCAGATCAACGCGATCGTCGGCGTGGTGACCAACGGTTTGTTCGCGGCGCGACCTGCGGATTTGCTGTTGCTGGGCACCAGCGAAGGTGTGAAAACCCTGCGCGCCCGGTAAGCCCGACACAAAACACTGTAGGAGCCAGCTTGCTGGCGATAGCGGCGTAACAGGCAACATAGAGTTGAATGTCACGGCCTCATCGCCGGCAAGCCGGCTCCTACAGAGTCTGTGTTTATGTATTAGGGTTGTGCCGGTTTTTTGAAGACGTAGAACAGGTTCGGCTCGCTCACCAGGTACAGCGTACTGTCGTCATCCATGGCGATCCCTTCCGCTTGCGGCACCGTCTTCTGCAACCCCTGACGCCCTTTGTTCAGTGACAGGGTGCTCAGCGGACGCCCGTCCACATCCAGCTCCAGAATCAGTCGCGACTCGTCGGACAGCGCCAGCAAATGACCGCTGCGCTCGTCGTATTGCAGACTCGACAGGTCTCGCACAAACATCCCGGCATCACGCTTGGGGTTGTTGACCACGTGCACCGCGTAAGACTTTTCCGGGTTGTAATGCGGAAAACCCTGCACTTCGTAGATCAGCATCGGGTCACGCTCCTTGGCGACAAACAGTCGCTTGCCCACAGAGTCGTAAGCCAGGCCTTCGAAGCCCTTGTTGCTGCTCATGTGCACGCCGAGGGTTATCTGTTCGGCATCCGCCGCATCGAGGAACGTCGTGTCCTTCTCCAGATGAATCTTGATCAGCCGTTGCTGGCGCTCGTCAGTGACCACATACGTGTCGGCGCTGATGAACTCCACCGCCTCCGGATCACCGAAGCCGACCAGCGCGATCCGCCGAATGATCTGGCCTTCCAGCGACAACTCGATCAGCTCGGAGTTTTTGTTGGTGACGGTGAAGAGGCTTTTGCGCACCGGATCGAAGGTCAGCGCTGACACATCGTCGTCCAGGCCTTCGATGACCCGGCCCTCGACCGTGACCTGATAGTGACCCAGGCCGATGGACTGTTCGTTCTCCGGTTGCCAAAGCGTATGCAGATTGAACCAGGCCCGCTCGAACAGCCGCAGGTACTGCCCGAACGCAACCAGCACGATCAGCGCAATCACCAAGAAGATCAGGATCAGGGGTTTGGGACGGACAAGTCGACGCATTCAGGCAAGCTCGGGATCAGGACGGACGGATGAAATACCACGGCAGTCTGAATTGAAGCTTAATGGCCATTAGTCTGAGACTACAACCGAGTTACGCGTTTCCTACAAATCTTCTGTAGGAGCCGGTTTGCTGGCGATGGTATCAACGCGGTGTGACTGATTCGCCGCGGTGATGCCATCGCCAGCAAACCGGCTCCTACAGGTTCACTGTTGCTTTTCGAAACGATAGAACAGGTTCGGCTCGCTCACCATGTACAGCGCGCCATTGTCGTCCATGGTCACGCCTTCGGCGCGGGGTATGGTGCTCTTCAGGCCATTGAAACCACCCAGCAAGGTCATGAAACTGACCTGCTCGCCTTTCTCGTCCAGCTCCAGCAGCAAGTGCGAGTCGGCGGACAACACCAGCGTATGACCGGTGCGTGGGTCGATGGCCAGGGCCGAGAGGTTGCGGATGTCCAGCTCGTCGCTCGCAAGCTTCTGTTTGTCGCCGGTGAGCGTCTGACTGTCGGTGCTTTTCCAGGTGAACAGCGCCGGTGGCCGTTCCTCACCCAGTAGCATTTGTTGATTGCGCGCATCCCAGACGACCGCTTCGAAGGCTTTGTTCTGATCTTTCGATGGGCCGAGGTCGTACTTCGGGAAGTTGGCGATGTTCAGCTCACGGGTATCGGCGTCGACCTTGACGATGGTCAGCAAGTGCTCACGCTCATCGACGATGGCCAGTAGACCGTTGCCCATGACCGTCACGGCTTCCGGATTGCTCCAGCCCACCAGTGGCATTTTGCGCAGAACGTCGCCCTGCAAGGTCAGCTCCACCAGGAACGGGTTCTTGCCCATCACCGAGAACAGGGTTTTGGTTTGCGGGTTGTACGCCAGGTCGGACGCTTCGTCCTTTTCCATCCCCGGCAACAGCTTGGCGTCGATTACCGCACGGTAATCCGGCAGCCAGACACTTTCTTCGCGTTGGGCCGGGCTTTCAAAGCGCTCCAGCACCCAGAGCACACCGCGATCATCCCAATGCATCGCAAATGCAAGGCCATACGCAGCGGCCGCGACCAGCAAAAGCCAGGCATACCAACGCATGAAAAAGCGCGGGCGACGGGCAGTTTTAAGCGTGGGCAGCGGTTGAGTGGCCTTCAAGGGATGCGTTCCAGAAATTCAGGCTAAGGGTAATAGCACAATTGGGACCGGCTCAGACGCCGCAAACCCGGGAATTATCCAGACAAGATGTGAAAAAAACGGCAAATGGCGGGATTGCCCTGCATGAGCGCCGCTTTGCATGAGGCAGAAACACAATCCCCTGTAGGAGCCGGCTTGCTGGCTCCTACCAGGGTTGGCGCTGTGTTAGCGGACGCTGCTGGTGAAGCTGCTGGCACCTGGCAATTCGATAACCAATTCATCACCGACATTCAGCGGACCGACGCCCACGGGCGTGCCCGTGAGGATCACGTCACCCGCCTGCAGCGAAAAACAGCCAGCCATGTGCTGGATCATCGGCACGATCGGGTTGAGCATCGCGCTGCTGTTGCCATCCTGGCGCACTTCGCCGTTGATGGTCAGGCGAATGCCGATGTCGGTCAGGTCAGCAAAGGTGCTGCCGGACACGAACGGCGCAATCACGGCCGCGCCGTCGAAGGACTTGGCGATTTCCCACGGCAAGCCCTTGAATTTCAGCTCGGCCTGCTTGTCGCGCAGGGTCAGGTCCAGAGCCGGGGCGAAACCTGAAATAGCGTCCAGCACTTCTTCACGGCTTGGCTTGGTCGACAAAGGCTTGCCGATCAACACGGCGATTTCCGCTTCGTAGTGCACCGAACCGCGCTCGGTCGGAATGCTGAAACTGCCTTCCAGCGGCACGACGCAGCTGCCTGGCTTGATAAACAGCAGAGGCTCCGTTGGCACCGGGTTGTCCAGCTCCTTGGCGTGTTCGGCGTAGTTGCGGCCGATGCAGACCACTTTACCCAAAGGAAAGTGGATACGCGTACCGTCGACATACTGGTGCTGATAGCTCATTGACCGACTCCTGGTTCGTAGCTTTTAAGTTCGAAAGTCAAACAGCGAAAATCTTGCCCGGGTTCATGATGCCGTTCGGGTCGAACACCGCTTTGACCGCTTTCATGTACTCGATCTCAACCGGCGAGCGGCTATAGGTCAAGTAGTCACGTTTGGTCATGCCCACGCCGTGTTCGGCGGAAATCGAACCGTTGTACTTCTCGACGGTTTCGAACACCCACTTGTTCACGGTCGCGCATTTGGCGAAGAACTCGTCCTTGCTCAGGTTATCCGGCTTGAGGATGTTCAAATGCAGGTTGCCGTCGCCGATGTGGCCGAACCAGACGATTTCGAAGTCCGGATAGTGTTCGCCGACAATCGCGTCGATTTCCTTCAGGAACGCCGGGACTTTCGACACAGTGACCGAAATGTCGTTTTTGTACGGCGTCCAGTGGGAGATGGTTTCGGAAATGTATTCACGCAGTTTCCAGAGGTTCTGCAGCTGGGTTTCGCTCTGGCTCATCACGCCGTCCAGCACCCAACCCTGCTCGACGCAGTGTTCGAAGGTTTCCAGTGCGTGGTTGGCCACTTCTTCGGTGGTCGCTTCGAATTCCAGCAGCGCGTAGAAAGGGCAGTCGGTTTCAAACGGCGCCGGTACGTCTCCGCGGCCCATGATCTTGGCCAGGGCTTTGTCGGAGAAGAATTCGAATGCAGTCAGATCGAGCTTGCTCTGAAACGCGTGCAACACCGGCATGATCGAGTCGAAATCGGCAGTGCCGAGCACCATCGCTGTGAGGTTTTTCGGTGCGCGATCGAGGCGCATGGTCGCTTCGACCACAAAACCGAGGGTGCCTTCAGCGCCGATGAACAGCTGGCGCAGGTCGTAGCCAGTAGCGTTCTTGATCAGGTCGCGGTTCAGTTCCAGCAGATCGCCCTTGCCGGTGACGACTTTCATGCCGGCCACCCAGTTGCGGGTCATGCCGTAGCGAATCACCTTGATCCCGCCGGCATTGGTACCGATGTTGCCGCCAATTTGACTGGAACCGGCCGACGCGAAGTCCACCGGGTAGTACAGGCCTTTTTCTTCCGCGACGTTCTGCAGATGCTCAGTGACCACGCCTGGCTGACAAACGGCGGTGCGGTCGGTGAGGTTTACGTCGAGGATCTGGTTCATGTAGTCGAACGACACGACCACTTCGCCATTCGCGGCCACTGCAGCGGCGGACAGCCCGGTGCGACCGCCGGACGGCACCAGCGCGACCTTGCGTTCATTGGCCCAACGCACGATGGCCTGGACCTGTTCGGTGGTCTTCGGGAACACGATGGCGGTCGGGGCCGGGGCGAAGTGCTTGGTCCAATCCTTGCCGTAAGCGTTCAGGGAGTCAGCATCGGTCAGCACCTTGCCAGGCTCAACCAGGGTCTTCAGCTCTTCAATCAAGGCAGGATTGGTCATCGACAGAACTCTCGAACAATTCATGGTCATCCTGAGAACGCTTCACGTCGCAGGAATGAGTGTTTAGCGGGGAGCTTATGCTAGCATACCGACCCCGCAGGATAGTGCCCAACGGCTGTTCTGCGGCGACGGTTTAGTTGCCGTCCGGGTCAGCCTCTGTTGACCATTTCCTGCCATTTTTCTCCGGGATACAGGTTTACGCAGATGAGCAAGACTTCTCTCGATAAGAGCAAGATCAAGTTCCTTCTTCTCGAAGGCGTCCACCAATCGGCTGTCGACGTTCTCAAGTCGGCTGGCTACACCAGCATCGAGTACCTCACCGGTTCTCTGCCGGAAGCCCAGTTGAAGGAAAAGATCGCTGATGCGCACTTCATCGGCATTCGCTCTCGCACTCAACTGACCGAAGAAATCTTCGATCACGCGAAGAAGCTCGTGGCTGTTGGGTGTTTCTGCATCGGCACCAACCAGGTTGACCTGAACGCTGCCCGCGAACGCGGTATCGCGGTGTTCAACGCGCCGTACTCCAACACCCGCTCCGTTGCCGAGCTGGTGCTGGCCGAAGCGATCCTGTTGCTGCGCGGCATCCCTGAGAAGAACGCTTCCTGCCACCGTGGCGGCTGGATCAAGAGCGCAGCCAACTCCTTCGAAATCCGTGGCAAGAAGCTGGGCATCGTCGGTTACGGCTCGATCGGTACTCAATTGTCGGTCCTGGCTGAAGGCCTGGGCATGCAGGTGTACTTCTACGACACCGTGACCAAGCTGCCACTGGGTAACGCGACCCAGGTCGGCAACCTGCACGAGCTGCTGGGCATGTCCGACATCGTCACCCTGCACGTTCCGGAAACCGCTGCAACCCAGTGGATGATCGGCGAGAAAGAAATCCGCTCCATCAAGAAGGGCGGCATCCTGATCAACGCTGCTCGCGGCACCGTGGTCGAATTGCAAGCCCTGGCGGACGCGATCAAGGACAAGCACCTGATCGGCGCGGCCATCGACGTATTCCCGGTGGAGCCTCGCTCCAACGACGAAGAGTTCGAAAGCCCGCTGCGTGGCCTGGACAACGTGATCCTGACCCCGCACATCGGTGGTTCCACCGCTGAAGCGCAAGCCAACATCGGTCTGGAAGTGGCAGAAAAACTGGTCAAGTACAGCGACAACGGTACGTCGGTATCGTCGGTGAACTTCCCGGAAGTGGCTTTGCCGGCTCACCCTGGCAAGCACCGCCTGCTGCACATCCACGAGAACATTCCGGGTGTGATGAGCGAGATCAACAAGGTCTTCGCCGAAAACGGCATCAACATCTCCGGTCAGTTCCTGCAGACCAACGAGAAAGTCGGCTACGTCGTGATCGACGTCGACGCCGATTACTCGGAAATCGCCCAAGAGAAGCTGCAGCACATCAACGGCACCATTCGTTGCCGCGTGTTGTTCTGATCGCGACTCGATCGACAAAAAAGGAGACCTTCGGGTCTCCTTTTTCATGGGCGCTACTAACGTTACTTGACGTTGACGGTGATCTTCTCAGAGACGATCGGCGGATCGAAGGCCATATGGTTCATGTCGCCCAACTCCAACTGCAAGGTGTGCTTGCCCGGTGTCAGCGTCAGCTCGGTTTCTGTCTGCGCCTTGCCGAAATGAACGTGATTGGCATCTGCCGGAATGACTGCACCTGCTGCAACTACATCCTTGGCATCGACCAGCAAATGGTGGTGGCCAGTATTCTTGGTGGTATCGCCCGCTGGCGCCAACGCCACGTTCTCAACAGCGAATTTGATTTTGAACGTTTGCGGGACCGTCCCACCATCCTTAGGAGAAACGATGGACACTTCAGCACCCTTGGGTGCCGGCGTAGCCGCACTGGCCAGCACCGAAACGCCCATCAACAGGCCAGCCAATGCCGCTCGTGACATAAAGGTTTTCATTCTCTTCTCCAGTTTTTTCGTAAAATCCGCGTAGCCATGACAACTTCACGGCCTTTCGTTGTCGAAGGCACCGACAACCATAGCAAAGCGAGCCTGAACCAGCGCATCGCGATAAATGTATTCAAAGGAGTGACCATGCGCTTTTTGCCTGGCCTGATCTGCCTGCTACCCCTTTTGAGCCCCTTGGCTCATGCCGAACTGATTGACGACGTAAACGACCGCGGCGAATTGCGTATTGCCCTTGAGGCTAATACACCGCCCTTCAATTTCAAGGACGACGGCCAACTCAGCGGCTTCGAAGTCGAGTTGGGTCAACTGCTGGCCAATGAACTGGATATACGGGCCGACTTTGTCGTGACCGACGCCAGCGATCTGTTGACCGGCGTTGAAAGCGGCAAGTACGACATCGCTATCAATCACTTAACAGAGACCCCGGCGCTCAAGGATCGTTTCGACTTCAGCGAACCTTACCTTCACACCGATGCGCATTTGATCGCGCAGAAGGAAGAGCCACCGCGTTCCATCCTGTTGGTGCAGTCGCTGACCGAAGAAAAGCCGAAAGCCACCCCGGCCGAAAACCTGGCGATTCCGTTTCAGAAGGGTAACCCGGCGTTTCATGCCAGCCTGGAGAATGCATTGCAGCGAATCAAGGCCGATGGGCGGCTGGAGGCATTGCAGAACAAATGGTTCGGAGCGGATGCGAGCGCGGCACCGAAACCCTGAGCCCACCGACAATCAAATTGATCACCGAGATCCCCTGTAGGAGCCGGCTTGCCGGCGATGAGGCCGTAACATTCAAAATCTATATTGACTGTTACACCGCTATCGCCGGCAAGCCGGCTCCTACAAGGGATTCGCGTTTAAGAGTTGCAGCGCGGCGGCGGCTTCTGGCAATTGGAGCTCGCTGAAGACTTGTACGCCATGGCGCTTGAGCAACGCCGCTGTCACGCCTTCACCGCTGACCTTCACGCCACTGAACGTGCCGTCATAGGTCAACAAGTTGCCGCAGGATGGGCTGTTGGCCTTGAGCACGGCAATGTGGATGTCGTGTTTACGCACCAACTCCAACGCTTGGTAAGCACCACTTCGAAACTGCGCGCTGACATCCTCGCCGTCGGTAGTGATTACCGCCGCCTGCCCCGCCAGCACTTCACTACCCTGCCCGCCCGGGATTTCCGCCGCCGCCCGTGGCGTCGGCAAGCCACCGGCAACTTCCGGACACAACGGCACGACGCGACCTTCGTCGAGCCACTGTTGAAGCTGATCGAACGGCCAGCTGGCCCCGCCGTCGTAACGTACGCGGTGGCCGAGCAGACAGCGGCTTACCAGAATTTTCTGCATGATCAGAACGGCTCGTTGCCACGGCGCCGGAACCAGCCGGTCAACGACAGGCGATCCCGCGTCGCGGGCAGGACTTCGTGGGGCACTTCGCCCGACAGGAACACCACCAGGCATCCGCCGGTGGGCACCACATCGTATTCGGCGCCTTCCTTGAGGTACATGCGCAACTGACCGCCGTGCTCCGGCAGCCAGGCGTCGTTGAGGTAGACCACGGCCGAGACCATGCGTCGATCATCGTCGCGGAAGCGGTCGACATGCTTGAGGTAGAAAGCGCCGGGCGGGTACAGCGCGAAATGGCTTTCGAAGTCTTCCAGCCCCAGATACAACCCACGATTCATCGCCTCTCGCAGGCTGTCCATCAACTGCAGATAGCTGTCGCACGCCAGGGCCTGACCCGGCTCGATCCACTGGATTCGGTCACCGCGAATCCCCTCGCGAATCTCCGATGTCGGCCCGTGCCCCACGGCGGCCGGGGCCAATTCACCCTCGGCAGCACGTTTACGGCACTCAGCCGCCAGTTCTTGGGTCAGACCCAAAGGCAGGAAAATATTCTGCTGCGACCAGCCGTGCTCAGCCAGGTCGTCGACGATACGTAACAGCAGCGGGTGATCAGAGGGTATTGGCATGGCGCGCATAGTATTCCTGTGCCGGAAAATCGGACAGAGCCACGCGGCGGCTTGATACGAATTCTCGACAAGTCCGTATGCCGCACGGAGAATAGTCGCCTGCTGACAGGAGTCCCTATGCGCCGTTTGCTTTTCTCACTGCTGATGTTCTGCGTTTTGCCCGCGTGGGCAGACGGCCACGACCAGTTGTACAAGGTCGCCGGCTGGCCAGAACAACGCGCGCATTTCAACGATGCCCTCTCAGCCGCTCAGCAGCGTTACCAGAACAGTCTGCCGCCGGCGGTGTTTCAGGCGCTGGTGAACAACAGCAATCAGCGTTTTGCCCCGCAAGCGGTGGACCAGCGCGCCGAAGCGCAATTGCGCAAAACCCTCGCCGATCCGAAACCTGCCCTGACCTTCTTCCAGTCGCCGCTGGGCAAGAAGATCGTCGCCGCCGAGTTGCTGGCGACCCGTCGCGATCAGCTCGCGAAGAATGCCAAGGGCCTGCCGAAGATTGAGGCCAGCGACAGCCGTACGCTGATCATCGGTCACCTCGCCCAGGCCTTGCCCGCGCGTGAGGCCGGCGCGGAAGTCAGCCTGGCGATTGCCGGTGTCGCGGCCGACAGCCTGAGCTCGATGATCCCCGGCCTGCTCGGTGGCGGTCAGGCGCAGGGGCTGTTGAACGGTCAGCGTCAGCGCTTGATGGACCAGATCGGCAGCGACCTCAACAACACGTTGTTGTATGTCTATCGCGACCTGTCGGATAACGAGCTTGAGGAGTTCGCTACCTTTGCCGAATCGGCGGAAGGCAAGGCGTATTACCAAGCGGCGCTGGCAGCGATTCGGGCGGGGTTGGCGGTGGGGCAAACCCCTTCAAACCTCAGCCAGTAATTTCTGAAATCTGCAGCGCCCCCATCGCGGGCAAGCCCGCTCCCACAGGTTTTCGGTCGAACTCAAAATCGCGGTAAACATCGATCCTGTGGGAGCGGGCTTGCCCGCGATGGGGCCATAACGGCCGCTACAAATTCCGCCCCTTGATCCGCTTCGTCAAAAACCCGAAATATTCCCCGCGCAACGCCACGGTCTCATTCGCCAAATGATGCCGCGCCTCTGGCAACATCAATACCTGCGGCCGATCGAACTTGGCTTTCAACACCTCAAGGTTGTGCTGCCAATCCACCGTCATGTCCGCCTGCCCTTGCACGATCAGTGGTCGCCGAGTGCTGTCGGGCGCGGCTTCGATGCGTTTGATCCAGCGCGCCAGCGCCCCGACCCAGGCTGTGGGCAAGCGCAGCGGTTGCAACGGATCGGCTTGCAGGAACGGCAGGAAATCCGGGTCGTTGGAGTTTTCGCTGAAGCGTCGGGCGATGGCTTTGACGAATGGCCTGAGCAGGTAATAACTGAGCTGTGACCAGCCCCAGGCCCGCGGCCTCACCAGCGGCGACAACAGGATCACCTGACCCTGTGCCGGACTGCTCGCCCCTTCGTTGAGCACATGGTCGATCACGATGGCGCCACCGGTGCTCTGCCCGCACAGGTGCCACGGCTGCGGCAGATCGAGGGATTTCGCCTCGGCGAACAACCCTTGCAGCGTGTCCTGATACTCGGCGAAATCCTTGATGCTCGCCCGTTCGCCGCTGGACAGACCGTGCCCCGGCAAGTCGCAGGCAATCACCGCAAAATCCTGATCCAGCGCCCACTCGATCACATGCCGGTAGAGCCCGGTGTGATCGTAGAAACCGTGAAACACAAACAGCGTCGCCTTCGCCCGCTCCGGCCACCACACCTGGCTGACCACGTCATAAGCATCCACCTCAAAACGCCCAAGGCCTCTGCGTAGCTGACGCGCCGGAAAATCCACACCGTAGAACCGCTGATACGCCTGCGCCTCCACGGACAGCGGCTGCCACTCGGCCAAAGGCCGCAGGCTGGCACGCAAATGATCAGGGGCGAAAGTGGCAGACATGGGCAATTCCAGAGCACGAAGCGGACTTTGTAAGCCTGCGATATTCATCTGTCGCGGCAAGCATGGCAAGCTGGGCGACCTTCGAGGATCGACACCCATGCGTTCGCCCTACCGCCCCCCACTGCTTGCCTGCCTGCTGACCCTCGTGTGCGCCGGTGTTTTGTGGGCCGCTTACGACTGGTTTCAAGGACGCTACCTGCGGGCGTTCAGCGAGCACACGGCGGTGTTTTCCGGCGACCCATTGCACCTGCCCGACAACCTCGCCGGCCCCGGCGCCATTCGTCTGGTGCATTTCTGGGACCCGGCCTGCCCGTGCAACGTCGGCAATCAGCAACACCTGAGCGAACTGGTCGAGCAGTACGGGCCGCAGGGCGTCGAGTTTTATGCGGTGCAAAAACCCGGCAGCCACGGCCAGTTGCCGAGCACCCTGAGCAGCCTGAAGACCATCAGCGTCCTCCCAGGCTCAGAACAAATCCCCGCCAGCCCGGCCGTGGCGATCTGGGACCGCAGCGGCAAACTCGCCTACTTCGGCCCTTACAGCGAAGGCCTGACCTGCAATTCGAACAACAGCTTTATCGAGCCGATCCTGCAAGCGTTGAACGCGGGGCGCGCGGTGAATGCCACGCACACACTGGCAGTCGGGTGTTACTGCCCGTGGCCGGTCGATACAACGAAGTAGGGACAAACACGGCAGCAAGAATCCCTCCTACGGGTGATGGGCCGATTCAGCAGGTCGTGGTAAACAGTGACGCCAGGGAATTGCTGCCACTCATAACAAGAACAAGGAATCGCCATGAAACGTCTCCTGACTGCGCTCGCCCTGCTGATTGTCGTGCTCGCCGCCGGCGCCGGCTGGTACGTCTACAGCAAGCAGCCGACACGCCAGGGCATGGTTGAACTGCAACACCTGCAAGGCTCCGTCACCGTCCGTTACGACGAGCGCGGTATCCCGCACATCCGCGCCGAAAACGAAACCGACCTGTACCGCGCCCTCGGCTATGTGCACGCCCAGGACCGGCTGTTCCAGATGGAAGTCCTGCGCCGCCTCGCCCGCGGCGAACTGGCCGAAGTGCTGGGCCCGAAACTGCTCGACACCGACAAGCTGATGCGCAGCCTGCGCATTCGCGAACGCGCCGAAACCTACCTGGCGAATATGGACAAACAGTCGCCCGCCTTCATCGCCATGCAAGCCTATCTGGACGGCATCAACCAGTATCAGGACAGCCATGCAAAACCTGCGGAATTCGATGTACTGGGCATTCCAAAACGCCCGTTCACCGCGCAGGACACCATCAGCATCGCCGGTTACATGGCCTACAGTTTTGCCGCGGCGTTTCGCACTGAACCGTTGCTGACATACGTGCGCGACCAGTTGGGCGCCGAGTACCTGAACGTCTTCGATCTCGACTGGCAGCCCAAAGGCGTGCTGGCTAACAACCTCAGCGGCACCCCACCGCCCCTCGCCAGCGCCGACTGGAAAGACCTCAATGCCCTCGCCCGCCTGAGCGAGCAGGCCCTCGCGGACAACGGTTTGCCGCAATTCGAGGGCAGTAACGCCTGGGTCGTCGCGGGCAATCGGACCAAAAGCGGCAAACCGCTGCTGGCCGGTGATCCGCATATCCGCTTTTCCGCGCCGTCGGTGTGGTACGAAGCGCAACTCTCGGCGCCGGGCTTCGAACTCTACGGTCACTATCAGGCGTTGATGCCGTTCGCCTCGCTGGGGATGAACCGCGACTTTGGCTGGAGCATCACCATGTTCCAGAACGATGACCTCGACCTGATCGCCGAAAAGGTCAACCCGGACAATGCCAACCAGGTCTGGTATCGCGGCAAGTGGGTGGACATGGTCACCAGCGAACAGCAGATCGCAGTCAAGGGTCAGCCGCCGGTGAAGTTGCTGCTGCGCCAGTCGCCGCACGGGCCGATCGTCAACGATGCGCTGGGCAACAGCGTCGGCAAGACACCCATCGCCATGTGGTGGGGGTTTCTGGAAAGCCAGAACCCGATCCTTGAAGGTTTCTACCAGCTCAACCGTGCCGACACCCTGGCCAAGGCACGCAGTGCCGCCGCCAAGGTCCAGGCGCCGGGCCTGAACATCGTCTGGGCCAACGCCAAGGGCGACATCGGCTGGTGGGCGGCGGCGCAACTGCCGAAACGTCCGACGGGTGTGCGGCCGTGGTTCATCCTCGACGGCAGCAGCGCCGAGGCGGACAAGGACGGCTTCTACCCGTTCAGCGCCAACCCGCAGGAAGAAAACCCGGCGCGGGGCTACATTGTCTCGGCCAACTTCCAGCCCGTGTCGCCGACCGGCATCGAGATTCCCGGTTACTACAACCTCGCCGATCGCGGGCTGCAACTCAATCGCCAGCTCAGCGACAAGTCCGTGAAGTGGGATCTGGAGGCCAGCCAGAAGCTGCAACTGGGCACTACCACCGGCTACGGCCCGCGTTTGCTCGCGCCGTTGTTACCGGTGCTGCGTGAAGTGGTAAGCGATCCGGCCGAACTGAAACTGGTGGAACAACTGGCTCAGTGGACAGGCGACTACCCGCTGGACTCCACCAGCGCCACGCTGTTCAACCAGTTTCTGTTCAACCTGGCTGACGCGACGATGCACGATGAACTGGGCAACGACTTTTTCGAGACGCTGCTGTCGACTCGGGTGATCGACGCTGCGCTGCCGCGTCTGGCGGCGAACGCCGACTCGCCATGGTGGGACAACCGCAACACCCTCGGCAAGGAAACCCGTGCCGACACGGTCAAGGTGGCGTGGCAAGCGAGCCTCGCTCACCTCAAGAGCACGCTGGGTGCGGATTTCGCGCAATGGCAGTGGGGCAAGGCGCACACGCTGACCCATGGTCATCCGCTGGGGCAGCAGAAGCCGTTGGACCGGATTTTCAATGTCGGGCCGTTCGCGGCGCCGGGCACTCATGAGGTGCCGAACAACCTCTCGGCCAAGATCGGCCCGGCGCCGTGGCCGGTGACTTATGGGCCGTCGACCCGACGCCTGATCGACTTCGCCGACCCGGCGCACAGCCTGACCGTCAACCCGGTAGGCCAGAGTGGCGTGCCGTTTGACCGGCATTATGAAGATCAGGCTGAAGCGTATGTCGAAGGGGTGTACTTCCAGGCGCATCTCAATGATGAAGAGGTGACGGCGAATACGCGCAGTACGTTGAAGCTGTTGCCGGCGCGCAGTGCTCAGTAGGTTTGTATTGGCTGGACTGGCCTCATCGCTAGCAGGCTAGCGATGAGGCCCGCAAGAACAACGCAAATCCCGGTTCAAACCATCGCCGCAAAATTCAACCTGAACTGCTGCGGCGTCACCCCCAACCGGCGATTGAACACGCTGCGCATATGCTGGGCATCGCGAAACCCGCACTGATACGCCACCGTCTTCAACGGCGCAACGGTGCTTTCGAGCATCACCCGTGCCGCATCCACCCTCGCCCGCTCGACGAATTCCGCCGGGGTGATTTTCGCCTCTTTGGCAAACACCCGGGAAAAGTTGCGGGCGCTCATGTTCGCAGCGTTGGCGAGGTCGGCGTTGGTCAAGTCGCCGGTCAGGTTGGCCAGCACGTAGTGCTGAACCATCGCCACCGCCGACGTCGGCTCGGCGTGGGGCGTGAGGAACGGACTGAACTGTGATTGCCCGCCCGAGCGCTGGGTGAACACCACCAGACGCTTGGCCACGCTGAGCGCCACTTCCGGCCCATGATCACGGGCCAACAAGTACAACGACAGATCAATCCCCGCCGTGACCCCGGCCGAGGTGTAGAGCTCGCCATCCTGCACGTACAACCGATCCGCTTCGACCCGCGTCGAAGGGCACAACGCCGCGAGCGCAGCGGCATCGCCCCAATGAGTCGTCACCGTCCGTCCCTCGAGCAATCCTGCTCGGGCGAGCATGAACGCACCGTTGCAGATCGAGCCGAATCGTTGCGCCAGCGCACTGGCATCGCGCAGCCAGGCATCGAAGGCCGCGCCGAAATCCATGAACCGCAGCTGCGGACCGCCGGCCACCAGCAACAAGTCGTACGCCCCCCGCGCCTCGCTGAAATGCCGATGGGCGTTGAGCGACAAACCGTTGGAACAGGGCATCACTCCACGTTCGACGCCAATCACCTCCAATTGATAGTGATCCTCCGGTGCCAGGAAACGATTGGCCTCGGAAAACACATCCATGGGACCCGTGACGTCCAGGGACTGAACGCCGGCGAAGACCACGATGGCAACGGTTTTACTCATGGCAAGAACGCCCTCAATGACACCGAATGCACGCAACCTTTGTAGGAGCCGGCTTGCGGGCTCCTACAGGTGTGCGCAGGACTCCAACCGTAGCCAATCCACGCCCAACAAGCGAGGTTGGCGCGATATGCATGCTCATTGGCAAGGATCGCAGCCATGGATCGATTGTCCGGTTTTGGGGCCGGGAACAGACTTGCTCCATCAGCGCCGCCACGGCGTTCCCCACGAGGACAGCACCATGAGCAGCACCATCGCCGGCATCAAAATCCCCGACAGCGCGTTGGCCCGGGCCACCACGGAATACATTCGCGACGTCGAATCCGACCTGCTTTACCACCACTCGCGCCGGGTGTTTCTGTTCGGCGCGTTGAGCGGTGAACGCAAGCAACTGGCCTACAACCCGGAGCTGTTGTACGTCGGCGCGATGTTCCATGACCTGGGTCTGGTGGAAGGTCATCGCACGGACGACGAACGCTTCGAAGTCGATAGCGCCAACGCCGCCAAAGCGTTTCTCAAGCCTTATGGACTGAGCGACGACGATCTCGAGCAGGTGTGGTTGTCGATTGCCCTGCACACCACACCGGGCGTGCCGCAACACCTGCGCCCTAACGTCGCGCTGGTCACCGCCGGGGTTGAAATGGATGTGTTGGGTATCGACTACGCCGCGTTCCCCACTGTGCAGCGTGAGGCGGTGGTGCATGCTCATCCGCGGGGAGAGGGGTTCAAGGAATGCATTTTGTGTGCGTTCGCCAACGGCTTCAAACACAAACCGGATACCACGTTCGGCACGGTCAATGCGGATGTGCTGGTGGACAGTGAGCCTGGGTTCAAGCCGATGAACTTCGTCGAGATCATCCGCAAGTCGCCTTGGGTTTCCTAAAAACCTGTGGGAGCGGGCTTGCTCGCGATGACGTCGCCACATTCAACAGCAACGTTGGATGTGAGCTCGCAATCGCGGGCAAGCCCGCTCCCACAGGGATTTGGGCTGACCACCGGATTTGTGGTCAACCCTGTTTAAACTCACGCCGCTTCCGGCGCCTGCTGTGCGCGACGCACGTCCGGTTGCTTCCACGAATCGGCAGCGCTTTCTTCGATGGCCTGCTGAATCGCACGCTTGCGCGCTTCCTCGGCACGACGGCTGAAGAACCAGACCAGGAAGGTCATCAACGACACCGCCAGCAGAATCAGACTGGCCACGGCGTTGATCTCAGGCTTCACGCCCAGACGTACCGCCGAGAACACTTCCATCGGCAAGGTGGTCGACCCCGGACCCGACACGAAGCTGGCCAACACCAGGTCATCCAGCGACAGGGCGAACGACATCATGCCGCCCGCGCCCAGCGATGGCGCGATCATCGGGATGGTGATCAGGAAGAACACCTTCCACGGCCGCGCACCGAGGTCCATGGCCGCTTCTTCGATGGACAGGTCCAGCTCACGCAAGCGCGCCGACACCACCACCGCCACATACGCCGCACAGAACGTGGTGTGGGCGATCCAGATGGTGACGATGCCGCGTTCCTGTGGCCAGCCGATCATCTGCGCCATGGCCACGAACAGCAGCAACAGCGACAGACCGGTGATCACTTCCGGCATCACCAGCGGCGCGGTGACCAGGCCGCCGAACAGCGTGCGGCCCTTGAAGTGGGTGATCCGGGTCAGGACGAACGCCGCCAATGTCCCCAGCGCCACCGCTGCCACCGCCGTGTAGCAGGCGATTTCCAGCGAGCGCACCACCGAGCCCATCAGTTGCGTGTTGTCCATCAGGCCGACGTACCACTTGATCGACCAGCCGCCCCACACCGTCACCAGTTTCGAGGCGTTGAACGAGTAGATCACCAGGATCAGCATCGGCGCGTAGATGAACAGCAAGCCCGCGATCAGCATGAAACTCGAGAAACGGAAGCGTTTCATTCTTTACCCTCCATTTCCTTGGCCTGACTGCGGTTGAACAGGATGATCGGCACAATCAGGATCGCCAGCATCACCACCGCCAGGGCAGACGCCACCGGCCAGTCGCGGTTGTTGAAGAATTCTTGCCAGAGCACTTTACCGATCATCAGGGTTTCCGGACCGCCGAGCAGTTCCGGGATCACGAACTCACCCACGACCGGAATGAACACCAGCATGCAACCGGCGACGATGCCGTTCTTGGACAGCGGAATGGTGATCTTCCAGAAGCTGTTGAACGTGCTCGAACCGAGGTCCGATGCGGCCTCCAGCAGGCTGTTATCGTGCTTCACCAGGTTGGCGTAGAGCGGCAGGATCATGAACGGCAGGTACGAATAAACCACGCCGATGTACACCGCCAGGTTGGTGTTGAGGATCTGCAGCGGCTCGTCGATCCAGCCCATGGTCATCAGGAAACCGTTGAGCAGACCGTTGTTGCTGAGGATGCCCATCCACGCATAAACGCGGATCAGGATTGCGGTCCAGGTCGGCATCATGATCAGCAACACCAGCACCGTTTGCATCTCTTTACGGGCACTGGCAATGGCGTAGGCCATCGGATAACCGATCAGCAGGCAGAGGATGGTGCTGATCAGCGCCATCTTCAGCGAGCCGAGGTAAGCGGCGATGTACAACTCGTCACCGGCCAGCATCGCGTAGTTGCCGAGGTTGAGCAGCACCTGCAGCTTCTGGTCAACGAAGTTGTAGATTTCGGTGTACGGCGGAATGGCCACGTCGGCTTCGGCGAAGCTGATCTTCAGGACGATGAAGAACGGCAGCATGAAGAACAGGAACAGCCAGATGAACGGGACCCCGATGACCAGCTGACGGCCACCGGGAATTATTCGATTGAGGCGGCGTTTGAATTTGCGCATGTTCATGAGCGAAGTACCACGCCGCTGTCGTCTTCCCACCACACGTAAACCTGGTCACCCCAGGTTGGGCGCTGACCACGGCGCTCGGCGTTGGCGACGAACGACTGGACGATCTTGCCGCTCGGCAGTTCGACGTAGAACACCGAGTGACCACCGAGGTAGGCGATGTCGTGCACCTTGCCGCTGGACCAGTTGTACTCGCAGGTCGGCATGGTCGGCGTCACCAGCAGTTTTTCCGGACGGATCGCGTATGTCACGGATTTGTCCTGCACCGAGGTGCTGATGCCGTGGCCCACGTAGATCTGCCGATCCAGGTCTTTGCAGGTGATGGTCGCATGGCCTTCGGCGTCGTCGATCACTTCACCGTCGAAGATGTTGACGTTGCCGATGAACTCGCAGACCAGGCGGCTGGTCGGGGTTTCGTAGATGTCGATCGGGCTGCCGATCTGGGCGATCCAGCCCAGGTGCATGATCGCGATGCGCTCGGCCATGGTCATGGCCTCTTCCTGGTCGTGGGTCACCATGACGCAGGTTACGCCGACGCGCTCGATGATCTCGACCAGCTCCAGCTGCATTTGCGAACGCAGCTTCTTGTCCAGCGCACCCATCGGTTCGTCGAGCAGCAGCAGCTTCGGTCGCTTCGCCAGCGAACGCGCCAGGGCCACACGCTGACGCTGACCGCCGGACAGTTGATGAGGCTTGCGCTTGGCGTACTGGCTCATTTGCACCAGCTTGAGCATTTCGGCCACGCGGGCGTCGACTTCAGCTGCGGGGATTTTGTCCTGCTTGAGACCGAAGGCGATGTTCTGCGCCACGGTCATGTGCGGGAACAATGCGTAGGACTGGAACATCATGTTGATCGGTCGCTCGTACGGCGGCATGTCAGTGATGTCTACGCCGTCGAGGAAAATGCGCCCCTCCGTGGGCCGTTCGAAGCCTGCGAGCATGCGCAGCAAGGTGGATTTGCCCGATCCCGAACCGCCGAGCAGGGCGAAAATCTCGCCTTTCTTGATTTCCAGGGACACATCGTCCACGGCAATCGTCTCGTCGAACTTCTTCGTGACCCGGTCGATTTTGACCAGCACCTGTTTAGGTGACTGGTCGCCCTCGAGGGCTTTCTTATAGGCGCCGGAGGCAACTGCCATTTACGAAACTCCCAGAAAAAAAGAGTGCAGTTCGCTCAAGGTGAGCCAACCTTGGATAGTTTGAGCCTTGAAGCTATTTACCCGACTTGACCTTGGTCCAGCTGCGGGTCATCAAACGTTGAATGTTTGGTGGTAACTCGACCGACACGTAGGTCTTGTCGAGGACGGCTTGCGGTGGATAAACCGACTCGTCGGTGCGGATGGACTGTTCCATCAGTTTGTCCGAGCCTGGGTTGGGGTTCGCATAGCCAACAGAATCACTGACCTGTGCGATCACCTCGGGTTTCAACAAATAGTTGATGAACGCATGGGCCTCTTTGAGGTTGCTCGAATCCTTCGGTATCGCGAGCATGTCGAACCACAGCGCACCGCCTTCCTTGGGAATGGTGTAGGCCACATTCACCCCTTTGCCGGCCTCGGCCGCCCGGGCCTTGGCCTGGAACATGTCGCCGGAGAAACCGATGGCGATACAGATGTCGCCGTTAGCCAGGTCCGCGATGTATTTGGAGGAGTGGAAGTAGGTCACGTAAGGCCGGACTGCCAGTAACTTGGCTTCGGCCTTTTTGTAATCTTCGGGGTTGGTGCTGTTGGCGTTGAGGCCCATGTAGTTAAGAACGGTGGGCATCATTTCATCAGCGGAGTCGAGGAACGCCACGCCACAACTGTGCAGCTTCTTGATGTTCTCCGGCTCGAATACCACTGCCCAGGAATCGATCTTGTCGACTCCCAGCACAGCCTTGATTTTGTCGACGTTGTAACCGATGCCGTTGGTGCCCCACAGGTACGGCACGGCATACAGGTTACCCGGATCGTTTTGCTCCAGACGCTTGAGCAGCACCGGGTCGAGGTTGGAGTAGTTCGGCAACTTCGACTTGTCGAGCTTCTGGAAAGCACCGGCCTTGATCTGCTTGCCGAGAAAGTGGTTGGACGGCACGACCACGTCGTAACCGGTACGCCCGGCCAGCAACTTGCCTTCCAGGGTTTCGTTGGAGTCGAAGACGTCGTAAACCGGTTTGATGCCGGTCTCTTTCTGGAAATCTGCCAGGGTGGTCGAGCCGATGTAGTCCGACCAGTTATAAATATGCACCGTGCCGGCGGCCTGGACACTGACAGCGAGTGTCAGTCCGGCACCGACCAGCAATGCATTGCGCAACAAAGAAAAAATAGGCAAGTGGAGGTCCTCTAAAATTAGTTGGGCCCAAGTTGCCCCGCGTTACATGACAGTCGTGGCTGCCCAGCAACAAAACCGGCGCGCAACTTACCCTCGAAAAACCGTTCCAGCAAAACTTTCTGTCATTTAATTACACCGGCTGCCGTCGCCGCGCAGGCGACGACAACAGGTGGTTACTGCAAAACCGGCTTATTTACCCGATTTGATCTTGGTCCAGCTGCGAGTCAGGATCCGCTGGGTCGCGGCCGGCAAGTCGGCAATCGCGTACAGCTTGGCCAGCACGTCGGCAGGCGGGTAGACACCCGGATCTTCAGTGATATCTTTTTCCACCAGCGGGGTAGCCGCCGCGTTACCGTTCGGGAAACGTACGGCGTTGGTGATTTCGGCCATGATTTCCGGCTTCTGCAGGAAGGTCATGAACTTGTAGGCGCCTTCGACGTTTTCGGCATCTTTAGGGATAGCGACCATGTCGTAGAAGCTGCCGGCACCTTCTTTCGGAATGTTGTAGCTGACTTTCACCTTGTCACCGGCTTCAGCCGCACGGGACTTGGCCTGGTAGATGTCACCCGAATAACCCACGGCTACGCAGATGTTGCCGTTGGCCAGGTCGGAAATGTACTTGGACGAGTGGAAGTAGCCCACCGAAGGACGAATCTTCAGGAATAGTGCTTCGGCTTCGGCCAGTTGTTTTTTGTCCTGGCTGTCGGTTGGATAGCCCAGGTAGTGCAACGCCACCGGAATCATCTCGGTTGGCGAATCGAGGAAACTGATACCGCACGATTTCAACTTCGCGGCGTTTTCAGGTTTGAACAGCAGGTCCCAGGAATTGGTCGGTGCATCGGCACCCAGTGCAGCCTTGACCTTCTCGGCGTTGAAGCCGATACCGATCGAACCCCACATGTACGGGAAGGCGTGTTCGTTGCCCGGGTCGCTCACCGATACTGCTTTGAGCAGGTCAGTGTTCAGGTTCTTCCAGTTAGGCAGCTTGGACTTGTCCAGCTTCTGGTAAACGCCAGCCTTGATCTGCTTGGCCAGGAAGTTGTTCGACGGCACGACGATGTCGTAGCCGGACTTGCCTGCCAGCAACTTGGCTTCCAGGGTTTCGTTACTGTCGAATACGTCGTACACGACTTTGATGCCGGACTCGGCTTCGAACTTCTTGATGGTGTCAGGAGCGATGTAATCAGACCAGTTATAGACGTGCAACACCTTGTCGTCCGCCTGAACCGCACCCGCCATTATGCCCATCAGGGACATGGCGAGGAGTGTCTTGCCAGCAAGCTTTTTTCCTAATGCCTTCATGCGTAATGCTCCAAATTTTTTCTTTTTTTGAACCACTTTGTTCAGCGGCCGAACCCGGACAACTGGAACCGCGGCTAGTCTGGCAAGATCCGAGGCGGTCTTTCAAGGAAAGGCCACCCTTTGGAACTGCTCTGAGCGAAAGTTTCATGTCTCCCGCTCAGAGCCTAGCACTTAGCCCTGCAACGCACTCAGGGTCAGGTCCAGGCACTTGCGTGCCTTTGTTACCAGCTCATCGATTTCAGCCTTGGTAATCACCAGCGGCGGAGCAATGATCATGGTGTCCCCCACAGCACGCATGATCAGGCCGTTGTCGAAACAGAACGTGCGGCAGATCATGCCGACGCCCTTGCCTTCGTAACGTTTGCGCGTGGCCTTGTCCTGAACCAGCTCAATGGCCCCCAGCAGACCCACGCCACGAACTTCCCCCACCAATGGGTGATCACTCAGTTCCCGCAGACGCTTCTGCAAGTAAGGTGCCGTTTCGGCATGAACGTGCTCGATAATTTTTTCTTCGCGCAGGATGCGGATGTTTTCCAGCGCTACCGCAGCCGCTACCGGGTGACCGGAGTAGGTGAAGCCGTGGTTGAAATCGCCGCCTTCGTTGAGTACGGCGACCACTTCGTCACGCACGATCAAGCCACCCATCGGAATGTAGCCGGACGTCAGGCCTTTGGCGATGGTCATCATGTCGGGTTTGAGGTCGTAGAAATCGCTACCGAACCACTCACCGGTGCGGCCGAAACCACAGATCACTTCGTCTGCCACGAACAGGATGTCGTACTTGGCGAGGATTTCCTTGATGCGCGGCCAGTAGTTGTCTGGCGGAATGATCACGCCGCCGGCGCCCTGGATCGGCTCGGCAATAAAGGCACCGACGTTGTCCACGCCGATTTCCAGAATCTTCTCTTCGAGCTGATTGGCCGCCCACACACCGAACTCTTCCGGCGTCATGTCACCGCCTTCACCGAACCAGTACGGCTGGGCGATGTGAACGATGCCTGGGATCGGCAAGTCGCCTTGTTCGTGCATATAGGTCATGCCACCCAGGCTCGCGCCGGCCACGGTGGAACCGTGATAACCGTTCTTGCGGCTGATGATGACTTTCTTTTTCGGCTGGCCCTTGATCGCCCAATAGTGGCGAACCATGCGCAGCATGGTGTCGTTGCCTTCGGAACCGGAACCGGTGAAGAACACGTGGTTCATGCCTTCAGGTGCGATGTCGGCGATGGCCTTGGCGAGCTCAAGCACCGGCGGGTGAGCGGTCTGGAAGAACAGGTTGTAGTAAGGCAGCTCGCGCATTTGCTTGCTGGCGGCATCAGCCAGTTCATCGCGACCGTAGCCGATCGCTACGCACCACAGGCCGGCCATGCCGTCGAGGATCTTGTTGCCTTCGCTGTCCCAGAGGTAGACGCCCTTGGCGTTGGTGATGATCCGCGGGCCTTTCTCTTTCAGTTGCTTGAAGTCGCTGAACGGGGCCAGGTGGTGATCGTTGCTCAGGGTTTGCCATTCACGGGTTTGCGGGTTGTTGCTGGTCATGCGAATTCTCCTTGGAATCGGTTAGAGCGCCGCCAAAAGCAGCGGCGCCCGGCGCATCAGACGGCGAAGAGCAGGAATTCCCGCTCCCAGGAGCTAATGACGCGCTTGAAGTTTTCATGCTCGGCCCGCTTGACCGCGACGTAGCCAGTGATGAATTTTTTGCCCAGGTACTTCTCGACGGTCGCGCTGTTTTCCATACGTTCCAGCGCGTCTTCGATGGTCAGTGGCAGGCGCAGGTTGCGGCGTTCATAGCCGCGCCCCACCACCGGCGCACTTGGGTTCAGGCCTTCGACCATGCCGATGTAACCGCAGAGCAGGCTCGCGGCAATCGCCAGGTACGGGTTGGCATCGGCCCCCGGCAGGCGGTTTTCCACCCGACGGTTTTGCGGCCCGGCATCCGGAACCCGCAGGCCCACGGTGCGGTTCTCTTCGCCCCACTCCACGTTCACCGGCGCCGACGTATCCGGCAGGAAGCGGCGGAACGAGTTGACGTTCGGGGCGAACAGCGGCAACAGCTCGGGGATCAGTTTCTGCAAGCCACCGATGTGGTGCAGGAACAACTGGCTCATGGTCCCGTCTTCATTGGAGAAGACGTTCTTGCCGGTCTCGATGTCGATGATGCTTTGGTGCAAGTGCATCGCGCTGCCAGGCTCGCCGGTCATGGGCTTGGCCATGAAGGTGGCCGCCACGTCATGCTTGAGCGCGGCCTCGCGCATGGTGCGCTTGAAAATCAGGATCTGATCAGCCAGAGACAGGGCATCGCCGTGACGGAAGTTGATTTCCATCTGCGCCGTGCCGTCTTCGTGGATCAGCGTATCGAGGTCCAGCTCCTGCAGTTCGCACCAGTCGTAGACGTCTTCGAACAGCGGATCGAATTCGTTCGCCGCTTCAATGGAGAACGACTGCCGACCGATTTCCGGGCGACCGGAACGGCCAATCGGCGGTTGCAACGGGTAGTCCGGGTCGTCGCTGCGCTTGGTCAGGTAGAACTCCATTTCCGGCGCCACGATCGGCTGCCAGCCCTTGTCGGCATAGAGTTTCAACACTTTCTTGAGCACGTTGCGCGGCGACAGTTCGATCGGGTTGCCTTGCTTGTCGTAGGTGTCGTGGATCACCTGAGCGGTCGGTTCGATGGACCACGGCACCAGGTAAACCGCGTTCTGGTCGGGGCGGCAGATCATGTCGATGTCCGCCGGGTCGAGCAGTTCGTAATAGATGTCGTCTTCGACATAGTCGCCGGTCACGGTCTGCAACAGAACGCTCTCGGGCAGGCGCATGCCTTTTTCAGCAATGAACTTGTTGGTCGGCGAAATCTTGCCCCGGGTGATCCCGGTCAAGTCGGCGATCATGCATTCGACTTCTGTGATCTTGTGGTCTTTCAACCAATCGGTGAGCTGGTCGAGGTTGGTACTCATAAATGCCTCTTAGGCTGAGTTTCCTGACTCTTATAAGTCAGGCGTTGTTTGACGCATGGGCGTCGCTTGGTACAGATTGCCACTGCAATTACCGCGCACAAATACCTGCCTCGACGATGGCATGGGTGAACGAGCGTAATGCGAGACGTGCAGAATCATGAGCAGCGACCGACACGTTCGTCGGGCCAGCTCTGTAAAACGGTTCTATATTGGAAGGACAACCCGTAAAGAGAATGTCGCACGGACCGTCCAGAATATCGGACGGAGCCAGCAAGACTGCCGGGGAAGGAAGAGTCGACGGCACGCCTTCGGCAACACGGGCCTTGGCGTGGACGTGACGATCGCCACTGATGTGATGAGCATGCAGACCGATCTGCCTAGAGCAGATGGCGACGCCGATTAACGGCAGGCGAGACATGAAGCACCCCGGTATTATTGCTGTTATGGGTTTGATTCGAGCTTAGCCTTGTTCATTTTTTTACACAACACCCCCGTAAAAAATACAACACGGCCCGCTCAAGCCCGCGGTCAGCAAAGTGCTCAATGGCATAAAAACGCCCCAAAGTGCCTCAAAAAAGCCTCATGGGCGCTTTTTTAGGGCAAAAAAGGCCTCGCTTGACTTCGGCATGCCGTTCGGGTTGACTGAAACCCGAAGAGATCAATGATTGATATTTTTAACAACAAAGGTGTTGCATCATGTCGGTACCCCCGCGTGCCGTTCAGCTTAACGAAGCGAACGCGTTCCTTAAGGAACATCCTGAGGTTCTGTACGTTGACCTTCTGATTGCGGATATGAATGGTGTGGTGCGCGGCAAGCGCATTGAACGCACCAGTCTCCACAAGGTTTACGAGAAAGGCATCAACCTGCCGGCCTCTCTATTTGCTCTGGATATCAACGGCTCGACGGTGGAAAGCACCGGCCTGGGCCTGGATATCGGCGATGCTGACCGAATCTGCTATCCAATCCCTGACACCCTATGCAATGAGCCCTGGCAGAAGCGCCCTACCGCGCAACTGTTGATGACCATGCACGAACTCGAAGGCCAGCCGTTCTTTGCCGACCCGCGAGAAGTGCTGGCCAATGTGGTTCGCAAGTTCGACGAGATGGGCCTGACCATCTGCGCTGCGTTCGAACTGGAGTTCTACCTGATCGACCAGGAGAACGTGAACGGTCGTCCGCAACCGCCACGCTCGCCAGTGTCTGGCAAACGCCCGCATTCGACTCAGGTGTACCTGATCGACGACCTCGACGAATACGTCGACTGCCTCCAGGACATTCTGGAAGGTGCGAAAGAGCAAGGCATCCCGGCCGACGCCATCGTCAAGGAAAGTGCTCCGGCGCAGTTCGAAGTGAACCTGCACCACGTGGCCGACCCGATCAAGGCTTGCGATTACGCCGTCCTGCTCAAGCGTCTGATCAAGAACATCGCCTACGACCATGAGATGGACACCACCTTCATGGCCAAGCCTTACCCGGGCCAGGCGGGCAACGGTCTGCACGTACACATTTCGATTCTTGATAAAGACGGCAAAAACATTTTTGCCAGCGAGGATCCCGAGCAGAACGCCGCACTGCGTCACGCGATCGGCGGTGTGCTCGAGACCCTACCGGCGCAGATGGCTTTCCTCTGCCCGAACGTCAACTCCTACCGTCGTTTCGGCGCACAGTTCTACGTGCCGAACTCGCCGTGCTGGGGCCTGGACAACCGTACCGTAGCGATCCGCGTTCCAACCGGCGCTTCCGATGCCGTGCGCATCGAACACCGTGTGGCCGGCGCCGACGCCAACCCGTACCTGCTGATGGCTTCGGTGCTGGCAGGCGTGCACCACGGCCTGACCAACAAGATCGAGCCGGGCGCGCCCGTGGAAGGCAACTCCTACGAGCAGAACGAGCAAAGCCTGCCGAACAACCTGCGCGATGCCTTGCGCGAGCTGGACGACAGCGAAGTCATGGCCAAGTACATCGATCCGAAATACATCGATATCTTCGTGGCCTGTAAGGAAAGTGAGCTGGAGGAGTTTGAACACTCCATCTCCGACCTCGAGTACAACTGGTATCTGCATACCGTGTAAGCGGTTGCAGTAAAAAAGAACGCCGCAGGCTGATAAAGCCTGCGGCGTTTTTTTGTACTCGAGATTTGTTGCGAACATTCCCCTCAACAAATAGGAATGCCCCTACGGAAACGTCGGACGCAACCTGCATAGCTGAGCATTGCGCGATCACACACTCAAGAACGCCGGGACTTGGCCGGTATTCCTTCTAGAGTGTTGAAAAACGATCATGAAAAAACAGCTATTGGGTTCAGCGATCACGCTGATCATCGCCGGCGTGTGCAGCAGCGCCTGGGCAAGCACAGGAAAACCCGCTGACTGGAGCTACACCGCGCCGACCGGCCCGGAAAACTGGAGCGAATTGAGCAGCGAATACAAACGCTGTACCTCCGGCCAAGCACAATCGCCTATCGATATTCGTGATGCGATCGAGACTGAACTTGCCCCCCTGGCCTTCGCCTATCGACCGGGCACCGCCACCGTTCTGAACAACGGACATACCATCCAGGTGTCCTCATCGGGAGCTGGCAGCATCACCGTACCCTCTGGCGACTACGCGTTCGTGCAAATGCACTTCCATTCACCCAGCGAAGAAAAAATCATGGGGCGCACCTTCCCGCTAAACGCGCACCTGGTTCACCGCAACACCGCAGGCGAACTCGCGGTGGTTGCATTGCTGTTTGAAGAGGGAGCACACAACCCGACGCTGGAACCGATCCTGACAGCCATGCCTACTCAAGCGGGCGGCTTGGCGACCCTGGATTCGCTGAACATTGCCGATCTTTTGCCCACAACTCGTCACTACTATTCCTACACGGGATCGCTGACGACTCCACCGTGTTCTGAAGATGTGCGCTGGCATGTGTTTTCCACAGTGATGCAGCTCTCCACAGCACAGCTGCAGGCTTTCCAGGCGCTTTACCCGATGAACGCACGCCCGGTTCAACCCTTGAACGGTCGTAGTGTACAACTCGGCGGCTAAACCACTCCGACAGGAAACACGGGCATCAGGCAGCGTACAGACAAGGTGCAATGCGCCTCGTACAATGCCCGCTGCCTTTGCCGGAGACTCCAATGACGCGCCCCGCCACCATTCGCAAACCCCGCGCCCGCAGCCAGGCGCGGATCGATTCGATACTCGATGCCGCCCGCACGCTGCTGGCCGCCGAGGGCGTGGCCAGTCTGTCGATCTACAGCGTTGCCGAACGTGCGGAAATCCCACCCTCCTCGGTCTACCATTTTTTTGCCAGTGTCCCGGCCCTGCTCGAAGCGCTGACCGCCGATGTGCACGCTGCTTTCCGCGCCTGCCTGCAGGCGCCCATCGACCACGCCGCACTCAACGGCTGGCGCGACCTGTCGCGGCTGGTGGAACAACGCATGCTCGACATCTACGACGAAGACGCGGCCGCCCGCCAGTTGATCCTCGCGCAGCACGGGTTGACCGAAGTCACTCAGGCCGACCGTCAGCACGACATTGAACTCGGCGACCTCATGCACAAACTGTTCGATCATCACTTCGAGCTGCCGAAGCTTCCGGGTGATGTTGATGTGTTTGCCCTGGCGATGGAGCTGGGGGATCGGGTGTACGCGCGTTCGGTGCAACAGCATGGGCAGATCACGCCGCGCATGGCCGAGGAAGGGATGCGGGTATTCGACGCTTATCTGGGGTTGTATTTGCCGCCGTACCTGCCGAGTAGATTAATCACGACCTGAATTTTTCGCGGGCTGCACCGGCCCATCGCGGGCAAGCCCGCTCCCACAGTGATCTCCAGCGTGTGACAAATAGCGCGCATACCCGAAATCCTGTGGGAGCGGGCTTGCTCGCGATGGCCGCACCGCCGAACTCCACTGAATCACATGCATAAAAAACCCCGAAGGGCTAAAACCCTCCGGGGTTGTGTGCACTGCACGCGATCACAACTTGGCGATCGACACCTCGGTGGATTTCACAAACGCGATCACTTCGCTGCCGACCACCAGTTCCAGCTCTTTCACCGAGCGAGTCGTGATTACTGAAGTGACAATGCCGGAAGCGGTCTGCACGTCGATTTCCGACAGCACGTCACCCAGGACGATTTCCTTGATCGAGCCTTTGAACTGGTTACGAACGTTGATGGCCTTGATAGTCATGATGTTGATTCCTGTCGTTGGATGAGGCTTGAGTTATTGAGCCCAGCGCAATTGCGTAGGCAAGGGTGAAACAGGTTCCGGTTCCGGCGGCTGGCCGGGCAGCGCGAGGACGCGATTGAGGACTTCGGTTTCCAGCGCCGCCAGCCGATGCGAACCCCGAACCCGAGGGCGCGGCAGTTCCACGTGCAGGTCGAGGCCGACTTCGCCCTCTTCGATCAGGATCACCCGATCGGCAATCGCCACCGCTTCACTGACGTCGTGAGTCACCAGCAACACGGTGAAACCGTGCTGTTGCCAGAGCCGTTCGATCAGTTGCTGCATTTCGATGCGGGTCAGGGCATCCAGCGCGCCCAGCGGTTCGTCCAGCAGCAGCAAGCGCGGTTGGTGGATCAGCGCGCGGGCCAGGGCCACACGTTGCTTCTGCCCACCGGACAGCGCCGCCGGCCATTCATTGGCGCGATCCGCCAGGCCAACCGACTCCAACGCTTCCAGCGCGTGTGGCCGCCAGTTGCCTGAGAGCCCGAGGCCGACGTTGTCGATGACTTTTTTCCACGGCAGCAGACGCGCTTCCTGGAACATCAGCCGGGTGTCTTCCCGTGCATCGCTCAGCGGCGCGGACCCGGCCAGCAACTCACCGCCAGTCGGTTTATCGAGACCGGCGAGCAAGCGCAGCAAGGTGCTTTTGCCGCAACCACTGCGCCCCACCACGGCGACGAACTGGCCGGCCGGGATGTGCAGATCAATCTCGCGCAGCACCTGCCGCGAACCGAAGGTTTTTTGCAGCTTGCGCACCACCAGCGGAATGCCGCGCAGCAGGCGTGGAGGTTGTTGAGCCGTCATACGGCACCTCCTTTGACGACCTGATACGCCGGATGCCAGCGCAGCCACACACGTTCAAGTCCACGGGCCGCGAGGTCGGCCAGTTTGCCGAGCACCGCGTACATCAGGATCGCCAGCACCACCACATCGGTCTGCAAAAACTCCCGCGCATTCATTGCCAGGTAACCGATGCCCGCACTCGCGGAAATGGTTTCGGCGACGATCAAGGTCAGCCACATGAAGCCCAGCGCAAAACGCACGCCGACCAGAATCGAAGGCAATGCACCCGGCAAGATCACCTGACGGAACAGGCTGAAACCGGACAAGCCGTAGCTGCGCGCCATCTCCACCAGCGCCGGATCGACGTTGCGGATGCCGTGATAAGTGTTGAGGTAGATCGGGAACAAGGTGCCCAACGCCACCAGGAAAATTTTCGCCGACTCATCGATGCCGAACCACAGGATCACCAGTGGAATCAGCGCCAGGTGCGGCACGTTGCGGATCATCTGCACCGAACTGTCGAGCAGGCGTTCGCCCCATTTCGACAGGCCCGTGATGAAGCCCAGCGCCAGACCGATGCCGCCACCGATGGTGAAACCCAATGCCGCACGCCAGCCGCTGATTGCCAGGTGCGTCCAGATTTCACCGCTGCGCACCAAGCTCACGCCGGCTTCGATCACGGCAATCGGCGCCGGCAGAATCCGTGTCGACAACCAGCCTGCCGACACCGACAACTGCCACACCGCCAACAGCAAAATCGGCAGCGCCCAAGGCGCAAAGTTGTGGATGATTCTGTTCATGGCGCGCCTCAGCTCTGGGACGCAGCTTTGGGAAGAATGTCGTTGGCGACCATCTCGCCGAACGGGCTGACGTAACCGGCGCTCTTCGGCAGCTCCGGACGCTCGATGTCCAGGTGCGGGAACAGCAGCTCGGCGACGCGGTACGACTCTTCCAAGTGTGGGTAACCGGAGAAGATGAAGGTGTCGATGCCCAGGTCCGCGTATTCCTTGACGCGAGCCGCCACGGTCGGACCGTCGCCGACCAATGCGGTACCGGCACCGCCACGCACCAGGCCGACGCCGGCCCACAGGTTAGGGCTGACCTCCAGATTGTCGCGGCTACCGCCATGCAGCGCGGCCATACGTTGTTGACCGACAGAATCGAAGCGCGCCAGGGAAGCCTGGGCACGGGCGATGGTGTCGTCGTCCAGGTGCGAGATCAGTCGATCCGCCGCTTGCCAGGCTTCTGCGTTGGTTTCGCGGACGATCACGTGCAAACGAATACCGAAGCGCACCGTGCGCCCGAGCTTCGCGGCTTTGGCGCGAACCTGTTCGATCTTCTCGGCCACGGCGGCCGGCGGTTCGCCCCAGGTCAGGACCATTTCCACTTGCTCGGCGGCCAAGTCTTGCGCGGCTTCCGAAGAGCCGCCGAAGTACAGCGGCGGACGCGGTTGCTGGATCGGCGGATAGAGCAACTTGGCGCCCTTCACGCTGATGTGCTGACCGTCGTAATCGACGGTTTCGCCTTCCAGCACGCGGCGCCAGATCCGGGTGAACTCCACCGAAGCTTGATAGCGTTCTTCGTGAGTCAGGAACAAACCATCGCCGGCCAATTCTTCCGGATCACCGCCAGTCACCAGGTTGAACAACGCACGCCCACCAGACAGACGATCCAGTGTGGCAGCCTGACGCGCGGCCACCGTCGGGGAAATGATCCCGGGGCGCAGGGCGACAAGGAATTTCAAACGCTGGGTCACCGGGATCAGCGACGCCGCCACCAGCCACGAGTCTTCGCACGAGCGGCCAGTGGGAATCAGCACGCCGCCGAAGCCCAAACGATCCGCCGCTTGCGCGACTTGTTGCAGGTAACCGTGGTCAACGGCGCGAGCGCCTTCGGCGGTGCCAAGGTAATGGCCGTCGCCGTGGGTAGGCAGGAACCAGAAAATATTGAGGCTCATGGAGTGGTCTCCTTGGGGAATCGAATTACTGCGCTTTGGCAACGGCTGCCGGCGGCGTCCAGATCACGTCTTTGATGCTCAGCGGCTTCGGAATCAGCTTGAGCTGGTAGAAGCTGTCGGCGATTTTCTGTTGTGCGGCGACCACTTCCGGGGTCAGGAACAACGCGCCGTAGCCCTGGCGTTTCACCGAGGTCAGGGTGATGTCTTCCGGCAAGCCGAGCAGTGGCGAGACCTGTTTGGTCACGTCTTCAGGATTGGCCTTGGACCATTCGCCAACGGCGCGCACTTCTTCCACGAGGGTCTTGATCACCTCGGGATTTTTCTGTGCGTAGGGTTTGGTCGCCAGGTAGAACTGATGGTTGTCGACGATGCCCTGACCGTCGCGCAGGGTGTGCGCTTGCAGCTGCTTCTCGGCGGCGGCCTGGTACGGGTCCCAGATGACCCAGGCATCGACACTGCCACGCTCGAACGCGGCGCGGGCATCGGCCGGCGGCAGGAACACGGTCTGGATGTCGGTGTATTTGAGGCCGGCGTCTTCAAGCGCGCGGACCAGCAGGTAGTGAACGTTGGAGCCTTTGTTGAGCACGACTTTCTTGCCCTTGAGGTCCTTCACCGATTTGATCGGCGAGTCCTTCGGCACCAGGATCGCTTCGCTGTGCGGCGCCGGCGGTTCGTAGGCGACGTAGAGCAGGTCGGCACCGGCCGCCTGGGCGAATACCGGTGGGGTTTCGCCGGTGACACCAAAGTCGATGGAGCCGACGTTCAGGCCTTCAAGCAGCTGTGGGCCGCCAGGGAATTCGGTCCATTGCACGTCCACGCCTTGGGCGGCGAGGCGTTTTTCCAGGGTGCCTTTGGCTTTGAGCAGCACCAGCGTGCCGTACTTTTGATAACCGATCCGAAGCGTCTCGGCGTGTGCTTGAGTAATGGCGCCGAAGGACACAGCCGCAGCAAACAGAGCGACCAGACCACGACGCAAAATGACAGTGCGCATAGCGCTCTCCTTTTTGCAGTTGGGTTTTGGCTGCACCTGCTTGGCCGTTGGCGGCTGAGTAAGGTGAGTACATCAAGTTGGGGTGTGGCTTGAGTGCAGGCTTAAATGCTCCAGCGAGCACTCAACAAACGATCATTCAGCAGGTTCGGATCAATCGGCTTCGGCCGTCGGGCCATGGCGCTGAAGAACAGCTCCAGCGACTCATTCAGTCTTTGTTCCAGCTCCGGCGCCAATTGCGCCTGGGCGCTGCCTTCGCCGTAAGCGATCTGGCTGTCGACGGCGAAAATCCCGTGGAGCATTTCCTGGGCTTTCAATGCCGACAGCACTGGCTTGAGTGCGTAATCCACCGCCAGCATGTGAGCGATGCTGCCACCGGTCGCCATCGGCAACACCACTTTGTGGGCCAGGGCGCGTTCGGGCAGCAAGTCCAGCACGGTTTTCAGAGCGCCGGAGAACGACGCTTTGTAAACCGGGGTAGCGATCAGCAGGCCATCGGCGTTTTCAATCTGTTGCAGCAGGTCGATCACCTTGGGGCTGTCGAACCGGGCGTGCAGCAAGTCTTCGGCCGGGAAGTCCCGTACCTGGTAACTCACCACTTCCACCCCTTGCGCTTGCAACCAGCGTTGGGAGCGCTCCAGCAGCACCCCGGAACGGGAGCGTTGGCTTGGACTGCCACCGAGTGAGACGACCAGCATTCAGATGATTCCTTGAACGGTGTGGGCGATTCGCAGTGCGCGATCTCGCTTCAATGGAAGTGACCTTAACAGGTGATTTATATATCCATAAATCATATTTATTCATTTGGTTATGCGTTTAAGAGATATACAAAAACCGTTCTTCCGGGCAAAAAAACAGGCCGTGAAAACGGCCTGAAATGCCCCTGCTTTGTGGATGCTGCTGAATCTGAATATTGGGTTGCCTGATAGGCCGCTATCGCGGGCAAGCCCGCTCCCACAGGGTGTGGGGCTTGCCATAAATCTTCGGTCCTCCTTGATCCACCGTGGGAGCGGGCTTGCCCGCGATGGCGGCATCAGCCGCAGCGCATTCGCTGAGGGCTTACTTGTTCGGTTGTGGCGTCAGGCGCAGATACGGTTTCACCGCCCGATAGCCTTTGGGAAAGCGTTTCTTGATTTCCTCCGGATCCTGAAGCGACGGCACGATCACCACTTCTTCACCGTCCTGCCAGTTGGCCGGGGTGGCCACCTTGTAGTTGTCGGTGAGTTGCAGCGAGTCGATTACCCGCAGGATTTCATGGAAGTTGCGGCCGGTGCTTGCCGGATAGGTGATGGTCAGCCGAACCTTTTTGTTCGGATCGATCACGAACAGCGAACGCACGGTCAGGGTGTCGTTGGCGTTGGGGTGGATCAGGTCGTACAGGTCCGAGACCTTGCGATCAGCATCGGCCAGGATCGGGAAGTTGACGGTCGTGTTCTGGGTTTCGTTGATGTCCTCGATCCACTTGTGGTGCGAGTCCACCGGGTCCACGGACAGCGCGATGGCCTTGACCCCGCGCTGGGCGAATTCATCCTTGAGCTTGGCGGTGAAGCCGAGTTCGGTGGTGCACACCGGGGTGAAGTCCGCCGGGTGGGAAAACAGCACGCCCCAGCTATCGCCCAGCCACTCATGGAAACGGATGGTGCCGGCGCTGGAATCCTGTTCGAAGTCGGGTGCGATGTCGCCGAGTCTAATGCTCATGGTGGGCTCCTGATGAGTGGGTGTAGAACTCAACTGTAGCTTGTGTTTTGGATTTATTAAAAAGAATAAATATCGATCCTCTTAGATCACAAATGAATATTAAAAATCTGTTCACTGGACCTTCAAAGGCATCGCGACGACTATCGCTTCCAAGGTTCGAGAAGGCCTTGAGTTGCTGCAAAAGAGCGAAATTTCAGGGTGGGATTACGGGGGTGACCTCACCTCGAAAACGCAAAAGCCCCGCCCGGCGTGATGCCGGGCGGGGCTTTTTTTCAGCGGTTACGCGAGCGCTATTACAACAGCGGGATCGAGTAGCTGACGATCAGGCGGTTTTCGTCCTGCGAACGAGTGCTCGGCAGGTCGGTACGCCACATAGCGTTTTTCCACATGAAGCCAAGGTTTTTCAGCGGGCCTTCTGGTATTACGTAAGCCAGAGTAAGGTCGCGTTCCCACTCGGAAGCACCGTTAGCCAATTGCCCACCGCGAGCGTTGGAGGTATCAATGTCATCGCCTTTCAGGTAGACAACACCGGCCGTCAGACCTGGTACACCGACTTTGGCAAAGTCATACGAGTAGCGTCCTTGCCAAGTGCGCTCGCCGGCACGGGCGAACTTCTGGATTTGCATGTCAGTGATGATGTAAGCCGAGGAGCCGTCGCCCTGGTTAATCCACGGGAAGTCACTGCTACCGTTGCTTACCTGATAACCACCACCGAAGGTGTGACCGGCGACGGTGTAAAGGAACAGGCCGCTGTACAGGTTATTGTCGACCTTGCCTTTACCGTTTGGCGCATTGTAGTTGCCAGACGTGAAGTAGTTGGCGTCGTGACCGTTGGCACCGTCATCCCGGCTGTTGAAGTAGCGCAGGTCGGATTTCAGTACGCCCGGGCCGATTGCCCAGTTGTGAACCAGACCCAGGAAGTGCTGCTTGTAGAAGTCTTCCAGGTTACCGTAGTAGTACTGGGCAGTCAGGTCTTTGGTGATTTTGTAGTCACCGCCACCGTAATAGAATTTGTTGCTGTCGCGACCAGCCGCAGTGCGACCGTTGGCACCAGCGATCGACAACTCTTCGTTGTTGCTGGAGTTACGACCCTTGGCGTGCTCGATCTGACCACCGACCAGTGTCAGGTCCTTGATCTCGCCCGAAGTGATCTGGCCCCCCTGGAAGGTTTGTGGCAGCAGACGACCGTCGTTGGTCACGATGACCGGCAGTTTTGGCTGCAAGGTACCCAGCTTCAGTTCAGTCTGGGAGATCTAGGCTTTGGCAGTCAGACCCAGGCTGGAGAAGTTATCAACCGCTTCGCCGTTGGACTTGCTCGGGAACACGGTGCCGCCATAAGCGTTACCTGGGGTGCCATTGGCGTTAACGTTGCCGTTAGTGCCGCCGCCCGAATCCAGACGTACACCCAGCAGGCCGATGGCGTCGATACCGAAGCCGACAGTGCCTTGGGTATAACCGGAAGTGAAGCGCAGATCGAAGCCTTGGCCCCACTCTTCGTTTTTACTTGGGCTGGCAGTGCCGTCACGGTTATCCGTGTTGATGTAGAAGTTACGCAGCCCCAAAGTAGCCTTGCTGTCTTCGATGAAACCGGCGGCGCCTGCCTGCTGCGCCAAAACCCCTACGGCCACAGCCAGGGCCAAGGTGGACTTGTTCATTGTTTCGCTCCTCTCGTTTCTAATTTTTCGGTCCTGAGTCGAATGCTCTGGATCCTGAAATGTGCGTGTACCGCTGACGGCAATCCCCGCGCCATTCAACCGATGCGTCTAAGTCAAAGGTCTGACGGCGGCGAATGGGCCGGCATGGTAAACGTAAAAAAACTCAATTCATTCTTTTTCATGCCGTAAGGAAATAAAAAACGGCGTTTTGATCGCTACGGGACACTAGGTATCGGCCCCGACGGGATGCACTTTAGTGGGTTTATCTTAAAAGCTAAAAAGAATAATAAATTACTAAGTAATACCGAATTAGAATATGAAAAAAATCGCAAAAAAAAGCCTCGCCAACCGGCGAGGCTCTTTAGATAAGGCTGTTACAGGAAGCTGTAGGTGTAGTTGAAGATCAGACGGGTCTGGTCTTGGTCAACAAGGCTGGTGCCGTCGCCACGATAAGTACCGTGACGCAGAGTGGTGCCAAACCCTTTCAGCACGCCCGTTTGAATCACGTAATCGATACGTGCGTCGGTCTCATGCTCGCTGAGGTCTTTACCAGTACCGCTGGCAGCTTTGATGTCCTGACCACTCAGGTAAGCAATCGAAGCTTTCAGGCCGGGCACGCCCAGCGAAGCGAAATCATAGGAGTACTGACCGTACGTGGTGTTTTCACCAGCACGGATGAAGCTGCCCACCGTGGCGTCGGTAAACGAGTAGAAGCTGGCGCCGCCGCCGCCTTCAGGACGCCCGTTACCATCAACAACGTTAGCTTGGTTCAAGAAGACAAAGCCGCCGTCATCGTTGACACGCTGATGCCCGAGCAGGAACGCGCTGCCACCCAGGGTGTAGGTGAACGTGGCGTTCCAGGTCTTGTTATCGACCTCGCCCTTGTTCTTGGCGTAGCCACCGTTGTTGCTGAATTGGTACCCGGCGCTGCCGTTGCCGTTCTTGCCGTCGGAGCTGCTGTCAAAATAACGCAGGTCAGTCTTGAACGACTGGTTCGGGGCGATTGGGTAAACGTGCACCAGGCCGAGGAAGTTCTGTTTGTAGAAGTCTTCCAGGTTGGCGTAGTAGTACTGCAGCGTCAGGTCTTTGGTGACCTTCCAGTCAGCACCGGCGTAACGGAACTGGTTACTGTCCTGAGTGGCGCCCGCCACAGACAGGCCAGTGGAGTTCGAGGAGGCGCGACCTGTCGCTTGCTCCAGTTGACCCAGGTTGAACGTTACGTTGTCGATTTCCTTCGAGGAGATGGTGCCACCTTCAAAGGTTTGCGGCAGCACGCGGCTGTCGTTCGCAATCAGGATCGGCATGTTTGGCTGAAGAGCGCCACCCAGGTGAGCCTCGGTCTTGGAGAAACGCGCCTTGACGTTGCCCGACAGACGGCTCCACTCATTCGATGCCGATTTGTCGCTATCGCTAGGATTGAAGGAGTTGCTGTCCGGGTGATGGCCCTTGCCACCGTCCAGATGGATACCGACCAGCGCCTGGGCATCGATACCGAAACCGACGACACCTTGGGTAAAGCCCGACAGGTAATCGAACTTCAGACCTTCAGCGGTTTCTCGCTGTCTGTTTGAAGGAGTACTGGAAGTGGTGTTGGCAGCATTTTCACGGTTATCGGCGTCGAAATAATAGGTACGCGAACTAACCGATGCCTTGCTGTCTTCGATGAAACCGGCGGCGCCTGCCTGCTGCGCTAAAACCCCTACGGCCACGGCCAAGGCCAAGGTGGACTTGTTCATTGTTAAGCTCCTCTCGTTTCTAATTCTTGTATTCCTGGTCCTGGGTCGAATGCCCGGAATCCTAAGATCCGCGATTAGCGCCAGAGCGTGACCCACAAGTCAATCGTAACTATGTGTGTCTACGACTATGGTCTAACCCCCCATTTTTTGGTCCATGCAGGTCATGAGTTCGTCATAAACCTGAAAAGAATGACTGAATTCTTTTCTCATACCGTTTAGGAATTTAGCTCACCGTTTAGAACCCCCTCGGACTAGAGCGGCCAGCTCATAAGCTAATTGCTAAATGGTATTTATTAGGCGTTTTTTAGATCGATTAGGTTTGGAAGCACTTCCGCAACAATTCCTATCGATAAGGCCTTCGCCATGACGACCAAGCGCGCACTATCCAACCCAATTGTTACAGTTTGTGTATCGGTATTATTTTCTTTTTCCGCCCATGCCGCGAACCTCACCGTGGGTTATCAAACCGGCATAGACCCCAGCAAAGTCCCGCAAGCCGATGGCCTCTACGAGAAAACCATCGGCCAGAAAATTGACTGGCGTCGTTTCAATAGCGGTCCGGAAGTGGTGACGGCGATTGCCTCGGGTGATGTGCAGATCGGCAACCTCGGCTCAAGCCCACTGGCTGCAGCCGCTTCGCGCAATCTGCCGATTGTCGCGTTTATCGTTTCGGCCCAGATCAACGCCGCCGAAGCGTTGGTGGTGCGCAACGGCAGCGGCATTAATAAACCGGAAGATCTGATCGGCAAGACCATCGCCACACCGTTCGTTTCAACCTCTCACTACAGCTTGCTCGGCGCCCTGAAGCACTGGGGCCTGGACGCGTCGAAAGTCAAAGTGGTGAACCTGCAACCGGCGGAGATCGCTGCGGCCTGGAAGCGCGGCGATATTGATGGCGCGTTCGTCTGGTCGCCCGCGCTGGGGGAAATTCGCAAGACCGGCAAGACCTTGACCGACGCCGCACAGGTCGGCCAGTGGGGCGCACCGACCTTCGAAGTGTGGGTCGCGCGCAAGGATTACGCCGAGAAGCATCCGGACGTCGTGGCGAAATTCGCCAAGGTCACCCTGGACTCCTTCGCCGATTACGCAGCGCATAAAGATAGCTGGACCGCGGATTCGGTGCCGGTACAGAAAATCGCCAAACTGACCGGCGCCAATGCTGCCGATGTGCCGGAATTGTTGGCCGGTTCTACCTTTCCGGACGCCAAGGCGCAACAAACCACTGCGCTGCTGGACGGTGGCACGGCGAAGGCGATTGGTGAGACGGCGAAGTTCTTGAAAGAGCAAGGCAAGGTCGAGACGGTGCTGCCGGATTATTCGCCGTATGTCAGCGCGAAATTCGTCACCGAATAATTTTGCGGTTGCTTTGCAACCCATCGCCGGCAAGCCGGCTCCTGCAGGGGATCACCCAAACTCTGTAGGAGCCGGCTTGCCGGCGATGGCAACGACACGGTTACAAGGTTTTTTCGAAGATCTTCGAATTACGCTGATAGTTGTACAGCGATGCCCGCGCCGACGGCAGGCGCTCGACGCTGCTTGGCACGAACCCGCGCTCGCGGAACCAGTGAGCGGTACGGGTAGTCAGGACAAACAAGGTTTTCAAACCCTGAGCCCGGGCACGGGTTTCAATCCGTTCCAGCAGCTCATCCCCGCGACCGCCATGACGGTACTCCGGGTTCACCGCCAGACACGCCAACTCCCCCGCATCCGAATCGGCAATCTGATACAGCGCTGCGCAAGCGATGATCATGCCTTCGCGCTCGACCACACTGAACTGCTCGATCTCTCGCTCCAGCACTTCGCGCGAGCGACGCACCAGAATCCCTTGCTCTTCCAGCGGGCTGATCAAGTCCAGCAAACCGCCAACGTCTTCAATCGCCGCCTCACGCACGACCTCGAATTGTTCCTGCGCCACCAACGTACCGCCACCGTCACGGGTGAACAGTTCGGTCAGCAGTGCGCCGTCTTCGACGTAACTGACAATATGACTGCGCGCCACGCCGCCCCGGCAGGCCTCGGCCGCCGCATCCAGCAACTCGGCCTGATAGTTGCTGCCCAGGCGCTGCAAATGCGCCGGCACTTGTTGCGGGCGCAGTTCGCGCACCAGACGACCGTTTTCATCGATCAAGCCCAGGTCCGCGCCGAACAGCAGCAGTTTATCGGCCCCCAGATCAATGGCCGCGCGGGTGGCGACGTCTTCGCAAGCGAGGTTGAAAATCTCACCGGTCGGCGAATAGCCCAACGGCGACAACAGCACGATGGAGCGCTCGTCCAGCAGGCGATTGATGCCTTTGCGGTCAACCCGGCGCACTTCGCCGGTGTGGTGATAGTCGACACCTTCGAGCACACCGATCGGCCGTGCGGTCACCAGGTTGCCGCTGGCCACCCGCAGGCGCGAGCCCTGCATCGGCGACGAGGCCATGTCCATGGACAGGCGCGCTTCGATGGCGATACGCAACTGTCCGACCGCGTCGATCACACACTCCAGCGTCGCCGCATCGGTGATGCGCATGCCGTGGTGGTAATGCGGGGTCAGGCCGCGTGCGGCGAGACGGGTTTCAATTTGTGGACGGGAACCGTGAACCAGCACCAACCGCACGCCGAGGCTGTGCAGCAGCACCAGGTCGTGGACGATGTTGCCGAAATTGGGGTGCTCCACGCCGTCGCCGGGCAGCATGACGACGAAGGTGCAATCACGGTGGGCATTGATATAAGGCGAAGCGTGACGAAGCCAATTAACGTATTCGGGCATGAACCTGGGCCTGTAATAAATAGCAGCCAAAAAATGGGCGAAACAGAAAACGCACAGCGGGCTGATGGTTATCGTCGGAACAGGCTTGGCAACACGCGCGCTCTCCTCATGAATACGGGTTTGATCAACGGTTATTTACGTAACCTGTAGGAGCCGCCCGCAGCAAGCCGGCTCCTACCGGTCATGTGGCCGACACGGGTGTCAGGCAGTAATGCTCAATCAGTTGACGTAATAGATGCACGGTAGGCTGCAAACGTGACATTTCGAGGTATTCCCCCGGTTGGTGCGCACATGCGATGTCACCCGGGCCAAGCACCAGCGTTTCGCAGCCAAGGCGTCGAAGATAAGGCGCTTCCGTCCCGAACGCCACTGCTTCGGCGCGATGACCGGTGAGCTGTTCCGCGATGCGGACCAATTCGGCGTCCTCGGCCTGCTCGAAGGGCGGCACTTCAGGGAACAGCGGCGCGTAATCGATTTTCACCTGATGGCGCTCGGCAACCGGCTTGAGTCTCTGCAAAATCTCCGCGCGCAGCACCTTGGGGTCCATGCCCGGCAACGGACGCAGGTCGAATTCCAGTGAGCACTGGCCGCAAATCCGGTTGGGGTTATCCCCGCCATGGATGCAGCCGAAGTTCAGGGTCGGGGTCGGCACGCCGAACTGCGGATTGCGGAATTCACGTTGCCACAGCAGGCGCAGGCCGCGCAGTTCGCCAATCGCATCGTGCATGGCTTCGAGGGCACTATGGCCCAGGCGCGGATCGGAGGAATGGCCGCTCTGACCGAGAATGTCGATGCGCTCCATCATGATGCCTTTGTGCATGCGGATCGGCTTGAGCCCGGTCGGTTCGCCAATCACCGCTGCACGGCCCAACGGCCGCCCGGCGGCGGCCAACGCACGCGCACCGGACATCGAGCTTTCTTCATCGCAGGTGGCAAGGATCAGCAATGGTTGCTTGAACGGTTGGTCGAGCAAAGGAATCACGGCTTCGATGGCGAGGGCAAAAAAGCCTTTCATGTCGCAACTGCCCAGACCGACCCAACGGCCATCGACTTCGGTCAGCTTCAGCGGATCGGTCTGCCACAACGCGCCATCGAACGGCACCGTGTCGCTATGCCCGGCGAGCACCAGACCGCCAGGGCCGGAACCAAAACTGGCCAGCAGGTTGAATTTGCCGGGGCTGACTTGCTGGATATCGCAGGCAAAACCCAGATCACCGAGCCACGTCGCCAGCAAATCAATCACTGGGCGGTTGGATTGATCGAGGCTGGCCTGGGTACAACTGACTGAAGGTGCGGCAATCAGCGCAGCGAACTGATCTTTCATGGACGGCAAAAGCATCGCTGACTCCAACTCGCGAATTGAAGTCCATCATAGAGCCATCCAGCGACAGGAATAAACCGTCGCGGCGCGTAGGTCTTATGAGTCCTGTACACTGCACGACCTTGGCAGCCACACATTCCCCCGGCTGCGCTCCCGATCCTGGATTTTCCGGCCATGCAAAAAGAAACTGAAATCAAACTCCGCGTCAGCCGCGAAACCCTCGCCGCACTGCGCGAGCACCCGCTGCTGAAAAAACGCAACAAAAGTGGCTGGGAACGCCGTGAACTGATGAACCAGTACTTCGACACGCCTGAGCGCGACCTGGCCCGTGCCAAGGTGGCCCTGCGCCTGCGCCGTGATGGCGAAGAAGTGATTCAGACCCTCAAGACCCGTGGCCAGAGCGTCGCCGGTTTGTCCGAGCGAAACGAATACGACTGGAACCTGCCCAAAGCCAAGCTCGACGTGAAAAAACTCGACGGCGAATGCTGGCCTGAAGAACTGGCCGAGCTGGACAAGAAAACCCTGAAGCCGATTTTCACCACCGATTTCGTCCGCGAACGCGCTGAAATCGCCTGGGGCCGTGGCAAGACCAAAGTGGTCATCGAAGCCGCGCTGGACCTTGGCCACGTGGTGGTCGGCAAGCAGAAAGAAGAAATCTGCGAGCTGGAACTGGAACTGCGCGAAGGCGAACCGGCCGCGCTGCTGGAGCTGGCCGCCGAACTGGCCGCAACGCTGGCCCTGATGCCGTGTGACATCAGCAAGGCCGAACGCGGTTATCGCTTGTACGACGCCAACAGCTATTCGTTGAGCCTGCCGGCGCCGCAGATCAGCGCCGAAATGCCGCTGGACGACGCGTTCGCCGCGTTGAGCTGGCATTTGCTGAGCAGCAGCCAGCGTCTGGCCGAGCAATATCGCTTCAACGGCCACTGGCGTCTGTTGCAAGACTGGGTGGAAAACCTCGCTGAACTGCGCGCCCTGCTGAGCAGCCTTGGCCAAGCGGCGCCGCGTCAGTCGACGCACGATCTGCGTCTCGCGCTGGATGCCTTGCTTGAAGACTGGCGTCCGCTGGTTCAAGCCGGTCTGGACGACGAGGACGTACGTAAAGCTGCGCCGGAGCAGTTCCTCGAAGAGCTCGAAGACCCGCGCTGGGGCTTGTTCTCGCTGAATACCTCGCGCTGGTTGCTGGCCCGCACCTGGACCGCTGATCGCAATGTTCGCGGCAATCGCCAGGGCGCTGCGCAACTGGGTAGCTGGTTGCCGCGCTTGCTCGGCGAAGAAGCGACCTCCCTGCAATTGCAGCGCTACCAGCAGCAGCCGGAAGATCTGGCCGAGCAACTGCCGCGCATCGAGCGCATCCAGGCCTGGCTGCACCACGCCCGCAACGTGCTGGAGATCCCGGAAATGGATCGGCTGTATGGCGAGCTGAAGCAGCTGGCGCAACTGGCCAACGAGCCGATCACTGAAGAATCGCTGGACGCGCGCAAGCAGCAGGCGATTGCCGTGTATCAGAATCGTGCCTGGAAAATGCTGCTGCGCATGTAAGTCCGCTATCGCTGGCAAGCCAGCTCCCACAGGTTTTTGTGTTGAAACACTATATGCATTCCAACACTGAACCTGTGGGAGCTGGCTTGCCAGCGATGAGGCCAGCACAGCCAATCCAAAAACTCAGACCGGCAAACTCGTCGTGGACTTGATCTCCGACAACGCGACAATCGAGTTCACCTCCTGAATCCCCGGCACCATCGACAGCTTCTCGAAGAAAAACCGCTCATACGCCTCGATGTCCGCCGTGACAATCCGCAACAAGAAATCCACCGACCCCATCAGCACATAACACTCCAGCACTTCGGGAAAACCGCGAATCGCCTCGGTGAACTCCGTGAAGTTCGAACGCCCATGTGCGTTGAGTTTGACCTCGGCAAAAATCTGCGTGTTGAGCCCGATTTTCTTCCGGTCCAGCAGCGTCACTTGACCACGAATGATCCCCTCTTCTTTCATCCGCTGAATCCGCCGCCAGCACGGCGACTGCGACAGCCCCACCTGCTCGGCGATCTGCGCGCTGGAAAGCGAAGCGTCCTCTTGCAGCAACGCCAGAATCTTGCGGTCGTAGCCATCCAGCTCGCTTTGCATAGAAAAACCTGTAATCGATGTCTTGTTGAATAGCACGATTCGATAAATCGCCAATAAGCCCCATCATAGATAAGAAATGCCCAGCATCGAATGTAAAAATTCCTCCAGTGATTTTGGAGACCAACCATGCCGCATCTTGAAGCCGTCAACACCCCGCCCACCCGCGCTGATGTCTGGAACGCCAGCAACGCCCACTGTCGCGTGCACTATCAACTGCTGGCCGAAGCCGAACCGGACGTGCTGTGTCGGGCGCTCAATCTGTTCGCGTTGCAGTGCCTGACCCCGCAACAGGTCAACGTGCAGCGCACGGGCGATCTGCTGGCAATCGACATCGTCATGGACGGGCTGAGCTGGCACCGTGCTCAAGTGATCGCGGAAAAATTACGTAACCTGATCAGCGTCTGTTCGGTGGACCTGCAAGCGTCTGATTTTGCGTGGGTTGAAGCGACTCAGGCGACGGGCTGAAAAAACCCGATACGGCTTCGTCGGGTAGTGGCCCAACGATCAGCGGGTCCACGACTATCCTTTGCGAACTGTTGTTCACGAGGAGCCCGCATGTCCGTTCAACTTGCCCTTCAGGACCGCTGGCTGGATCTCAATGATTTGCTGCGCGAACTGGTCGCCCAGGGCTTTATCAGCCAGGACTCGGCCGAGCACGCGCTGAATGCCCGCCGCCGTCACGCCGCCAATGGCCAGATGCATCCGCTGGAGTTCATCGCCAGCCAACAGCTGGACGACCTCAGCCGTCCCGGCAAACACCTCGACCTGGAAAGCCTGACCCTGTGGCTGTCGCAGCAGGCCGGTCAGCCGTACCTGCGCATCGATCCGCTGAAAATCAACGTCGCAGCCATTACGCCGCTGATGTCCTACGCCTTCGCCCAGCGCCACAAGATTCTCGCGGTGTCCATTGATCGCGACGCGGTGACCGTGGCCAGCGCCCAGCCCTATGTCAAAGGCTGGGAAGCCGACCTGACCCACGTGTTGAAGCTGCCGATCAAGCGTGTAGTGGCCAACCCGGTGGATATCCAGCGCTTCAGCGTGGAGTTTTTTCGCCTGGCCAAATCGGTCAGCGGCGCGACCAACGCCGATCAACAGAGCAACACCCTGGGCAACTTCGAACAGTTGCTCAACCTCGGCGCCAGCGATCAGGAGCCGGACGCCAACGACGCGCACATCGTCAATATTGTCGATTGGTTGTTCCAGTACGCCTTCCAGCAACGCGCCAGCGATATCCATATCGAACCCCGGCGCGAGCAGGGCACGGTGCGCTTTCGCATCGACGGTGTGTTGCACAACGTCTATCAATTCCCGCCGCAGGTGACCATGGCGATTGTCAGTCGCCTGAAGAGCCTCGGGCGGATGAACGTCGCGGAAAAACGCAAACCCCAAGACGGCCGGGTCAAGACCAAAACCCCGGACGGGGGGGAAGTCGAACTGCGGTTGTCGACGTTACCGACGGCGTTCGGCGAAAAAATGGTCATGCGGATCTTCGACCCGGAGGTGCTACTCAAGGATTTCGATCAACTGGGGTTCTCCGCCGAAGACCTGCGCCGCTGGCAGGACATGACGAGCCAACCCAACGGCATCATTCTGGTCACCGGCCCGACCGGCTCGGGCAAGACCACCACGCTCTACACCACGCTGAAGAAACTGGCGACACCGGAGGTCAACCTCTGCACCATCGAAGACCCGATCGAGATGGTCGAGCCGGCATTCAACCAGATGCAGGTCCAGCACAACATCGACCTGACCTTCGCCGCCGGGGTGCGCGCGCTGATGCGACAAGACCCGGACATCATCATGATCGGCGAGATCCGTGACCTGGAGACGGCCGAAATGGCGATTCAGGCCGCGCTCACCGGCCACTTGGTGCTATCGACGCTGCACACCAATGACGCGCCCAGCGCTATCAGCCGCCTGCTGGAACTCGGCGTGCCGCATTACCTGATCAAGGCCACGGTGCTCGGCGTCATGGCGCAACGGCTGGTCCGAACGTTGTGCCCGCACTGCAAGGCACCGCTGACACTGAGCGAAGAAGACTGGCAAACCCTGACCAAACCCTGGCAAGCGCCACTGCCGGGCAATGCCCAGCGCGCCATCGGTTGCCTGGAATGCCGCGACACCGGCTATCGCGGCCGCGCCGGGGTGTACGAAATCATGCAACTGACCGATGGCCTCAAAGCGCTGATCAACCCCGACACCGACTTGCTGGCGATCCGGCGTCAGGCGTTCAAGGAGGGCATGCGCAGTTTGCGACTGTCGGGCGCACAGAAAGTCGCCGCAGGCTTGACGACGATCGAGGAGGTGCTGCGGGTGACGCCGCAGAGTGAGCAGAAGTAGCTAAGTCCGTGATGGAACTTGACCCAGTCATTGGCAATCCAAGCCCGTAGTTAACCAGTGGAGTCACCCATCATGCGTCTCAAACTTGCTGTCGCTACCATCGCCTTGTTGTCCCTTCCAGTCGGTTCGGCAATGGCCGACAGCTTTTGGCGTAACGTCATTTCATCCGGTGCAACCACCGGCTCGACTTACCTGACGTTCAAGGATCACAAACTGATCATTGCCGCCCAGGACGATGCCGGCAGCTTCGTCGCCAGCGACGGCGGCATTCGCGGCCCTTACCTGGAAGCGGCGATGCAGAAAGTTCGCGCAGACAACCCGGGCCTGCAAGCTACGGACATGGAACTGGCGAATGCGATCCTGGCGAAGAATGCCATCGCGTCGGAATAACATTTAAGGCTGAACAAAAATGCCGCTCACATGAGCGGCATTTTTTTGCCTCACACCCCCCCTGTGAGAGCGGGCTGCCCGCGATGACGTACTGTCAGTCGACATCAATGTTGAAGCTGAGGACCTCATCGCGGGCAAGCCCGCTCCCACAGGGTTAAGTGTGTTGTGGGAAATCAGCGGTAATCATCCACCGGCACACAGGCGCAAAACAGGTTGCGGTCGCCGTAGACGTTATCGACACGGTTCACCACTGGCCAATACTTGTGCGCCTTGGTGTGCGCATCCGGCGTAACGGCCTGCTCGATGCTGTAAGGCCGCTCCCACACCCCGGTGATGTCGGCCAACGTATGCGGGGCCCGTTTCAACGGATTGTCTTCCGCCGGCCAGTTGCCGTTTTGCACCTCAGTGATCTCCGCTCGGATACTCAGCATCGCCCCGATAAACCGGTCCAGTTCCGCCTTCGATTCACTTTCGGTCGGCTCGACCATCAAGGTGCCCGGCACCGGGAATGACATGGTCGGCGCGTGGAAGCCGTAATCCATCAGGCGTTTGGCGACGTCCTCTTCGCTGATGCCGGTCAGTGCCTTGAGTGGCCGCAGGTCGAGAATGCACTCGTGGGCCACCCGATCGTTGCGCCCTGTGTAGAGCACCGGGAACGCACCGGACAAATGCTGCGCCAGGTAATTCGCGGCAAGGATCGCCACTTCGCTGGCGTCCGCCAGTTGCGGCCCCATCATCGCGATGTACATCCAGCTGATCGGCAGAATGCTCGCACTGCCCCAAGGCGCGGCGCTGACTGCGCCGTTCTGCGGCAACGGGCCGTCAATCGCCACCACCGGGTGGTTGGCCACGAACGGCGCCAAGTGTGCCCGCACGCCAATCGGCCCCATGCCCGGACCGCCACCGCCGTGGGGAATGCAAAAGGTCTTGTGCAAATTCATATGAGAAACGTCGGCGCCAATGTCCGCCGGCCGCGCCAGCCCGACTTGCGCATTGAGGTTGGCGCCATCCATGTACACCTGACCGCCATGGCTGTGGATAACTTCACAGATCTCGCTGATGCCTTCCTCGTACACACCATGGGTCGAAGGATACGTCGCCATCAGGCAGGCCAGTTTGTCACCGGCAGCCGCGGCTTTTTCCTTCAGGTCATCGAGGTCGACGTTGCCCGCTTCATCGCACTCGACGATCACCACGCGCATCCCGGCCATTTGCGCCGACGCCGGGTTGGTGCCATGGGCCGAGGACGGAATCAGGCAGATCTCCCGCGCTCCTTGATGCCGACTCTCGTGGTATTTGCGAATCGCCAGCAACCCGGCGTACTCGCCTTGCGCGCCAGAGTTGGGCTGCATGCAGATCGCATCGAAACCGGTGATTGCACAGAGCCAGCGCTCCAGCTCTTCGATCATCAGCGAGTACCCAGCCGCCTGCTCTTTCGGCACAAAGGGGTGCAAATGGGCGAACTGCGGCCAGGTGATCGGGATCATTTCGCTGGTCGCGTTGAGCTTCATGGTGCAAGAACCGAGCGGAATCATCGATTGATTGAGCGCCAGGTCCTTGTTCTCCAGTTGCTTGAGGTAACGCAGCAGCTCGGTTTCGCTGTGATGGGCGCTGAACACCGGATGACGCAAATAAGGTGAGGTACGCAGCAGCCCGCCGGGAATGCCTGAAGGCAGGGTTTCAGCGTCCAGTTCGTCGACGTTGAGCCCATGATCGGCACCCAGGAAAACATCGAACAACTTCGCCACGGTGCTTTCGTCAGACGTTTCGTCGAGGCTCAGGCCCAACTGCCCGCGTCCCAGGATCCGCAGGTTGATCTGTGCGGCCTGCGCGCTTTCGATGATCGCGGTTTGAGTGCCACCGACCTCCAGCGTCAACGTGTCGAAGTAGTGTTTGTTCAAGCGGACAATGCCGCGCCGCTCCAGACCCGCCGCGAGGATGCAGGTCAGCCGGTGAACACGCTGGGCAATCTGCTTCAGGCCTTCGGGGCCGTGGTAGACCGCATAGAAACTGGCGATGTTGGCCAGCAGCACTTGGGCGGTGCAGATGTTCGAATTGGCCTTCTCCCGGCGGATGTGTTGCTCGCGGGTTTGCAGGGCCATGCGCAACGCGGTGGTGCCGCGCGCATCTTTCGAGACGCCGATGATGCGCCCCGGAATCGCCCGTTTGTATTCATCGCGACTGGCAAAAAACGCCGCGTGGGGGCCGCCGTACCCCATGGGCACGCCGAACCGCTGGGACGAACCGAACACCACATCCGCGCCCAACTCTCCCGGCGGCGTCAGCAACAGCAGGCTCAGCAGATCGGTGGCGACGCAGGCCAGAGCTTGCTGGGCGTGCAGGTGATCGATCAACGGACGCAGATCGCGAATCTCGCCGTGGGTGTCGGGATATTGCAGCAGCGCGCCAAACACCTGGTGCTGTTTCAAGTTATCCACAGCGTCGATGATCAGCTCGAAGCCAAAACCTTCGGCTCGGGTCTGCACCACGGAAATGGTCTGCGGATGACAGTTTTCATCGACGAAGAACAGATTGCTTCTGGACTTGGCGACACGCTTGGCCAGGGCCATGGCTTCCGCTGCCGCCGTGGCCTCGTCCAGCAGCGAGGCGTTGGCCAGCTCCAGGCCGGTGAGGTCGATGGTCAATTGCTGGAAGTTCAACAGCGCTTCGAGTCGACCTTGGGCGATCTCGGGTTGATACGGCGTGTAAGCGGTGTACCAGCCGGGATTTTCCAGGACGTTGCGCAAAATGACGGTCGGCGTCAGCGTGCCGTGGTAGCCCATGCCGATCAGGCTGGTCCAGACCTGGTTCTGCTCGGCGTAACCACGCAGTTTGGCTAACGCGGCTTCTTCGTCGAGGGCGGGTGGCAGGTCAAGCGCGCGGTTCAGGCGAATTCCCGGCGGCACTGTCTGCTCGATCAGTTCGACTCGGCTGCCGACGCCAAGGCTGTCGAGCATCGCCTGCTGCTCGGTGGCATCGGGCCCGAGGTGGCGGCGAAGGAAGGCATTGGGGTCGCGTAACTGGCTCAAGGACGGCAACTGGGACATGACGGGCTCTCTCTTGACTGGCGCTCAACGTCGATGCAACACGGTCAAACCAGCATAGCAGCCGCTGCCAACAGCGAATCTCGGTGGGAGGTTGACACCTACCCTGTGGGAGCGAGCCTGCTCGCGATGACGATAGATCAGTCAACATCGATGTTGAATGGCAAGCCGGTCTCGCTCCCAAAAGGGGGAATCTGCAGGCAATAAAAAGCCCCGACAGGTCGGGGCTTTGGGGTAACGCTGAAGGCTTACTCGCCGATGGCGGCCTTGTAGCCAGCCGCATCGAGCAGCTTTTCCAGATCAGCCGTGTTGCTTGGCTTCAATTTGAAGATCCAGGCACCGTACGGATCGGAGTTGAGCAGTTCCGGGGTTGCGCTCAGTTCTTCGTTGATCGCGATCACTTCACCGGCAACCGGGGAATAGATGTCGGACGCGGCTTTAACCGATTCAACGACACCGGATTGATCGCCAGCAGCGAAGGTGGTTCCGACTTCGGTCAGTTCAACGAACACCACATCACCCAAGGCTTCCTGAGCGTGATCGCTGATGCCCACAGTGACGGTGCCATCGGCTTCCAGACGGGCCCATTCGTGACTTTCGGCAAAACGCAGGTCGGCAGGGATATCGCTCATGTTCTGTGTCCTCAGGAAAATTGTCAGCGGTCGTTGCCCGCCAGAAAAGGTTAGATCAAGGTTTTGCCATGGCGTACGAAGGTCGGTTTGACCACTCGGACCGGGTACCACTTGCCACGGATTTCCACTTCTGCGCGGTCGGCAGTCGCCATTGGCACGCGCGCCAGTGCAATCGACTTGCTAAGCGTAGGAGAGAAACTACCACTGGTGATCTCTCCTTCGCCAACATTGGCGATGCGGACCACCTGATGAGCGCGCAAAACCCCACGTTCCTCAAGGACCAGACCCACCAGTTTGTGCTGTACGCCACCCGCCCGTTCGGCTTCGAGCGCGTCGCGGCCGATGAACTGACGAGAGGCTGGCTCCCAGGCGATGCTCCAGGCCATGTTCGACGCCAACGGCGAAACATCTTGATGAATGTCCTGACCGTACAGGTTCATACCGGCTTCGACACGCAGCGTATCCCGCGCCCCGAGGCCAATCGGCGAGATACCCGCGCCGACCAGATCGTTGAAGAAGCCCGGCGCCTGATTGGCCGGCAAAATGATTTCCAGACCGTCTTCGCCGGTGTAACCGGTGCGCGCGATGAACCAGTCACCGTCAGGCTGGCCTTCGAACGGCTTGAGCAACTGGATCAGGTTGCCGCGAGACTGGGTGACCAGTTCGGAAATTTTGTGTCGGGCATGCGGGCCTTGAATGGCCAGCATCGCCAGCTCGGAGCGCTCGTTGAGCTGCACATCGAAGCCGTCGAGGTGCGCTTGCATCCACGCCAGGTCCTGATCGCGGGTGGAGGCGTTGACCACCAGGCGATAACCGTCGTCGAGGCGATAGACGATCATGTCGTCGACGATGCCGCCACGCTCATTGAGCATGGTGCTGTACAAGGCACGGCCGGGGCTGTGCAGGCGTTCGACGTCGTTGCTCAGCAAATGCTGGAGCCAGGCCTTGGCCTGCCCGCCGCTGACATCGATCACGGTCATGTGGGATACATCGAAAACCCCGCAATCGCGGCGCACCTGATGGTGTTCCTCGACCTGCGAGCCGTAATGCAGAGGCATATCCCAACCGCCAAAATCGACCATCTTCGCGCCGAGGGCGAGATGAAGGTCATACAGAGGCGTACGCTGTCCCATGGGTTTCTCCTTCCGGGCGTGGCGAAGATGCGGGCCAGTGCTGCACGGGGTGAAAGCCTTGAAATAGAAGGCTTTCAGCCGATTTCAGCAACCGGGTCTGTAGGACGGACCGCACCGAATGCCGCGCATTGTAGCCTCAAGGTGTAGGACTGGCACCTAGGTGTTTCGATGCGCCGAACGTCGAATCAATCCGATGACCGGTAACAGCCCGACCAAAACCAGGGTCAACGCCGGCAATGATGCCCTCGCCCACTCGCCTTCGCTGGTCATTTCGAAGATGCGCACGGCCAGCGTGTCCCAGCCAAACGGGCGCATCAGCAGGGTCGCGGGCATTTCCTTCAGTACGTCGACGAACACCAGCAATGCAGCGCTCAAAGTGCCGGGCAGCAATAACGGCAGATACACTTTGAAAAACAGTCGTGGCCCACTGACCCCAAGGCTACGTGCCGCTTCGGGCAAAGATGGCCGTATTCGCGCCAGGCTGCTTTCCAGCGGCCCATAGGCTACCGCGATGAATCGCACCAGATAGGCCAGCAGCAAGGCCGACAGGCTGCCCAACAACAGCGGCTTGCCGGCGCCACCCAACCAACCCGATAGCGGAATCACCAGCTCGCGATCCAGGTAACTGAACGCCAGCATGATCGACACCGCCAGCACCGAACCCGGCAGCGCGTAGCCGAGGTTGGCCAGGCTGACACCGGAACGGATCGCCCGGGTTGGCGCCAGGCGTCGGGCAAACGCCAGTATCAGCGCGACGCTGACGGTGATCAGCGCCGCCATGCCGCCCAGGTACAAAGTGTGGACGATCAGCCCGCTATAACGCTCATCCAGATCGAAACGCCCGCGCTGCCAGAACCACACCACCAATTGCAGCACCGGAATCACGAAGGCGCAGGCAAACACCAGACCGCACCAACTCATCGCCGCCAGCGCTTTGAAACCGCGCAGTTGATACAACGCTTTGACTCGCGGTCGTTCGTTGCTTGCGCGGTTGGCCCCGCGTGCGCGGCGCTCGCCGTACAGCACGACCATCACCACCAACAGCAACAGGCTGGCCAGTTGTGTGGCCGTCGAAAGGCTGAAGAAGCCGTACCAGGTTTTGTAGATCGCCGTGGTGAACGTGTCGAAGTTGAACACCGACACCGCGCCGAAATCCGCCAGGGTTTCCATCAGCGCCAACGCCACACCCGCGCCGATGGCCGGGCGTGCCATTGGCAAGGCTACTCGCCAGAACGCTTGCCACGGCGATTGCCCCAGGACTCGCGCCGCTTCCATCAGGCCTTTGCCCTGTGCCAGGAACGCGGTACGCGCCAGCAGATAAACGTAGGGATAGAAGACCAGCACCAGAACGAGGATGACGCCGCCGGTCGAGCGGACTCGCGGCAATCGCAGCCCCGTGCCGAACCATTCGCGCATCAACGTTTGAACGGGACCGGCAAAATCCAGCAGCCCGACGAAGACGAAGGCCAACACATAGGCGGGAATCGCGAACGGCAGCATCAACGCCCAATCCAGCCAGCGCCGACCGGGAAACTCGCAGAGGCTGGTCAGCCAGGCGAGACTGACGCCCAACAGCGTTACACCGACACCGACGCCGAGCACCAGGGTCAGCGTGTTGCCCAGCAGCCGCGGCATCTGCGTGTCCCAGAGGTGGGACCAGATTTGATGATCGATGGTTTGCCAGGAGAGCAACAGAACACTGAGGGGCAGCAAGACCAACGCAGCAATGGCGAAGACCAGGGGATACCAGCGACGTTGGGCGGGGTGGGCCAAGGAAAAGCTCTCGTTTAAATGATTATGCCCACGCTCTGCGTGGGCACACATCTTGTGACGCTCTGCGTCACGCTTCGACGCAGAACGTCGGTGGATGCATTCCCGCGCGGAGCGTGGGAACGATCAGCACGCCCCGCATAAGCGGGGCGCAGTATATCGACAGACTTAGTTCCAGCCAGCCCGATCCATCATGCGAATCGCTTCAGCCTGACGCTTGCCGGCAACTTCCACCGGCAAGGTATCGGCGACGAACTTGCCCCAGGCGGCGACTTCCGCGGACGGCGACACCGCAGGGTTGGCCGGGAATTCCTGGTTCACATCAGCAAAGATCTTCTGCGCCTCAGGCGTGGTCATCCACTCCACCAGGGCCTTGGCCGCTTCCGGGTGCGGCGCGTGTTTGGTCAGGCCGATGCCCGACAGGTTCACATGCACACCCCGATCGCCCTGATTCGGCCAGAAAAGCTTCACCGCCAGGTCAGGCTTCTGCTTGTGCAGACGGCCGTAGTAGTAAGTGTTGACGATGCCGACGTCGCATTGGCCGGCGTTGATTGCCTCCAATACCGCGACATCATCGGAGAACACGTCGGTGGACAGGTTGTTGACCCAGCCTTTGAGAATCTTCTCGGTTTTCTCGGCGCCATGCACTTCGATCATGGTCGCCGTCAGGGACTGGTTGTAGACCTTCTTCGCCGTACGCAGGCACAGGCGACCTTCCCAGTTCTTGTCGGCCAGACCTTCGTAAGTGCTCAACTCGCCCGGTTTCACCCGGTCGGTGGAGTACGCGATGGTCCGCGCCCGCAGGCTCAGGCCGGTCCAGGCATGGGAAGCCGCGCGGTATTGCAACGGGATGTTGGTGTCGATGGTTTTCGAGGTGAAGGGTTGCAGGATGCCCATCTGCTCGGCCTGCCAGAGGTTGCCGGCATCGACGGTCAGCAGCAGGTCGGCTGTGGCGTTTTCGCCTTCAGCCTTGATGCGCTGCATCAGCGGCGCTTCCTTGTCAGTGATGAACTTCACCTGAACACCGGTTTTAGCGGTGTAGGCATCGAAGACCGGTTTGATCAACTCGTCGATACGCGAGGAGTAAACCACCACCTCGTCGGCGGCCTGGGCGGCGGTGCTGCCAATCAGGGTCAGGGCGAGTGCGGTCAGTAGACGCTTCGGTGCCAACATGGGAGCGATCTCTCGATTTGAAAAAGTGAGGCGAATGATAAGGACTCACATTTAGCTTCTCAATCGAACAGTTCGCGGAGGAGTTACCAGATGTTGCATGGCTGGAGCTATGGGATAGTTTTACCGGCCCCTTCGCGGGCAATCCCGCTCCCACAGGGATCTCCAGTGTTCACACTTAATGTGTGTCCACCTGAAATTCTTGTGGGAGCGGGCTTGCCCGCGATGAGGCCATCAGTCGCAGTGAAAATCTTAAGCCTTGGCAAGTGCCGGCAGATCCCCGATCAACCCCAGCGCCTCACGCACAAACAACGCTTTGGCCTCCGGCATCTGATCAACCATCTTCAACCCGGCATTACGCAACCAGCGCACCGGCAGCGGATCGGCCTGGAACAACCGCTCGAAGCCTTCCATCGCCGCCATCAACGCCAGGTTGTGCGGCATGCGCCGACGCTCGTAGCGGCTCAGCACTTTCACGTCCGCTAACCGCTCGCCCCTTCCAGCCGCTTGCAATAGCACTTCGGCGAGCACCGCAGCATCAAGGAAACCGAGGTTCACCCCCTGCCCGGCCAACGGGTGAATGGTGTGCGCCGCGTCGCCGATCAGCGCCAGACCTTCGGCCACATAACGCTTGGCATGACGCTGACGCAGCGGCACGCACAGACGCGGATCAGCGCTCAGCACCGTGCCGAGCCGGCCTTCAAAGGCGCGTTCCAGCTCCAGGCAGAACGCTGCATCGTCCAGCGCCATCAGCCGTTCTGCTTCGCTCGGCGTGGTCGACCAGACGATTGAACACCAATCCTGCTGACCGTCGCGTTCCAGCGGCAGAAACGCCAAGGGGCCATTGTCGGTGAAGCGTTGCCAGGCCGTCATTTGATGAGGCTTGGCGCTGCGCACACTGGTAACGATCGCGTGGTGCAGATAATCCCACTCGCGCGTGGCCACCCCGGCCAGGCGCCGCACGGCCGAGTTGGCGCCGTCCGCCGCAATCACCAGCGGCGCACGCAAGGTACGGCCATCGGCGAGCGTCAGCAGCCAGTCATCGCCGGAACGGCGCATCTGCTCCAGGCGCGCATTGGCCAGCATCCCGAGGTCGCAGTCGTGCAAACGGTCGAGCAAGGCGTCCTGAACCACGCGGTTCTCGACGATATGTCCGAGCACGTCGGCATGTACGCTGCTGGCGGAAAAGTGGATCTGCCCGGTGCCGCTGCCGTCCCAGACATGCATGTCGGTGTACGGGCTGCTGCGCCGACTGGCGATGCCGTCCCACACGCCCAGGCGTTCAAGAATCCGCTGGCTGGCCGCCGATAGGGCGCTCACCCGCGGTTCGAACGGCGCTTGCCCGTCGAAGGGCTTGACACTCATCGGGCTGCCATCCAGCAGCAGGACTTCCAGCCCGCTGTCCTGTAACGCCAGCGCCAGGGCGCTGCCGACCATTCCGGCTCCGACAATCAGCAGATCTGCGCGCATGTCCATGCTTTAAGCCTGTCTCGCTTGCGGCTTGAGCCGCACGTAAAGGGTTTTCTGGACCCGCGCCACCAAGGTGCCGGCGCCGTCGTGGATATCGACCTGCAACTGCGGCAGGTATTTTTCGCCGTTCGCCGTTTGTCGGCGGACCTCATCGAGCAAGGTCTCGTCGATCCTGAAATTGGCGAACACCGGGCCTTTGCCCGGCGAGATGAAATCGATGTCTGCCGCTTTGTCCCAGACGATGTAATGGCGTCCGAGGTTTTCCATCAGCATCAGCATGTAGAACGGGTCGACCATCGAATACAGGCTGCCACCGAACTGCGTGCCGACGTAATTGCGGTTGTACCAGCCCAATCCCATGGACACCTTGATGTCGCGAAAATCATCGCTGATGTGCCGCACACGAACCCCGGCGCCAAGGTACGGCGGGTAGAAGGTCATGAACCAACGCATCAACCGCGCTTTGCCGAACGTACTCGTCAGCCACTTAAGCATCGGGACGCGTTCCCAGCCCCATGGCCTGTCGGGCGAACCAGCGCTTGGCCGGCGGCAGCAGATCGAGGCCGAGCAGGCCGAGGTTGCGACCCAGCGACACCAACGGTTGAGTGCTGCCGAACAGGCGCGTGACTTGATCGGAAAAACCTACGGTCAGGTTCTGGTCCATCCGCTGGCGTTCGCGATAAGCCTGCAAGGTCGCGAAGTCGCCGGGCGAAGTCTCGCTCCCCAGCAGTGCGTCCGCCAACGCTTGCGCATCTCGCAGCGACAGGTTGAACCCCTGGCCGGCAATGGGATGCAGGCTGTGGGCCGCGTTGCCGAGAATCGCCAGATGCGGACGCACCTGCTCTTCGGCCTCGATCAGCGTCAACGGATAAAGATGCCGAGCGCCCACTTGTTTCAACGTGCCGAGGCGGTAACCGAACACGCCCTGCAATTCGCTGAGGAAACTGCGTTCATCAAGGGCCGCAAGCCGTTGCGCGTCCATGCCCAGACGGGTCCAGACCAGGGCGCAGCGGTTTTCCGGCAGCGGCAGCAACGCCATCGGACCGTCGTCGGTGAAACGTTCGAACGCCATGCCGTTGTGCGCTTCGCTCGGGGTGATGTTGGCGATCAGCGCACTCTGGTTGTACGGGCGCTTTTTGATGCCTATCCCCAGTTGCTCGCGCAGGCCGGAACGGCCGCCATCAGCGAGCACCGCGAGGTCGCATTCCAGGGTGGTTTCGTCGTTGAGGGTCAGGCGATAGCCGTCGGTCAGCGGCTCCATGCGCGAAACTTCCGCCGGGCAGCGCCAAGTGACCACGTCCTTGTCCAGGCCTTGCCAGAGGCATTGGCCGAGCCAGGCGTTTTCCACCACATAACCCAGCGCGGGCACGCCCTCCTCCATCGCCGACAAACGCGCGGTGGAGAAACGGCCACGGTCGGAAACGTGAATCTGCTTGATCGGCTCGGCGCGGCGGGTGATTTCCTGCCACACGCCCAACCGTTGGTAAATCTGTTTGGCACCGTAGGACAACGCCGAAGAACGGGCGTCGTAGCTCGGTTGATAGCTGTCGCCGGGGGCAAACGGTTCGATCAGCACGATCTTCCAGCCACGCGCCTTGGCCCCGGCTTGCAAGGCCAACGCGAGGCTGGCGCCGACCAGACCGCCACCGATAATTGCCAGATTGACTCGACTCATGCCGCTTTTGTCCGCGCTTCGGCCATCAAGGCCTCGATCTCGGCGACCGTTTTCGGTACGCCGCTGGTCAGGATTTCACAGCCGCTTTTGGTCACCACGACGTCGTCCTCAATGCGCACGCCAATGCCGCGCCATTTTTTCGCTACGTTCTGGTTGTCCGGGGCAATGTAGATCCCCGGTTCCACGGTCAGCGCCATGCCGACTTCCAGCACGCGCCATTCGCCGCCGACCTTGTACTCGCCGACGTCATGCACATCCATGCCCAGCCAGTGGCCGGCGCGGTGCATGTAAAACGCTTTATAGGCTTCGCTGGCGATCAATTCGTCGACGTCGCCCTGCAACAGGCCCAACTTCACGAGGCCGCTGGTAATCACCCGGACTGTGGCTTCGTGCGCCTGATTCCAGTGTTTGTTCGGGGCGATTTCGGCAAAGGCTGCTTCTTGTGAAGCCAGCACCAATTCGTAGATCGCCTTCTGTTCCGCTGAGTACTTGCCGTTGACCGGCCAGGTGCGCGTGATGTCGCTGGCGTAGCAGTCGATCTCGCAACCGGCGTCGATCAGCACCAGATCGCCGTCCTTGAGCACCGCGTCATTCTGCTGGTAATGCAGGATGCAGCTATTGCGCCCCGCCGCGACAATCGAGCCGTAAGCCGGCATCTTCGCCCCGCCCTTGCGAAACTCATAATCAAGCTCGGCTTCCAGGCTGAACTCATGCAACCCGGCCCGGCTGGCCTGCATCGCACGTATATGCGCCTGAGCGGAAATCCGCGCGGCTTCGCGCATCACCTTCACTTCTGCCGCCGATTTATACAGGCGCATGTCGTGCAGCAGATGATCCAGCGCAACGAACTCGTTCGGCGGCTGGGCGCCGAGGTGCGCCTTGGAGCGGATCACGTTGATCCAGTCCATCAGGTGGCGATCGAATTCCGGGTTGCTGCCCATGGCCGAATACACCCGGTCGCGCCCTTCGATCAGGCCCGGCAGGATGTCGTCGATATCAGTGATGGGGAACGCGTCGTCGGCACCGAAGTCGCGGATCGCGCCTTCCTGGCCGGCGCGCAGGCCATCCCAAAGTTCCCGTTCGGCGTTGCGCTCACGGCAGAACAACAGGTATTCGCCGTGCTCACGGCCAGGCATCAATACGATGACGGCCTGAGGCTCGGGGAAACCGCTGAGGTACTGGAAGTCGCTGTCCTGGCGGTAAACATGCTCGACGTCGCGGTTGCGGATGGCTACCGCGGCGGCGGGCAGGATGGCGATGCTGTTGGGTTCCATCTGCGCCATCAAGGCCTTGCGGCGACGGCTGTATTCCGATTTCGGGATATGAATCATGGGCAGATGGCTTTTCCTGGCTCGCGATTAATGCAACGACGGTTTGGCGGCGGCCTGTGCGTCCGGCTTCCGGGTCTCGGAGAACAGCAGCAGCGGCGCGACACGCAGGTATTCCATGACTTCCATGTAGTCGCTTTCGCCGTCGTCGGACTCTTCCAGCGCGTCTTGCACCTGGGAGATGGCCGCCAGATCCTGCAACACTTCGGTGGCCTCGGTGCTGAGCATGCTGCTGTCGCGGCAGTTCAGGCCAAAACCGCTGAGGAAGCCCTGGCACCATTGGCCCAGTGCGGCGGCACGGTCAGCCAGCGGTTCGTCATCGGTCGGCAGCAGCAGAACGACGGTCACGTCGTCGCCGGTGAGTTCGCCCTTTACCATCTCTTGCAGGCCGATCAAGGCATTGCGAACGTTGTCTTGCGGCTCGCCTTCGAGCAGCTCGGCGGCATCAACCAGCCAGCCTTCGGCATCGAAACCGGCGCCGGCGCAACTGCGGCCGAGCAGCAGGCCATGCAGTTCGGCGGGCGAGACGTTATGACCGCTGGAAGTCAGCAGGGTGGCGAAGGCTTGGTACGGAGAATTCTGAATGGGCATGGGCAGCTAGGCGCCAGACGGCGCTATGTCTAGAATGAAGGCCTTGTATCCTACATCGACAGACTCGCCAAGACTATTAAAGGCTGTCCGCCCGCGACTACCTCCATCAGTTAGATATTCAGTGGACACAATGGAAGACACCGACCTGCAAGCGCTGATGGCCAGACTCGAATTGCTAATTAGCCGAGTCGAGCAACTTAAGAGTCAAAATGGACTCCTACTAGCTCAGGAAAAGACCTGGCGCGAGGAACGCGCTCACCTCATTGAAAAGAACGAAATCGCCCGGCGTAAGGTCGAATCGATGATTTCGCGCCTCAAGGCCCTGGAGCAAGACTCATGAGTTCAAGCAATAGCGTAACCGTGCAGATCCTCGACAAAGAGTATTCGATCATCTGCCCCCAGGAAGAGCGCAGCAACCTGGTGAGCGCTGCGCGTTACCTGGACGGCAAAATGCGTGAAATCCGCAGCAGCGGCAAAGTCATCGGCGCCGATCGCATCGCCGTGATGGCCGCGCTGAACATCACGCACGACCTGCTGCATAAGCAGGAAAGTCCGGATGTGCAGGTCAGCGGCTCGACCCGTGAGCAGGTGCGCGACCTGCTGGATCGCGTCGATCTGGTGCTCGCTACTGACCCGGACGTCACCAAGGGCTGATTCGCCGAACAGCTTGGGGTATACTCGCGTCACTCCCTGGGGTGCTTGCCAGTTGACGATGTCCCTGAGCCGATTCGCACTACCCTGGAAGTTGCACGTTGGGCTGGTGTGCATGTCCGCTAGACGGAAAGCCTTAAAGCCTACTGCATCTTCCACCTTGAACTTTCGGGTTCAAGGGCTAAGTCAGCAGCGGTTCATCCGGGGAGCCTGATTCCAGTCCGATGCCGGTTTAAATACCGGCATCGGCTTTTTTACGGGTACGCTTTGTGTACCCGCACTGCCGAAGCCCGAACCCATGACCGAACCTGCGCTGCTGCCCCGCCCGCAACTTCGTCGCATGCTGCGCAAGGCCCGCCGCGCACTGACAGCCAGTCAGCAGCGACAGGCCGCTCGCGGGCTGTACAAGCAACTGGCCCAGCAGCCGTTGTTTCGCCGCGCCAAACATATCTCCCTGTACCTGCCCACCGACGGTGAAATCGATCCGCGTCTGTTGCTGCGCGCCGCGCAACGTCGGGGCAAGGCGACTTACCTGCCAGTGCTCAGTGCCTGGCCGCGAACCAAAATGGTGTTTCAGCGGATTCGCCCCGGCGAAAAACTCCAACCCAATCGCTTCCGTATTCTCGAACCCAGGCACAACCTCGCCCGGCAACGCAAAGTCTGGGCGCTCGATCTGGTGTTGTTGCCGCTTGTGGGGTTCGACGATGTCGGTGGCCGACTTGGCATGGGCGGTGGTTTTTACGACCGGAGCCTGGCGTATCTGGCGCGGCGCAAAAACTGGCGCAAGCCGACGCTGTTGGGGCTGGCCCATGAATGTCAGAAGGTCGGACGACTGGCTCAAGCGAGCTGGGATGTGCCGTTGCAAGGAACGGTGACAGACAAGGCGTGGTATTTCGCAGACTAGACGCCACTGGAATCAGCGGCGTCGAAAAGACAGTTTCAGCGCTTGAAGGCCGACGGCTGTTGTTGCTGCGCGATTTCAATCGGCGCATCGGTCTTGTTGCTCCACAGGCTTTGGGCATAGCCAGTGGTCACGACGCCAAGGCCGAACAAAATAACCAATATCCATAGTAAATCCGGTTTGCGTTTCATCGATTGCCCCCCAAAGGCACATCAACACGATGACAGCAGCGGTTTCCGTTGTAGGTGTAGGCCGTGCAGCAGCGTCAAGCTTAGAAGGCCGGCATTTTGCGACAACGTGAACCGACACGCAAACGCTGGCGTCAACCGACCGTCGGTTTGTCATAAAATTGCCCGACAACTTGCCCACCTGACTCGCAAGGAGCAAAAACCATGGCCTATTGGCTGATGAAATCCGAGCCCGACGAACTCTCGATCAAGGGTCTGGAGAAGCTTGGCAAAGCGCGCTGGGACGGGGTTCGCAACTACCAGGCGCGTAACTTTTTGCGGGCCATGGCGGTGGGGGATGAGTTTTTCTTCTATCACTCCAGCTGCCCAGAACCAGGAATCGCCGGAATCGGGAAAATAGTCGAAGCCGCGTATCCCGATCCAACGGCGCTGGAGCCGGAGAGTCATTACTACGATCCCAAGGCCACCGTTGAGAAAAACGCCTGGAGCGCGATTGATGTTGCGCACGTCGAGACGTTTTCCAAAGTGCTCAAACTGGATTATTTGAAACAGCAGACGGCGCTGGCGGAAATGCCTTTGGTGCAGAAAGGTTCGCGGTTGTCGGTGATGCCGGTGACTGCCGAGCAATGGGCCGCAGTGCTCGATTTGCGCTAAATACAGCAGAACCACTCAGTCATCCTCTTTTTAGTCACTCGATCGCGTAGGCTTGCCTCTTGAATTGACTGGTATCAAATCGTCTTGGTGTCAAATTCGCCAGACTAGGACGCAACAGCCGCAGGATGCTCGCATGTCTACCCATAGCCGCTCTTCGATTTTTTTCGCCAGTGCCTTGATGGCCCTGCTATTGGCTGCCGGTGGTTTCGGATATTGGAAGTCCATGCATGACCGTTTACCCGAAGGTTTGTATGTCGGTAACGGTCGCCTCGAAGCCACCGAAGTACAGATCGCCAGCAAGACACCGGGGCGCCTGGCCGAGGTGCTTGTCGATGAAGGCGACAAGGTGACCAAGGGCCAACTGCTGGCACGCATGGACACCCGCACCCTCGAAGCCCAGCGCAGCCAGGCCGAAGCCGAGGTGCTGCGCGCCCGGGAAAATCTTTCCGCTGCCCAGGCCAATGTCCAACTGCGCCAGAGCGAACATCTGCTGGCCCAACAGGAACTCAACCGCTCACAGGAGCTGTTCAAGCACGGTTTCGTGAGTGGCCAGATCATTGATCAACAAAAGGCCCGCCTCGACACCGGCAGTGCCGCGGTTGCAGCGTCCCGGGCACAGGTGTCGGCCGTCGGCGCGGCGATTGGTGCCGCACAGGCACAGGTTGCGATGTTGACCAGCGAAATAGATGACAGCAGCCTGCGGGCGCCTATCGATGGGGTCATCCAGCTGCGCATGGCCGAACCCGGCGAAGTGCTCGGCGCTGGCGGACGCGTTCTGCTGCTGATCGACCCCAACGACCAGTACATGAACCTCTATCTCCCCGCCTCGGTAACAGGTCGCCTGGCGGTCGGCGACGATGCGCGAATCCTGCTCGACGCCCTGCCCGACCACCCACTTCCGGCAAAAATCAGCTTCGTCGCAGGCAAGTCGCAGTTCACCCCCAAAGAAGTCGAGACCCGCGATGAGCGGCAAAAACTGGTGTTTCGCGTCAAGCTGCGCCTGACCGATCCGAGCGCCCTGCCCCAGGCTAAACCGGGTATGCCAGGTGCCGGGTATGTGCGCACCGCGCCGACTGACTGGCCGGCCAATCTGCAATGACCAGCCTGGCGCTGCAAGCGACCGGCATCAATCACCGCTACGGCCAGCAGCAGGCGCTGAGCGATATCCATTTCAGCCTGCCCGCAGGAACCCGCTGCGGGCTCATAGGGCCCGATGGCGCCGGCAAGTCCAGCCTGCTGGGGTTGATCGCGGGGGTGAAAATCCTGCAGGAGGGTCAGCTGGAAGTGCTCGGTGGCTCCATCCAGGATCGCCGCCATCGCAGCAGTCTTTATGCCCGAATTGCGTTTATGCCCCAAGGTCTGGGCGGCAACCTGTATCCCGAATTGTCTATCAGCGAGAACATTCAGTTTTTTGCCACCCTGTTCGGCCTGTCGAAAGCTGAATGCAATCAACGTATGCACAACCTCTTGCTGGCCACCGATCTTTTGCGATTTTGCGATCGTCCGGCGGGCAAGCTCTCCGGCGGCATGAAACAAAAGCTCGGACTCTGTTGCGCGCTGATCCATGAGCCAGACCTGCTGATCCTCGACGAGCCGACCACCGGGGTCGATCCCTTGTCTCGCCGGCATTTCTGGGAACTGGTCGACGACGTCCGCCGACAACGCCCGCAACTGACATTGCTGGTGGCCACGGCTTATATGGAAGAAGCCGAGCAATTCGAGCACTGCCTGATGCTCGACGCCGGCAAGCTGATTGCCACAGGGCTGACCGGCGAACTGGCAGCAGCGACGCCGAGCGGCAAACTTGACGCTGCATTCACGCATTTTCAGGACGACGGCAGCCAAGACAAACCGGCATTGGTGATTCCATCCAGAACCGGCGACAACGCGGACATCGCCATCGAAGCCCACGAATTGACCTTGCGCTTCGGCGATTTCACCGCCGTCAACAAGGTCAGTTTTGCCATTGGCCGAGGCGAAATTTTCGGTTTTCTCGGCTCCAACGGGTGCGGCAAAACCACCACCATGAAAGTTTTAACCGGGCTTATTCCGGCCAGTGAAGGCAGCGCCACATTGCTGGGCAATCCGGTGAATGCCAAGGACCTGGCGACACGCAAACGCGTCGGGTTCATGTCCCAGAGCTTTTCCCTGTACGGCGAACTCAGTGTCCGGCAGAACCTTGACTTGCATGCCCGGCTGTTCGATTTACCCAAGGCGGACAGCACTCAACGCATCAACGAACTGATCCAGCGCTTCAATCTGGGCAGCGTCGCCGATCAACAGTCCGGCGCCCTGCCCTTGGGTCTGCGCCAGAGACTGTCACTGGCCGTGGCCGTGCTGCATCGTCCGGAAGTGCTGATTCTCGACGAGCCGACTTCCGGCGTAGACCCGGCGGCGCGCGATGATTTTTGGCGATTGCTGGTCGAGCTCTCGCGTGAGCAAGGCGTAACAATCTTTCTTTCCACGCACTTCATGAACGAAGCCCAGCGGTGTGACCGCATCTCGCTGATGCACGCCGGCCAGGTACTTGCCTGCGACACCCCTGCGGCGCTGCAACAGCAGTTCAAGGGCGAGACCCTGGAAGCGGCGTTTGTCACGTGCCTGGAACAGGTCCAAGCCCCCATGGAAACCCCGGCGCCGGTAGCGTCCGACGAGCCACCGGTCAAACGCACCACGCCGCTGAAGGAACGTCGCTTCAGTCTCGGGCGCCTGGTGGCGGTGGCCAGCCGCGAAGGCAAGGAGTTGCTACGCGATAAAGTGCGGATGGCATTTGCCTTTCTCGGCGCCATTTTCATGATGGTGATCTTCGGCTACGGCATCTCCCTGGACGTGGAAAAACTCGCCTTCGCGGTCTTCGATCAAGACCAGACACCCCAGAGTCGCGCGTATCTGGAAGCGTTTCGCGGTTCTCGTTACTTCGACGAACAACCGCCCATTCGCGACGCGAAAGAATTGCACCGCCGCCTTCAACGCTCGGAAATCAAACTGGCGCTGGAGATTCCACCGGGATTTGGACGGGATTTGTACGCCGCTCGACAGCCCGTCGTGGCGGCCTGGCTCGATGGCGGCATGCCTTTTCGGGCCGAGACCAGCCGCAATTACGTGGAAGCGGTGCACCAGGCCAACATTGAACAACTGGCCGAGCAGAGCAGCCCGGCGTTGAAAGGGCAGGCGGCAGCCAAACTGGAAACCCGTTTCCGTTACAACCAGGATGTCGTCAGCGTCAATGCCATCGGCCCGGGAGTCATGGCACTGATCCTGGCGTTCATCCCCGCCATGCTGACGGCGCTGGGTATTGTCCGGGAGAAAGAACTGGGGTCGATCACCAATTTTTACGCCACGCCGCTGACCCGACTGGAGTTCCTGCTGGGCAAGCAGGCCCCTTATCTGGCCATCAGCCTGATCAACCTCGCCGTGCTGGTCGCCATGAATCGCTGGCTGTTCGGCGTGCCGTTCAAGGGCAGCGGTCTGACCCTGGCATTGGGCGGGCTGCTCTATGTGTTGGCAACCACCAGCATGGGCCTGCTGATCTCATCGTTCACCCGAACCCAAATTGCCGCAATCCTCGGCACGATGATCATCACCAGCCTGCCGACTATCCAGTTTTCCGGGTTGATCGTGCCACGCTCATCACTCGACGGTGCTGCAGCGATCATGGGGATGTTGTTTCCAGCCGGCTACTTCCTTGATCTTGCCGTCGGAACGTTCACCAAAGCTCTGGACCTGCGTCAGTTATGGCCACAATGCCTGGCATTGTTCGGATTCTTTCTGGGGTTCACCGGGCTCAGTCTGATCATGCTGAAAAAGCAGGAGGCCTGATGCATAAGTGTGCGCATATCCTGCGACTGGGTCTCAAGGAACTGACCAGCCTGCGACACGACAGCGTGTTGCTGCTGTTCCTGTTCTACGCCTTCACCGTAGCGATCTACATGCCCGCCGCCGGTTCGGTGATCGGTGTCCACAACGCCAGCGTGGCCATCGTGGACGAAGACCACAGTCACCTGTCGCGACAACTGGCCCAGGCCCTGCTACCACCGGAGTTCCAGCCACCGGTGTTGCTGCCTTACGGGCAACTCGATCAAGTCATGGACAGTGGTCGGTATACGTTCGTGATCAACGTACCGGCCGGTTTCCAGACAGACTTGTTGGCCGGTCGCCAGCCGGCGCTGCAAGTCAACGTCGATGCCACAGCCATGAGCCAGGCGTTCATGGGCGCAGGTTATATCGGGCGGATTTTTCAGCGCGAACTGCTGAACTATACCGGCCAGAGCAATGCCGCCAGCCAGTCCCCGGCGCTGCTTACCACCCGCTCGCTGTTCAATACCAATCTGGAAGGCGGCTGGTTTCTGGCGGTGATTCAAATCGTCAACAACATCACCATCCTCGCCATCATCCTGACCGGCACGGCGTTGCTGCGTGAACGCGAGCACGGCACCCTCGACCATCTACTGGTGCTACCGCTGACGGCGCTGGAAATCATGTTGGCGAAAATCTGGAGCAACATGCTGGTGGTGGTGCTGTGCACGTGGCTATCGCTGGAAGTGATTGTCAAAGGTGCGCTGGGCGTGCCGCTGGCCGGCTCGATGAGTCTGTTTTTGCTGGTCACCGCGGTTTATCTATTCGCCAGCACAGCACTGGGAATTTTCCTCGCGACCCTTGCCCGGTCTACCCCACAGTTCGGCCTGCTGGCCATTCCGGTGATCATTCCGATGTTGCTGTTGTCCGGTGGCAGCACACCGCTCGACAGCATGCCGCAATGGCTGCAATGGGTGATGCAGGGCTCGCCGTCAACGCACTTTGTCAGCCTGAGCGCCGCGATATTGTTTCGTGATGCCGGGTTGAGTGTGGTGTGGCCGGACCTGCTGGCGCTCACGGTGATCGGCCTGCTGTTCTTCGCGATTGCATTGCTGCGGTTTCGCCGGAGCCTGACGTCCTGAAGCATTGACCATTGGCGCCGCATGGCTTCCAGCGATGGCACTCTGAAGGCACCATCGCTGGCAAGCCAGCGCCCTTGAGATCCGGACTTACTGAATAATCAGGTTGTTGAACAACAGATCCTCAACCACCGGCTTGCCGGTTTCATCGTTCATGATTTGCTGGGTCTGCTTCAAGGCTTCCTGACGCAGCTTTTCCTTTCCCTCGATGCTGTTCATCGCCTCGGTGGTTTGCTGGGTGAACAACGCCACCAGTTGATTGCGAATCAACGGTTCATTGGCCTTCACCAGTTTGGCCGCCTCATCACCGGTGACCCGCAACGCCACGTCAGCCTTGAAGACCTTCAACTTCGGCGTGCCATCCAACCCGTAGTTACCCACGAATGGCGGGCTCAGGGTCAGGTAGCTGACTTTCGGGGCTTCACCTTCTTTGGCGGCTTCTTCAGCCACTGCTGCCACAGGCAGAGACAGGGCCAGCAACAACATGATCCACGCTTTCACAATTCGCTCCTTATCCGGTTTGCGGCCTAGCATAACGACCCGCCGCGCAAGCACAAGCTTATGGCTGACTATCAGGGCGGGGCATGCTCGTTGACCCGTTGACTCACACACCTACACTTATCGGCCATCACTCCCAAAGGAATAGCCCTGATGAAAGCCGTGCTGTGCAAAGCCTTCGGCCCTGCCGAATCGCTGGTGCTGGAAGACGTCGCCAGTCCTGTCGCGAAGAAGAACGAAATCCTGCTGGACGTGCACGCCGCCGGGGTGAATTTCCCGGACACGCTGATCATCGAGGGCAAATACCAGTTCAAGCCGCCCTTCCCGTTTTCTCCGGGCGGCGAAGCGGCTGGCGTCGTCAGCGCGGTAGGCGAAAAGGTCAGCCACCTGAAAGTCGGCGATCGGGTCATGGCCCTCACCGGTTGGGGCAGTTTCGCCGAGCAGGTCGCCGTTCCGGGTTACAACGTGCTGCCGATCCCGCCGTCCATGGACTTCAACACCGCCGCTGCTTTCAGCATGACTTACGGCACCTCTATGCACGCGCTCAAGCAACGCGGCAACCTGCAACCGGGTGAAACCCTGCTGGTGCTGGGTGCCTCCGGCGGTGTCGGCCTGGCCGCCGTGGAAATCGGCAAAGCCATGGGCGCCCGCGTGATTGCCGCCGCCAGTAGCGCCGAAAAACTCGCCGTAGCCAAGGCTGCCGGCGCCGATGAACTGATCAACTACAGCGAAACCAGCCTGAAGGACGAAATCAAGCGCCTCACCGACGGCCAGGGCGCCGACGTGATCTACGACCCGGTGGGCGGCGACCTGTTCGACCAGGCCATCCGCGCCATCGCCTGGAACGGCCGCCTGCTGGTGGTGGGCTTCGCCAGCGGACGCATTCCGGAACTGCCGGTCAACCTCGCCCTGCTTAAAGGCGCCGCGGTGGTTGGCGTGTTTTGGGGCTCGTTTGCTCAGCGCCAGCCTCAGGACAATGCGGCGAATTTCCAGCAGCTGTTTGGCTGGTTTGCCGAGGGCAAGTTGAAGCCACTGGTGTCGCAGGTGTATCCGCTGAGCAATGCGGCGCAGGCAATCAATGATCTTGGCCAGCGCAAGGCGATTGGGAAAGTGGTGGTGCAGGTTCGCTGAATCGCAGCAGGATGCAAAAAGGCCAGGACAACTGATGAGGTTGTTCTGGCTTTTTCGATACATGACTGGAAAACAGACAGCGCTTCATGTTTCCAATCAAAGTAACTCGCGAATTTCCTTCGGCAGAAAATGCACATACCGCGTCGCCTGATGCGTATTACAACGCCGAATAATCGAAGGCACGCTCTTGTTGAGTTTAGCGATGAGCTCCAGACGTCTCGCCTCCGGCAATTGCGCGGGCGAAAGGGAGTGAGTGAGGTAACTGCGCGTCCAGCTGAACACCGGCATGTCCACCCACGAGTAATCTGCAAGCCGCAGTGCTGCCTTGGCGACCTCACCACAACTCAACTTTTTCAACGCCTCGTTGGCATGAATCGGCATCTTGTCGTCCAGTCTGAACACCATCGGCGCGACCACCTGGATTTGCGCGGGTCGCTCGATGGAAATCTCCCAGGGCTTGTATCGCCATTGGCTTACCGCCGTTCGGGAGGCTTCGACAAGATCGGGATGAGCGTCCTTTGAGGCCTCGACCTGGCTGACCGATCCGTCGGCATGGACGGTAAAACTGACATTCAGCGCGCCGGTTATACCGCTTCGGGAAAGTGCTACAGGGTAAACCGGCTTGGGATTGTTCTCCGGAATCAGGAACACCTCGCCAGCCCTGACTTCGATGGACAAAACCAGCAAAAGCACACACAAAAACCACCGCATAACTCCCACTCCTTCGCGACTGAAAAGCCAGATCTGGCAACAGCACATAGGGTAAGGCTCGATGATTTTTTGCATAACGCCATGGCTTCCCCTTTAGACGCAGGACGTTTCCCAAAGCCCCGCCCTACTCTGGACAAAACCGCGTCATAAAGGATCGTCAGGTAACAATTCCCACAGCGCCCTTCACTTATACCTGAGCGACATGTTCGCAAAAGAACATGCGATCTCCAACATTTCCGCTTTTTTGAGGATGCGAACCAGTGCTATTTTCGGTAACGAAACTGTAACATTCGCATCCGCAGTCAAAACAAGAAATCTGGAGCTCTTGAATGTTTGCTTTCTTTCGTCCTGCCGCACATCAGGCTCCATTGCCTGAAGAAAAAATAGACAGCGCCTACCGACGCCATCGCTGGCAGATCTTCGCCGGCATATTCATCGGCTATGCGGGTTACTACCTGCTGCGCAAAAACTTCTCCCTGGCCATGCCCTACCTGATCGAAGAGGGCTATACCCGTGGTGAGCTGGGCCTGGCGTTGTCAGCGATTGCTATCGCTTACGGCTTGTCCAAGTTCCTGATGGGCATTGTTTCCGACCGTTCCAACCCGCGCTTCTTCCTGCCATTCGGCCTGCTGGTTTCTGCCGGCGTGATGTTCATTTTCGGTTTCGCGCCTTGGGCGACGTCCAGCGTGACCATCATGTTCATCCTGCTGTTTATCAATGGCTGGGCGCAGGGCATGGGTTGGCCGCCGAGTGGCCGGACCATGGTCCACTGGTGGTCGCAGAAGGAACGCGGGGGCGTGGTGTCCTTGTGGAACGTGGCGCACAACGTCGGCGGCGGCCTGATCGGCCCACTGTTCCTGCTCGGCATGGGCCTGTTCAATGACTGGCACGCGGCGTTTTACGTGCCTGCAGCAGTGGCCATGGCCGTGGCGGTGTTTGCCTTCGCCACCATGCGCGACACGCCACAATCGGTTGGCCTGCCGCCGATCGAGAAGTACAAGAACGACTACCCGGAAGGCTACGACGCCAGCCATGAAGAAGAATTCAGCGCCAAGGAAATCTTCGTCAAATACGTCCTGCGCAACAAAATGCTCTGGTACATCGCCATGGCTAACGTCTTTGTCTACCTGCTGCGTTACGGCGTGCTGGACTGGGCACCGACCTACCTCAAGGAAGCCAAAGGCTTCAGCGTGGATAAAACCTCGTGGGCGTATTTCCTCTACGAGTGGGCTGGTATTCCCGGGACGCTGTTGTGCGGCTGGATGTCGGACAAGATCTTCCGTGGCAACCGTGGCCTGACCGGCATGGTGTTCATGGCGCTGGTGACCGTGGCGACGTTGGTGTATTGGCTGAACCCGGCCGGCAACCCGACGGTCGACATGATCGCGCTGATCTCGATTGGTTTCCTGATCTACGGTCCGGTCATGCTGATCGGCTTGCAAGCGCTGGAACTGGCACCGAAGAAAGCCGCCGGTACGGCAGCGGGCTTCACCGGCTTGTTCGGTTACTTGGGTGGATCAGTCGCGGCCAGTGCAGCCATGGGCTACACCGTGGACCATTTCGGCTGGGACGGCGGTTTCGTCTTGCTGATCGGCGCATGCCTGCTGGCGATGGCGTTCCTTGCGCCAACCTTGTGGCACAAACAGGTCGCCAGTCAGTCCCGCGAAGCCATCGCTTGATCGACCTTTGATTTACAGCGCTTGAGCCGCGCCTCCAGATTCCGGTCTGGCATGGCGTGGCTACGCAGGGCGTTGGCGGTCTGCTCGACATAATCGCGAGTGGTGCCGTAACGCCCGCAAGCGTTTTCAAACACATGGCTCAGCACGTGATCCGGCAAGTTACCGGCATAGCTGGGCAAGTGTCGCTCCAACACGAACCCCAGCGCCTGAACCTGGCTGCCATCCTCGAGACGGCAGTTGAGCCAGTGCGGGCGATACGAAGGGAATGGCATTTCGCGCTGCCACAACGCGTAAAGAGAGGCTTCGAGTTGTTCTTCCGGCAAACGATAAGCGAAGCCGCTGCAAGAACCGCCGCGATCCAGGCCAAACACCAACCCTGGCACTTCCGGCGTGCCGCGATGTTCGTGGGACCACAAATACAAACCGCGATGGTAGCCATGCACCCGACCGCGAACGCGCTCAACTGCCGCGCACTCAGGGCGCCAGATCAGCGAGCCATAAGCGAACAACCAGACCGGCCCACCCTTGTGGCGTGCCATGGTCGACTGCATCGAACTGAGCAATTGTTCGTGCGTAAGCTGCGGCCCCAGATCGAGCCGCGGAGGGTAAGCCAGATTCATAAAAGCAGATTCAATGGCGCTCATGGCGAATAGCGTTCAGCTCCCCGCGGGTAATGAATTACTTAATAGAACGCACCGCTGTAACAATAAGGCACATATGTTTTAAGGCAATTTAAGTGCCATGGCACAGTTCTTAAATAATTGCCTGAGTGCGATATAACCTACCGATATTTATATAAATCTATAAATACCGATCGGCTATATAGGGAGTTATAACGATTAAGAGCTTGGCTCAAGAGCGCGGCGCGTACGCAAATACATCCGCACGCATCTGATGAGCATCCATCCCGGCTTCGACCAGAGCATCCAGCGTGCCATAGACCATGGCCGGAGAACCGCTGGCATAGACATGCAGCGCTTTGAGGTCAGAAAAATCCTCGCACACCGCCTCATGCAACATCCCGCAGCGCCCCTGCCAGCCGCACTGATCGCTGACGACTTTATGCAGGAACAGATTGGGCAGTTTCAGCCACTCATCCCAATGCTCGATCTCATAGAAGTCTTCAGGGCGACGTACGCCCCAATACAGGTGCACCGGATGCTTGAAGCCCGAGGCCCGGCAATGTTCGATCAGGCTATGGATCTGGCCCATACCGGTGCCCGCGGCGATCAGCACCAGCGGACCGTCCGGCAACTCCGCCAGATGGGTATCACCGAAGGGCATTTCGATTCGCACCAGCGGATTGCGCTGCAGTTGCTCGATCAGGCTCAACGCACTGCTTTCGCGCGCCAGTACGTGAATTTGCAGGTCACGCCCCGCATGCGGTGCCGAGGCCAGGGAAAAGGCGGATTTCTCGCCGTTCTCCCGCTCGATCATCAAATACTGACCGGCGTGATAACGCGGCGGCTTACCGGCCGGCGTGCGCAGGCTCACACGCCAGGTATCGCCGCCGACATCTTTGCATTCAATGACCTGACACGAGACGCTGCGCACCGGCAATTCTCCCAGCGCGAGCACGCCATCCCACAGCACGATGCAGTCTTCCAGCGGCTCTGCTATGCAAGTGTAGAACTCGCCATGGTCGCGCACACCACCGGCCTGTTCGACCCGTCCTTCCACCAGCAACGCGGCGCACACATGGCAGTTGCCGTTACGACAGCTTTGCGGGCATTCATAGCCCAGACGGCGTGCGCCATCGAGAATCCGCTCGCCGGGCAGAATCTCAAGCACTGCTCCGGAGGGCTGCAAAGTTACACGCATCAATCTATTCCTAACTGATTCCAGATGGCATCGATCCGTTGGGTCACGGCGTCGTCCTTGACGATCACCCGGCCCCACTCGCGAGTGGTTTCGCCCGGCCATTTATGCGTGGCATCGAGCCCCATCTTCGAGCCCAGCCCGGAGACCGGCGAGGCGAAGTCGAGGTAGTCGATCGGCGTGTTGTCGATCATCACCGTGTCGCGCTTGGGGTCCATGCGCGTGGTGATGGCCCAGATCACGTCGTTCCAGTCCCGCGCGTTGATATCGTCGTCTGTGACGATAACGAACTTGGTGTACATGAACTGTCGCAAAAACGACCAGACACCGAGCATTACCCGCTTGGCATGGCCGGGATACGACTTCTTCATGGTCACGATGGCCATGCGGTACGAGCAGCCTTCGGGCGGCAGGTAGAAGTCGGTGATCTCCGGGAACTGCTTCTGCAGGATCGGCACGAACACTTCGTTCAGTGCGACGCCGAGAATCGCCGGCTCATCCGGCGGACGACCGGTGTAGGTGCTGTGGTAGATCGGTTTGATCCGGTGGGTAATGCGCTCGACGGTAAACACCGGGAAGCTGTCGACTTCGTTGTAATAACCGGTGTGGTCGCCGTACGGACCTTCGTCGGCCATTTCGCCCGGATGGATCACGCCTTCAAGGATGATTTCGGCGGTGGCCGGGACTTGCAGGTCATTGCCGCGGCACTTCACCAGTTCAGTGCGGTTACCGCGCAGAAGACCGGCGAAAGCGTATTCGGAAAGGCTGTCCGGCACCGGCGTCACGGCGCCGAGGATGGTCGCCGGGTCAGCGCCGAGCGCCACGGAGACCGGGAACGGCTGGCCCGGATGCTTTTCGCACCACTCGCGGTAATCCAGCGCGCCGCCACGGTGGCTGAGCCAACGCATGATGACCTTGTTGCGGCCAATCACTTGCTGACGGTAGATACCGAGGTTCTGCCGGTCCTTGTTCGGACCTTTGGTGACGGTCAGGCCCCAGGTGATCAGCGGCCCGACATCGCCGGGCCAGCAGGTCTGCACCGGCAGCATCGCGAGGTCGACGTCGTCGCCTTCGATGACCACTTCCTGGCACACCGCGTCTTTGACGACTTTAGGTGCCATGGCGATGATCTTGCGGAAGATCGGCAGCTTCGACCAGGCGTCCTTCAAGCCTTTCGGCGGCTCGGGTTCCTTGAGGAACGCCAGCAGCTTGCCGATCTCTCGCAGTTCGCTGACCGCTTCTGCGCCCATGCCCAGCGCAACGCGCTCGGGGGTACCGAACAGGTTGCCGAGGACGGGAATGTCATAGCCCGTCGGGTTTTCGAAAAGCAGGGCCGGACCTTTGGCACGCAAGGTGCGGTCACAGACCTCGGTCATTTCGAGCACCGGGGACACCGGAACCTGGATGCGCTTGAGTTCGCCGCGCTGTTCCAGGCCGCTGATAAAGTCGCGCAAGTCGCGATACTGCATGCGTGAGCCTCGTATTGGCCGTGGCGTTCGGGGGCTGGCAGTTTAGCGCCGAACCCCTGTGTTCAGAACAACGAAGTGCCGTTCATCAAAAATCAGATAGCAAAAAGCCGGGTTTCCCCGGCTTTTGCTGGTCTATCGACTTACTTGCGTTTCATCGACAGGAAGAACTCATCGTTGGTCTTGGTCGTTTTCAGCTTGTCGACCAGGAACTCGATGGCAGCGATTTCGTCCATCGGGTGCAGCAGCTTGCGCAGGATCCACATACGCTGCAACTCGTCGTCGGCCGTCAGCAACTCTTCGCGGCGGGTGCCGGAACGGTTGATGTTGATGGCCGGGAACACGCGTTTTTCAGCGATACGGCGATCCAGCGGCAGTTCCATGTTGCCCGTGCCTTTGAATTCTTCGTAGATCACTTCGTCCATCTTCGAGCCGGTTTCAACCAGCGCGGTGGCGATGATGGTCAGCGAGCCGCCTTCTTCGATGTTCCGCGCGGCGCCGAAGAAACGTTTCGGTTTCTCCAGGGCGTGGGCATCGACACCACCGGTGAGCACTTTGCCGGAGCTCGGGATCACGGTGTTGTAGGCGCGAGCCAGACGGGTGATGGAGTCGAGCAGGATCACCACGTCTTTCTTGTGTTCGACCAGGCGCTTGGCCTTCTCGATCACCATTTCGGCAACCTGCACGTGGCGGGTTGGCGGCTCGTCGAACGTCGAGGCAACCACTTCGCCGCGCACGGTGCGCTGCATTTCGGTTACTTCTTCCGGACGTTCGTCGATCAGCAACACGATCAGATGAACTTCAGGGTTGTTACGTGCGATGTTGGCAGCGATGTTCTGCAACATGATCGTTTTACCGGCTTTCGGCGGTGCAACGATCAGACCGCGCTGGCCTTTGCCGATCGGGGCGCACAGGTCGATGACACGACCGGTCAAGTCTTCGGTGGAACCGTTGCCGGCTTCCATCTTCATGCGCACGGTCGGAAACAGCGGGGTCAGGTTCTCGAAGAGAATCTTGTTTTTCGCATTCTCGGGACGATCGTAGTTGATCGTGTCGACCTTGAGCAGCGCGAAATAACGCTCGCCTTCCTTCGGAGGACGGATCTTGCCAACGATGGTGTCACCGGTGCGCAAGTTGAAACGGCGGATCTGGCTCGGCGAGACGTAGATATCGTCCGGGCCGGCGAGATAGGAAGCGTCAGCGGAGCGCAGGAAGCCGAAGCCGTCCTGGAGAATCTCCAGCACGCCATCACCGGAGATTTCCTCGCCGCTTTTCGCGTGCTTTTTGAGCAGGGAGAAAATCACGTCCTGCTTGCGCGAACGGGCCATATTTTCTATGCCCATCTGTTCGGCCAATTCGAGCAGTTCGGTAATCGGCTTTTGCTTGAGTTCAGTCAGATTCATATAGGAATGACGTAATCATTTATGGAGGGGGGGGAAATTAAGCTTTTGGCTTAATGAGGCCGCGCCGCAGAGAAGGCGACAGGATCGCGTACTTATTCGAAAAGGAGTGCGTCGGCGACGGCTAGCAGGGGGCAGTGGAGAAACCAGTGCGGGGCCGAATGTACCACCTGAGTTTCGGAGCGTCTAGCCCTCAATAACGAAAAAGCCCCGCAATATGCGGGGCCTTTTTTCGGACACTTTACTGCGACGCTTAGATGTTGGCGTCGAGGAAAGCAGCCAGTTGCGACTTCGACAGTGCGCCGACCTTGGTCGCTTCAACGTTGCCGTTCTTGAACAGCATCAGGGTCGGGATACCACGCACGCCATGCTTGGCCGGGGTTTCCTGGTTTTCGTCGATGTTCAGTTTGGCAACGGTCAGCTTGCCTTTGTAGGTTTCAGCAATCTCGTCCAGAACAGGAGCGATCATTTTGCAAGGGCCGCACCATTCAGCCCAGTAGTCGACCAGTACAGCGCCTTCGGCCTTGAGTACGTCGGCCTCGAAGCTAGCGTCGCTAACGTGTTTGATAAGATCGCTGCTCATGGAAGTCTCCAGGTTGTAAGCAAAAAAACGTGGCCCATCATAGCCGCCCTTCCCTCGTTCAGGAAGGTGCAGATGATTGAGTCTCGCTATGGTGGTCCATGAGTTTGGGTATAGCTCAAGTCAGGATGTGGCGGGAGCGACGAAGGCAATTCCGGTGCGCAGCGCGGCATTGCGCACATGTTCGTGCATCGCCTTCTGCGCCGCAGCGGACGAGCGGCGGGCCAGTGCACGGAGGATTTTGCGGTGCTCCTGCCAGGTTTCCATGGCGCGCTCGGCCCGGATGAACGGTAGCTTCTGGCTCTCCAGAAAAATATCGGCACTGGCTGTCAGGATGCTCAACATCGCCTGATTACCGCTGGCCAGCAGGATGCGCCGGTGAAACTCGAAGTCCAGGCGCGCCGCCGCCTCGAAGTCGCCAACCTTCAATTCGTTGCGCATCGCGGCGACGTTGTCCTCCAACGCATCGAGTTCATCGGTGCTCAACGTCACGGCAGCCAGCCCGGCGGCAAAACCTTCCAGGGCATAGCGCAATTGGAAAATATCCAGCGGCGACGCCTGTGCCGCGAATGGCCAGCTCAGCGCCGCATCGGCGCGAGGCAGGTCTACCGGGGCCTGTACGAAAACGCCTTTGCCCGGCTGAATACTGATCACGCCCAATGCACTCAGCGACGACAACGCCTCCCGCAACGACGCCCGACTGACCCCCAATTGCACCGCCAGATCCCGTTGCGAAGGCAAGGCATCCCCCGGCCCGAAACCGTGTTCGGCGATCAATTTGCGGATGGCTTGCAGCGCCACTTCAGGTACAGCTCGGGAGATCGAATTCATGGTTTTCGGACGAACCAGGCGAATGAGCGGCTAGTTTTAAAGCTATTCGCGGCGCCCGGCAAGTCGTGCCCCACCGGGGTTCGGTGATTGGCGAAGATGCGCTATCAGAGTGCAAAACACCGCGCGACTGTTCAGACCAGTAAGACCGAGCAACACCAGCAATTCCGCAGCTTCGCGCCCGCAAAACCGATGTTGGCATGGCCCGTGCTCTGTCGATCCGCAGAAATCATTCCTCGCCGATCCGGAGATTTGCCATGACCCTGCGTTACAGCGCCCTCCTCGCCTCCCTGTTCGCCAGCCTGTTGCTGAGCCAGGCGCCCGCCCATGCCGACGGTCTGGAGGACGTGGTCAAACGCGGCGTCCTCAAGGTTGCCGTGCCTCAGGACTTTCCGCCGTTCGGCTCGGTCGGCCCGGACATGAAACCCCGCGGCCTCGATATCGACACCGCCAAACTGCTGGCCGACCAGCTCAAGGTCAAACTCGAGCTGACCCCCGTCAACAGCACCAACCGTATCCCATTCCTGACCACCGGCAAGGTGGACCTGGTGATTTCCAGCCTCGGCAAGAACCCTGAACGCGAGAAGGTCATCGACTTCTCCAGCGCCTACGCGCCGTTCTACCTCGCGGTGTTCGGCCCGCCGGATGCCGCCATCAAAGGCCTGGACGACCTCAAGGGCAAAACCATCAGCGTCACTCGCGGCGCCATCGAAGACATCGAACTGACCAAAGTTGCCCCCGAAGGCGTAACCATCAAGCGCTTCGAAGACAACAACTCGACCATCGCCGCCTACCTCGCCGGCCAGGTTGACCTGATCGCCAGCGGCAACGTGGTGATGGTCGCGATCAGCGAGAAAAACCCGAAACGCGTACCGGCGCTGAAAGTGAAGCTCAAGGACTCGCCGGTCTACGTCGGGGTGAACAAGAACGAGCCAGCGTTGCTGGGCAAGGTCAACCAGATCCTCGCCACCGCCAAGACTGACGGCGCGCTGGAAAAAAACTCACAAACCTGGCTGAAAGAGCCGCTGCCGGCCGATCTTTGATCGTCGCTCGGGAGACTTGATATGGCCTATCAGTTCGACTTTCTGCCGGTGGTGCAAAACACCGACCTGCTGCTGCGCGGTGCGCTGTTCACCCTGGAATTGACGGCCATCGGCGCGGTGCTCGGCGTCGGTCTGGGCATCATCGGTGCGCTGGTGCGGGCGTGGAACATCCGTCCGTTCTCGGCGATCTTCGGGGTTTACGTCGAGTTGATCCGCAACACGCCGTTTCTGGTGCAGCTGTTTTTCATCTTCTTCGGTTTGCCGTCGCTGGGCCTGCAGATCTCTGAATGGCAGGCGGCGGTGCTGGCGATGGTGATCAACCTCGGCGCTTATTCCACCGAGATCATCCGCGCCGGCATTCAAGCGATTCCGCGAGGACAGCTGGAAGCCGCAGCGGCGCTGGCGATGAGCCGTTTCGAAGCCTTCCGCCACGTGATTCTGCTGCCAGCGCTGGGCAAGGTGTGGCCGGCGCTGAGCAGCCAGATCATCATCGTCATGCTCGGCTCGGCGGTCTGTTCCCAAATCGCCACCGAAGAGCTGAGTTTTGCCGCCAACTTCATTCAGTCGCGCAACTTCCGCGCCTTCGAAACCTACGCCCTGACCACGCTGATCTACCTGTGCATGGCGCTGCTGATCCGCCAACTGCTGAACTGGATCGGCCGTCGATACATAGCGAGGAGCAGCCAATGAGCGATTTCACCTTCTGGGACATCGTGCGCAACTTGCTCACAGGGCTGCAATGGACGCTGGCGTTGTCGCTGGTGGCGTTTATCGGCGGCGGGTTGATCGGCTTGCTGATCATGGTCATGCGCATTTCGAAAAAAGCCCTGCCACGCAACGTTGCACGCACCTACATCGAGCTGTTCCAGGGCACGCCGCTGTTGATGCAGCTGTTCCTGGTGTTCTTCGGGGTGGCGCTGGCCGGAGTGGAAATCTCCGCGTGGATGGCGGCGGCGATTGCCCTGACCCTGTTTACCAGCGCTTACCTGGCAGAGATCTGGCGCGGTTGCGTCGATTCGATCCCCAACGGCCAGTGGGAAGCCTCATCGAGCCTGGCGCTCAACCCGCTGGAGCAACTGCGCTACGTGATCCTGCCGCAAGCGCTGCGCATCGCCGTGGCGCCGACCGTGGGGTTTTCGGTGCAAGTGGTCAAAGGCACCGCCGTGACCTCGATCATTGGCTTCACCGAACTGACCAAGACCGGCGGGATGCTTGCCAATGCGACCTTCGAACCGTTCATGGTCTACGGCCTCGTCGCCCTCGGCTACTTCCTGCTCTGCTACCCCTTGTCCCTCAGTGCGCGCTACCTGGAAAGGAGACTGCATGCCTCTGCTTAGAATTTCCGCCCTGCATAAATATTACGGCGACCACCATGTGCTTAAAGGCATCGATCTCAGCGTCGAGGAAGGCCAGGTGGTGGCGATCATCGGCCGCAGCGGCTCGGGCAAATCGACACTGCTGCGCACGTTGAACGGCCTGGAGTCGATCAACGACGGCGTGATCGAAGTCGACGGTGAATACCTCGACGCGGCCCGCGCCGATCTGCGCAGCCTGCGGCAGAAGGTCGGGATGGTGTTTCAACAGTTCAACCTGTTTCCGCACCTGACGGTGGGCGAGAACGTGATGCTCGCGCCGCAGGTGGTGCAGAAAGTGCCCAAGGCCAGAGCCAAGGAGCTGGCGCGGGAGATGCTGGAACGGGTCGGGCTGGGGGAAAAGTTTGATGCGTTCCCGGATCGACTGTCCGGCGGTCAGCAACAGCGGGTGGCGATTGCCCGGGCTTTGGCGATGTCGCCCAAAGTCTTGCTGTGCGACGAGATCACCTCGGCGCTGGACCCGGAACTGGTCAATGAGGTGCTGAGCGTGGTCCGGCAACTGGCCAAGGAGGGCATGACGCTGATTATGGTCACCCATGAAATGCGTTTCGCCCGGGAGGTTGGGGATAAGTTGGTGTTCATGCATCTGGGGAAGGTGCATGAGGTGGGGGATCCGAAGATTTTGTTCGCGAATCCGCAGACGGCGGAGTTGGCGAATTTCATCGGGACGGTGGAAGCGACAGCCTGAAGGTTTTTGAGGGTCTGTGATGGCCTCATCGCGGGCAAGCCCGCTCCCACAGGGTTCGCTGTGCGCTTCGATTCCGCGAACGACATAGATCCTTGTGGCAGCGAGCCTGCCCGCGATTGACCGCGCAGCAGCCACCTGCTTTCCTGCGCAGGATCAAGGCTTTGAACACTGCGCGTTGGCGTCAGCCTTTGATCGTGGCACGATGTCTGGGTTATCGACCGAGACCCCCTGACCATGCCGCAATCCCAAGCCAAGAATCTGTCCCTGATCGCCGCAATCGACCTGGGCTCCAACAGCTTTCACATGGTCGTGGCCAAGGCCCAGAACGGCGAAATCCGCATTCTCGAGCGTCTCGGGGAGAAGGTTCAGCTGGCCGCCGGCATCGACGAAGAGCGCAAGCTCAGCGAAGAATCCATGCAGCGCGGGCTCGATTGCCTCAAGCGCTTCGCCCAACTGATCAACGGTATGCCCCAGGGCGCCGTGCGGATCGTCGGCACCAACGCTCTGCGTGAAGCCCGTAACCGCAACGAATTCATCCACCGCGCCGAAGAAATCCTCGGCCACCCGGTAGAAGTCATCTCCGGCCGTGAAGAAGCGCGTCTGATCTACCTCGGCGTGTCCCACACCCTCGCCGACACGCCGGGCAAACGCCTGGTGGCCGACATTGGCGGTGGCAGTACCGAATTCATTATCGGCCAGCGCTTCGAGCCGCTGCTGCGCGAAAGCCTGCAAATGGGTTGCGTCAGCTACACCCAGCGCTATTTCAAGGACGGCAAGATCACCCCGGCCCGCTACGCCCAGGCGTACACGGCGGCGCGGCTGGAGATCATGAGCATCGAACACGCCCTGCATCGCCTGACCTGGGATGAAGCCATCGGCTCTTCGGGCACCATTCGCGCCATCGGTCTGGCGTTGAAGGCCGGCGGGCACGGCACGGGGGAGGTCAACGCCGAGGGCGTGGCCTGGCTCAAGCGCAAGCTGATCAAACTGGGTGACGTCGAGAAAATCGATTTCGAAGGCATCAAGCCTGACCGCCGGGCAATCTTCCCGGCGGGCCTGGCGATTCTCGAAGCAATCTTCGATGCCCTCGAACTGCAACGCATGGATCACTGTGAAGGCGCTCTGCGCGAAGGCGTGCTCTATGACCTGCTGGGCCGTCATCATCATGAAGACGTCCGGGAGCGCACGCTCAGCTCGCTGATGGAGCGTTACCACGTCGATCTGGAACAAGCGGCACGGGTCGAGCGCAAAGCGCTGCATGCCTTCGATCAGGTGGCAGCGGACTGGGATCTGGATGACGGCGTCTGGCGCGAGTTGCTGGGCTGGGCCGCCAAGGTCCATGAAGTGGGCCTGGACATCGCTCACTATCAGTACCACAAACACGGTTCTTACCTGATCGAGCATTCGGACCTGGCCGGGTTCTCCCGCGAAGACCAACTGATGCTCGCGCTACTGGTGCGTGGCCACCGTCGCAATATTCCCAAGGACCGGTTTGCCGATTTCGGCGACGACGGCATCAAGCTGATTCGCCTGTGCGTACTGCTGCGCTTTGCGATCCTGTTCCATCACATCCGCGGCACCCAGGAAATGCCTCAGGTGGTATTGCACGCCAATGGCCATAGCCTGGATGTGCAGTTCCCGGAAAACTGGCTGGACGAAAACCAGCTGACCCAAGCCGACTTCGCGCTTGAAGCGGAATGGCTGACACGGGTTGGTTTCGTGCTCAACGTTCGATAAACCACCGATAACCGCTCGGAAAACACGGGCATGTAGGAGCCGGCGTGCTGGCGATAGGATCTCAGCCTTGCGGTGATTGCAGGATCGTCATCGCTGGCAAGCCAGCTCCCACAGTGACCTGCAAGGGATAGTGGAAACAAAAATGGCGATCCGCAGGGATCGCCATTTTTTATGCCACGTGAGGCTTAACGAACGGCCAGAATCGGGCTGCCCAACCGCTCCAGCAACGTCGCCTGCGCACTGCGCGGGTTCTGGTTGCCGGTCGGTGTGTTGCGGATGTAACGACCGTCCGCCTGCAGACTCCAGCTGTGAGTGTTATCAGTGAGATAAAGCTCCAGCTCTTTCTTGACCCGCATGATCAGCTTCTTGCCTTCCACCGGGAAGCAAGTCTCGACGCGCTTGTCGAGGTTGCGCTCCATCCAGTCGGCACTGGAGAGGAACATCTGCTCTTCGCCGCCATTGAGGAAGTAGAAGACCCGGGTATGTTCCAGGAAGCGACCGATGATCGAACGCACGTGGATGTTGTGCGAAACCCCGGCAATTCCTGGACGCAGGCAGCACATGCCACGCACCACTAGATCGATGCGTACGCCGGACTGACTGGCCTTGTACAGCGCGCGGATGATCTTCGGATCGGTCAGCGAGTTGAACTTGGCAATGATGTGCGCCGGTTTGCCGTCGAGAGCGAACTGCGTCTCGCGGGCAATCATGTCGAGCATGCCCTTCTTCAGGGTGAAGGGTGCGTGCAGCAGCTTCTTCATGCGCAGGGTCTTGCCCATGCCGATCAACTGGCTGAACAGTTTGCCGACGTCTTCGCACAAGGCGTCGTCCGAGGTCAGCAGGCTGTAGTCGGTGTACAGACGGGCGTTGGCGGCGTGGTAGTTGCCGGTTCCCAAGTGGGCGTAACGCACAATCTCACCGGCCTCGCGGCGCAGGATCAGCATCATCTTGGCGTGGGTCTTGAAGCCGACCACACCGTAAATCACCACCGCACCGGCCGCTTGCAGACGGCTGGCCAGTTGCAGGTTGGACTCTTCGTCGAACCGCGCACGCAATTCGATCACCGCGGTAACTTCCTTGCCGTTACGCGCGGCATCGACCAGCGCATCAACGATTTCCGAGTTGGCGCCGGAACGGTACAGGGTCTGACGGACCGCCAATACGTGCGGATCCTTGGCCGCCTGGCGCAGCAGATCGACCACCGGCGTAAACGACTCGAACGGGTGCAGCAGCAGGATGTCCTGCTTGCTGATCACGCTGAAAATGTTCTCGCTGTTCTGCAGCAGTTTCGGGATCTGCGGCGTGAACGGCAGGTATTGCAGCTCGCGCTGACTGTCCAGGCCGGTGATGCTGAACAGGCGGGTCAGGTTGACCGGACCGTTGACCTGATACAGCTCGGTCTCGTGCAGGTTGAACTGCTTGAGTAAATAGTCGGACAGGTGTTTCGGGCAGGTGTCGGCTACTTCCAGACGCACCGCGTCACCGTAGCGACGGGAGAACAACTCGCCGCGCAGAGCGCGGGCCAGGTCTTCTACGTCTTCGGTGTCGACCGCAAGGTCGGCGTTACGGGTCAGGCGGAACTGGTAGCAGCCCTTGACCTTCATGCCCTGGAACAGGTCATCGGCGTGCGCGTGGATCATCGACGACAGGAAGACATAGTTGTCGCCAGGGCCACCGACTTCTTCTGGCACCTTGATGACGCGCGGCAACAGACGCGGTGCCGGGATGATCGCCAGACCGGAATCGCGACCGAAGGCGTCGATGCCTTCGAGCTCGACGATGAAGTTCAGGCTCTTGTTCACCAGCAACGGGAACGGGTGCGTCGGGTCAAGGCCGATCGGAGTGATGATCGGCGCGATCTCGTCACGGAAATAGCGGCGGACCCAGGTTTTAAGCTTGGTGGTCCAGTAACGGCGACGGATGAAGCGGACCTGATGCTTCTCCAGTTCCGGCAACAGAATGTCGTTGAGGATTGCGTACTGACGGTCGACGTAACCGTGCACCAGCTCGCTGATTCGGGCCAGGGCCTGGTGCGGTTGCAGACCATCGGCGCCGGCCTGTTCACGGGCGAAGGTAATCTGCTTCTTCAGGCCGGCCACACGAATTTCGAAGAACTCATCCAGGTTGCTGGAGAAAATCAGCAGGAACTTCAGCCGCTCCAGCAACGGATAGGACTCGTCCAGCGCCTGTTCCAGCACGCGGATATTGAACTGCAGTTGCGAGAGCTCGCGATGGATGTACAGGCTGCTGTCATCCAGGCCCGGAACGACTATCGCTGGCGCCGCCGGCGCGGTTTCGACCACCACCGCGGGTGGAGCAGGCTCCAGCACCGGTGGGGTTTCAGCGATTTGCTCCACCACAGGTTGAGCCTCTTGTACTGCAACTTCAGTGAGTCCTTCGGTATTCATCGAATGTTCCTGGGAGGGCTATTTTTGCTCTCGTAACAATTGAGCAGCACGAACGGCAAAGTAAGTCAGGATGCCATCAGCGCCTGCACGTTTAAAAGCGGTCAGGGATTCGAGGATAACCCCTTCGCTCAACCAGCCATTCTGGATCGCCGCCATGTGCATGGCGTATTCACCGCTGACCTGATAAACAAAGGTCGGCACTTTGAATTCTTCTTTGACCCGGTAAAGGATGTCCAGGTACGGCATGCCTGGCTTGACCATGACCATGTCCGCGCCTTCTGACAAGTCCGCCGCCACTTCGTGCAGGGCTTCATTGCCGTTGGCCGGGTCCATCTGATAGGAGGCCTTGTTGGCCTTGCCCAGGTTCAGCGCCGAGCCGACCGCATCGCGGAACGGGCCGTAATAGGCGCTGGCGTACTTCGCCGAATAGGCCATGATCCGCACGTTGACGTGATCGGCCAGTTCCAGGGCTTCGCGGATCGCCTGGATGCGACCGTCCATCATGTCCGACGGGGCCACCACTTGAGCACCGGCTTCGGCGTGGGACAAGGCCTGCCTGACCAGTGCGTCGACGGTAATGTCGTTTTGCACGTAGCCTTCTTCGTCGAGGATACCGTCCTGACCGTGAGTGGTGAACGGGTCCAGCGCGACGTCGGTGATCACACCCAGTTCAGGGAATTGCGCACGCAGGGCACGAGTGGCGCGCTGGGCAATACCTTCAGGGTTCCACGCTTCGGCGGCGTCCAGCGACTTGAGTTCCGATGGCGTGACCGGAAACAGCGCCACGGCCGGAATCCCCAGCTCGACCCACTTGGCCGCTTCCGCCAGCAACAGGTCGATGGTCAGGCGTTCGACGCCGGGCATCGAGGCCACCGCTTCGCGACGGTTTTCACCGTCCAGCACAAATACCGGCAGGATCAGGTCATCGACGGTCAGGACATTTTCACGAACCAGTCGACGCGAGAAATCATCACGCCGATTGCGGCGCAGGCGGGTGGCTGGAAACAAGCGATTGGCAGGGGTGAAGCTCACGGCAGACTCCTGAGCCCGCGCTAACGGGCGAGCGTGACAGTTATAAGCGGCCATTATGACGGACAGATGACAGTCGTGCTTAGCCCTGTGACACGTAGCCGCATTCCATTGTCCTTGTAGGAAATGTTCACGTCGAGACACATTTGGACACTTTCATGAATGTGCACGAAGGCGTAGGCTGCGCGTTCATTTCGCCAGCACCCAGACAATGCTCCAACAATTTCTGCATGACTTCGGCTACTTTGCCCTTTTTCTCGGCACGTTCTTCGAAGGCGAAACCATCCTGGTGCTCGCAGGCTTCCTCGCGTTCCGTGGTTACATGGACATTAACGTGGTGGTGGTCGTGGCGTTTTTCGGCAGTTATGCCGGCGACCAGCTGTGGTACTTCCTGGGACGCAAGCACGGCCGCAAGTTACTGGCGCGCAAGCCTCGCTGGCAGATGATGGGCGACCGGGCACTGGAACACATTCGCAGGCACCCGGACATCTGGGTCCTGAGCTTCCGTTTTGTCTACGGTTTGCGCACGGTGATGCCGGTAGCGATCGGCCTGTCAGGCTATCCGCCCGCACGTTACCTGTTGCTGAACGGGATCGGTGCCGCGATATGGGCGACCGCACTGGCGGCAGCGGCCTATCACTTCGGCGCGGTACTCGAAGGCATGCTGGGCAGCGTCAAAAAATACGAGCTATGGGTGCTTGGCGCCCTGCTGATACTGGGCGTCGTGCTGTGGCTGCGCCGGCGTTTCAAGAATGCGCGTCTGGCGAAGCAGGTCTACGCCGACGAGCAGGCCTTGAAGGCCGAGCAGGCCAAGGCCGCCGAGGTCAAGACGCCAAACGAGTGAAACGGTTTCTGCAACAGTAGAGACCGATTCCGCTGAGCAGGCTGTAACTCAGCAGGCCGACCCAGCCCACCGCGCTGGCCGGCCACAGCCCGAGCATCGGCGCCAGCCACACCAGCGGAACGTTCGACGCCAGCCGCAGCAACTCCAGCTTCAACGCCCACGGGCGATTCTCCAGGGCCACGCCCAACGTAAACAAACCCAATGCCACCGCACTCCAGCCGAGCACCAACGCGGCGGTCGGCAGATGCGGCTCGAAGTTCATCAAATAGCTGCCCAGCGCGATGTACACACAGAACTGCAGAACGACGTAGAGCTGCTGGCGCCCGTCCAGCGACACCTCGAATTTGCGGAACTGACTCAGATCCGGCTTGTTCATCGGGTACTTGGCCGCCACATCCGCCGGCCGCCAACCAGTGCGCATGAACCAGATCCGCAGCTTGTCCCACGTGCTTCCAGCCCGTCGCGCGTCATCCCAGAGCTGCGCGTAAAACTGCACGTTCGCCCACAACGGATTCCAGCTTGCCAGCGGCGTGGTAACGCCGAAGATCACCGGCTCGTTGTCGTCCTCTTCCTGGAACGAGCCAAATAGGCGGTCCCAAATAATGAACACCCCGCCGTAGTTGCGATCCATGTAGAGAGCGTTCTGTGCATGGTGGGCCCGATGATTGGATGGCGTGACGAAGAACCACTCGAACCAGCCAAGCTTGGGAATGTGCCGGGTATGCACCCAGAATTGATACAGAAGGTTAAGCGCGGCGACGCTGATGAACACCAGAAGCGGCACGCCGAGTACCGCCATTGGCAGGTAGAAAATCCAGCTCAACAGGAACCCGGTACTGGTCTGGCGCAACGCGGTGGAGAGGTTGTAGTCCTCGCTCTGGTGATGCACCGAATGCGCCGCCCAGAGGATGTTGCGTTCGTGGCCCATGCGATGCAGCCAGTAGTAGCAGAAGTCGTAGAGCACGAAGGCGAACACCCAGACCCAAACGCTGCTGGCCGAGAGTTCGAACAGCGCCAGATGCTTGAGGGCAAAGGCATAGGTCAGCAGCCCCACGCCTTTGGTCAGCAGGCCGGTGGTGGTGGACAGCACGCCAGTGCTGATGCTGTTGATTGCGTCGGCAACACGATAATTGCTCACCCCGCGCCAACGGTCGGCCAGCAGTTCGACGGCAATCAGCACAAAGAAAAACGGCACCGCATACAGAATGAAGTCCATGACGCGCCCCGGTCGGAATCTTGAGGACAGATGCTAGGTGTAGCCGCGAATTAACCCTATGGCAACGAGTGACAAATTAGTGGACATTTAACGCCATGAATCTGGAGAAAAGCCCATGAGCAAAAAAATTGCAGTGATCCTTTCCGGCTGTGGCGTCTACGACGGCGCCGAGATCCACGAAAGCGTGATTACCTTGCTGCGACTCGATCAGCGCGGCGCGCAGGTGCAGTGTTTTGCGCCAAACATCGCGCAGCTGCACGTGATCAACCACCTGACCGGCGAAGAAATGCCCGAGTCACGCAATGTGCTGGTGGAATCGGCGCGGATTGCCCGGGGCAACATCAAGGATCTGCGTGAGGCTGACGTCGAAGACTTCGACGCGCTGATCGTGCCCGGCGGTTTCGGCGCGGCCAAGAACCTGTCGAACTTCGCCATCGAAGGCGCTGGCTGCACCGTGCAACCCGATGTCCTCGCCCTGACCGAGGCGTTTGCCGAAGCGGGCAAACCGGTCGGGCTGATCTGCATCTCGCCAGCGCTGGCCGCGAAGATTTATGGACCGGGCGTGACCTGTACCATCGGCAATGATGCCGACACTGCCGCGGCGATGAACAAAATGGGGGCGACCCACGCCGACTGCGCGGTGACAGACATCGTCGAAGACAAAGCGCGCAAACTGGTGAGCACCCCGGCGTACATGTTGGCGCAAACCATTAGCGAAGCAGCGTCCGGCATCAACAAACTGGTCGACCGCGTGCTTGAACTGACCCACGAAAACGACGCCTGACACGATTCAAATGTGGGAGCGGGCTTGCTCGCGAAGGCCGTAAACGATGATGCGTCTAGCCTGACACCCCGCGTCAATCTCGGGTTTCTCGCGAGCAAGCTCGCTCCTAGAGCTTGCGCGTTAGCCGCGTAAGAATCCGGTCCAGCGCATTGGCGAATGCCTGCTTCTCACGTTCGCCAAACGGCGCCGGGCCGCCGCTCATCTGCCCCTGTTCACGCAAATCGGTGAACAGGTTGCGCACCGCCAGCCGATCACCCATGTTCTGTGCGTCGAACTCCTTGCCTCGCGGGTCCAGCGCCGCCACGCCTTTCTTCACCAAACGGTCCGCCAGCGGCACATCGCTGCAAATCACCAGCTCGCCGGGCACCGCGTGTTCCACCAGATAATCGTCCGCCGCATCCGGCCCGCTCGGCACCACAATCAGCTTCACCAGCGCCAGCCCAGGCTTGATCTGCGGCTGCCCCGCCACCAACACCACTTCGAATTGGCGCTTGAGGGCGAACTTCACCACCAGATCCTTGGCCGCCCGAGGGCAGGCGTCGGCATCGATCCACACGCGCATTGTGTTTTACCTCTCCAAAAAAAATCGCTGGCAGCCAGCCTCAACAGGTTATACCCAATCCTGTAGAGCCGGCTTGCCAGCGATTGTGAGCGTAGCGAATGCCTTTAAGAAACCTGCACCCGCCGCTTCTCCGCCATCCAGCTACGCCCATACAACACAATGATCGCAATGATCGCCACCGCCTGAGCACTCAGCGAATACGCATCGGCGTGAATGCCCAGCCAGTCGAAGTCAAAGAACGGCACCGGCCGCGTGCCGAAGATCCCGGCTTCCTGCAACGCCTTCACGCCATGACCGGCAAACACCACCGACAACGCACACAGCAACCCGGCGTTGATACTGAAGAACAGCGACAGCGGCAATTTCGCCGAGCCCCGCAGGATCACCCACGCCAGACCGACCAACAACACCAGTGCCGTCGCACCGCCGGCCAACACGGCGTTATGCCCCGCTGGCCCGGCCTGCAACCACAAAGTCTCGTAGAACAGGATCACTTCAAACAGTTCGCGATACACCGAGAAGAATGCCAGCGTCGCAAAACCGAAACGCCCGCCGCCGCCCACCAGGCTGCTCTTGATGTAATCCTGCCAGGCTGCGGCGTGGCGACGGTCGTGCATCCACACGCCGAGCCAGAGCACCATGACCGCGGCGAACAGCGCCGTCGCGCCTTCCAGCAGTTCACGCTGCGAACCGCTCACATCGATCACATACGCCGCCAGTGCCCAGGTCGCCAGACCGGCCAGCAGTGCCAGGCCCCAACCGACGTTGACGCTGCGCACCGCCGATTGCTGGCCGGTGTTGCGCAGGAAGGCAAGAATCGCCGCCAGCACCAGAATCGCTTCCAGACCTTCACGCAGCAGAATCAGCAGCCCGGAAACGTAGCTTAGGGACCAGCTCAGACCATCGCTGCCCAACAGGCCGGCGGATTCTTTCAACTTGGCTTTGGCCGCTTCCAGACGCTGCTGGGCCTGGGCCACCGACAAACCGTCCTGCAACGATTGACGGTAAGCCATCAGCGATTTTTCGGTGTCTTTGCGCACGTTGGCGTCAACGTTGTCCAGCGAGCTTTCGACTAGCTCGAAACCTTCCAGATACGCCGCCACCGACAAGTCATAGGCTTGATCATGATCGCCGGCACGATAGGCCGCGATGCTCTTGTCCAGCGTCGCGGCGGTGTAATCGAGCAGTTGCGCCGGGCCACGCTTGACCTGCGGCGGTTGCGCACGCTGGGCGCGGAAGGTCGCGGCGGCTTGCGGGCCTTCAGCGGCCAGCACTTCGGCCGGGGTCTGACGGGCCAGGTCGGCGATGTTGTAGGTTTTTTCGGATGTTGCCGTAGCCGGATCGGCACTGAAACTGGCGATGTAGGTCGCCAGGTCCCAACGCTGACGGTCGTCCAGTTGATCGGCGAAGGCCGGCATGTCAGTGCCTTCTACGCCCATCCCCAAAGTGTTGTAGATCGCGTAGAGGCTCAATCGGTCCTGGCGCGCAACATCGCGCAGATTGGCCGGCGGCGGCGTCAGGCCGACACCGGCGGGGCCATCCCCGGCACCGGTATCGCCATGGCAGACCGAGCAATGTTGGGCGTACAGCGGCGCGCCCCGGGTCGGGTCCGGCGTAATGATCGGTGCCTGACTGACTTCATAAGCCACCGCCAGCTTCGCTCCAAGCTGCCGAGCCTGACGGGCGACGTCCGCACCGTCCTGACGAGCAGCGATGGCGCTGTGCAGTGTGCTGACGCCCTGCTCCAACCCTGCCTTTTCCGGTTTGTCCGGCATGGCGGCGATCAAGCCTTGCAGCACCTTGGTAAATTCCAGCTGCTCGCGGTACTCGGATTCACTGATGACCTTGCCCGCTTGCACAGATTGCGGGTAGTCCGCGCCGATGTAATCGAGCAAATGCAGCGCTTGCGGCGCGCCTTCCACGGTGTCGGCCAGCAGATTGGAACTGCACAAGGCAAACAGCGGCAACACCAGCCAGGCCAGGAAACGGGACGGGGCAGTCATGAATGAATCTCAATTGGAAATACGAAGTAACACATTGTTCACTTCGAATGAGTTTCACTCAAGCTTTGTTGTGTGAAATGCAGAGGCCGCCGGTGTTTCCGCGCCAGGCCGTGCGCTCTGTGCAGGCGCCGGATTGCCGGCGATGCAGTCACCCAGGTGTTTCAGTAACACCGTGTGTGCTGCCTTCGCCAGCAAGCCGGCTCCTCCGGTTCGATGACACGGGAACGAAAAAGGCGACCTGTCGGGGTCGCCTTTTTTTGTGCCTGACGGTTTTACACCGCCGCTTTACGCAGCGTCGCCATGAACGCCGCTGCGCCAATGAACAGCCCGGCAAACGTGCGGTTCATGCGTTTTTGCTGTTTGGGCGTGCGCAACAGGCGCAGCACTTTGGACGCCAGACCGGTGTAACCGGCCATGACGATCAGGTCAACGCAGACCATGGTCACGCCGATGATCAGGTACTGAGCCAGCAGCGGCGCATGGGGGTCAATGAACTGCGGCAACACTGCCAGCATGAACACCAAAGCCTTGGGGTTGCTGATGTTGACCAGGAAGCCACGGAACACCAGGGCCATCGGCTTGCCGATCTGACGCACCGCCGCGTCGTCGCTCATGTCGCTGGGCAGCGCGCGCCATTGCTTGATCGCGAGATAAACCAGGTACGCCACGCCAAACCATTTGATTGCGTAGAAGGCGGTAGCCGAGGCCGTGAGGATCGCGCCGACACCGGCGCCGACAATCGCGATCTGCACCGCCAAACCCAATTGCAGTCCCAGGGCGTTCCAGTAACCGCGCCAGAAACCGTATTGCAGACCGCTGGACATCGACGCAATGGCGCCGGCACCGGGAGACAGGCTGATCACCCAGCAGGCGGCAAAAAACGCCAGCCATGTTTGAAGCTCCATCGAACACCTCGACTCAGACTCGTGACAGACGTCTAAGCTAATGCGGCTCGGGGCCGATGACTACCGATTTTTTTGCGGGATGTTACAACTTGAGGGCCCCTTCGCGAGCCAGCCCGCTCCCACAGTTGACTGCGTTCTTATGAGACGACTCGGTCTAATGTGGGAATGGGTTTGCTCGCGAAAGCGGTGTTTCAGGCTACAGAAAATCTATTTCTCGAAGCCGCTTGAAGGGAATACATCACTACCACGCCAGCGTCGAACCGAGCGCTGGAAGAACAAACTGTTGGGCACCTGCACCATCGCGCTGCCGGTGCCGAGCTCTTGCGCTTCGATCAGCGTGGTGTAGAGCAGATTGATCGCCACCACCCGACCTTTGACGCCGGGCTTGTCGGTGGTGTCCACCAACTCGACGACGTCGCCAATACGGAACGGGCCGACGGTGAAGATCAGGATCGCGCAGAGCAGATTGGAGAGCACACTCCACATGGCGAAAAACGCCACCGCGGCCACCGCGACGAAACCGGACAACGCGGTCCAGAGCACCGTCGCCGACACCCCAAGGCGTTCCAGCACGAAAATCAGCGCACTGCCCATGATCAGCCAGCGCAACCCGCCTCGTAGCGGCATCAGCAACTGCGGCGGAAACGGGTAGCGCTCGCCCAGCCGAGTCAGGCATTTGGCGACGAAACGTTGCGCGAAGTAACCGGCCAACAAGATCAGCAGGATTTGCACGACAAGCCAGATCGGCTCGATCCAGACAGCCGGCAGCGGCAGCTTGAACGCCTCCATCAGGACAGCGCCTCCAGCTCCGCCTGCATGCTTTCCAGCAATTCCAGGGCTTCCATCCAGGCTTCTTCCAATTCGGCTTCACGCACCTTCAGCCTGGCCTGTTCGGCCAGCAGATCACGCAGGTCGTTCTTGCGTGCCGGTTCGTAAATGTCGCTGTCGCCGAGGCTGGTGTCGATCTTCGCCAGTTTCTCGTGCAGCTTGCCCAATTCGGCTTCGAGCTTGTCAGCCTCGCGTTTGTGCGGTGCCAGTTGCTGACGTAACGCAGCGGCGGCCTGACGCTGGGCCTTCTTGTCAGTCTTGTCTGGATTGACCGGTGTGTTGCTGACCGGGGCGTTGCGCTGACGGTAGTCGACCAGCCAACGGGCGTAGTCTTCCAGGTCACCGTCAAACTCTTCGACCTTGCCGTCCGCCACCAGATAGAAATTGTCGGTGGTGCTTTTGAGCAGATGCCGATCGTGGGAGACCACCAGCACCGCACCACTGAATTCCTGCAGGGCCATGGTCAGCGCCAGGCGCATTTCCAGGTCCAGGTGGTTGGTCGGTTCGTCGAGCAGCAACAGGTTCGGCCGCTCCCAGGCGATCAACGCCAGGGCCAGACGCGCCTTCTCGCCGCCGGAGAAGTTCAGCACCGGTTCGTCGATGCGCGCACCACGGAAGTCGAAACCGCCGAGGAAGTCGCGCAGAGTCTGCTCACGCTCGGTAGGTGCCAGGCGCTGCAAGTGCAGCAACGGACTGGCCTTCGAGTCGAGGGAATCGAGCTGATGCTGGGCGAAGTAACCGACGACGGTGTTCTCGCCACGGGTCAGTCGACCAGCCAGCGGCGATAGCTCACCGGCGAGGTTTTTGATCAGGGTCGATTTACCGGCACCGTTGGGACCGAGCAAACCGATGCGCGCGCCGGGGGTCAGTTGCAGCTTGACCTTCTCCAGCACGGCTTTATCGCCGTAACCCAAACGGGCGTCAGACAGGTCGATCAGCGGGCTGGAGATCTTCGTCGACTCGCGAAAGACGAAGTCGAACGGCGAATCAACGTGGGCAGCGGACAACTCTTCCATCCGCTCCAGCGCCTTGATCCGGCTCTGGGCCTGACGGGCCTTGGTGGCTTGGGCCTTGAAGCGGGCGATGTAGCTTTCCATGTGCGCACGTTGCGCCTGCTGCTTCTCGTAGGCCTGCTGTTGCTGGGCCAGACGTTCGGCGCGGGCACGTTCGAAAGCACTGTAACCACCGCGGTACAGGGTGATCTTGCGTTGATCGACGTGAGCCACGTGATCGACCACGGCATCGAGAAAATCCCGGTCGTGGGAAATCAGCAGCAAGGTGCCGGGGTAGCTTTTCAGCCACTCTTCGAGCCAGATGATGGCATCGAGGTCCAAGTGGTTGGTCGGTTCGTCGAGCAGCAGCAAGTCCGACGGGCACATCAATGCCTGCGCCAAGTTCAGACGCATCCGCCAACCACCGGAGAAATCTCCTACCGGGCGATCCATCTGTTCGTTGGTGAACCCAAGGCCGGCCAGCAGCTTGCGAGCGCGGGCGTCGGCGGTGTAACCGTCAGCGCTGTCGAGCTCCGAGTGCAGGCGGGCCTGAGCGGCACCGTCATGGGCGGCTTCGGCCGCGGCGAGGTCACGTTGCACCTCGCGCAGGCGCAGGTCGCCATCAAGCACATAGTCGACCGCCAGGCGTTCGAGCGTCTCGATTTCCTGGCGCATGTGGGCGATGCGCCAGTCGGCCGGCAGGAAGCAGTCACCCGAGTCCGGGTGCAGTTCACCCCGGATCAAGGCGAACAGGCTCGATTTGCCGGCGCCGTTGGCACCGATGAGGCCGGCTTTGTGGCCGGCGTGCAGGGTCAGCTCGGCGTCTTCTAGCAGACGTTGCGGGCCACGCTGTAAAGTCAGGTTCTGAAGTCGAATCATAATGGCGGCGGAGTCTACCAGCTTCGTTCGCAACTGGCGCGAGTAGCACTATGTCCTCTGACCTGTGGAGCTTTTCCCTTGGCACTTACGCCCGTCCCGGCGTTGAAGCCGCGTGCCTGACCTTGCAGTCGGCGGGGGTGAATGTGTGCCTGTTGCTGTGTGGATTGTGGCTGGGACAGCGGGGTATCGCCTGCAACGAGCAACGATTGCAGGAGCTTCGCAATGTGGCGGAGCCCTGGGACGCAGAGGTCGTTCAACCGCTGCGCGGTTTGCGCATGCAATGGAAAGTCATCGCGACTGAGGACGCCGAACTGAATGCGTTACGCGAACAAGTGAAAACCCTGGAGCTGCAGGCCGAGCGGCATTTGCTGAGGCGACTGGAACGAGCAGCGTTGAATTGGCCGCAGAATGAAGTGACCGATGTATCGGCCTGGCTGGAGGGTGTGGCGGCGGGTGCCGCCCACCTGGACCGCGACGCGCTGTATCAGCTGCGCGTCGCGGCAACCGGCACTTAGGAAGCGCTGGTTGGGGTGGAGCTGGTGCTCGACGGTGCGACTGGCGTTGGCCCAGTGGTGGCTGTCGAGGTGGAGGCTGCTGGGGCTGGAGCGGCCGAAGCGGATGGCGCTGGCGTCGCTGGTTTGGCAGCAGGGGTCGGCTTGGCAACGGCGGCCGGTTTTTTTACGGCAGATTTGGCTGCAGTTGCTGGTTTGGCAACGGCTGGCTTGGCAGCAGCAGTTTTTGCGGCTGGTTTTGCGGCAGGTTTTGCGGCAGGTTTTGCGGCCGTTTTAGCAGCTGGTTTTGCGGCTGGCTTGGCAGCGGTTTTTGCCGCGACTGGTTTTGCAGCAGGTTTCGCAGCGGCGGTTTTAGCTGCTGGTTTTGCGGCAGGTTTGGCAGCTGCAGTTTTCGTCGCAGCAGGTTTGGCGGCAGCAGTTCTGGCAGCCGGTTTCGCAGCTGCAGTTTTCGCAGCGGCAGGCTTGGCAGCGGCGGTTCTGGCAGCCGGTTTAGCAGCAGCCGGTTTCGCAGCGCTGGCAGCAACCGCTTTTTTCGCCGCAGGTTTAGCTGCAGGTTTCGCCGCTGCTTTCACAGGTGCCTTGGCGGCAGGCTTGGCCGGTGCTTTTGCAGCAGCCGGCTTGGCAGCGGCTTTCTTGGCAGGGGCCGCAGCAGGCTTGGCCGAACGCAGGGACAACGCCTTGCCGACAGCCTCTTGTACACGACCGACGCCCTGGGCCAATTTCAGGCTTTCTTGAGCATCGCGCTTGAGTTGCAGAATGTAGGCACGGGTGTCGGACTGACGATCCTTGAGGGCATCGAGCACGTCTTCAAGTTGCTGCACGCCGTCCTTCGCCTTGGCTTGTGCCTTGGCTTTGCCGGCTGCCGCAGCGTCCTGCAATTTGGTGCGGGATTTGTGCAATTTTTCCTGCGCTTTTCCGCGCTGTTTTTCCAGTTTGGCGAGCAGTTTTTCAGCATCAGCCAAGGCTTGGGAACAAGCGGTTTCCAAATGCTCGAGCAGGCTGCCCAACAGTTGTTGGAGTAAGTGCAACGGGGTATTTACAGGCTTCTTGGTGGCCGACATGGTTTACCTCCTGGCTGACGTGGGTGCGGCTCATACTAGACCTCTGCAGGGACCGCCGCTAGGGCATGTTGACAGTATCGAAAGCGTCGCGTTGCAACGGATCGAAAATCTTCTGCGCTTGCGCAAAACAAGTTCACTGTCGAACGCATTCACACTGGCATAATCTGCCGCATCTCAGGTCGGAGAGTGCCCATGTCGCGCTACCTTTTTTTAACGTTTTGCGTATTTTTTTCCATCGCCCAAGCCGCCGAAAAAACCAAGGAAAATGAAGCTCACGATCTCGCTTACAGCCTGGGGGCGAGCCTCGGCGAACGCTTGCGCCTGGAGGTTCCCGACCTGCAACTTCAGGCGCTGGTAGAAGGTTTGCAGCAAGCCTATCAAGGCAAACCCCTGGCCTTGAAAGATGAGCAGATCGAACAGATTCTGACCGAGCACGAAGCGCAGACAGCGTTGCAGCCAACCCCGCCGCAGAGCGAAGCCGCCCTCGAAAAAGAGCAGCGGTTTCTCGCCGAGGAAAAAACCAGACCCGGCGTTCGCGAATTGGCCGATGGAATATTGTTGACCGAGCTGACACCCGGCACCGGCGTGAAAGCAGGGCCCAATGGCAAGGTCCAGGTGCTGTACATCGGTCGCCTTCCCGACGGCACCGTGTTCGATCAGAACACTCAGCCGCAGTGGTTCAGTCTCGACAGCGTGATCAGCGGATGGCGCAGTGCGCTGCAAAACATGCCGGTCGGTGCGAAGTGGCGACTGGTGATTCCATCGGCCCAAGCCTATGGCGCCGACGGTGCCGGCGACTTGATCGAGCCGTTCACACCGCTGGTATTCGAAATCGAATTGCGCGGCGCAACCAGCTAAAGAGCGGAAACAAAAAACGGCGCGCAGAGCGCACCGTTTTTTGAGGGTGTTGCAGGAAGGGGTTCAGGCTTGAACCGAATCCTCTTCCTTGTGAGCGGTGTGCAGCACTTCGATCAGGCAATCTTCCAGCTCGAAGCGTTCGTGCAACAGACCACCTAGCTCCTTGAATTTCTCTGCGACACACTTGCCTGCATCGCACAGGTCGTTGAACGCGAGCAGCTTTTCGGTGATCACGTCGATGCGTGGGTAGATCGTCTCGGCGAGCTCCAGACCACGCTTGTCGTTGAAAGCCTTGGCCTCCCCCGTCAGCTGTTCGTAGATCTCGAAGTGCCCGGCAGACACGTAATCGACCAGCACGCCGCAGAATTCCTGCAATGGCTTGCGGTTTTCACCCAGAGCCTCAGGCTTGGCGCCGAGAGCATCATAGGCCCGAACCAGTTCGTGACGCTCCTGCAACCAGCGATCGATCAGCAGATGCACTCCACCCCAGCGTTCCTGAGCATTCTGACAACTTTCGAGCATGGTGATCTCTCTTCCCTTGTGGGTCATGCTGCCCTACACCTGTCGCACACTTGAAAATCAAGAATCGGCCAGGCAGAGCGTCATTCGAGCAACATAATTCCAATGACACGTGCGGGCCAGATTATGCCCGCGCGACTGTGGCTTCAAGGTACGCAGGAGATAAAGTTCATACAAGTGTTTAATCGCCCGCCAGCGCCCGGTGCGACGACGTGCCGCTCAGTGGTCGCTGACAAGCGATCCAGACAACGCGCAGCAACTGGTAAGCACTCAGGATCGTTACGCCGATGAAGAAGAGCAAACTCCACTCGGGGATGCTCAGGTCGAACAGCGTCCAGGAAATCTGTGTGCATTCGGCCGCACCTTTGAACATCTGCTGCACCACATAAACCAAGGGAGTGCTTGTGGACGGATCCGCCAGATTGAGCGAGCACGCCGACAGCTGTTGCACCGGATCACTTTGCAACAACACCTGACGCCACGCTGTCACCGTACCCGCCAGACTGCACAACAGACCGAGCAGCCAATACAGGAACGAACCGACGCGACCGGGGCCATGAACCGAAGCCATCAGGCAGCCCCCCGTGAGCATGGTCAGGCAAAACCGCTGTAAGAGGCACAGCCCGCAGGCCTTGAGGCCGACTGCATATTCCAGGTAGTAGGAAACGCCCAAAGCCAGGGTGCCGGCAATGAAAACCATGAAAAACAAGGAGCGTGAGCAGGCCAACGACATGGCTTTTCCGTACCAGTAGAGACAAGTGGTTACGGTAGAGGAAAGCGCGCCAGCCTTTCAAGGCAAGGCAGCACGGACACTTCAACAGAAGTGTAGGGAATTCCCGACAGAAGCGAGAGGATCAAGCGCAGTCCTCTGTAGGACTCTGCCTAAGAGGCATTACGAAAGTAAGAAAACGTCGTTGCAACACCTACTGCGTGGCGAGGGCGCTAGCGCCCTCGCCACGTAATCAGGCGTGAACCGGCACGGGCAACGGCGCCGCCAGCAAGCGTTCATCCAGCAGGCCAAGGCCTTCCTGAAACAGCTGGTTGCTGCGTTCGGTGTCGCCCAGTTGCGCCAGCAAGCGGGCCAGCTCGGCACAGGCTTCCGGGTTGCGCTGCACACGCAGGCTGCTTTCCAGATAGTCCCGCGCCTTGCCCCACAAACTGTTTTGCAGACACAGGCGACCGAGGGTCAGCAGCAGGCTCGGGTCAGCCGGATGATCCTTGAGCCAACCCTCGGCGGTCTGCAACTGACGTGCTGAATCACTGCCGCGAACCAGTCCGTAAAGGCGTGCCAGATGGCTGTCGTAATTGCGCTTGAGCGCTGTTCGCAGGACCTCTTCGGCCTCGATCTGAGCACCCAGTTGCCGAAGTTGCTCGGCATACGCCAGTACCAACTGCGGTTCCTGGCGCTGAGCCGAAGTGAGTTGTTGCCAGGCGCGGTTGAGCGATTGCAAACCGACCGTTCCGTCTTCTTCCTGACGCGCTGCCAGCGACAGGTTTTCACCCCAGGCCCGGCGCTCGAGTTCGGCCAGCTCGGCCGCTGGCAAGACCTTGTCCTTGCGCAGCTCCGGCAACAGGCGAATCACCGCGGACCAGTCGCCACGCTGTTGATGCAAGCGCTGCAACTGACGCAGGGTCTGTGCGTTATGAGGATGACGCTCATGCATCGCCTGCAAAGTCGTGAGGGCGCCGTCGGTGTCGCCACGGTCGGTCTGCAATTGGGCGTGACTCAGGGCAATCGCCAGCTCGGCCTGGGGCTGGCGCTCCAGCGCGCGTTCCAGCAGGTTGTCGCTCTCCTCATAGTGACCCTGTTCGTTCGCCGCACGGGCAGCGCCAAGGTAGTAAAGCAGCGGCTGGCGCTCGGCTTCGGCGGCGCGATGCAGATGACGCTGCGCGCTGGCCCAGCGACCTTCAGCCAGGTCCAGTTGACCGTGTTCAATCGCCACTTGCACCCGACGACTGCGATTGCGCCGCGACCAGGGATTGACCACGCCGCTGGAGGCCGTCACCAATTCGATCAACGCCTTGATGCCCCAGAACACCAGCCACAGCACCGCCACTAGCGCCAGGGTGGCCCACAGGCTCGATTCGAAACGAAAGCTCTTGTAGGCGATCAGCACGTAGCCGGAATGCTCGGCAATCGCCAGCCCCAGCGTGGCGGCAACGGCGATGGCCAGAAACACGATCACATAGAGTCGTTTCATGGCGTGGCCTCCTGCGCGGTGCTTGCGGCAGGTTTGGCCATGGGTTTGATCGAGTCTTCGGCATTGACATTACGTCGCTCGAGATAGCCCTGAACCGCGCTCAGCGTGCCGGTCAGATCCGGCGTGACCACGGTGACTGGCTGCTTGCTCAACTCACCCACCTGCTCGAGCATCACTTTGCTCTGCGGGTTGTCCGGGTTGAAATTGCCCTTGAGCACGTCCCGCGCTTCGGCCAGCGCCTGAGTGTAAACCGCAGCCTGACCATTGAGCGCTGCCCACTGCGCCTGCTCCAGTGCCAGGCTCAGGGCCAGGCGCACCTGGCTCAGGCTCTGCCCTGCCAGCAGCGGACGGACATTTTTATCGGCGTTGAAATCGATGCGGATGTAACGCGAGATCTGATCCCACCACTGCGCCCAACGACTGGCGCCGTCGCCATCGGCAGTCAAGCCCAGCAGCGATTCGCCCCGATCCTTGAACTCGGGCGCCAGCTCAGTGAGGTTGATCACCTGATCGCGTAATGCACCCAGTCGCAGGAAGAGACCGGTGCGATCCGGTTGTTCGGTACTGCGCAAGGCGACCAGGGTTTTCGCCACTTGCTCGCGAGCGGCAAAGGAACCCGGATCGTTCTGCTCGCGAAGAATTTCGTCGGCGCCCTGCACCAGCGCTTGGGCGCTGCTGATGTCCTGCAACGCCGAAAGGCGCAGGCTGGCCAGGCGCAGCAAGTGCTCGGCCTCGGCCAGACGCCAGTCCTTGCGGCTGGCGCCGAGGACGGTTTCCAGACGTTGATTCAAGCGCTGCTGCTCGCCTTGCAGTTGAATCACCAGACGGCTGCGAGCGTCCAGTTCTTCGGCGGCAGGCATTTGCTCGAGGCGTGCGCTCAGGCGCTGTTCGTTGAGTTTCAGACTTTGCGCCTGATCGTTCAACGCCTGCACCTGACTCAACTGCTGCTGCGTACTGGCTTGCAGATGACGCACCTGCCAGACGCCCCAACCGCCCACCGCCACACCGGCGGCGCCCAGCAGCAGCGCGACGATTGCCAGCCCGTTGCCACGGCGCTGCACTGCAGCAGGCGGGGCACTTTCAACCGGTGCATCAACCGGCGCATCAATATCGATCACTGGCCGGGAGTCATCTTTTGGCAAGGCTGTTTCGCTCACGTATCCATCCTTTGCATTAGAGAACGGGTTCGGGATGCTCCCGTAACGCCGTCAGCAAAGCCGCGGCACTGGCGCCACGACAATCCACAACTGTTTGGGCCCCGGTGGCACGTGCCAGCTCGGCGACCCTGGGGCTTGGTACAAACAACGGTAACTGCGCCAATTGTGGCCAGGCATCGCCGGCCAATTGATACAGATGCTCAAAACCCTGTCCACTGCTGACCACCAGCCCGTTCAAGCGTTCCGCCCTGATCCGCTCAGGCAGTGCGGCCGGCGGGTAATGTGGAAGCTCGCGGCGATACAATTCCAGATACTCGACACTAGCACCAAGCTCGCGCAAACGCTCAGCGAGCAACTCACGGCCACCCTCCCCACGCAGGATCAGCACCCGTGGGTCAGGCCCCGCGATCGCCTCGCGCAAAGACGCAAGCTTGAGCAAGGCTTCACTGTCATCACCTTCGCCCGGGAAACTCACGTCCAACCCATGATCATCAAGAATCTGCGCCGTCGCCGCGCCCACGCTGAACCACTTCGGGCGCGGTGGTTGCGGCCAGTATTGGTCGACCAGCTCCACGGCGATTCTGGCGGCAGGTTTGCTGACCACGATGATCGCGCAGTAGCGATTCAGATCCTGAATCACCTGGCGCATTGTGGCAGAGACAGCAATCGGTTCGATTTCCAAAAGCGGCAAGCTGCTGCTGAAAATCCCCGCTTGGGCCAACACAGCGCTCAGCGCCGCCGACTCATCCGCCGGACGCGTCAGCAGCAGGCGCCAGCCCGTCACTCGTGACCTGCCTCACCGTAGACCGCTTTCAGAATGTCATTGGCACCCTGGCTCAGAAGGTCTTCGGCCACTTGCACGCCCAGGGCTTCGGCATCGCCGCGCGGCGCACGGGCTTCAGCACTGAGCAGCAAGCCGCCGCTCGGATCCCCCACCAGGCCACGTAACCAGATCTGCTCGCCTTCCAGCACGGCGTAGCAGGCGATTGGCACCTGGCAACCGCCATTCAGATGTTTGTTGAGGGCACGTTCGGCGGTGACACGGATGGCGGTGTCCTGATGGTGCAGCGGCGCGAGCAAGGCGTGAATTTCGCTGTCGGCGGAGCGGCATTCGATGCCCACGGCACCTTGGCCACCGGCAGGCAGGCTGTCATCGACACTGATCGCCGAGGTGATGCGATCTTCGAAGCCCAAGCGAATCAGGCCGGCCGCCGCGAGGATGATGGCGTCGTATTCGCCGGCATCGAGCTTGGCCAGGCGCGTATTGACGTTACCGCGCAGGAAGCGGATTTCCAGGTCCGGGCGACGGGTCAGCAATTGAGCCTGACGGCGCAGGCTGGAAGTGCCGACGATGCTGCCTGGCGGCAATGCGTCCAGGCTGGCATAAGTATTGGAGACGAAAGCATCGCGCGGGTCTTCTCGCTCGCAGATGCAGAACAGACCGAGGCCTTCAGGGAAGTCCATCGGTACGTCTTTCATGGAGTGCACGGCGATGTCGGCGTCGTTTTCCAGTAGCGCGGTTTCCAGCTCCTTGACGAACAGGCCCTTGCCGCCGATTTTCGACAGCGGCGAGTCGAGCAGCTTGTCGCCGCGACTGACCATGGGTACCAGCGTCACGAGCAGACCCGGATGGGCCTCTTCCAGACGGGCTTTGACGTATTCGGCCTGCCACAGGGCGAGTGCACTTTTGCGGGTGGCGATGCGGATTTCGCGAGAGGACATGGATCAATCCGTACTGAATAGATACGGCGGATAATAACAGCTCAGCCAAATCCACTTTGACTTGAATCAGGTATTGCCTGGCCTCCCTGGCCCCGGACGTCCGGCAATCGGGTGAGGAATTCGCCTGCGGGTGGCGAATTAAAGCTGTTGCATCATTTTGCGCACACCGGCCACATGGCGCCGACTGACGATCAGGGCGTCGCCGTTCAGGCCTTTGAGGAACAGCTGAAAATGTCCCAGTGGCGTGCGTTGCAGGCGTTCGATGCGTTCGCGGGCGACCAGGGCATTGCGGTGGATGCGCACGAAACGGTCGCCGAATTCATCTTCAAGGGCCTTGAGCGGCTCATCCAGCAGCACTTCGCCGCCTTCGTGGCGCAAGGTCACGTATTTGTGGTCGGCAATGAAGTAAACCACCTGCCCCAGCGGGATCAGTTCAATACCTTTACGGGTACGGGCGCTGATATGGCTGCGCGGGCCGCTGCCGGTTTCGGCGGCGGGACGGGTCAAAGCCGCAAGCTGGATACGATTGGGGCGCTCGGCTTTTTTCAACGCGTCATGCAATTGTTCTGTACGCACAGGTTTCACCAGATAGCCTACGGCGCTGGCCTGTAAGGCTTCCACGGCAAATTCATCGGGCCCTGTGCAAAACACCACGGCTGGCGGGGTCTCGCGTTCGCACAATCGTGCAGCCACTTGCAGGCCATCGAGGCCCGGCATGCGGATATCGAGCAGCACGATATCCGGTTTGTGGCTGTCGATCAGTGCCAACGCTTCTTCGCCGTTCGTGGCGCTGGGCTCCAGGACGCTGTATCCCTCGAGTTCGCCGACCATTCGGCTCAGGCGCTCGCGGGCAAGGGGTTCGTCATCAACGATCAGGACATTCATATTGCGCTGGATTCCTGCGTGAGTCTCGCACAAGGATAGCGTAGACAGGTGAAGTGACGTCCGTCACCGCGATCCACGCTAAGACTAGCGCGAGGGCCAAAAAGTGCCGCCGGGCCGACGGCTAAATTTTCATCATCCGGGCAATTGGCGACCCAGGCCCGCGTTGGCGAGGCATCGCCGTAGGGTTTGCTGATACACAATATGAACACCCCCTCTTCTTATAGTCCGCTGCAACACCGAGAAGTGCGCTGATCCTACTGTCCAACTGTAGACGGTTGCCGGGACGTTATTGCTCAAATGAAAAATATTCGTTGCGCAATTTCCGCACCACCTGCTTCGAGTATGGGCCGAAGGATGAGAAAAAAACGTGTCGACCAGTGTCAGCGACAGGATTGGCAACCCTGTTATTATCCGCGACAGCTTTCAACGCCATCTTTCTCCAGCCGATACGAGCGAATTCATGAGCACTGACAAGACCAATCAGTCCTGGGGCGGCCGCTTCAGTGAACCCGTCGACGCTTTCGTCGCCCGCTTCACCGCCTCCGTCACTTTCGACCAGCGCCTGTATCGCCACGACATCATGGGCTCGATCGCCCACGCCACCATGCTGGCCAAGGTCGGCGTGCTGACCGATGCCGAGCGCGACAGCATCGCCGATGGCCTGAAGACCATCCAGGGTGAAATCGAGGCCGGCCAGTTCGACTGGCGCATCGACCTCGAAGACGTGCACATGAACATCGAGGCGCGTCTGACCGACCGCATCGGCGTGACCGGTAAAAAGCTGCACACTGGTCGCAGCCGTAACGACCAGGTTGCCACCGACATTCGCCTGTGGCTGCGTGACGAAATCGACCTGATCCTGGCGGAAATCACTCGCCTGCAAAAAGGCCTGCTGGAACAGGCCGAGCGCGAAGCCGGCAGCATCATGCCCGGCTTCACTCACCTGCAAACTGCGCAGCCGGTAACCTTCGGGCACCACATGCTGGCCTGGTTCGAAATGCTCAGCCGCGATTACGAGCGTCTGGTCGATTGCCGCAAGCGCACCAACCGCATGCCGTTGGGCAGTGCCGCGTTGGCCGGCACCACGTACCCGATCGACCGCGAATACACCGCGCAACTGCTGGGCTTCGACGCCGTGGGCGGCAACTCGCTGGACAACGTGTCCGATCGTGACTTCGCCATCGAGTTCTGCTCGGCCGCGAGCATCGCGATGATGCACTTGTCGCGTTTCTCCGAAGAGCTGGTGCTGTGGACCAGCGCCCAGTTCCAGTTCATCGATCTGCCGGACCGCTTCTGCACCGGCAGCTCGATCATGCCGCAAAAGAAAAACCCGGACGTGCCAGAGCTGGTTCGCGGCAAGACCGGCCGCGTTTTCGGTGCACTGATGGGCCTGCTGACCTTGATGAAAGGCCAGCCTTTGGCCTACAACAAGGACAATCAGGAAGACAAGGAACCGCTGTTCGACGCCGCCGACACACTGCGAGACTCGCTGCGGGCCTTTGCCGACATGATCCCGGCGATCAAACCCAAGCACGCGATAATGCGCGAAGCGGCCCTGCGTGGTTTCTCCACCGCCACCGACCTGGCCGACTACCTGGTGCGTCGTGGCCTGCCATTCCGTGACTGTCACGAAATCGTTGGCCATGCGGTGAAGTACGGCGTGGAAAGCGGCAAGGACCTGGCGGAAATGAGTCTGGAGGAGCTGCGCAAGTTCAGCGACCAGATCGATCAGGACGTGTTCGCCGTGCTGACGCTCGAAGGTTCGGTGAACGCCCGCGACCATATCGGCGGGACCGCTCCGGCGCAGGTCAAGCAAGCGGTGGCTCGCGGTCAGGCGTTGCTCGCCAGCCGCTAAATCGTCAAAAGCTTCGCGAGCAAGCCCGCTCCCACATTAGATCGGCGGTGAACACACATTTTGTGAACACCAGAGATTCAATGTGGGAGCGGGCTTGCTCGCGAAAGCGACCTGTCTGACGCTACAAATCTACTTCTTGGACGCGACCATCGCCAGGAACGCGGGCATCGCCGCTTCCTTGTCCGCCGCAATCCGCTGCACGTTCGGGTTCTGCTCCAGACGCTCGAGCAGCGCCTTGGCCGCCGGCAAGTCGGCCAACAGATCAATACCAAACAGCTTGTGCGCCACCGCACAGGCCAGCGGCACGCTGTACAGGAAATACAAATCCGCAATGCTCAGGCTGTCGCCTGCGACATAAGGGGCAAACTTGCCGTGCCGTTCAAGCGAGGCAAAACCCAGCAGCAATTCGGCTTTGGTCTTGTCCTTGATCGCGTCCGGCACCGGCATGCCGAAAAACGCTTCGCCGTAGCAGGCGCGACCCGGCAGCTCGATGTACAGCTCGATTTCCTTGGCCAGCGCCAAGACCTGTGCACGCTCGAAAGGATCGCCCGGCAGCAGTGGCGTGCCCTTCTGGCTCTGTTCGATGTACTCGAGAATCACCGCGGTTTCGTTGATGAACCCTTGCTCGACGCGCAGCACGGGCACCTTGCCACGTGGACTGATCGCCAAAGCTTCGGGGCTAGTGCCCGCGTAAAACGGCACCTCCTCGAACGGCAGTCCTTTTTCCAGCAGCGCCAGTTTCACCATGTTGTAGTAGTTGCTGACGGGAAATCCATAAAGCTTGAGCATCACAAAGCCTCCGGGCCGTGCGGGGTTGGCAGTGCCTGCGTTATAGAACGCCAAGGCGTTTCTCGCCAGCAGCATCATCGCGCTGAATGCAGGTAAACTGCCCGCCTTAACTTGAGGAGCCTGCCATGAGCGAGCCGACCGACATCGACAGCGACGAAGAAGAATTCACCGAAAATACCCTGATTGAAGCGATCGAAAACCAGATCGAAAGCGACAACCCGCCAGCGGCCAAGGCGACCTTCAACAAGCTGACCCTGGTGGGTTACGAACGTGAGGAAATCCTCAACCTGATGGCCCACGTATTAGCGGTAGAAATCGACGCGATCCTTGAAGAAGACCGCGCATTCAACACCGAATGGTACGAAACAGCCTTGCGCGCATTGCCGGAATTGCCGCCGGAAAAGAAGTAAGCGAACACCCTCCGGGAGCGGCTTGCCCGCTCCCACACAAATTGTCACCCATCATTCCTGCCTTCCCCCAGACCGGGACTACACTGGTACGCACCCCGCTGCCGCACCACCCGCCGGGGAATGCTTCCCGCGGTGAAAAAACCCTGTTGCGAGCACTGGACATGCCGCGCGAGTGGGATCACCTTAGGGGCGCTGTCGTCCAATTCCTAGAAAGTCTGGAGTCCTTATGTCGCTTACCCCTGAGTTGGTTGCCGAACTGGAAATCCTCGCACTCTTCAACCTGGACAGTTCCCAGGAAGGTTTGAAAATTCATCAGACCGCTGCCCCGAAAGCCATTGCTGCCGCTCAACGCCTCTACGAAAAAGAACTGATCGACCAGCCCGATGGCGGTTACCTGACCAGTCTGGGTCGTGATGCCGCGCAAAGTGTGCAAACCGTTCTCACCATTCTGAGCGTCGAGGAAACAGCCTGATCCACCGTATCGCCCACGGAAACCCCTGTTACGGGATTTCCGCGGGCACTCTCTGATACAAACTGTCGCCCAACGATAGAAATCTGACGCCAAAAAACAAAATCAGCCTGATAGTCCCGGAGCCGAGGCGCTAAACTGCCCCTCATCCTGAGACCCTCCACGTCCGAGCCCTGCGAGCCGGTTTGAGCTGACATGACCCGCACCCATGAAATCCGCCCCGATCTGGACGAGGGAATCGACCGCAAGGTTCTCGGCCAGCTGCGCGCACGTTTTCTAAAGCTCAACGAGGGCCGCATGGCGCGAGCCATGGAAGGGCTGTCGACCCGTCAGCAAGGGGTGCTGACCCTGCTGCCGCTGTTTTTTCACGTCAATCATCCGCTGTTGCCGGGTTATGTTTCCGGAAGCACGCCCGCCGGGCTGTCTAACTTCGAGCCTGACGCCAACGCCCTGGCCGAAGCCCAACGCCTGACCCGTTCGTTTTCCTACAAGCCGCGCCACGGCAGCAATCCACCCCGACCGATTCACGGCCTGTTCCTGATGGGCAGCCTCGGCACCCTCGCCCAGGCTGATCAGAGCGATATGGACGTGTGGGTCTGCCACGCGCCGGACTTGAGCGAAAGCGAACTCAACGAGCTGCGTAAAAAGTGCCAGTTGCTCGAAACCTGGGCCGCGAGCCAGGGCGCCGAGGCGCATTTCTTCCTGATCGACCCGGCCCGCTTCGTGCTCGGCGAACGCGACACGCAATTGAGCTCGGAAGACTGCGGCACCACCCAGCATTACCTGCTGCTGGACGAGTTCTACCGCACCGCGATCTGGCTGGCCGGCCGCACGCCGATCTGGTGGCTGGTACCGGTTTACGAAGAGGCCGCCTACGACCGCTACACCCACACGCTGCTGTCCAAGCGCTTCATCCGTGCCGACGAAACCCTGGACCTGGGGCATATGGCGTACATCCCGCCCGGCGAATTCATCGGTGCCGGGCTCTGGCAGTTGTTCAAAGGGATCGAGTCACCCTACAAGTCGGTGCTCAAGCTGTTGCTGACTGAGGTCTACGCCAGCGAACACCCCAAGGTTCAATGCCTGAGTCTGCGTTTCAAGCAAGCGGTGTTCGCCAATCAACTCGACCTCGATGAGCTGGACCCGTACATCGTGGTCTACCGGCGCATCGAGGAATACCTCATCGCCCGTGGCGAACCGGAGCGCCTTGAACTGGTGCGGCGCGCGCTGTACCTGAAGGTCAACCGCAAACTCACCGGCAGCAGCAGTCGCACCCAAAGTTGGCAGCGCTCGCTGCTGGAACGCCTGGCCCAGGAATGGCACTGGGATCAGCGTCAACTGGCGCTGCTGGATAGCCGCAGTCAGTGGAAAGTCCGTCAGGTCAGTTCCGAACGCCGGGCGCTGGTCAACGAACTGAATTACAGCTACCGCTTCCTCACCGAGTTCGCCCGCAGCGAACAGACCGTCAGCCTGATCAACAAGCGCGACCTCAACGTACTGGGGCGACGTCTGTACGCCGCGTTCGAGCGTAAGGCCGACAAAGTCGAGTTCATCAACCCGGGCATCGCCCCGGATCTGGCCGAAGACACCCTGACCTTGGTGCATGCGCCAGACAAGAAAGAATCGGGACAGACCCAGTGGGGCTTGTATAACGGCAGCCTCACCGCCCTCGAGTGGGTGCAATTCGCGCCGATCAAGCGCAGCCGCCAATTACTGGAGCTGCTGACCTGGTGCCACCGCAACGGCGTGATCGACAGCAGCACGCGCCTGGCGTTGCACCCAGGCGACAGTGACCTGAGCGAGTTCGAACTGTTCAACCTGCTCGGCAGCCTGCAACAAAGCATCGCCCTGCCCCTGCCCACGGTCGCCGAAGAACCGCTGCTGCGCGCCAGCGTCCCGAGCGAGGCGCTGATTCTGGTGAACGTCGGCGTCGATCCGCTCAAGCATCACCGTGACCTGAATATTCTGATGACCACCGAGCGCACGGACTCCCTGAGTTACGCCGGGGTCCGCGAGAACCTGGTGCTGACCCTGGATCAGGTCACGCTCAACAGCTGGAACGAGGTGTCGGTCAATCGCTTCGACGGCCCTCACGCCCTGCTCGACTGCCTGCGCGATTACCTCAACAACCTGCCGAACGGCCCGCAGCAGCCCAAATTACGCGTGCGGTGCTTCTGCCACAACCGCGCGCAGTTCATCGCGCAACGGGTTGAAGAGGTGATCGACACCGCGCAGAACCTGCTGCTGAGCAAGCTCAATCACCGCTACCTGATTCAGGTCCAGCAGCATTACCACGTGCTGGAGTTGGTGCCGGGGCAGGTCAACCATGTCGCCCTCGCCACCCTGCCGGCGCTGTTCGACTACCTCGGTGAAGAACTGGCGAGCTACAGCCCGCTGCACCTGGACCCGATGGCGCTGGAGGATCAGGACCTGGCGCAGATTCTGCCCATGGGTCAGCCAGAGTGCGTTCAGGTGTTCTACCGAATTCACGAAGACCAGGCCGATCTGTACGTGCTGGATGAATTCAATGCCTTGTGGCAGCAGCGCTTGCCCTACCACGACGAACACAGCCTGTTGGTGCCGTTGCAACGGTTCCTGCAATCGATCCAATACCGGCGCGATGCCTTGCTGCCGATGGACGCCGCCCAGCCACTGAGCCTCGAGACGCTGTATTACCAACTGCTGCCGTCGGGTCCGGGACGAGCGCGCCGGGTCGACGCTCGAATCGCCCCGCAAACCCCGGTCAACAAGCCGTTCTATGATGTGCAGGCGATCGTCGGCAAAGCCGCGCCGGGCAAGGTGCAAGTCACGTTGTATTGCAATCAGCGGGAATTTTCAGAGCTGGAGCATGGCGACCAACTGTTCAGTGTGGTCGCCCGGGAAATCGTCGAGCAGCGCCGTGAAACCGAACGCTATCGCTGCTACATCACCGACCTGGACCTGTCGGGCCTGCTCGGTGATGGTCAGAGCTCAAGCAATTTGTATCTGCGCTACAAGGCCGATCTGGAGCGCGCATTGAATGACGCGCTCGAGCAGGTCTGAGGAAGGTTATTCCGGGAAGGCGCCGCCATTGGCAGGCTGCGATTCGACCGCCAGCAGGGTCAGTTTCAGGGTCTTGCCTCCTGGCGCCGGCCAGTCGATGTGCTGGCCAACCTTCAGACCCAGCAGTGCGCTGCCGACAGGCGCCAGAACGGAGATCTTGCCTTCGTCAGCGTTGGCATCCTTGGGATAGACCAGCGTCAGGTGATAGTCCTTGCCGCTGCTTTCTTCACGGCAATGCACACGGGAATTCATGGTCACGACATCGGCGGGCACTTCATCGTGACCGACCAGCGTATCGGCGCGATCCAGTTCGGTTTGCAGCGCGATAACGCCCGGCAGCGTGTCATCCAGGCTGTCGATCAGGCGCTCCAGACGTTGAACGTCCAGACGAGTAAGGGTGATGGAAGGTGCGGTCATGATAGAGGCAGACTCCTTTCTTCTGCACAGAAAAAGCAAAACCCCGCCAGAAAAAGGCGGGGTTTTCACGAACCTCGATGGGTTGAGGCGTTTCTGGACACTATCACAGCTCAAAAAATATACAAGCCACAAGCGGACAGCGTGCAATCCCCTGTAGGAGCCAGCTTGCTGGCGACAGGATCTTGAACTTTTCAGCGACCTTAAGGCCGCCATCGCTGGCAAGCCAGCGCCTACAGAGGATCGGCGCTGGCTTTGCGATTGGAGGCTTGGGCGCAAATCGTGCGCCGGCGCTCATCATCGGCCGAGCGCCATTCGCGGATGTCTTCGACATGGCGAAAACACCCCAGGCAGACCTTCTGCTCGTCCAGCCGACACACTCCGCTGCACGGCGAAGGCACCGCCGGGCTGACATTGCTGTAGAGCGGTTTTGGCGGTCGAGCGGGTGCAGGCTGGGTCACGATCTCACAGACCTTCGAAATCGAGTTCAACGCCAGCCTGTTGCTGGACGATGCGCTCAAGCATCTCGCCGAGCTGCTCTTCGCTCTTGTCGCACATCCAGCGCTCGCCCTCTTCGTCGTAGTCAAAGTGGAATCCACCCGACACCGCCGCCAACCACAGCTGACGCAGTGGCTCCTGACGGCTGAAGATCAACTGGCTGCCGTTTTCGAACTTGACGGTGAGCACACCGGCCGAGCTCTCCAGATCGATATCCAGGTCGCTCTCGTCGAAAATATCCTCCAGCGATTGCTGGGTGGCATCGACCAGATCGTGGAAACGGGCTTCGGTCAAACTCATTGCGGCAACCTCAAAAAGTGTCTGTTCACGCTCAAGCGCCGCAAGATACGGGCGAGCCCCGGTGATTGCAAAGGATAACGACCAAGCACCGATATAGGTACATCAAACACCGCCCCTGTGAGAGCGGGCTTGCTCGCGAAGGGGCCAGCACATTCAACATCTTTATTGACTGAGCCACCGCGTTCGCGAGCCAGCCCGCTCCCACAGGGGTTGCAGGATACCGACTGGCATCGGGCAAGGCCCGCCGGACGGGAGCCCCCTCGCATAGGCAAGCTGCCGGGTGGCCGGTATACTCCGGCGCAATTAACGCATTTTCAAGGATTTCGCCATGAAGCGCCTGATCTCTTCCCTTGCTGCGCTCGCCGCGGTTGCCTGCCTTGTGTCGGCCTGTGGTCAAAAAGGCCCGCTGTACCTGCCTGACGATTCCCAGGACCCTGCCGAGCAGGCCCAGTCCTCGCAAAAGCAGCCGTCGAAAGCTCACAAGCACGACGTCTACCAATAAGGGAACGCCATGGACGCTTTTAACTACCGTGACGGCGAGCTGTTCGCGGAAGGGGTTGCCCTGTCCGCCATCGCCGAACGCTTTGGCACACCGACTTACGTCTACTCCCGCGCCCACATCGAAGCCCAGTACCTGGCGTTTGCCGATGCACTGGCCGGCATGCCGCACCTGGTCTGCTACGCGGTCAAGGCCAACTCCAACCTGGGTGTATTGAATGTCCTGGCGCGATTGGGCGCTGGTTTTGACATCGTTTCCCGTGGCGAGCTGGAACGCGTACTGGCCGCCGGCGGTTGCGCCGACAAGATCGTGTTCTCCGGCGTCGGCAAGACCCGTGACGACATGCGTCGCGCCCTGGAAGTCGGCGTGCATTGCTTCAACGTCGAATCCACCGACGAGCTGGAGCGCCTGCAAGTGGTCGCCGCCGAACTGGGCGTTCGCGCACCGATCTCGCTGCGCGTGAACCCGGACGTCGATGCCGGCACCCACCCGTACATTTCCACCGGTCTCAAAGAGAACAAGTTCGGCATCGCCATTGCCGACGCCGAAGACGTGTACATCCGTGCCGCGCAGCTGCCGAACCTGGAAGTGGTCGGTGTCGATTGCCACATCGGTTCGCAACTGACCACCTTGCCGCCGTTCATCGACGCCCTCGACCGCCTGCTGGGCCTGGTCGACCGCCTCGGCGATTGCGGCATCTACCTGCGCCACATCGATCTCGGTGGTGGTTTGGGCGTACGTTATCGCGATGAAGAGCCACCGCTGGCCGCCGACTACATCAAAGCCGTGCGCGAGCGTCTCGACGGGCGTGACCTGGCGCTGGTGTTCGAGCCGGGCCGTTTCATCGTCGCCAACGCCGGCGTGCTGCTGACTCAGGTCGAGTACCTCAAGCACACCGAACACAAAGACTTCGCCATCGTCGACGCGGCCATGAACGACCTGATCCGTCCGGCACTGTATCAAGCCTGGATGGACGTCACCGCCGTGCGCCCTCGCGCCACCGCCGCTCGTGCCTACGACATCGTCGGCCCGATCTGCGAGACCGGCGACTTCCTGGCCAAGGATCGTGAACTGGCTCTGGAAGAAGGTGACCTGCTGGCCGTGCATTCGGCCGGTGCTTATGGGTTTGTCATGAGTTCCAACTACAACACCCGCGGCCGTACCGCCGAAGTGTTGGTGGACGGTGATCAGGCATTTGAAGTGCGTCGCCGTGAGACGGTAGCCGAGTTGTTTGCTGGCGAAAGCCTGCTGCCGGAGTAAACCCATGCTGCTGCGTTTTACCAAGATGCACGGCCTGGGCAATGACTTCATGGTCCTCGACCTGGTCAGCCAGCACGCGCACATCCTGCCCAAGCATGCCAAGCAATGGGGCGATCGCCACACCGGCATCGGTTTCGACCAGCTGCTGATCGTCGAGGCGCCGAGCAACCCGGACGTGGATTTCCGCTATCGGATCTTCAACTCCGACGGTTCCGAAGTGGAACAGTGCGGCAACGGTGCCCGCTGTTTCGCCCGCTTTGTACTCGACAAGCGCCTGACCGCAAAACGGCAGATTCGCGTCGAGACCAAAAGTGGCATCATCGAACTGGATATCCGCAGCGACGGCCAGATCAGCGTCGACATGGGCGCACCGCGCCTGGTGCCGGCCGACATTCCGTTCGTTGCCGACAGTCAGGCGCTGAGCTACTCGCTCGATGTCGACGGTACCGCAGTGGAACTGGCCGCCGTGTCGATGGGCAACCCGCATGCGGTGTTGCGCGTCGCGGATATCAACAACGCACCGGTGCATGAACTAGGTCCGAAAATCGAGCATCACCCGCGCTTTCCGGCACGGGTCAATGTCGGCTTTCTCCAGGTCATCGACCGGAACCGCGCGCAGCTGCGCGTCTGGGAACGCGGTGCCGGGGAAACCCAGGCCTGCGGTACTGGCGCCTGCGCAGCTGCAGTGGCCGCGATCAGCCAGGGGTGGATGGATTCGCCACTATTGATCGACCTGCCCGGCGGGCGTCTGTCCATTGAATGGGCAGGCCCAGGCCAACCGGTGTTGATGACCGGCCCGGCAGTCCGAGTTTATGAAGGACAAGTGCGTCTTTGAGTGAGTCAAACCCATGACCGACAAGCCCCAGGTTCCCGCCCTACAGCCCGACGAATCCCCTTCCGAAAGCCTTGAGGCGGCGGCGATTGCCGCGTACCTGGAGGCTCATCCGGATTTCTTCGTCGAGCACGAAGAACTTCTTCCGGCAATGCGCATCCCGCACCAGCGCGGCGACACCATTTCGCTGGTCGAGCGCCAGATGACCATCCTGCGCGACCGCAACATCGAATTGCGTCATCGCCTCTCGCACTTGATGGACGTGGCCCGCGACAATGACCGTCTCTTCGACAAGACCCGCCGCCTGATTCTCGCGCTGATGGACGCCACCAGCCTTGAAGATGTGGTGATCAGCGTCGAAGACAGCCTGCGCCAGGACTTCCAGGTGCCCTTCGTCAGCCTGATCCTGCTGGGCGACAACCCGATGCCGGTCGGCCGTTGGGTGACGCACGCCGACGCGCAAACGGCCATTGGCGGCCTGCTTTCGGAAGACAAAAGCGTCAGCGGCAGCCTGCGCGAGCATGAACTGGACTTCCTGTTTGGCGAAGAGCAGCGCAAGCAGATCGGCTCGACCGCCGTCGTCGCCATCAGCCATCAAGGCATACACGGCGTCCTGGCCATCGCCAGCCGTGATCCGCAGCACTATAAAAGCTCGGTCGGCACGCTGTTCCTCAGCTACATCGCTGAAGTCATGGGCCGCGTGCTGCCACGGGTCAACAACTCCCTTCGCTCGGTGCGCTGATCGTGGAACGGCAACTGGACGCTTACTGCGAACACCTGCGCAGTGAGCGGCAGGTGTCGCCTCACACGCTGTACGCCTACCGCCGCGACCTCGACAAAGTGCTGGGCTTCTGTGCCAAACAGAACATCGGCAGCTGGGCCGCGCTGGATATCCAGCGCCTGCGCAGCCTGATCGCTCGCTTGCATTCCCAGGGGCAATCGTCGCGCAGTCTTGCGCGGTTGCTCTCGGCGGTGCGCGGGCTCTATCACTACCTGAATCGCGAAGGTCTTTGCGACCACGACCCGGCCAATGGCCTGGCACCACCGAAAGGCGAGCGCCGCCTGCCGAAAACCCTCGACACCGACCGTGCGCTGCAACTGCTTGAAGGCGCGGTAGAGGATGATTTCCTGGCACGGCGGGATCAGGCGATTCTGGAGCTGTTCTATTCCTCGGGTTTGCGGCTGTCGGAGCTGACCGGGCTCAATCTCGATCAGCTCGATCTGGCCGACGGCATGGTTCAGGTACTCGGCAAGGGCAGCAAGACCCGACTGCTACCGGTCGGCAAAAAGGCCCGCGAAGCGCTGGAACTGTGGCTGCCGCTGCGAGCCTTGACCAACCCGGCGGATGACGCGGTGTTTGTCAGCCAGCAAGGCCGGCGCCTCGGACCCCGGGCGATTCAGGTGCGGGTCAAGGCCGCCGGCGAGCGCGAACTGGGGCAGAACCTGCATCCGCACATGTTGCGGCACTCCTTCGCCAGCCACCTGCTGGAATCCTCGCAGGACTTGCGCGCGGTGCAGGAACTGCTCGGCCACTCGGACATCAAGACCACCCAGATTTACACCCACCTGGACTTCCAGCACCTGGCGACGGTTTACGACAGCGCCCATCCACGGGCCAAACGCATTAAGGGCGATGATTCATGACGATCCAATTGATTACCTTCGACCTCGACGACACCCTGTGGGACACCGCCCCGGTGATCGTCAGCGCCGAAGCCGTATTGCGTGAATGGCTGACTGAACACGCACCGAACCTGGGCGCGGTGCCGGTGGAGCATTTGTGGGGAATTCGCGAACGCATCCTGAGCAGCGAACCGGGCCTCAAGCATCGAATCAGTGCCTTGCGTCGCCGGGTGCTTTTTCATGCACTGGAAGAGGCCGGCTACGGCCATGATCAGGCGTCAGACTTGGCCGATCAGAGTTTTGAAGTGTTTCTGCATGCCCGGCATCAGCTGGAAATCTTCCCGGAAGTCGAGCCGACGCTGGAGGTGCTGGCCAAACACTACGCACTCGGCGTCGTCACCAACGGCAATGCCGATGTGCGTCGTTTAGGGCTGGCCGACTACTTCAAATTTGCGCTGTGCGCCGAAGACATCGGCATCGCCAAACCGGACGCCCGCCTGTTTCATGAGGCCTTGAAGCGTGGCAACGCAATACCCGCAACGGCGGTGCATATCGGCGACCATCCGGGTGATGACATTGCCGGGGCGCAGCAGGCGGGGTTGCGGGCGATCTGGTTTAACCCGCAAGGCAAATTGTGGGAAGCGCAGAAGGCGCCGGATGCCGAGATTCGCAGCCTGACCGAGTTGCCGGCATTGCTCACGCGATGGAATTCGGTATCCGCCTGACACATAACCTGTGGGAGCGGGCTTGCCCGCGATAGCGGCGTGTCAGGCAACATCACTTTCGAATGTAATTGCCCCATCGCGGGCAAGCCCGCTTCCATAGGGGATCACAGCAGTCTTGGAATTTTTGTACCGCCCATGAAAAAGCCCGCAGCGACGGCGGGCTTTTTCAGCAAGCAAGGGCAGACGCTTAAATAGGCCGGCTGCCGTACTTGTTATCAGGCTTCTTGGGAGGATCGGCGACCACGTTGGCCTCCACTTCCTGCACCTTGCCGCCCTTGGCCAGGAACTCTTCCATGGCCTTGGCCAGGGCATCGCGCTCCTTGTTTTTAGCTTCGACGCTCGGCAGCTCATCGACTGACACAGCAGCCTTGGCCTTGCCTTTGGCGGTCGGAACCGGTGTCTCACCGCCGTCGTCGTCAGCAACGTCTTCCGCTGCTGCTTCCAGGCCTTCTTCAGCCTCGTCTTCGTCGCCTACTTCGAGGTCGTCGTTTTCCAGATCATCGTCGCTCATGTTCTACCTCATGACTTGCGAAAAGCAGATTAGTTATAGCCCAGCTTCACCGTCTGTCGACAGCCGCCGGAAAAATTCAATAACCACTGGTGACCAGCGGCTCATGCCCCTTCACCGTGCACGGTGGCGAGGACTTTACGGGCACCGCCAAAATCACGGTGCTCGCCCAGATAAACGCCTTGCCAGGTTCCCAGCGCCAGTCGGCCTGCCGCAATCGGCAAACTGAGCTGACAGCCAAGCACGCTGGCCTTGAAGTGCGCCGGGAGGTCGTCCAGGCCTTCGTCGTTATGCTCATAGCCGTCTGTGCCTTGTGGGATCAGACGATTGAAAAATCGTTCGAAGTCGCGACGTACCGCCGGATCGGCGTTCTCGTTGATGGTCAACGACGCCGAGGTATGCTGCAGCCACAAATGCAACAGACCGACCCGACACGCCTTGAGTTCAGGCAGGCCGGCGAGTAACTCGTCCGTTACCAGATGAAAGCCCCGGGGCCTCGCCCGCAGGGTAATCAGAGTCTGTTGCCACATACAGTTCTCCGCACGTTCGGGGCGCATTCTAGCGCGCTCTGGGAAAAAACAAAGGCCCTAATATTCCTTCAATCATGTAAGCCATTGGCCGCAGAAAAACGCCCGCCGTAAACCCCACTAAACGTGTGCGAAAAAACCTTTCAGCAGTCCCTTCACTGACAAACTCCAGACAAAAAAATGCCCGGCAAGCCGGGCAAGTTTTTTAGGCGCGTCTTACAAGTTGTAGCCGCGTTCGTTGTGAAGTGCCAGATCGATGCCGACGGCCTCTTCTTCTTCGGTGATACGCAGACCCATGACGGCGTCCAGCACCTTGAGAATGATGTAGGTGACGATCGCGGTGTAGATCACCGTGAAGCCCACGCCTTTGCACTGAATCCAGACTTGTGCGGCGATGTCGGTGACGGTGCCGAAGCCACCCAGCGACGGTGCAGCGAACACACCGGTCAGGATCGCGCCGAGGATACCGCCGATGCCGTGCACACCGAAGGCGTCCAGGGAATCGTCATAACCGAGTTTGCGTTTCAGGGTGGTGGCGCAGAAGAAGCACACCACGCCCGCAGCCAGACCGATCACCAGAGCGCCCATCGGGCCCACGGTGCCAGCGGCCGGAGTGATGGCAACCAGACCGGCGACCACACCCGAAGCGATACCCAGTGCACTTGGCTTGCCGTGGGTGATCCACTCGGCAAACATCCAGCCCAGTGCGGCGGCGGCGGTTGCGATCTGAGTCACCAGCATCGCCATACCGGCAGTGCCGTTGGCCGCTGCGGCGGAACCGGCGTTGAAGCCGAACCAGCCGACCCACAGCATGGCCGCACCCATCAGGGTGTAACCGAGGTTGTGCGGGGCCATTGGGGTGGTCGGGAAGCCTTTACGCTTGCCGAGCACGATGCACGCCACCAGACCGGCCACACCGGCGTTGATGTGCACCACGGTGCCGCCAGCGAAGTCGAGCACGCCCCAGTCCCACATCAGGCCGCCGTTGCCGGACCAGACCATGTGTGCGATCGGTGCATACACCAGGGTGAACCAGATGCCCATGAAGATCAGCATCGCGGAGAATTTCATCCGCTCGGCGAAGGCACCGACGATCAACGCAGGGGTGATGATGGCGAAAGTCATCTGGAAGGTGATGAACACCGCCTCAGGGAACAGCGCCGCCGGACCGGTCAGGCTCGAAGGCGTGACACCGGCGAGGAATGCCTTGCCCATGCCACCGAAGAACGAGTTGAAGTTGACGACGCCCTGTTCCATGCCGGTGGTGTCGAACGCGATGCTGTAGCCATAAATGACCCACAGAATGCTGATCAGACCGGTAATGGCGAAGCACTGCATCATCACGGAAAGAATGTTTTTGGAGCGAACCATGCCGCCGTAGAACAGCGCGAGGCCGGGAATGGTCATGAACAGCACGAGGGCTGTCGAGGTCATCATCCAGGCGGTATCGCCGGAGTTGAGGACTGGGGCCGCCACTTCGTCTGCCGCCATGGCCAGGCTGGGCATTACGAGGGACAACAGGGCTCCTAGCCCTGCGAATTTACGCAGAGTCATATTGTTTTCTCCTGGGGCGTTGGGTTTGTGGCGGCTTTTAAATCGCGTCGGTATCGGTTTCGCCGGTACGAATGCGAATCGCCTGTTCCAGATTGACCACGAAGATCTTGCCGTCACCGATCTTGCCGGTGTTGGCAGCCTTGGTTATCGCCTCGATAACCCGGTCAAGATCCTTGTCGTCAATGGCGACATCGATCTTCACCTTGGGCAGGAAATCGACCACGTATTCCGCGCCGCGATACAGCTCGGTGTGACCCTTCTGCCGACCGAAGCCTTTGACTTCAGTAACGGTAATGCCCTGCACGCCGATCTCGGACAGCGATTCGCGCACGTCGTCCAACTTGAACGGCTTGATGATGGCAGTGACTAGCTTCATGAAAACTCTCTCCCGAATTGGTGGACTTGCCCCAGGAAAACAAACCCGGCTCAAGTCTAAGCGCAGTGCCTGGCTTTGTAACGCATCGTCGGCCTTACCTGCCCGTCCGACGCCAGCTAACCGCTCCGTACGAAACACTTCCCCCGTTTCGCTTGGCGCACTGCATTCGTCACAGCGACTGCATCAGTGCATGGGTCACTAGGCACTAAGCAGAAAGCTTGCCATCTCCACAAAACTCTCTGTTTTCAAGCGGTTGGCCGTAGATGTCCACCACATCACCGCAACACCGGACGCGTTACGCACAACAACGGTGCGATGCCGTCCGTCCGCATGCGCGAAAAGCGTGCATCCCTGCCGTCGGGATTGACTATAGACACTGCGTGATACACTGCCCGCCATTGTTTCCAGGACCTTTCCCATGCTCGCGCCCAAAGACTTCCTCGACGCCCTGACCGGCACCGCCTCCCGCCTCTTCAGCGGCGAAACCCCGCTGCCGAAAAGCGAAATCGAAAGCCAGTTCAAGGCGCTGTTGCAGAGCGGCTTCAGCAAACTGGACCTGGTGAGCCGGGAAGAATTTGATAGTCAGATGGTTGTGCTGGCGCGCACTCGGGCCCGCCTCGAGAGCCTTGAGGCCAAAGTCGCGGAGCTGGAAGCGAAGCTCATTCCCCCTGCCGAGTAACCCACGATCCCTGTGGGAGCGGGCTTGCCCGCGAATGGGGTCGCCTCGGTCTACCAGCCATCCCACGCTGGACGGACCACCTCTGTAGGAGCTGCCGAGGGCTGCGATCTTTTGATCTCAAACCTCGCAAAAATCCCGGCACCTTCCTACAAGAAAACCACCGCCGTCCGATTGTGTCGCCAAGTATCCAGCCTCTAAGCTCCCCCCAGCTGAATATTCAGCTCCGGGTTTGGCGACCCGGATAGCATCCAGACACATCGCGACCACGTTCGAACCAGGGAATTGTTCCCATCTCGAATTATGGCGGCTATGCGTGGGAGACTTTCGGGTCTGCCGGTTGGGTGCGTTACCGGTTCGCCAACCCGCGCATGGCTGCCACCCTTTTCGTTTGGCGACGATCAGAGGCAGTTTTCTTCATCGCACCTCGAGAACTGCACCATGGACGACAACTATCTGATCCCCCACGTCTTCACGCGCCACAAACTCCACCTACACGCCCTTCTAATAGAAAACCAACCCTGGTTCTGCGCCCGCGACCTTGGCCGCCTCCTGCGCCTTTACATCGAAGAACGCACCCTCCGCAAACTCGACCCCCGACCAACACCAAACCACGCGAATGCTCATCCACGGCAGCATCGAACACACCTTGCTGATCAGCGAATCCGGCGTCTACGCATTATTGATCTACCACTACTGCCCCGAATATCGAGCCCTGCGCGAATGGCTGACTCACGACGTCGTCCCAACCCTGAGAGACGCTGAGCAACCCACGACAACCGAACGTCCAATGCTGAGCCTGCTGAACTGGCCGGACATGTCGCTAAGTTTGCTGCACTGGAACAACCAACCATGGATTCGGTTGCAGGATGTTCCGCAGTTGGTGCCCGAGCAGATGATTTCGATACCCGCTATCAATGCGCCTTGGTGGAAAAGAGCCGCGAAGATGCTTCACGTATTCTGAACAAAAGCCCCACGCTTTTGGCGTGGGGTCCAATAAATGCCAGACGACCATCAGGCACAGTGCGCGATTGTTTGATGGGGATCAGAGATCTACGTGGTAGCGAGCCTGAGTCGGAAATGCCCCTCAGACTTGCCTGTAGGAATTCCCGTGACTGCGATCTTTCCACCCGCATAAATCCCGGCAATGCCCTACAACGTTCTCATCCGCGGTCTGATTGCGCGCAAAAGCCCCCCTTTTTAAGCTCACTTCTCAAATGATTCATTTGAACGCACTCGTTCGGAGCAAATGCAGTCCACCTTGAATAAGGGATTCTGGCGACTGCGATCCCAGCAATGGAATGTTCAAAATACTACAAGGAGTAATACCCATGGAAATTTATAAGTCTTTGTTTGCCGCTTTAACTTTGACTGCACTTTATACAAGCCCGGTTGTTGCCGGACCACCTGTAACGGTGACCTTCAAAAATATTGGAATCAAAACTGCTACGTATACACCCATAAACAACAACGAGTTTATTACTAAAACAAACGCATCCCATACGCCTGAAGCTTCCATTATTCCAAACAGCACAGATACATACCGCATACAAAGCAACGCGGGCTACACCCATGCTAACTTGCGCTATCAGAGCGGCAATAAAACATGTGTTTATTTATCAACATTCGTGACTGCTCCCGGCCCTGGCGCGACGAAAGTCCCCAAATGGAATAACGCAGCCACTCCTAGCGGCGGTGCTACCTGCACCATCAGAACAACTAGAACAAATCCGTCCACCTATGCCTGGTCAATTGAAATCACCATGAAGTAAAGCTGGTCTAGAGACAATGATGCTCGGCAAACCTTGCCGACAATCAACCCACACATCATTTTCTACTCATAAATATCAGGAGCTAAAATCATGATCAACGCAATAAGCAGCCCTGTAAGTGATACCGGTCAAGCTCTGACAGGTACAAAAAAAGTGATCTCTATTCTCAAGAACGACAGAGGCATCAGCCAAAGGACCGTCCAAGATTCCGCCGGCGCAAATGGCAGCAACAAGGTGTCCATGTTAGCGAGCCAATTGAGCGAGGCCTCTACACGTGCGCAAGCTCGCGATATACGCATGACAAGAACGGAACTGGCGTCGATGGCCAGAAACACATTCAACGAACTGGAAAGCCCTCATTACACTGCGAATAAATCAACACATGACGCTGAAGTCCCTGACACGGACAACGCCGAGTTATTAGCACGAGCCAAAAGTGCAACTCAATACACGAGAGGGGCAGGCAATAATCCGTTTTCCGGGATGCCCGTGGATCAACTGGCGCTGATCACTTACGATGAAAGCGGAACCTTCACTGTCAACGAAAGACGGGCCGCACTGGAAGAATCTGCCAGACAAGAATTTGCGTGGCGACAGAAAGTCATTGCCGAAGCAGAACATGAATACAACACCACTGGGAAATCGGTGAAATTCTTCCAAAGCATCCTTGATCATTACAAGGGGCTACCCCTGATAGAGCAATCGAAGCATCCCGAGAATTACGCAACCAAACTGCAGGGATGGATTGATTTGAATTTCAACCATTTCACCCTTATGGCGGAAGGCAAAAACAAGCTGGACATCGAGATTTTCGCAAATAAGGTCTTGGCGGGCAGCAGCAGCTTATTTGGCTAAATGCCGTCTTCCGAATAGCCGTTCAAATTTAACGACAATGTCTTAATCCACACGCGCATTGACTATGTGGCGAGGGCGCTTGCTCCCTCGCCACATAGTCAATGCGCTGCCCGTAGAACCGAGCAACATCTTGCGAAACTTCCCCACCTTCAAATCACCGCGAAAACACGACTCGCCATCTACCCTTAAAAAACCCGCAGGAAGCGGCCTCCGTAAAGCTCAAGGAACGACCATGTCCCTCTCCATCGTCCACAGCCGCGCCCAGATTGGCGTGGATGCGCCCGCCGTCACCGTCGAAGTCCACCTGGCCAATGGTTTGCCATCGCTGACCATGGTCGGTTTGCCCGAAGCGGCGCTTAGATGTTGTATTCTCAAATTAGAACATCGTCCTTTGAGATAGCCACTCATGAAGAAAAAAGTTTTTTGCTACGTCCGATTCAGCTCGAAAAAACAGGAGCATGGAGACTCGATCGAGCGGCAGCAAAGGCTGATCAATGGTTACCTAGAAAAACATAACGCCGAGATCGTCGAGCAATTCAACGATCTGGGAGTCTCGGCATTTCGGGGAAAAAACGTAAAAGCCGGGCAATTGAGCAGATTTCTTGACCGTGTGAAAAAAGGCGAAATTGGGACTGGAGACACTCTTATTGTCGAATCACTGGACCGAATCTCCAGACAAAAAGAGCTAGATACGATCTCAATTCTCGCCTCTATTCTAAACGCTGGCGTTGTCATTTTTACTCTTGCTGACCAGCGAGTTTATAACGCTCAAGACGAAGATCATGCGAATCTAATTTTTCAGATAAATTTCATTATCAGTCGTGCGCATGATGAAAGTTTAACAAAACAACGTAGATCAATTTCTGCCTGGGCACGCAAGCACGAAGAAGCCCGAAGCGGAAAGGCAGTGATGACGAAAAAACTTCCGTACTGGCTGAGAACAATCGAAGATAACGGCGCAACAAAAATTGTAGTAATTGAAGAGAGAGCAAAAGAGGTTAGACGGGCATTTGAGCTTGCCTCATACAAGCTTGGAGCGCAGGCAATAGCAATAAAAATTAACGGAGAGGGTTCCGAAAAGAGATGGACACTTATTGCTATAAGGCATCTCTTAAGCTCGAAGTCAGTTTATGGCAGCTTTGAGGCTTTCAAAACGAAATCATTAAGTGGGACGTTGGAAAAAAACCAAGCATATGAAGAGATTGAAAATTATTTTCCTCCAGTAATTGAGAAAAGCGAATTTTACAAGGTACAGGCAACTTTAGAAAAAAACAAAGAGATATATGCCACACGAGGACGGACCCCGAAAGGCTTTCGTAATGTCTTCAAAGGGTTGATAAAGTGCCTCGACTGCGACTCCTATCTTCACCAAAGTTTTATGAAGAGGAAAGGAAAAGAGTACATGTATCTTATTTGCCATAAAAGTTTAGTAAATGCCTGTCCCAGTGGCAAAAAAGTGATAATTCCTTACCGACACGTGCTTGAGCCTTTCCTTCTATTCTTCAAAAATTATGGAATTGAGAAATTGCTCTCAAGTTCAAAATCTCATGATCTGAAAAATAAGTTATCAGCGGTAAACCAAGAAAGGGCTAGCAAAAATGCCTCCCTACTTAGAATGTCTAGTGATATCGAAAAAAACAATGGAATAATCCCCAAAACCTTAATATCGCTTATCACAAAAATCGAAAGTCAGCTGTCGAAACTTGAAGAAGAATATAACATGCTTTTGGGACAGCTTGAAAACCTAGAGGCATCAGACGTAATAAAAAATGAGATTACGCGCACAGAGCTTCAGGAGTTGCTAGAGAGCGAAGAAGGAAGATTGAAATTCAATTCCTTGCTATCCGTTCAGAAAATTGAAGTATTAGTTAGCAGGAACTTCGGTGAAGAATATAGCAGCATGTTCATTTTCTTCCATGAGAAAGGATTTTCTGAAAACATAAGATTTAACCGAAAGGAAGCCATACTCCCTTTTACGGGACGATACAATTTCTACACCCGAACATATAGCGATGGTTTCGTAGGCGAACCTACACCAATCGACAATGTAGATCATGAAAACTTCAAAATCGACTGGTCATTGTAGTTATTTTTTAAGATAATTCGCCATGCCGACGAACGGTGAAACATCAATAAACCATTAACGATCTTGCCAATGAACCCGCATCGTAAACGGATTTATTAAAAAACTCTAATTTTACAAAATTATAGGTTTTCAATACGATCTTCGTGAGACGCACGACAAAGGGCGACTAGGCTCCTAAAAGTCGTAAGCCGAAGTTAATTGTGCCTAAAACTCGTCAACTGTAGAAGCTTGAATTGGATTTATAGCTGGAGCTAGTACAGGAAAGGTAGGAATACAAAAGAATGCAAGAAGTCCAAATTGAAAATATTAAGCTGAAATCATTTAACGAAGAAAGACTGCCTCACTCTCCTTATTGCACCGACGATCGCCAAGACGGCCTGGTGATAAGGCCGCTGCGAACAGCGATTAAAAAACGCTACATACAATTCAATCCACCTCACGCGCTTTATTGGATAGTACTTGACATCGACATGCCAATTATGGGCAGCCTTACGATGAGTAAAATACTTGAAGGTGAAATCCCCCAACCCAATTTTCTAGTCGAAAATCGGGAGAATGGCCATGCGCATGCTTTCTTTGGATTGAAAACACCGGTAGCGAAAGGTGATCATGCGAGCAAATCGGCTTTAAACTATGTCGCTGCTATTGAAGCGGCGTTAATTCGAGCATTCGGTGCTGATGCGCTCTACACAAATCTCATCAGCAAAAACCCGCTCAATCCTCACTGGAATCTGATCGATTTAAGATCAGAGCTGTACACGCTGGGGGAATTGCATAAAAAATTGGATCTCCGTGGCCCGTCTAAAAATATAATGCGCCGCATCGCCCTAGAAGAAGCTAAAGCGCAAGGCATTGCGCGCAATTGCCAAATGTTTAACCGTATTCGCTCATATGCTTACCAAACTGTCAGAGAATACAGGCAGTCAGCATCGTTCAACGAATGGCAGCGCCTATTAGTTTCCAAGGCCGAAGTCTATAACGACTTCCCCGCCCCCCTCTTATCTAAAGAACTGAGCCATATAGTAAAGTCGGTAGCGAGGTGGACATGGTCAAAGTACACCGCTAAGAGCGCGGCTGAGTTTTCTCGACTGCAAGCGGAACGAGGCGCCAAGGGCGGTATAGCTAGCGCTCAAAAGCGCTCAGCTGATGCTGGTTCTGGTGATGCTTTTAATGAAAAAATGCGGCAGCTAGGCAAGCGAAATGGTAAAGGGATCTCGGCTGCTCAACCCTGGCTCGAAGAAGGCATTAGCCGCAGTCAGTGGTATCGAGACAAGAAAAAATTGGTCCCAATTGAATCAACTGGTTCGCAGCCTGTGCTAGAGGCACCGACTCAAACAACACAAGCCGAATTAGGCGTTTGGGGGATCATCTTTGAATTCCCATGGAAGCAACCTCTTCGTACCGCCCCTACTCCGACCCTGCACAATTCTTTCTCAATCGATCTAGACGAAGAAGACGAAGAGGTGCATCCGATCTGCCTCTACGATGAACTCGGTGAGCTAAAATAAGATACATAACTCCAATCGCCCGCCAAATGGGAAGCATTCCTGTCTTTGGCACAAAGCGAAGCCTAGTCAGATAACAGTGCCTTTAGGGGGGTTAGCTTTTGATCTTAGCTGTGTAGGGGCTCTAACACTATACTAAACCTATTGAAGATAAAGATTGAGTTGCCCCCACATAAGAACGATCAAAAAAGCCACCCTGAAACGCTCCAGAATCCGCTGTGGGGTGTTTGGACACACATATCAGCATACCTGAACACTTTCTGTAAAACTCGTCTTAAAGGCAGCTTGGAGGCCCTGTAACAGGAACCCGGACGTTCGCAGCCTGTGCGAGAGGCACCGATTCAAACAACACAACCGGAATAGGCTTTGGGGGATCAGCCTTGAAAACCAATTTCGTATGCGTACCGCCCCTACTCCGACTCTGCACAATTCTTTCTCAATCGATCTAGACGAAGAGTTGCATCCGATCTGCCTCTATCCTGATCTCAGTAAGCTAAAATGAGATACATAACTCCCATCGCCCACCAAATGGTAAACATTCCTGTTTGTGGCACAAAGCGAAGCCTTTTCAGATAACAGTGTCTTTAGGGGGGGGGGTAGCCCTTGATCTTAGCTGTGTTACTCATTACTAAGGAAATCCTGAAAAAGACTTCCTGATTTGGCAAAATCCCCGGACACCAATCGCCGAGCTTTTCGATGATGAAGCAAATGACCTTCGCCGATGCCGAGTACGCCGGTAAGCGCAAGCAGACCCGCAAGGAGCTGTTTCTTATCGAGATGGATCGGGTCGTACCCTGGAAGGGTTTGATTGCCCTGATCGAACCTCATTACCCGAAGGGCGAAGGTGGTCGTCCAGCCTATCCGTTGATGGCGATGCTGCGGGTTCATCTAATGCAGAACTGGTTCGGTTACAGCGATCCGGCGATGGAAGAGGCGCTGTACGAGACGACGATCTTGCGCCAGTTTTCCGGTCTGAGCCTGGAGCGAATCCCGGATGAAACCACCATCCTCAACTTCCGTCGCCTGCTGGAAAAGCACGAGTTGGCCACTGGTATTCTCGGCGTGATCAATGGCTATCTGGGCGACCGTGGCTTGTCACTGCGACAAGGCACCATCGTCGATGCCACGCTGATTCATGCGCCCAGTTCGACCAAGAACAAGGACGGCAAACGCGACCCGGAAATGCATCAGACAAAGAAGGGTAACCAGTATTACTTCGGTGCCAAAGCGCACATTGGTGTCGACGATGAGTCAGGGCTGGTGCACAGCGTGGTGGTCACTGCGGCCAACGTCGCGGACGTAACCCAAGTCGACAAACTGCTACACGGTGCCGAGAACGTGATCGGCGCTGATGCGGGATATATCGGTGTCGAGAAGCGCGAAGAACATGCGGGACGCCAAGTCATCTGGCAGATTGCAGCCCGGCGCAGCACCTACAAAAAACACGGCAAACGCAGCGCGTTGTACAAAGCGATACGCAAGATCGAGAAAGCCAAGGCCCAGGTTCGCTCCAAGGTTGAGCATCCCTTTCGGGTGATCAAGCGCCAGTTTGGTTATACCAAGGTGCGCTTCCGGGGCTTGGTGAAAAACACAGCACAGATGGTGACGCTGTTCGCCCTGTCGAACCTATGGATGGCGCGTCGACATTTGCTCTCCAGCGCAGGAGAGGTGCGTCCGTAATGGGAGAAATGGCTGCTACGAGGCGCTTGCAGCGGCAAAAATGGATGAAATAGACAGTAGATTTGACCGGGATTTGAACGGCTGTCGTTTTTTGAAAGCGCCGATGACGAAGTAGCCGGAAAATAGGGGTCTACTTCAGACCTTCCCTAACACTATACTAAACCTATTGAAGGTAAAGATTGAGTTGCCCCCACATAAGAACGATCAAAAAAGCCACCCTGAAACGCTCCAGAATCCGCTGCGGGGTGTTTGGACACACATATCAGCACACCTGAACACTTTCTGTAAAACTCGTCTTAAAGGCGGCCTGGAGGCCCTGTAACAGGAACCCGGATTAATCAACTGCTTGTAAAGGAAATTTATTCGTTTCCGAATATTTGATTCCCACCCTCGCGAAACTGCAATCCCCTTGCGTTAACGATCCGAATTTAGAGCCATTGATGCAATATAATCTCTGACAATAATCTTTGCGGCGGGGTAAACTAAAGCGCTGGTGAGTTGCGTGCCATCCAATCTGGATCGCTCAATAAATAAGTCAAACAGACTAGTAATTGCTTGATCTGACGCAACAAAAAAGACATCTGCTTCAATACGAGCTATCGCATAGCCAGCAAGAAGAGCCTCGCATTTAACCTTACGTTTAACATTAGCCTGCGCATCCAATATAGCCTGCAACTCCGAAGAATTCATAACGTCAATTGCTGAGGTAGCGACATGATCAGGAATACTAAAGTTATCCAGAATATATCTAGCCTTTAGCTTGCACACTCTTACATCCACATCTAATTCATTCATCTCAAACTCTCCTATGATTTCAAATAAAATACAGTGCAACACTTGAACAACCAAGACCAAATAAAAATTTATATGCCAGCAGGATGCAAAAATAATTGGTATAGCAAATTCCTATTTACTCCATACCTCTTGAACGTCATCGCTATCGATTAAGAATAGAAAATCGCCTCATGGTGCAAATGACAAACACCCCTCCGCTCTAGACCATTCAAATTATCAAGGAGACAAACATTAGATTATAAAATGTGAAATGCATTGATGCTAGTCTTATACAAACTCACAAATCGCCACGCATTAGATGCAGACGAAATCCTAGGACCTATCGTCAATAGGTACTTACAGTTACCGCCCGCCCCGCTGGGCGAATTCGACCAGTTAGGGTCGGTATTTCAATAAAATTTCATTTCGCGTGCTCAACTTCGACATCAGTACAGCACGCACAAAAAAGCATCGGCTTGTTCAGACCATGCTAAGCCCCGATTGGGATGAAGAGCATTAAGTGAAGTGAGAGTACTGCTTTTTCATTTCTAAACCACCTATGCGGCGGTGCGAGTTTCTAAACCGCTTATTCAGCGGTCAAGGCAGCTCTCACTTCCTCAAGACACCTGATTTCTAATGCCTATGCTACTAACCGTTTTCAGGGATTGCCAATTGAATGTTCGGATCAAATCAGTTATTGACATCGGTGAAATCTATGTCAATCACACAAACAATTTGCTTCATCTATACATCAGTGTAAACACCTCTCGGGGCTTCTCCCCTGTCCCCCGATAGCATCTCAGCAACAGGCGGCCAAAAGCCCGGCCACCCATCGCTGAGGTGCTCCACTAGGAGAGCATTCCGGCAAGCTCAGGTTTTCATACGGGACTTGTAGTCGCTGACAACCCGAGAAAGCTCTCGATCCGTCGCGAGAACCTCCCCTAACAACCGTGTGACGAGTGGAGTTGCGACAGGGCAAAGGCTGATAAAATCGCGCATCTGCGTACACAACTCCTGAGCCACTATCACCTGATCCCACCAATCATTCAAAGATTTGCACGAAGCTTTCAGATCCGTGCGGTGCAGTTCGCCCGTGGTATGCATGCCCACCCCACACATTCCAGCAATAAAAGCGTAGACATCCGCTCGCGTTTCGAATGAACGTCGGCGTGTCTCAACCAGCGTGAACGGTGGATTCGCTTCGAACTCCACATTCACCGGTCGCAGCTCCCGAACGTTAGATTCTCGCCGAATTAGGGAAACGGCCTCACGCACCCTTCGAGAATATAACCGATCCAGAATGAGCGTTTGCACCACGAAGCCCTTAAGCTTACTGCTCAGCCCCCGAGGTAATGGTTTTAGACCACTATCCGTCATCTCCTTACTCATTAAAACTTCACAAAAATTTTTGACTATCAATAAATTGCCCGCAACGACAAATAACTCTTGAGCCACGGAAAACGTGCAGAGATAACGATCATCGATCAACTCTATATTCAACCCAGGAACTGTTGTGCTCATTACCTGCCTCCTTATTAGATAACTCAATATAGAAGCATAAACTTTAAATGCCCAATGAAAAATTTTAGTTGCAACTAAAAAACCGATAGCTGCACTCTATGTCAATCACACAAACAATAGCCTAATTGAATAATATGACAAAAATAGTGATATAATAAGCTCATAAAAACAAGAGCTAAGAAATCATGGCCAAAGACCTGAAAGACAATGTAACAATCGACATGTTTAATGTTCTCTATCCAAAATTAAAACCCGGTAGAAAAGCCTTGTTTGGCGAGCCGATGTCAGCAGCACAACGATCGCGAAAATACCGCGCAGAAAAAAGAAATCAAAGCATTATCATCATGAACAAGGCTACTCAGGGTGGGTACTGCGTACTCACCCTGAACCTTGCGATGGGATTCTCCCCTCGACCCCTTAAAAGCAGCATCTGTGGGGACTCCCCACTCCCCATTTCAAGCCCATAATAATAAGAACAGGGTAATAGTCATGAGAGAAGTAGTACCGAAAAAAAAGAAAGCGGCACCAATAAATACGACGCGCATTCATATAAAGCTAAACAAAGATCTGAAGGCAGAGCTTGCTCAGAAAGCTGCCGATAACTATATGTCGCTCAGTCAACTGTTATTACAAAGTGCGCGCCTATCGCAGATTACAATCAAGCGCGTTGAAGCTCCAAAGTTGTCGAAAGAGCTATTAGCGTTGACGGCAGCGACGAATAAGTTTGGCGCACAATTGAATATGATCAGTAAACACTGCAATTTTTATAAAAATGGCAGTGACACCATGAAGATCTTTCAAGCGCTGATTGACGTTGAGCGTGGCCTTGCTGATCTGACTAGCGCTGTGCTGGCTGGTGGTGTGGAGGTAGGCGATGGCGCTCCACGGATTTAGCACACACGGGGCGGGGGGTGGATCAGGCCCCGTTGGCTACTTTGTGGCGGGTGAGTACTACGCAAAATCCGTCGATGAGAAGGGCGAGAAAGTCGCGGAGTGGAAGCCGCGTGAACCCTTGCCACAGGTAATAGAGGGTGATCCTGCACTGATGATTGCAATGATCGACGCCGTGCAGGCAAAGCATAAATACACAAGCGGGGTGCTGTCGTTCACAGCTGAAGATACCTTGAAGCTGAAAACCTTAGGGCTCGACGAAGCGGTTCAGGACATAACAGCACGACTGAAAGAAATGCTTTTCGCCGGCATCAGCGAAGAACACCAGCACATTCTGATAGTTGCACAGACGCATTTAGACCGGCTTGAGCTGCACTATGTGACACCTCGCTGGAACTACGAAGTGGATAGAGCTTTCAATCCAGCACCACCAGGCTCGAAGAAATTCGAGGCTATGGATGCCTTGATGGATTTTATAAACGTCAAGTATGGCCTTGATGATCCCCGTGATCCGATGCGTGCCCGAGTCACAAAAAATCCACTATGGACTCCACAAGAAACTAAGCCGCTTCGGGATCAGTTGAACAGTTTTTTTACCGATATTGTCGCTGATGGAGTGATCAATAATCGAGTTGAATTAATAAAATTTGCAAAAAATGCGGGATTTGAAATAACGAGAACCGGAGCTGATTACATAGGCATTAAGGCGCCTGGATCAGATAAAGCGGTCAGACTAAAGGGAGAAATATTTAATGAGCGATTCACTAGCCGTACTGAGCTTGCAAATACACAAGGAAAAAGCGCAGAACGAGCTGCTTATCTCGAAAAATCAGCAGTTGTTGAACGCTATAAAAACGCAGTCAGCGAACGTCGAGCGTTTATCGAAAAGCGTTTCAGCAAAGCACTCAGCAATATCAGGCGCGGAAAAACGCATGAAGAGACTCGCAGCTTCTACGCAAAAAGTCGAGGCAAGAGTATCGAAGTCAGCAAAAACAGTATTGGTCCTGTGCGCCCTAACAATAATAGCAAACGCGTTTATAAGGATGATGTGAATGACGGATTTGGAAAAGAAATTGATTCAATTATTACAAGAGCAGAACGCAATATTAGCGACAGGCAACGATCAACTCATAGAGCGAATAGCGCTTTTTACCGAGGAACTGAATTGCTTACGGCAGGAGCTACAGTTATTAAAGCAGCTAACCAGCGCCTAGAAGCACCACAGAATCGAAACTATGCGTTCTTACCATCTACACCTGCTGATGCGATAGCCGTTATCGGTGAATCTACCGGGACGATGGATAGTGGCGATGCTGAAGCTGATAGAGTAATAAATAAGAAACGATCTGAATCCGGATCACTGAATAACAAATTGCGGCAAATAGAAGCAGCTAACAAAAAGAATAGCGGTAATTATTCTCCAGCCTGAGTCGTGTTAAACTCGACGATATAACAACAAAGGGTGTACAACATGACAAACGATTCATTAGAGGTAAGTGTTGCTGAGTTCGTAAAGGGGGTTGATGACATTTTTGAACGTCAACTGAAGCTCATGGATGAACTCCGCGAGTCTTTTAGGCTCATCGCGGAAGCTATGCAGAAAAGCTTGCATCCCAAAGAGCTGCCATCACTGGAAGAAATCGGAGTAAACAAAAATTATCTCCATAGAAAAGTTACAACTTCAGAAATTAGCAGAACAAAATTTTCGAGCCCGTCCGTTCAGTTATAAGCGGTAGATTTCTAACTTGCTCTCGAAACCAAAAGCTAATCGCACCTAAAAATCATCGAATAAAAAAGCCCCGTCAACAGGCAGGGCTGTACGCTTTACAGTCACGCTAATGTATTATCTACCGTGCTCAGCCATCTTGTTGCGAGGGTCGGTCGCAACGCTTTTGTTTGCCGGATCAAGTTCATCCGCAGCAGCATATGCTTGAGCCGCGCTGATAGGGCGACCAGAACAACCAACCGACGGCAAGATAACTAGGCCGAGGAAAGCGACTGTCAGCAGAAATTTAATTTTTTTCATACGATCTACCGTTTATTCCTTAATTGTAAATCTAACGCTTTCTGTGAGGTTTAATAAGGCGAATTCCAATTACCTTGAAGGGTTGCCAAACGCAAGCCGCGCTTTGAAATGGTCTATTAACATTAAGTAGGCTGCGCTGAGTCCAATCAATGCAAATACAACGACAGACATTAATATTGAGTGCGTAGCTTTTAAAATCACGATAAAGAAAGGGCTCATTAACAGCGCAATGGCAAGTCCAAACATGCAAACCAAAAAAATCGGCCACGTCTTGCTCTCATTGATTACTTCACCATCTTCAAGCTGAATCGCATAAAGAGTGTGCGTTCCAAAAATCCTACGTACGAGTGATAATTTTACTTTCGCTCCGACCTTCAGAAATGATCGAGTATAATCATTACAACTTACGTTTCTAATGCGCTTACCGTTGATTTTGACAAACGAAAGCGTTCGTTCGCCTTGGTCATATGACCCAAATCCAATTTCTTCGATTAAGCCATCACAAATTACGAGCGCCATATTACCCCCAATGCGTACTGACTGCCGTTGATGTGTTACTGCTTACTTACTTACAAAGCAAGGAATTCACTTTATCGAACCCCTCGACTTTAAAGACGTATCCAACAGGTGTATTTCGACCCACAATACCTTCAGTTGTGATCACCAAATCACGTGCTCCCTGGAGAGATGTAGCGAGCCTACTACCGATAGGGGCTTGTAACTCGGTTCGCTTCAAGTCTAGCGACCATGTCTCGGTGAACTCTGGCTTGCTGTCGATTTTGAATGTCAGATCGAAAACCTTGTGGTTTCCGTTTGCAAATCCAAGCATGTAAGGCAAAGCCTCAAGATTCATGGTGCGTTCACCGATAAAACATGAAATTGATAACCTAAGATTTCCATAGTTCGGAACGCCCAATGTTCCGATAGCAGGCGTCATTGCAGAACTGAAGTAACCTTTTTTCCCCAAGCTTGGCTGAGTAGCCGTTTCTGGTTTGGTGCGAATCCAATTGCCAAAGATGGTGCCTCCCATGCTGGTCGCCTTCGCACGACATGAGGGGGCAGCTTTACCCGCCAAGATATCGCAAGCATCAGCAGATGCTGGGGATGGGATAACTAAAATTCCGATAGAAATGGGAGCCAGGCGAATGGCTATTTTTATTGACGCTCTTAAATGGAATGTCACCGAATCATCCTTATTCAAGTCCGAACATCAAATCTCTAGCTGGAAGTGTTGAAGAAGCCGCCACGTTTTCCGGCGTAGGTTCACAGCGATGGAAAATCGATCTCACATGGTGGCTTTAGGCAATCATCACATAAAAACCCGTTTTGGGATAATCCTTTTTCAGGATTATTAAAGTAGTCGGCCCATTTTCGACTGCCCACAGTGACTTCTACCTATTCAGAACCCTATCAGCTGATGCTTACGCTGCTTTTCGAGTCGCGTAAAAACGCCAAAATCACTCAAGCGCAGCTCGCCGAGCGTTTGGGCAAACCACAATCCTTCGTGTCCAAATATGAACGCGGTGAGAGGAAGCTCGACGTAATCGAATTCCTTGAGGTGTGCCATCAGATCGAGACCGATCCTCACGTAGTGATTCAGCATCTGTCGGATTTCGTCCGTAGGTAGCTCGCGAGAGGCACGAATAGGGTTTTGCTTGTAGAATCTATCCCTCGCTAGGTGCTGGCAGTTTTCATCTAGCTGGGTGGCTCAGCGTCTAGCGAGCCTTCTCAGCTTGATTGATGGCCAATTTGCTATGGTATGGGTAGAGACGGTTAGAAATGTCGCCGGATGAAATGGGCCGACCCGGTAGCTATCGTCCATCGCATATCGCCAAGTAGAATAAGTGTCTTCTGCCAATCCTTTGAGAACAATCAATTGCTGCGAGAATGTGAAATAACGAACCCTAAGCGTCACCTCGACTCAGAGGAGATCGCGGGGAGGAAATTGTTTCCGTACTACGCGGGCTTTTCCAGTAAATTTGTAGAGAACATTCTACCAACTTTGAATCTGCGCTCTGGAGCGAGGGTTTTAGATCCTTGGAATGGTAGTGGTACTACGACTATAGCAGCGTTCAATCAAGGGCTAACTGCAATCGGCTCTGATCTAAATCCTGCAATGGTCTTGGTTGCTAAAGCGGCCTTCGTCTCTAGATATGATGTAGAAAGTCTCATACCTTTAGCATACTCGATTACTGAAAAACTTAGCGACCACGTTGAAGGGGTCGAAGAAGATCCCTTGGGAAATTGGTTTCATCCAAGGTCCGTAGCACTTGTTAGAGCAATTGAAGGACGAATTAATCGCACCTTGGTGTCGCATAGCGCATATCTACCTCTTGATTCGTGTTGTGCATTAGAAAAAGTAACGCCACTAGCCGCTATCTTTTATCTTGCCTTATTTCGAGTAGTCCGCCGCTGGACGCAAGATTTCGTAGCGTCCAATCCTACATGGACTCGATTAGCTAAAAGCGCAGAAGAAAAGAAGCGACTTACTAAGAAAGATATTTCAGAGCAGTTCGTACAAGAAATAAAATTATTGTGTGAACACCGAGAGCGCTTTCCAGTTTACAGCGACACAGACCAGAGCCGATTACAGCTGTTGCTTTCTAATGCTGAAGCTCTCCCATTAGAAAGTGAAACAGTTGAAGCAATCATCACATCGCCTCCGTACTGTACTCGCATAGATTATGCTGTAGCCACTTATGTTGAATTGGCTGTTCTGCGAATAGGGGGGGAGAAGTTTTCCACCTTGCGGCGTAATCTGACTGGAAGTTCAACTGTTCAAAAAAATGCGATTGCGGTTAATCCTGCCTGGGGTGAAACTTGCCAGGCGTTCCTTAACGCAGTCTACGAACACCCATCTAAAGCTTCAAAGACTTATTACTTCAAGAACCACTTGCAGTATTTTGACTCACTTTACCGCTCATTAAACGAGGCAACAAGAGTTCTGGCTCCTCAAGCTCCCTGCGTTCTCGTAGTTCAAAATTCGTACTATAAAGAAATTCGCAATGACGTTGCCGCAATTGTGGGAGAGATGACTCAAGGCTTGGGGATGCGACTAAAAAAACAAGCTGACTTCTCAGCGTCCAGGTCGATGGTCGACATGAATAAGCGGTCACAAAAATATATAGGGAATCGCTCGACCTTCGAAAGCGTATTGCTATTTGAGAAAATCAGTTAGCGGTGTTTTGGCGGTACGCTGCCCTATAGCGTGGACGGACAAATTTGAGTTTCGACGCATGTTCTTCCACTGTATCCAAAAAGTAGGAACATATGCTGTAAGTTGCGCTTAGCCTAATTTCTATGTCTCGTATAGTCATACCTTTACCCGCATCTCCAGCCGCTTCTCTGCCATGAGCAACAGCATTTCTCTTCTCAGTGATTTCCTTGAAATAGCCTACCTCGCTCTCTTCGGCAGTGGCAGGCTTAGTTATACCTAGACACAAAAATATTTCTAGAACGGTTTTTGGGTATACATTATGAAGATACGAGCCAAACACCGTATCAGGTATTGAGCACGTTAGATCGCTTCCTACACCAGTAAATATCGCTCGCCGCGCTTCCCACTTCTTCTTTTCTGACGTGTCACGAGCCGACGTTAACTGAGAGTCCAATGCTATGGAATATAGGGCTTGCTCCAGATGCTTTGTACTGACATTCAGGCTACACAAATTATTTATGAAGGCTTGGGTGCCTTGCGTAATCGTGTACTCCATTGCACCGTATATCGAAACATATATAAGCCCCCGAAGAGTCAACGAGAGCGACGTAGGCAAGTTAGGGACGCCGTCTTCTGGCTCTTCTTGTTTGATGCTCTTCAGAAGCTCTCTCGCCTCAGACAGGCGCGTGTTCATTCCTTCTCGTACATATTGACAGATAGTCACAGCGCGTCTCGAACATATTCTATACGACCGATTACGAATTTTTTTTGATTAGACCCCGCGCCTGTATAGCTTTTAAGTGTTTTATCATCGATTAGTGGATGAAGCTTGTCTGCCTTCACGACTTTCCCCTGCTTTAACGCCAGAGCGACCCCCACAGCTAATGCCTCGTACAAATTCACTGGGGTGACAGCTCTACCACGGGATATCCCGAGGGGAAATGCTTCACTCAGGAGCGCAACAGTTTTGTCGAACAGCTTTTGGTCCGCCAAGTTGATCCTAGTGTTGCGATGGGTGCTCATGTACCCATTTAGAAAGTCTTTTACCGAGTGGTCGAACTTTTGGTAGTTTTCAAGATAAGTGAAAAATCGTAGAACTAATTCTTCATATGTTCCATTTAGGCTCTTTGTGTCGTGGACTTTAACGACTTTCCTAAAATCTTCTCTCGCGGCTAGTTCCTTAATGCTTTCATTAAAGTCGCCACGGTATACACAGTTTCTAATTTCTTGCGGCGTAAGCGATACTCCGCCTGTATTTAAACGTTCGAATAGATCAAATCGTACCGCAAGGTCACTTTTATCGTTAAGTACTGTAACCCTTATCGGTCTAGTCGATAAGTGCAGTTGAATGGACTTCGGAAGGTCATTAAAACTTACTCCATTGAAGTGGTCGAGCTTATCTAAACCCTTCAATGTTAGTGGTTCGTCACGCTTAATTCTTTCCAGTAGTGCCGGGCTTCCAATAAAATGGCTTAGCGACCCAAGCCTCTGCACTCCATCAACCACTTCCCACGTTGAATCGGGGTTTGTTGCCATAAACAAGCTTGGCACTGGAATTCCGAGAAATACTGATTCGATCAGCACCGATTGCCTTTCGGCGTCCCAAATAAACTGTCTCTGATACTCAGGAGGCACGAAAATATCACCGGACTCAACCATATCCATGACCTGCCGAACAGAAAGGTCGTAGCTATCGAAGGATACGGATTTTCGCTTACTTTCTAACTGGGATTGAATCGATGATATTTGTTTGGCAGTTAGAGCCATGAGTGAACCTCTGACTGCACCGATGTCGGTGCTCGAAACGTTATTGCCCGACTCTCGTGATGAGGATAGGCTGAAATGTGCCAATAGTTTTAGTCAACTTTAGTCGGAATGTCACGGTGTAAATCGCTAATATTTTCTATCACCTGCTTGCAGGTTGTTGTCCGTTGCTCTGGACTTATCGAAGGTTAGGTAGCCGGGCTATCCCCTTCGATGCTATTCACAATTTTTGCGATTTGCACAGGCTGCTGAGCGCTCTATGGCTGCTATGCGCATGGGAGCGGGCCCCAGCACTCCCCAAAAGCCACTTAGTGGATTCGGCTAATCTGTGGCGGGAGCCGCCTCCCGGTTCTCTTTGGAGACTTGCAAGGTTAATTGATAAACGGTGGTACAGAAATTTAGCGAGGATAATTCGAAAAGATGGATGCGCCTATTTTACTTCGCAGGCAACAACAGAGTAGTCATCACGAATTTTTCGTGACTCGATTGTGTTTTTTATTTCTGATATGAAATTGGTCATCGACTTAGCATTAACAGAAATATCTCGCATTTCATTCTTTTGTATCAAGGAATGAGCCCCGTCGGTCAAGAGCACCAAGCGATCTCCACTCTCAAGCCCGAAACTATCTAGCTGTAGCGTATAATCGTCTGCCGCATTCATTACTGAAAGGAGAATATTCTTTCTGTGGTAATTTTGCGCTCGTTGTTTACTTAAAATTCCGTCATCTATCAACCGCTGAACTTCAGTTTGGTCTTTTGTCCGAGAAACTAATCCGTTCGCACGTAGATGGTAAATTCGACAATCTCCAACATGGCCTACTACGGCCTGCTTATCTTTAATAAAAACCAAGCTTAACGTAGTGGCCATCTCTCTAAGCTCTTTCATCTCATCGCCCTTAAGAGCCAGGTTTTTTTTCACCTCCTCAAATAAGCTTTCTACCGAGATGCCAAAGTCTTTATCCACAAGCGAAGAAATTACTTCGACAGCAGTTTTGGAAGCTATCGCCCCTCCGGGCTTTCCTCCCATGCCGTCGGCAACGGCCAAAACAATAGCGCTATCTCCCAGCTCCTTTATTAAGGTCGAGTCCTCGTTTGGCTTGCTTCTGCCTGCCTTGGAAAAAGATACTGCTTCGTACTTCATCGATGTCATGCTAATGGCAAAAGGATTGGGTGCAGAGATGCTTTATTAAAACTTATAGATTTTTCCATCTGTGCAATTTTCCTCTTGAAATCTATCTGTTGTACATCGATCTCAATTTTAATTCTTTCCGCTAATGCCGGTGGCATAGCAGTTCCTAGCATGAATGCGGCTTTCCGCTCTACATACCAGCGGTTGTGAGACGTACCTAAGTCTAGCAGAGCGATAGTAATGCTTGCTTTCAATGCCAAACCGGCACCGTTATAAAAACACTCTGCCTTACTTGCTAAAACATCACAATATTCAAAATCAAAGCTATGACCACATATATGCTCAGAAAAGAAGCTTCCCATTGCGACGAACAAATCAGGAGCGTTGGCATTTAGATATTGAATATGGTCAATAGATAGCGCTTTAAGAATGTTTTCGACGCTTTGGTTTTTAGCAATATTGCGTTCGATTTGAAGAAAAACTGAATCCCACTCGTCGTCACCTAATGGTTTTCCAGTACGGAGCATCTCAACGATAGACTCCTCCCCAGAGGAGTTGAAGGATACGGGCTGAGTATTTAGAACTTGATAAAGTTCATCTCGGAGAACTGAGACGTTAGCGTATCTACGAAAAGTGACACGTTTTGTACACTTTTCTATGATCTTCCCAATTTCACCTGGCAGAGTCAGTTCGGTATAGGGGATACGTTGTGCAGAGTTACCAAAAATATCATGCAATATGGCGCCAAACGCATAGATATCTGCGCTAGGAGTTGCCTTCCGGAAGCTTCCAATCAATTCGGGAGCAGCGTAGTTTTCAGTGCCTCCATTAGCATTGGTGCCAGTCAGTGTTGAGGATTGACTATTTGTTGCACTCATCAAGCCGAAGTCAGAGATAGCGTAAAAGGGTTTACCATCTAGCGCTGTGAATCTCAGAATATTTGCTGGCTTTAGATCTCTATGGACGATGTCTAAGCTGTGGATATGCTCTAGTCCTGCGAGAATATCGAACAAGGCGGTGTGGAGGTTCTCGCCGAGAGTTGGGTCAAACTCCAGCTCTTCCTTCAGTGTGCAATCCGCCACCGGCATAATAAAGGCAAGCGGATCTTGATCCAAAAAGTGCTCTATTATCCTGACAACGTTAGGATGATTGATCGAACTTTGGTAGCGAACTTCTCGGATGAAACGTTGCTTTAGGTGCGCGTCACCAACCGCTGCAATCAGGTGGGGATGCGGGTCATACATTTTTTGCGCAAACATCTGCCCATGTTCATTGGTGACAATGTCGACCCGTGCAAAACCGCCTCGACCTTTTTCGCTTTTGAAGAAATAGCTCATCCTCGGTATTTCCCTATCAGGTATCTAGTCGATTTTGCTAGTTGTCCCAGCCCCCACGGACAGGCACCAAATCCCCTGATCATATCAATTTCGCCCTGAAAAGTCCCGACTCCCGGCCCCTGCTGCTTCACAAATTGATTTGTTAAATCGCTAGCTAAGTGCGGTAAAGGAAAGCAAGGACCGGGTGCGCAGTGCGATCATCAACTCAGGCCTGCAATTCCCGGCGCGGCGTATCACGCTGAATCTCGCTCCCGCTGATTTGCCGAAGGACGGCGGACGATTCGATCTGGCGATTGCCTTGGGGATTCTGTCTGCCAGCGTGCAGGTGCCAACGTTGACGCTGGATGACATTGAATGCCTTGGAGAGTTGGCGTTGTCTGGCGCGGTACGTGCCGTGAGAGGCGTGTTGCCGGCAGCGCTGGCTGCCCGCAAGGCTGGGCGCTCGTTGATGGTGCCGCGAGCGAACGCCGAGGAAGCGTGCCTGGCGTCAGGGTTGAAGGTGTTTGCCGTGGATCACCTGCTGGAAGCCGTTGCGCATTTCAATGGGCATACACCGGTCGAGCCTTACGTTTCCAATGGCCTGCTCTACGCCAGCAAACCCTATCCAGACTTGAATGAAGTACAGGGCCAACTGTCGGCCAAGCGCGCTCTGCTGATCGCGGCGGCGGGCGCTCATAACCTGCTGTTCAGCGGACCACCGGGGACCGGGAAAACGCTTCTGGCGAGTCGTTTGCCAGGACTGCTTCCGCCATTGGCCGAAAATGAAGCACTGGAAGTCGCCGCCATTCAATCCGTCACCAGTTGCGTACCCTTGAGTCACTGGCCGCAACGACCCTTCCGCCAACCTCACCATTCAGCCTCGGGCCCGGCGTTGGTGGGCGGTGGCTCAAAACCACAACCCGGCGAAATCACCCTCGCCCATCATGGTGTGCTGTTCCTCGACGAACTTCCGGAATTCGATCGCAAGGTGTTGGAGGTTTTAAGGGAACCACTGGAATCCGGCCACATCGTGATTTCCCGCGCCAAGGATCGGGTGAGGTTTCCGGCACGCTTTCAATTGGTCGCCGCGATGAACCCATGTCCCTGTGGATATCTTGGCGAACCCAGTGGCAAATGCAGTTGTACACCGGACATGGTCCAGCGCTACCGCAACAAACTGTCGGGGCCATTACTGGACCGTATCGACCTGCACCTGACGGTCGCCCGGGAAGCCACGGCGTTGAATCCTGCGCTAAAACCCGGCGACGACACCGCCACTGCCGCGCAGCTGGTCGCCGAGGCCAGAGAGCGGCAACACAAACGTCAGGGCTGCGCGAACGCTTTTCTTGATCTGCCGGGCCTGCGCAAACACTGCAAGTTATCCACAACCGACGAAACCTGGCTGGAAACAGCGTGCGAACGACTGACCCTGTCCTTGAGGTCTGCGCATCGATTGCTCAAGGTCGCGCGCACATTGGCGGACCTCGAACAGGTCGATGGCATCACTCGTGAGCATCTGGCGGAAGCGTTGCAGTACCGGCCAACCGCCAGCTGATGCCGTCACTCCTTGGTGAGATCCACCAACGGCGTCTGCCGTACCTCGGTTTCACGCCCGCCCTGAATATCACTCACCTGTTTCAGCGCCTTGTCCACAGCCCCCTTGTCCGCCAACAGGCTGTAGCTGATCTGAAACTGCTTGTGCTCCTTCGGTGCAATCGTCGGCACCAGCCCCAGCGGTCGCTGATAGCGCCGGTTATAGGAGAAGCTGGTCCCCGGCTCGAGACCGGTGACGTAGCCCTGGCCTTGGGTATCGGTGTTTTTCCACAGCGAAAACACGGGCAACTGCTGCGTATTGAACCCAACCGACACCCCAAGGCTCCCGGCCTTGTTATGCAGCACGGTCAACGTGTCACCCTTGGCATCGCCATAAGGCACAACGTTGTAAACCGTCTCGTCGTAGTCCTTGGTCGGTGCACGATAGGTCTGCCACTCGGGCAGATCACCCTTGGCCTTGTCGTTGAATGGCGACACCTGTTTAACCGGCGCAGCAAAACGCGCGCCTTGCTCCAGGAATGGCGTGCTGAAGTTGCTGTGGTACAGCGCCTGATATTCCTTCGGATAGTCGCCGTTGTTGGTCAGGGTATCGTTGAGGGTGAACGCTGCACTGCCAGGCTCAGTGACCAATTCAGTGATCACCGAGAAGTCGACTTTCTTGAACGCCTGCTCTTTCAGCTCGCCGCGCAGGCTGATGGCATACGGCGGTTTATCGTCGATGTGCAGGGTGACGGTGCTGGCCGGGATATTGGCAGCACGGCCGTGCAGGGTCAGGAGTTCGCCGTTGTCGACGCCGGGATGGCCGACCCATTCGTAGCCGCAGCGGGCGACCAATTCGTTGAAGCCTTCGAGCCAGCCGAGTCCGCCGCGACCGTTGAGTTCGATGAAGGACGGGTTGACCACGTCCTTGACCGGCGAATCCCAGCCCATGCGCACATTGCCGACCGAGGCCTGCAAAACGTTCATCCCGCGAGTCGGCACCACCGAGAGTTTCATCGTGCCGTTATCGATGTCGACGATGCTGACACCCTCCTGTCGGCCGCCGTGCAAGGTGCGCAGGGTTACGGAAAACGGTTTGTCGGTTTTGACGCCGAGTTGCTGGCTGGTGATCTGCCAGTTCTGCGCCGCCTTGTCGGCATCGAGCAGCACGTAATCCCAGGCCATGGCGTGGGAGGCAGCAGTGAGGGCGCCAAGAGCAACGGCGAATTTGAGCGGGGTCATGAGGGTAGCCTTTCTTGGAGTTGTGCATTTTTTATAGCGCTGATGAATCGTTTCAGCAAGATTAAAAACGGCACGCGTCCAAACGTTCTCCGGCCAATTCAAATTGACCTCAAGCAACGCCCGCTCTCTTACGCTAATCTCATACGGTTTTGGCCCACAGGCCGATTGACGGCGACATCATTATGACATTAAGGTCGCCAGCTAATTGCAGGAGCAAGCACGGGCATTTCCGCCCGTCATTTGCGCAACGGATCATATGGAGTTTGGATGCGCGGGGCACTATTACGCAGCGGTAAGAGCGGGTCATTCACTGCCCTGGGCGAAACAGGTCAACCGGTCTACCGGGCGGCTTTGCAGTTGCGCGAAGCGATTCGCCGCAAGAACCCCGAGATGGTCGATCACCTGGCCATCCCGCAAAGCGATGAACTCGGTAATCAGATCGACTGGTACAGCGGCCTCGAAGGCGATGTGATCCCGTGGAGCAGCGCGACCGAAGAAGAGCGCGCGCCTGCGCGCCGTCAGCTTGAAGCCCTAAAAACAGCCCTCGATGACTTGAGCCTGCGGTTCCTGGGCAGCGATCCAGCCGAACAGCAGCAAGGCGACAAGGCCGTTTTCGGCAAGTTGCTCAAGCGCGTCATTCATTTCCCCGACGAAAACTTCGTCTATCTGGTGCAAGGCAAACCGGTGCTGACCTTTTGGGGTTTCGAGCACGCCGGTGCCGACCGCAATCGCGATCCCCTGCACTGTCTCTATGAGGTTGCACCCGTATTCACCCTGCCACCCGTGGTTGAAGCGCCGGTCATTGCGCCCGTCGTGCCGGTAGTGGCTCGTCCGTGGTGGCGGCGCTGGTGGTGGCTGTTGCTGCTGCCATTCTTGCTGCTGCTGTTGTGGCTGTTGCTTGGGTTGCGCGGTTGCGTTCCGATTCCGCTGGTGGCGATAGATCTGCTGCCAGAAGGCGTCGTGCCGGTAGAAAACCACCTGGAAGAGCCACAATTGACCGGTCATGCCACGACGCTCAATGGTGTTCCCGTGACAGGTTCTGTCTCCGGCACGACCACCGGCAATCCCGGGGTTGGCACCGCCGAAGTGGAAACTCCGGCACTCGACGGCAAGGACACGGGGGCACCGGCGAACGATCCGGCCAAAGACCCGGCAGCCGAATCTGCTACCGCGCCACCTGATCAAGCACCGCCGAAAGCCGAAGCACCTGTGGCCCCACCCCTGGACGCAGAAAAACCGGCGTCCACCCAGGCTAAACCCGGCCCGGCGCTGAGCATTCCCCCTGACGCCGCCGACGGCGCCGCCGATTTCCTCGACGGTCAGTACCGCGCCGGGGCCGGCATTCAGGATCGCCGGACCGGCAAACCGTTGCGCCTTGAATACCAGTTCAAGGACGGCAAAGGCGAAGTCACCGTGCACCAGGCCGACGGCTCCAAATGCAGCGGCCCGGTCACCGCCGCCATGAAGGGCGGCAGCCTCGCCATCGACAGCCAGGGCCAGGCCGTGTGCGGCGATGGCAGCACTTACGACATGCCCAAGGTCAACTGCCGCAAAGGAGCGACCACGGTCGCGGACTGCACCGGCGGTTACGGAAAAGATCAATTCCCCATGTCCATGCGGCAAATGGGCGAATAAGCACGGAATAACCCGACATGTTGCCTGAAGTCACCCAATTCGAAGACACCGTCACGCTCGTCAGCGACACCGGTATCCAGTTCATGGATTTCGCCCTGCGCCTGGATCCTCGCAAAGAGCCGGCAGGAGAGTTCGCGCCGATGATCAGCGGGCTGATCTGCCGCTTGATGTACAACGAAGAGAAAGACTTCTACTTCTACGAGCCCGAACCGGAAAAGGTCGAAAAGGCCAAACCGGCGTTCAGCGTCGACATGAAAAGCAGTCTCGAACTGCTGGACGGTATCTGGCTGCCGACGCCGTTTTTCCGCTTCATGCCCCCCCACCGCTTCGACGAAGGCCCGAGCAACTGGTCGCGCATGCGTCTGGTGAAACTGGCGACGCCCGACATCGACGGCAACACCCATCGCCTGACGATGGCGTTCGACAGCCGCGTGATGCCCAAGCGCGACGGCACTGCCTATCTGGCGCCGAACGAAGAAGACATCAGCTCCGGCGTGTCCTTCAAACTGGCGACCAAGGCCAGCGAAACCCGCTGGTTCCTGGCCCAGCCGTGGGTCAACGAATGGCTGCTCGAAGTGTTCAACGAGGGCAATGCCCACCGTTCGCGTGAAGAGCTGGACATCGACATCCGCGCCAACTATCACCTGGCGCACTACCTCAACTTGCTGAGTCTTTTGAGCAAGCCATCGGCGGCGGCGCAGTCGACGGCCCGGCCGAAAGTTGAAATCCCTGAATTGAAAGTGGTCGCCAACGACAGCAATGGCCTGGTCAAACCGATTCCGGTGGACCTGGTGCTGGACGTCGGCAACTCACGCACCTGCGGCATTCTGATCGAGAACCACGGTCAGGCCGGCTCGGGCCTGAAGCAGAATTACGTGCTGGAACTGCGTGACCTGATCACCCCCGAGCACACCTACAATCAGCCGTTCGAAAGTCGCGTGGAATTCGCCCAGGCGTATTTCGGCAAGGACCACTGCTCGGTCAAAAGCGGTCGGCATGATGCGTTCCAGTGGGCGACGATTGCCCGCGTCGGCAATGAAGCCAGCCGTCTGGCCAGCCGTCGCCGCGGCACCGAAGGCTCGACCGGCCTGTCCAGCCCGAAACGTTACCTATGGGACGAAAACGCCTACGGCCATGGCTGGCGCTTCAACTGCTCGTACATCAAGACCGACAACGAACCGTACGCCACCGCTGCGCCGTTCTCGCACCTGATCAACGAAACCGGCGAGGCGCTTTACAGCCTCGAAGAAGACGATCGTCTGCCAGTGTTCATGCCGCGCTACTCGCGCAGTTCGCTGATGACTTTCATGCTCGCCGAGGTCCTGGCGCAGGCGCTGTCGCAAATCAACAGCCCGGCGCAACGCTCGCGCCAGGGTCACACCCGTGTGCCGCGCCAGCTCAACAGCATCACCCTGACCGTGCCGCCAGGCATGCCGCAGGCCGAGCGCAGCATCCTCAACGAACGCATGCAGCAGGCCATCGGCCTGGTGTGGAAAAGCCTCGGCTGGCACACCGGCGAGGAAGACCCGCATCAGGATCAGGCGGTCAGCCCGCGCACGCCGATCCCGAGCATCCGCGTCGAATGGGACGAAGCCTCCTGCGGCCAGTTGGTGTACCTGTACACCGAGGTCAATGAGAACTTCGCTGGTCACCCGGAAGAGTTTTTCGACACCATCGCCCGGCCGGACAAAACCGACCGTGAGCGCATTACCCTGGCGACCATCGACATCGGCGGCGGCACCACCGACCTGGTGATCACCGATTATCGCCTCGACCGTGCCGGCAATACCGGCAGCGGCAGCAACGTGCACATCGTGCCCGAGCAGCGTTTTCGCGATGGCTTCAAAGTGGCCGGCGATGACATTCTGCTGGACGTGATTCAGGACTTCGTCCTGCCGAGCTTCGAGAAAGCCTTGCAGGTCTCAGGCGTCAAATCGCCCGACTCGCTGATGTCGCGGCTGTGTGGCGATGAATCGGTCAGCGCCCAGGACATGATCCTGCGCCAGCAACTGAACCTGCAGGTATTCGCACCGCTGGGCCTGGCGCTGCTCAAGGCCTACGAGCATTACGATCCGCAGGACCAGCAGGAAGTCAGCACCCAGACATACCGCCAATTGCTGGGCGACAACGCGATCAGCCAGACAGTGCTCGACTACGTCAACGCCGCCGTGCGTCGCGATGTCGGCGGTCAAAGCGCCTTTGACCTGTATGAATCGCCGATCAGCTTCGACCTGCAAAAGCTCCACGCTGCGTTCCTCAACGATCAGATCAACATCACCAAAATCCTCGGTGCGCTCTGCGAAGTCGTCGCGCATTACCCGTGCGACGTCCTGCTGCTGACCGGCCGCCCTTCGCGTCTGCCCGGCATTCAGGCGTTCATCCGCAAAGTATTGCCGCTGCCACCGGGGCGCATCCTGGCACTGCAGAATTACCGCACCGGCGGCTGGTACCCGTTCCACAAGAACGGCCGGATCGACGACCCGAAAAGTACCGCTTCGGTCGGCGCGATGCTGTGCCTGTTGTGCGCCAACCACAGCGTACCGAACTTCTACTTCCGCTCTTCGGCGCTCAAACCGTATTCGACGGTCAAGCACATCGGCGTCATCGACCTGAACAACGTGATCAAGGATGCCGACGTGCTGTACCGCGACATCCAGTCCGAAGACTACAAAATCAAGCTGCCGGAGATCGGCACCGGCGATGCCGCCGACACGCCGCAACTGGAAATGCGCGGCGATCTGCGCCTCGGTTTCCGCCAGTTGGCCGCCGACCGCTGGGCCGCTTCGCCGCTGTACACCTTGCGTTTCACCAAGGCCGGTCGGGAGAAGTTCTCCCGCGCGATCGGTGAAAACGGCAGCGCGCCGCTGCTCAAGGTGCGCTTCGAAGTCAAACCGGCGGACAAGTACACGCGCAAGCAGGATCTGGTCAGCGACCGCCTCTCGGTACGCGACATCGAATCCAACAGCAGCAACGTCAACTTCAACCCGCGCAGCGACCTCGAGCTGGAACTCAACACCATGCTCGACGCCGGCCTGAGCGAGACCAAGTACTGGCTCGACAGTGGAAGTGTGAAACGCAAATGAATGACCTGACCCCCGATCAACATCAGCTCTCTACCCGCTGGGCCGCTGTTTATGAAGGTGCCGGTCAGGCGCTGGAGTGGATTGGCCAGACCCGTGTCAACGCGCCGCGTCTGGACAGCGAAGCCGACAACCTGAACATCCGCCTGCACCGTGCCCGCAACCTGGCTCACAGCCTCGGTCGCGTGGCCTGCACGCCGATGACCATCGGTTTTTTCGGTTTGTCCCAGGCCGGTAAGTCCTATCTGATTTCGGCCCTCGCGGCCGGGCAGAACGGCAAACTGGAAACCGATTTCGGCGGCCAGCGCCTGGACTTCATCAAGCACATCAACCCGGTGGGTGGCGGCAAAGAAGCCACCGGCCTGGTGACGCGCTTCAGCCGTCGGGCCACGCCAAGCCAGGACCCGGCTTTCCCGGTGGAGCTGACGCTGTTCAAGGAAATCGAGCTGGCGAAGATTCTCGCCAACTCCTGGTTCAAGGATTTCGACCTCGAACGGATTTCCTACGAGATCGATGAAGAACGCATCCAGCGCGTGCTGAAACCGTTTGAAGGCCGCGAGACCGGGCCGCTGCAACCGGGGGTCAGTGCTGACGATCTGGTGTCGCTGTGGGATTACCTGCGCGACAACTTCCGTAACTCGGTGAAGAAGCTCGAGCACCTGTATTGGCCGAAAGCCTTGCAACTCGCACCGCGCCTGAATTTCCAGGAGCGTGCCGAGCTGTTTGCCATCCTCTGGGGTGAGCAAAGCGAGCTGACGCGCGTGTATCAGCAACTGGCCGGCGCGTTGCACAAGCTGGGGCTGCCCGAGACCGTATTCGCACCGTTGAAGGCCTTGGTGAGTTTCGAAAACGACACCTACAGCCAGCGCGACAGCATCATGAACGTCGACATCCTCGAGCGCTTCGGCAGCCCGCGGGACTTGCCGATAGACGTGCGGCCTCAGGTCGCCGGTCGCCTGCAAAACAGCCAGGGCATCCCGGTGGCGCAACTCGCAGCACTGACCGCCGAGATGACGTTCGGCCTGATCGAAGACCCGGCTGATGACATCGTCAATCAGGTCGACTTGCTCGATTTCCCCGGCTATCGCGGACGTAAAAAGCTGCACGAAATCGCCGACTCCAACGACCCGGAGTCCGCCACCAAGGACAACTCCGTCTCGCAGCTGATTCTGCGCGGCAAGGTCGCTTACCTGTTCGAGCGCTACACCGACAACCAGGAAATGAACGCGCTGGTGGTGTGCACCGGCTCGACCAAACAGAGTGACGTCAACGACGTTGGCCCGGTGCTGACGCGCTGGATCGAAAAGACCCAGGGCGCCGACGCAGCCGCTCGCAGCAAACGCGACACCGGTCTGATCTGGGCATTGACCATGCTCGACCTGCGCATCACCAACTCCCTTAGCCTGACGCCCGATCAGTACGACGAGAGCTGGAACGGCATGGTCAAGCTGACCATGCTGGAGCGCTTCGGCAGCCTGAGCTGGATGAACGACTGGGCCGGCACGCCGTTCCAGAACACCTTTCTGGTGCGCAAGCCGCGCATGGATGCGGCGTTCATCGTCCAGGACGCCAGCGGCGCCGAAACCGGGATCAACGCCAGTTACCAGGAACGCGTCGATGCGCTGGGTGAAAGCTTCGCCCGCAACGCCCTGGTGTGCAAACACGTGAACAGTCCCGCCAATACCTGGGAAGAAATGCTGCGCAACGATGACGGTGGCATCAGCCACTTCAGCGGCAGTTTCAAGGGCGTGGCCAAGATCGAATTCAAACTGCAGCGCATCCGCGAGCAACTGGACGAATGCCTTGAAGGCCTGACCACGCACGGTCTGAGCACGTGGTATCACGCCGACGGTGATGGCGCCGCAGCCGCCAAGAAAGCCCAGGCACAGATGATTCTGTCGGTCCTGGGCCGTCGTCCGGCGATGCTGGGCGAACTCATCGATCAACTCGACATGCCGAGCGAAGAGGTGCGCGACCTGTACCTCAGCGGTGTGTACGAAACCGATGACGAACCCGCGGTCAGCGACGAACCGGTCGCCCCGACACCGAGTCAGAGCCTGTACGGCAACGACGCCGGTTTCGATTTCGATTTCGCTGATGACGCAAGCCCCGACAGCACACCGGCCAGCAGCAAGACCCACACACAGGCTCCGGAACTGCAAAGCAACGAGCACCGCTTTGCCAAGGCAGCCTTCAAGGCTTGGGTGGCGCACCTGCGGGATCTGACCACCCGGCAAAGCCTGCTCAACCTGCTGGGGCTGGAAAAGGCCTTGCTCGAAGCGGTGGTCGACGAGCTGATCACGGCCGGCTATCGCCAGGACTTGCCGGGGCAACTGAGCCGCGCTGTGCTCAAGCGTGCCCAGAGCGGCGCGCGGCGCGATCAACTGGTCGAGCGTCAGGTGCTGGAAGTGCAACGCGTACTGCGCGATTTCGTGTCCTGGTTCGGCTACCTCCAGAAACCCGTGAGCGAACGTCCAAACAGCCGGGCCGGTGCCAAGGCTCCGTTGTTCTCGTTCTACACCGACATCGATCCGGGACAGGTGCCGGTGCTGCCGCCGCAACCGGCGAACCAGGCGCAACGGTTTCTCGGCGACTGGCTTTCGGGCCTGGCCTACATCACACAGGACAACGCCGGCCATGGTGCCGGTCGCGAAATCACCCCTGAACAGAACGAACGGCTGGGCCAAGTGCTCACAGCCTTCGCAGCGAGATAAGCAATGCCAATTCGTGTCGACCTGCTCGCCTTAGAACCCAATGTGCCTGGCCGGGCCTGCCTCACTGTGAAGAAATGGCAGGGTGGCGAGGAACAGCTGGAATTCTCCATTCAGCGTAACCAGGACGGTTTCTACCTCCAGGATCAACAGGCCTGGAGCAACAACCCGTTCTGGTTCAAGGTTTCGCGCTTCACGGTCGCGGCCAGTGGCGAAGCGCTTGAAGCGCAGATCGGCCCGGAAGTGGTCGACCCGCTGCTGGAAGGCAGCGCCAACTCGCAATTCCAGATCGAACTGCGCGAGCAGAGCCTGGGCCATGCCGACAAAGGTGTGGTCCGGCCAGGCGTCGGGCTGCTGCCGTCCACGGCCGGTGGCGAGACGCGCTCGACGTACGGCGGCGCAGATTTGACTGCGCCGACCACACCGGCCCCGGAGATCCCGGAACTGCCGGAATTGACCCTGCCCACCACCGAACCGGAAATCGAACTGGAATCGGTGCCCAACGAACGCGCTTACACCCCTCCTGCGCCACCGGTGAAGAAAAGCAACAAAGGCCTGATCGGCCTGGCGCTTGTGCTGGTCTTGCTGCTGGCAGCAGCAGCCGGGTTCTGGTTCTACAAACGCACTCCGGCGCCCGCCCCGGCCGTCGCTGCCGCTGCACCGGCCAGTGCTGATGCACAAGCCTGCACCCTCGACAGCATGAACAGCCTGCCCGAACTGACCTTCGTCCAGACCTGCATCAAGGCAGCACCCGACAGCGCCAAGCTGCTGGAGATCATCAACGAAGCCAAGGCCGGCAAACACTGCGGTGTCGCCCAGCGCCTGTACGCCAACCGTGCCCAGGCTGGCGACGCGCTGATCGCCAACGCCTATGCCCGCGAGTACGACCCTAAATACCTGAAGGCCAGCGAGTGCTTCCCAGCGGCTGACAACGCCACCGCGGCCTACTGGTACGAAACGATCCTCACCCAGGACCCGAACAACGCCGAAGCCAAGCAGCGTTTCGAGGAGTTGCAGAAGTGATGCGTTCGCCCATGAGTCGTTTCCTGCTGAGCAGCGCCGCGCTGCTGGCGCTGTGCATCAGCCCGCTGTCCCAGGCGGATGACAAACCGCTGATTCAGGCCGGTAAAAAAACCTTGTTCCAACGCGTGCTGACCACCCCAGGTTGCAAGATCAGCCCGACGGCGGGCGGCGCGGCAGGCGAGGAGCAACCGGTATTCAGCCGTTTCTACGTGTACGAACGCGCCCAGGCGGCCAATGCCGAGTGGCTGAAAGTCGGCCCCGACAGTTATGGCAAAACCATTGGCTGGCTGCCGGCAAGTTGCACCACCGACTGGAAAATGCAGCTGACCCTGGCCTTCACCAACCCGGCCAACCGTGACCGGTTGCTGTTCTTCAAGGAACGCGCCACGGTCGAAGGCATTCTCGATGCGCCGGACCCGGTGAGCAAAGTCGCCCCGCTGCGCGCTACGTTAAAGAAGGGCAAGCAAGCGCCCGGCGTGCTGGCCGAAGAACCTGAATACTTCGTCGACCTGCAAAAGCAGTTCTACCTGCTGCCCGTGCTCAGCGGCGAAGAAGTCATGACCGAAGCCGGCTTCCGCACGCGCCTGCTCAATGTCGCATCGGTCAGCAAGCCCGACGAAAAAGACCCCAAGGGCGGGGCTGGCAAAAATGCGTCCGGCGGCAAAGAGGCCGAAGACAAGGCCGCCAGCCAACTGAAGGAATTCAGCGCGGCGGTGGTGTTTGTCATCGACTCGACGATTTCCATGGACCCGTACATCGACCGCACGCGCGAAGCGATCCGCAAGGTTTATCAGCAGATCGAATCGCAGAACCTCGGCAAACAGGTCAAATTCGGCCTGGTGGCGTTCCGTTCCAGCACTGAAGCGGTGCCGGGGCTGGAATACACCAGCAAGATGTACGCTGACCCGGCTCAGGTGAAGGACAGCTCCGACTTCCTCGCCAAAGTCGCTGACCTCAAGCAGGCCAAGGTGTCGAGCAGCAGCTTCGACGAAGACGCCTACGCGGGCGTCATGCACAGCATCGACAAGGTCGACTGGAGCCAGTTCGGCGCGCGCTACGTGGTGCTGATCACTGATGCCGGCGCCATCGAAGGCGACGACAAACTGTCGAAAACCGGTTTGAGCGCCTCGCAGGTTCGCCTTGAAGCCGCCAACCCTGGCGTGGCGATTTACACGTTGCACCTGAAAACCCCGGCAGGCATCAAAGACCACAGCAAGGCCGAGGCGCAGTACCAGAATCTGTCGACTTACCCTGGCACCAACACCTCGCTGTATTACCCGGTGAACGCCGGCGACATTCAGGAGTTCGGCCGCAAGGTCGATGCGTTGGCCACGGCGATCACCTCGCAGGTCAAAGCCGCCTACATGGGCGAAGACGCCATCGGCAGCGCCGCGAACGCCAAGCAGGACCCGGCCGAGAAGAAAATGCTCGAGGACGCCGCACTGATCGGCCACGCCATGCAACTGGCCTATCTGGGCGAGAAGACCAACAGCAAGGCCCCGCCGGTATTCAAGGCGTGGATCACCGACCGTGACCTGATCAAGCAGAACATCCCCACCACCGACGTGCGGGTGCTGCTGACCAAGTCCCAGCTCAGCGACTTGAGCGACGTGATGAAGCAGATCCTCGACGCCGCCAACGAAGGCCTGATTTCGCCGACGGAGATGTTCGATCGCCTGCGCTCGGTGGCCGCGACCATGGGCGCCGATCCGAACCAGCTCAAGCAGAACGGCAACGCCAAACTGGCAGACATGGGCGTGCTTGGCGAGTACCTCGAAGACCTGCCATACCAGAGCGAAGTGCTGAACCTGGATGAAGAGACCTGGAAGAGCTGGGACGGTCTGGCGCAGGAGAAATTCATCCGCACGCTCAACACCAAACTGCGGCACTACCAGCGTTACAACGCTGATGTCGACCGCTGGGTGGCGTTAGCCAAGGACAGCGATGCGCGGGACAACGTGTACCCGGTGCCTCTGGAAATGATGCCTTAACGAGACGCCCATGCTCGATATCAGGAACCTGCTGGTGCGCCGTGGTGAAGGCGCGCTGGCCCATCACGTGCGCCTGCCGCAATTGCAGGTCGGCGCCGGGGAAATCCTCGCCATCACTGGCGAGAGCGGCTGCGGTAAAAGCACGTTACTTGAAGCCATCGGCCTGCTGCTGGCGCCGGTCGAACTTGAGCGTTTTCGCCTGGGTGCAACGCAGGGTCAAGACATCGCCCAATTGCTTGCCTCAGATGATCAACCGGCTTTGGCGGCGGTGCGTTCGCGGCATCTGGGGTTCATTCTGCAAAGCGGCGGCCTGCTGCCGTTTCTGAGTGTGCGCGACAACATCAGCCTGCCCCGTCGCTTGCTCGGCATGTCGGCCAACAGCGCGCACATCGACCATGCGGTTGAGGTATTGCGCCTGCAAGGACTGCTGGATAAAAAGCCGCAGGCGCTGTCGATCGGCGAACGCCAGCGCGTGGCCTGCGTTCGCGCCATTGCCCACGAACCGCTGCTGCTGTTGGCGGACGAACCGACCGCCGCGCTCGACCCGCACAGCGCACGGCGCCTGTTTGAATTGCTGCTGAGTCTGGTCTCGAGCATGGGCCTGAGTGCCCTCGTGGTGTCCCATGACTGGGCGTTGCTCAAGGATTTCGGCTTGCCGCGACTCGGCGCTATCAGCCGTCAGGGAGAGACACTGTTTGAACCGATGGACTGATCGACTGCGCCTGCTGGGCACGCTGGCTCTGCAAGACCTGTGGCACGACCGCAAGGTGTCGCTGTGCATTGCCGCGTCATTGGTGGCGGTGATCGCGCCGTTGTTGCTGCTGTTCGGCCTCAAGCACGGCGTGGTCAGCCAGTTGCAGGACGAACTGCTACGCGACCCGCGCAACCTCGAAGTAAAGATGCTCAGCAACGGCAACTACGACACTGCCTGGATCGAGCGCCTGCGCCTGCGACCCGAAACCGGTTTTGCCCTCGGCCAGACCCGCTCGCTCAACACCCAGGCGGATTTGCTGATCGGCATGCAGCGCTTCGTCGAAGGCGCGGAAATCATCGCCACCGAACCCGGCGATCCGCAGCTGAACCTGCCGCAACTCAACCCCACCGGCGATCAAGTGATCCTCAGCGCCCGCGCCGCACAACGCTTGCAGGCCAAGGTCGGCGACCGCGTGCAACTGCGTGTGTTGCGTCGCCTGGAAGGCGTCAATGAGCGCGGCGAGATGACATTAAGCGTGCTGGCGATACTCGATGGTGCCCGTTTCGGCCGCGCTGCCGGGTTTGTCGCCCCACCGCTGCTGCTGAACCTGGAGCGCTTTCGCGACGGTTACCAGGTCAGCGCATTCGGTATCGACACCGGCAAACCTCAGGGCGATCTGCAACCGCTGTATGCCCGCGCCCGCGTTTACGCCCGTGACATCGACCAAGTGGCACCGCTGGAGCGCTGGCTCAACGAACAGCACATCGAAACCTCGAGCCGACTGGCCGACATCGACAACGTCAAAGCCATCAACCATGTGCTGGGGCTGATCTTCGGCGTTATTGCCCTGGCGGCGTTGATCGGCTGTGTGGCGTCGATGGTCGGCGCGTTCCTGGCCAACATCGACCGCAAGCGCAAAAGCCTCGCGGTGCTGCGCCTGCTGGGGTTCAAGCGCACGGCGGTCGCCGGTTTCGTGGTCCTGCAAGCGCTGTTGCTGAGCCTCGCTGGCTACCTCGGCGGATTAGCTTTTTACGCGGTCGGCAGCCATCTGTTCGACTACTTGCTCGGCAGCAGCCAGGCCACCGGCACCTTTGTCTGCCACATCACACTTTGGCATGGCCTCGCCGCCCTGCTCCTGACCTTTCTGGTCGCTGCACTGGTGGCCGTGATCGGCGCCGTGCGAGCCATCAGCATCCAACCTGCGGAGAGTCTGCGTGAGCTATAAACGTTTTGGCTTGCTGTTGCCCCTGAGCCTGGGCTACCTGCTCGACGCCTCGGCGGCGGGCTGGGAAGAGAAGTATTACAACCCGATGCCCGAGGCCAGCGACGTCGTGCTGCCGATGCCCTGCGAAGGCTCGATGGTGTTTCGCAAGGTGTTCATTCCGGTCACCGGACCGCTCGACGACTACCCGATCAACATCGGTCAGGACGGCGCGGAATACGGCTACGTCGAACAGACTCGACCGACGTTTATCGCCGGCAGTTTCACGGGGGCCAAGAACGACAAATCCCGCTACTACCTGATGGCCAAGTACGAGATGAGCCAGTTGCAGTACGCCGCCCTGACCGACGAAACCTGCCCCACCGCCGCGACCAAAATGCGCCTGCCGCAAGTCGCCGTGAGCTGGGTGCAAGCCGTCGAAGCGGCGGACAAATACAACCTGTGGCTACGCAAGAACGCTGCCGGCAAGCTGCCGAAAGAAGACGGCGCGCTGGGTTTCCTGCGCTTGCCGACCGAAGTCGAGTGGGAGTTCGCCGCGCGCGGCGGCCTGGAAGTCGGCGCCGCGGAGTTTCGCGATACGCGCTACCCGATGCCCGATGGCATCAACGCTTACGAGTGGTTCGCCGGGGCGCAATCGTCCAACGGCAAATTGCAGTTGTCCGGCCTGCAAAAGCCTAATCCGCTGGGCCTGCATGACATGCTCGGCAACGTCGACGAAATGATGTTCGAACCGTTTCGCCTGAACAAACTTGACCGTCAGCACGGTCAGGCGGGCGGCTACGTCGTGCGGGGCGGCAACTACCTGACGGCCCAGGCCGACCTGCGCACCGCTTTGCGCAAGGAAGAGCCCTACTACAACGCCGAAGGCCAGGTGAAAAACAAAACCACCGGCCTGCGCCTGGTCCTGGTCTCGCCGACCCTCACCTCTCGCGAACGCGTGGCCAGCATCGAAAGCAGCTGGAAGAAACTCGGCACCGGCAGCAAGGAAACCGAATCAGCCGACAAAGGCACGGTTCAGTCGCTGAACACGCTGGCCTCGGGCGTTGAAGACAAAGCGCTCAAGGAAAAACTCCAGGCCCTGGAAAACCAGCTGCGCGCCAGCAACCAGCAGCAGGAAGAAACCCGCGACCAGGCGATCCGCGCCAGCCTCAACCTGGGTGCGTTCCTGTGCACCAAGATGCTCGACGACGGCCAGTACGTGGACTTCCTGCAGAAAAACTACAAGCTCAATTGCGAAGCCGCCGACAAAGACGCCAGTTGCGACATGCGCAAGGGCAAGCTCGACGAGCAGAAGGATCGCCTGCACAAACTCAGCCGTTACTACGCCAGCAGCCTGGTGGAATCGGCGACGTTGTACGGTCAGCCGCTGCTCGAGGCACAGGTTCCGGTGATGGAAGAAATCATCACCCGCAACAAACAGCTTCAGGACCTTAAACCGTACTTGCGCACGCACTGGGCGAATCAGAAGACCTTTCTGCAAAAACAGAAGATCGATACTGACGCCTGGCTGACCAGCTGCAAGACCGTCACTCAATAACAACTGCCAACACCGTCATCAAGGAGCCCCACCATGTCGCGCAGCCTTTGGACTCGCTTCAAGCTACAGATCGCATTCGTTGTTACCGGCAGCCTGTTGCTGACCGGTTGCGCCAACACCGGCAGTTCAATGCTCGGCGGCAGCGACGGCACAGACCCGCGCCTGACCCAGGGCAATGACGCGCAGTTCTTCAGCAAATCCGGTTACCAGGCTTGCGCCGTCGGCGCCGGCGTCGGCATCCTCGGTTGCGCGCTGTCCAACAGCAGCAACAAGGCGGTCTGCGCCATCGCCGCCGGTATTACCGCGTGTGGCGTGGCCATGGGCGCGAACTATTATCTGGATCAACGTCGCAGCGAATACTCCGACACCACCACCCGCCTGGCGAAGATGAACAGCGACGTCGAGCAAGACACCCGCAATGTGATTGCCCGCACCGAGACCGCTCAGCAAGTGATCAAGGATGACCAGGTGCGCATCGCCCAGATCAAAAAGGACATCGTCAGCAAGAAGATCGACAAGACCAAGGCTCAGGTGCAAATCGCCGAAATCGATTCGAACATCGCGCGCCTGCGCAAGGACCTGGGCAACATGCGCAACAAGGTCACCGAGTACACCAAGGTGGCCGACCTTGAGCGTCAGCAAGGCTCCAGCGCCGAGATGAAGCAGGTGGATGTGAGCATTCTGAAAATGAACGAGAAAGTCGCGGCCCTGCAAAAGGAAGTCGACGGTCTCTACAGTCAGCGCTCCGCAATCACTCTGGGTTAAGCACATGACGTTACGACAATTTGCAGTCATGACCGCCGTCCTCGCCTTGAGCGGTTGCGCGACGAAACCCGGCGAATGCGACGCGACCAATCGCGACAGCAGCATGCTGACCAAGATGAACTGCGACTACTCTGGTGGTTACAGCGATCAGGTCAAACAGAAGGAACTGGCCCTGGCCGAGTCCCGCCAGCAAAACGCGATGTTCCGTCAGGTGTACGAGAACATTCAGGCTCAGCAGCTGAGCAGCAAAACCGATTTGGCCAGCCAGCAGAAATCCCAGGCTGAACTGAACCAGTCGCTGGGCAAGTTGCTGACCTCGCTGAAAGCGCGTCGTGGCAATGAAGGCCAGGTGCAGAAGCAGATCGCCGGGCTCGAACAGCAGCTCAAGGACTCGCAGGCTGCGCCCGTGACCAAGCCTTCACCGGCGGCACTGGCCGCCAAGCAGGAACAGCTGAAGACGTTGCAGAAGAAGGTCAATCAACTGCAATTCAGCCTCGGTTACGAAGAGTAACTTTTCACCCCGCAGGCCTCCCGCCGGAGGCCTGCAGCCTTTTCAGGAATCGACGTCATGCAGCGGGTCATCAGGGATGCGCAAGCCACACCGGAGGGGATGAGTGCGCTGCAAGCCAAAGTCGCCCTCATCCAGAAACACTTTCCGCCGACCGTCGCCAGTCTCTTCGCCATCCCGCGAATGGGCAGCGGCGAGGTGCTGGAATGGTGGACCGAACTGGGTGGCCAACCCACGCCCTATGCCGACCTCAACGAAGACGCTCAACGGCGATTGCTGGAAACCTATGAAGTGCGTCAGACGTCCCTCGGACAGTTGGCGGACGAACTGCAAAAACGCGGTCAGCCCACGGTAGCGGATGACTTGCGCAGCCTGCTCGGTACACCCGAGCTGGACAAACTGTACAGCCTCAACGGTGAACCGTTGGTGGTGCGCTGGAACCAGCGACCGCCAAAACCGATTGTGCCCCCGGTCGTCCCGCTTGCTCCGCTGGCTGCGGCCGTGCCGCCGTCGCGCCGGGGATGGTGGATCGCGGCGGCATTGCTGGCGCTGCTGTTGTTGCTCCTGGCGCTCTGGGCTTACTGGTGGTTCCTGCACCGGGAAAAAGTTGTACCGGTCGAACCGATCGCCCCTGTGGTGACGCCGATTGAGAAACCGGTTGCACCTGTTCCCGAGCCGGTGGTGGAACCGGAGCCTGTCGTGGAACCGGAACCGGAACCGGAACCCGTACCGGTTCCAGAACCAGCACCGGTGCCCGCCCCCAAACCGGTCCCGCCGCCCAAACCGGTGGTGGCTGCCCCGCCACCGGCACCGACGCTGGACAACTTCGCGTGCCGCAAAAAGGCGCCAAACGCAGAGATCCCGCAATTCGTGGTGGTGCTCGACACCTCGGGCTCGATGGATTTGAACATCAAGTCAGTGAAAGCCGATGAGGACTGGTTCTTCGGCAATGAGATGAACAAGTACCTGGATGCGAACCGCACCATGCAGATCTTCGCCAAACCCAGCCGCATGGACGTCGCCAAGGACTCGCTGGCCGGCATGATCAACGGGCTGGACCCGAAGATCGACACGCGCCTCATCACCTTCGCCGGCTGCAACAGCACACCGGACCAAGGCGTGTTCAAGTTCGGCGACCGCCAGCGGCTGATCAACGGGATTCGAGGCCTGGTTCCCAACGACGGCACACCGCTGGCCGACAGCCTGGCCCACGCAGCAAGCACCGTCGATGGGCGCAATAACGATGCGGTGATCGTGATGTTCGTCGACGGTGAGGACGGTTGCCAGAAAGACGCTTGCGCGGTATCGCGCCAAATCGCCAGGGAACAACCACGGCTGCGGGTCAACGTGGTGAAAATCGGTGCCGGTGGCCCGTCCCGCTGCATCGCTGAAAACACCGGTGGCCGGGTTTACAGCAGCACTAACGCGGCAGAATTGGGCAACCAGCTGAAAATGGCGACCAAGGAAGTGTCGAGCAACGCCAAGTGTGATTGATCGGCAGGACTGCAGATCGAGGTGAGACCATCGCGAGCAAGCTTGCTCCTACAGGATGTGTGGCGTTCTACGCTTTTGTGAACGACATCAAAACTGTAGGAGCAAGCTTGCTCGCGATGGCGATTTCAGGGGCGACTCAACGAAACCGGTCAACCTCTTGGCGCAATTCGGCCGCCAGACTCTCCAGCTCCTTGGCCGTAATCGCCAGGTTCGACACCACTTCCCGCTGCTCACTGTTCGCCAGCGCAATGCTTTGCAGGTTGCTGCTGAGCAGGGTCGCGGTGCTGCTCTGCTCCTGGGTCGCCGTGGTGATCGCGGCGAATTGCTCACCGGCGGAACGGCTTTGCTCATCGATCCGCGCCAGCGCCGAGGCGACGTTGGCGTTGCGCGACAAGCCTTCCTGCATCAAGACGTTGCCCTGCTCCATGGTGCTGATGGCGTTGCCGGTTTCCTGCTGAATGCTCTGGATCATCCCGGAAATCTCATCCGTGGCCTGACGGGTACGCGAAGCCAGGTTGCGCACTTCATCGGCCACCACCGCGAAACCACGGCCCTGCTCCCCGGCACGCGCCGCTTCGATGGCGGCGTTGAGCGCCAGCAAGTTGGTTTGTTCGGCAATCGAGGTGATCACGCCGACAATGCCGCCAATCTCCTGCGAACGCTGACCCAAGGTGTTGATCACCGTGGCGGTGCTGTTCAACGCGCCAGCGATTTGCTCCAGGGACGAGGACGCTTCATCCATCGATGTACGACCGATCTGGGTTTGCTGTGCGTTTTCCTGCGCCAGACGCTGAGTGCTGCCCATGTTGTCGGCAATGTTCAACGAGGTGGCGCTGAATTCTTCCACGGCCCCGGCCATGCTGGTGATCTCGCCGGACTGCTGCTCCATGCCTTCATAGGCACCGCCAGACAAACCGGACAACGCCTGGGCACGGCTGTTGACCTCTTGCGAGGCCCTGCGGATGTGCTCGACCATCGTCGACAGCGCCTGGCTCATCTGGTTGAAGGCGCGGGCCAACTGACCGATTTCGTCGTTGCTCGACACACTCAGACGCACGCTCAGATCACCCGCACCCAATGCTTCGGCCTGACGCACCAGATCGCCCAGCGGTGCGAGTTTGCTGCGCAGCAGCCAGACAGCCGAGCCCACGGCGATCAACATCGCCAGCAGACTGCCAATTGCCAATTGAATGCCAACGCTCCAGGTCACCTCGCGGATTTCGGCTTTCGGCATGCTTGCCACCACCGACCACGGCCCGCCTTCGAATGGCACGGCAATGCTGTAGAAATCTTCCGCCGTGTCGCTCCAGAAATTGCCCTTGCCCGGGGTTTTCGCCAGAACGGCGATGGCCGGGACGGCTTGATCCAGTGCTTGCACGCCGGCAATCGGCACCAGCCATTTGTTCTGTTCGTCCAGCAGCGCCAACGAACCGGTCTGGCCGATGCGGAAGCGCTTGAGGTTGGCGAACTGCGCGTTCTGCGCGTCGGTGTAATCGAATCCTACGAACAGTACGGCAATCACCTTACCGCTGCTGTCGCGTACGGGGGTGTACTGCGTCATGTAGGAACGTTCGAAGAGCAACGCGCGACCCACATAGCTCTGCCCCGCCATCAAGCGTGCATAGGCCGGATTGGCATGATCCAGCAGCGTACCGATGGCGCGGCTGCCGTCCTGTTTGCTCAGGGAGGTGCTGACCCGAATGAGCTCATCGCCGCTGCGCACGAACACCGTCGCCACGCCCGCGGTCATTTGCTTGAACTCGTCCACTTCCTTGAAATTGTTGTTCAACACTTCGCTGCCCAGGTGCAGGCCCGGGGTCTGCGTGCCCGCCACGGCCACCGGCTCGTCCGGATGTACGCTCAGCCCTGCGCTGAAGCGCTTCTCGAACAGCCCGGCCAGACGCTGGGTACTTTCACGCAGCGTGCCGTGAAACGTACTCAACTGGTCGGCCAGCAACCGCGCCTCGCTCGCCAGGTGCTCTTCGCGGGTGGCGAGGTTGGCCGTGTCCAGCGAACGCAGCGCAAACAGGGTACTACCGCTGATGACGATCGCCAGGATAACGGCGAGCGCAAGGCCAAGCTGTGAGGCGATGCGGGCACGAGGTTGAGACATGACAGCTCCTGGCCAAGTGGCCGGATCTTCATTGATCGGCTCTCAGCAACTTTTTTAATAATGGGAATTGCGTCGAACCTGCACGAAGGTTCCATCTGCAGATTTTCGGCGGCAAATCTGAATACTTGAGTAAAAAGCCCGGATATGGCTCAAGGCCGCTATTTCGAGGGCTCTATCGATTCAGCTCAAGTGTTCGACGTCCGGCAATTTCATCGCCTGCGCTTCGCTTTGCAGGAAATCGCTGAGGCGGCGCAAACGTTCACCTCCGGGGCGTGTTTTCGGCCAGACGAGGTAATAATGCTCACCGCTGGCGACGGCGGTCGGCCACGGTAAACTCAGACGGCCCTGCGCCACATCCTCGGCCACCATCAAAAGATCGCCCATCGACACGCCATAACCCCGGGCGGCGGCAATCATCCCCAGCTCCAGCGTATCGAACACTTGCCCGCCCTTGAGCGACACTTGATCCGTCAGCCCCATACGCTCCAGCCAGTTGCGCCAGTCACGTCGGTCCGGCGTCGGGTGCAGCAATTCGGCCTGGGCCAGGCGCGCGACGTCCCACGGTTGATCCTTCAAAAGATTCGGTGCGCCGACCGGAATCAGTTCCTCCGGGAACAGCAGACTCGCTTCCCAGTCCGGCGGAAAATGCCCGTTGCTGAGGATCACGGCGCAGTCGAACGGCTCATGATTGAAGTCCACCGAGTCGACGTCCATCCAGGCGCTGGTCAGTTGCACCTCGTTACCCGGTTGCAGGTGGCGGAAGCGGCTGAGCCGCGCCAGCAGCCAGCGCATGGTCAGGGTCGACGGCGCCTTCATGCGCAGGATGTCATCTTCGGCGCGCAAGGTATTGCAGGCGCGCTCAAGGGCGGTGAAGCCTTCGCGAATGCCCGGCAGGATCAGCCGCGCCGACTCGGTCAGTTGCAAGTTGCGCCCGCTGCGGTGAAACAGCCGACAGGCAAAGTGCTCTTCGAGCGTACGAATGTGCCGACTGACCGCACTCTGGGTAATCGACAACTCTTCAGCGGCACGGGTAAACGAGCTATGCCGCGCCGCCGCTTCAAATGCGCGAAGGGCATATAAGGGAGGAAGACGACGAGACATTCGGAAAGCTCCCATAGCGCAATGGCGTCAACTTATCAGAATCTCCTCAGGATGAGTTTTAATCATGCCACCCATCCTTTTTATCCCTTTGTGCAAACCCTGCAGAGCGCCGAGAATCGACGCTTTCCTGTTCTCTTTGACCCTAGAGCGTGATGACCATGCAGCATCCAGCGCGTATTGAACTCTGGGCCATCCTGCGGCTGGCGGGGCCGTTGATTGCCTCGCAGTTGGCGCACATGCTGATGGTCCTAACCGACACCTTGATGATGGCGCGCCTGAGCCCCGAGGCGTTGGCCGGGGGTGGACTCGGCGCGGCGACCTATTCGTTTGTGTCGATCTTTTGCATCGGCGTGATTGCGGCGGTCGGCACCCTGGTGGCGATCCGTCAGGGCGCGGGCGATATCGTCGGTGCGGCGCGGCTGACCCAGGCCGGGTTGTGGCTGGCGTGGTTGATGGCATTGGTGGCCGGGTTGCTGCTGTGGAACCTCAAACCGGTGCTGCTGCTGTTCGGCCAAACCGAAACCAATGTGCACTCGGCCGGGCTGTTCCTGACATTCCTGCCGTTCGCCCTGCCCGGCTACCTGAGCTTCATGGCCCTGCGCGGCTTCACCAGCGCGATTGGCCGGGCGACGCCGGTGATGGTCATCAGCCTCGGCGGCACGGTAGCCAACTTCGTGCTCAATTATGCGTTGATCACCGGGATGTTCGGCCTGCCGAAAATGGGCCTGGTGGGCATCGGTCTGGTCACGGCGATTGTCGCCAACCTGATGGCCGTGGCGTTGGCGATGCACATTCGACGGCACCCGGCGTACGACGCGTATCCATTGCGCCAGGGTCTTTCGCGGCCAAACCGGCAGTACTTGAAAGAGCTGTGGCGTCTCGGCCTGCCGATTGGCGGCACCTACGCGGTGGAAGTCGGGCTGTTTGCCTTCGCCGCGCTGTGCATGGGCACCATGGGCAGCACGCAACTGGGCGCGCACCAGATCGCGCTGCAGATCGTCTCGGTGGCGTTCATGATTCCGGCGGGGCTTTCCTATGCGATCACCATGCGCATCGGCCAGCATTACGGCGCCGGGAATCTGCTGGACGCTCGATTGGCCGGTCGAGTCGGGATCGTTTTCGGCGCGGCTTCGATGCTCGGCTTCGCGATGGTCTTCTGGCTATTGCCGAATCAATTGATCGGCCTGTTCCTGGACCACAATGACCCGGCCTTCCGCCCAGTCATCGAACTGGCGGTGAGCCTGCTGGCAGTGGCGGCGTGGTTCGAGCTGTTCGACGGCACGCAAACCATCGCCATGGGCTGTATTCGCGGGCTCAAGGACGCCAAGACCACGTTTCTGGTTGGGTTGGGTTGCTACTGGCTGATTGGCGCGCCGGCCGCGTGGTGGATGGCGTTCCATTTGCACTGGGGGCCGACGGGCGTCTGGTGGGGATTGGCGTTGGGATTGGCGTGCGCGGCGGTGAGCCTGACGCTGGCGTTCGAGTGGAAGATGAAGCGGATGATTCGGCGGGAGCCTTCGCAACAGCAGCGTTTCGAGGTCCCTCAGCCAGACTGAGATCCCCCTGTGGGAGCGGGCTTGCTCGCGAATGCGGCGTGTCATTCAGCATTGATGTGACTGACACCGCATTCGCGAGCAAGCCCGCTCCCACATTTCGTTCGGGGTTAGCTCACGATTTCCAGTACGGGCTGCTGGCTGCTGCCAAACGTCAAATAATCTATCAGCTCCGCCAACGGCAACGGCTTGCTGATCAGATAGCCTTGCACCTGATCGCAACCAAACCCGCGCAACAGATCCAGCTGCTCCGGCGTTTCCACGCCCTCGGCGACCACTTCCAGATTGAGGTTGTGCGCCAGGTTGATCATCGCGTGCACCAGTTTGCGATTCTCTTCGCGCCCTTCCATCCCGCCGACGAAACTCTTGTCGACCTTCAACAAGGCAATCGGCAGGCTGTTGAGGTGCACGAAGGACGAAAACCCGGTGCCGAAGTCATCGAGGGAGAAGCGCACGCCCAGGCGCCCGAGGGCATCCATCGTCTGCTTGACCAGATCGCTGCGGCGCATGACGGCGGTTTCGGTCAGCTCGAACTCCAGCCATTGCGCCTCGACGCCACGTTCGGTAATCAGCCGGCTCAGGGTCGAGAGCAACTGGCTGTCCTGAAACTGCCGGAACGACAGGTTGATCGCCATGTGCAGCGCCGGCAAACCGCGCTCACGCAACGCCTGCATGTCGCGCAACGCGCGGGAAATCACCCAGTAACCGAGCGGCACGATCAAACCGCTTTGCTCGGCCAGCGGCACGAACTCGCTTGGCGGCAACAACCCGCGCTCGGCATGGCGCCAACGCACCAGCGCTTCGAGGCCGACGATCTGGCCGTCCTCCAGGTTCAGGCGTGGCTGGTAATGCAGTTCCAGCTCATCGCGACGCAACGCCCGGCGCAGCTCGCTTTCGAGGTCGGCCATGCTGCGGGCATTGCGGTTGATGCGTTCGTTAAAGATGTGAAAGGTGCAGCCTTGGGTGCTCTTGGCCTGCTGCATGGCGATGTGCGCGTGCCACATCAGCGGGTCGGCGCCGGCTTGGGCGCGGGCGTGGGCAATGCCAAGGCTGGAGCCGATCAACAGGCTTTCGCCGTCGACCCAATAAGGCTCGGCCAACGCTTCGGTGATGCGTTCAGCCATCCACTCGGCGCGTTGCGGCGCGCGGCGGGTGTCGATCAGCAGGGCAAATTCATCGCTGCCCAGCCGCGCCAGTTGATCGCCGGCCTCGAGCTGGCTTTTCAGGCGCGCGACCACTTGCAGGATCAACCGGTCGCCGGCCTGATGGCCGAGGGCGTCGTTGGCGTGGCGGAAGTTGTCGAGGTCGAGATGACCGAGGGCCAGGCCACGTCCGTCGTTTTCTGCCAGGCGCGCGGCCAGCAAGGTCTGGAAACCCTGGCGGTTGGCGATGCCGGTCAGCGGGTCTTGCTCGGCCAGGCGTTGCAGGGTGTTTTCCAACACGCCGCGCTCGCGCACATGGCGCAGGCAACGGCGCAACATGCCAGGGTCGAGATGATCGCGCACCAGCCAGTCGCTCACGCCGTCGGGCGGCAACAGCGGCTCTTGTTCGAGCAGCAACACCGTTGGCAAATTGCAACGGCCGGGCGCCGGCTGAAGGGCCGGGATCGTCAACAACACCGCGCTGCGGTTGTCATCGAACAGAGCGCTGACCGACTCCCAGCTCGGAGCGCTGATGAGCACGGCCGAGCTCCCCATCGGAGCCAGACACTCGCGCAACAACGCTGCCCACGCTGGCTCTTCGGCCAATAGCAGCAAACGCAAGGGTTCGACAGGCGTAGACAAGCTAGCTCCCTAGACTCTGCAATGATGTAGGCGGCGGGCATTATGCCGTGCCGATAACCAATGACCAACGACATCAGTTATCAAACGAGACCTTTGTATCCGGAATTACGAACATTAGTCGCAAATTCATCGCGCATCCTGCGTGAAAGTAACAAAACCGGCAAATATAGATCGCGTGCTGCGTCACAAGTCGGAGAGAGCAGCACAATTCGCTGAGCCTGTTAAAATGCCGGCCCATTTCGCAAACGACTCCCTGATTTCGTATGTCCCGACTCAATCCCCGGCAGCAAGAAGCCGTGAGCTACGTCGGCGGCCCTCTTTTGGTGCTCGCCGGTGCAGGCTCCGGCAAGACCAGCGTGATCACGCGCAAGATTGCGCACTTGATCCAGAACTGCGGCATCCGCGCCCAGTACATCGTCGCCATGACCTTTACCAACAAGGCTGCGCGCGAGATGAAGGAACGGGTCGGCACCCTGCTCAAGGGCGGCGAAGGCCGTGGCCTGACGGTGTGCACCTTCCACAACCTGGGTCTGAACATCATCCGCAAGGAACACGCGCGGCTGGGCTACAAACCGGGCTTCTCGATTTTCGACGAGACCGACGTCAAAGCCCTGATGACCGACATCATGCAGAAGGAATACGCCGGCGACGACGGCGTCGACGAGATCAAGAACATGATCGGCTCGTGGAAAAACGACCTGATCCTGCCCGCCGAAGCCCTGGAAAACGCGCGCAACCCCAAGGAACAGACCGCCGCCATCGTCTACACCCACTACCAGCGCACGCTCAAGGCGTTCAACGCGGTGGACTTCGACGACCTGATCCTGCTGCCGGTGAAACTGTTCCAGGAACACGCCGACATCCTCGAAAAGTGGCAGAACAAAGTCCGCTACCTGCTGGTGGACGAATACCAGGACACCAACGCCAGCCAGTATTTGCTGGTGAAGCTGCTGATCGGCACGCGCAACCAGTTCACCGTGGTCGGCGACGACGACCAGTCGATCTACGCCTGGCGTGGCGCCCGCCCGGAAAACCTGATGCTGCTCAAGGACGACTACCCGTCCCTGAAAGTGGTGATGCTGGAGCAAAACTATCGCTCCACCAGCCGTATCCTGCGTTGCGCCAACGTGCTGATCTCGAACAACCCGCACGAGTTTGAAAAACAACTGTGGAGCGAGATGGGCCACGGCGACGAGATCCGCGTGATCCGCTGCCGCAACGAAGACGCCGAAGCCGAGCGCGTGGCGGTCGAACTGCTGACCCTGCACTTGCGCACGGACCGGCCGTACAGCGATTTCGCGATCCTGTATCGCGGTAACTACCAGGCCAAGCTGATCGAGCTGAAGCTGCAGCACCACCAGATTCCGTATCGCCTGTCCGGCGGCAACAGCTTCTTCGGACGTCAGGAAGTCAAAGACCTGATGGCCTACTTCCGCCTGATCGTGAACCCGGATGACGACAACGCCTTCCTGCGGGTAATCAACGTCCCACGCCGGGAGATCGGTTCGACTACCCTGGAAAAGCTCGGTAACTACGCCACCGAGCGCAAAATCTCGATGTACGCCGCCACCGACGAAATCGGTCTGGGCGAACACCTGGATGCGCGGTTCACCGATCGCCTGTCGCGCTTCAAGCGTTTCATGGACAAGGTTCGCGAGCAGTGCGCCGGCGAAGACCCGATCTCGGCGCTGCGCAGCATGGTCATGGACATCGACTACGAGAACTGGCTGCGCACCAACAGCTCCAGCGACAAGGCCGCCGACTACCGCATGGGTAACGTCTGGTTCCTGATCGAGGCGTTGAAAAACACCCTGGAGAAAGACGAAGAAGGCGAAATGACCGTCGAGGACGCCATCGGCAAACTCGTCCTGCGCGACATGCTGGAACGTCAGCAGGAAGAGGAAGACGGCGCCGAAGGCGTGCAGATGATGACCTTGCATGCCTCCAAGGGGCTGGAATTCCCTTACGTGTTCATCATGGGCATGGAAGAGGAAATCCTCCCGCACCGCTCCAGCATCGAAGCCGACACCATCGAAGAAGAACGCCGCCTGGCCTACGTTGGCATTACCCGCGCACGTCAGACGCTGGCCTTCACCTTCGCCGCCAAGCGTAAGCAATACGGCGAGATCATCGACTGCGCGCCCAGCCGCTTCCTCGATGAACTGCCGCCGGACGACCTGGCCTGGGAAGGCACCGACGACACGCCGGTTGAAGTCAAAGCCGTTCGCGGCAACACCGCATTGGCGGATATACGGGCGATGCTAAAGCGCTAGAATTGAGCACTTTTCAACCAAACACTTTTTGACAAGCTAGGCGCACACGGCGCCAGTAGAGGAACGCTTCATGGAAGCACTGCACCAGAAAATTCGCGAACAAGGCATCGTGCTTTCCGATCAGGTCCTGAAGGTCGACGCCTTTTTGAACCACCAGATCGACCCGGCGCTGATGAAACTGATCGGCGACGAGTTCGCCGCGCTGTTCAAGGACTCGGGCATCACCAAGATCGTCACCATCGAAGCCTCGGGCATCGCCCCGGCGATCATGACCGGTCTGAACCTCGGCGTGCCGGTGATCTTTGCGCGCAAGCATCAGTCCCTGACCCTGACCGAAAACCTGCTGTCGGCGACCGTTTACTCGTTCACCAAGCAGACCGAAAGCACCGTGGCGATCTCCCCGCGCCACCTGACCAGCAGCGACCGCGTGCTGATCATCGATGACTTTTTGGCCAACGGTAAGGCGTCCCAGGCGCTGATCTCGATCATCAAACAGGCCGGCGCGACCGTCGCCGGTTTGGGCATCGTGATCGAGAAGTCGTTCCAGGGTGGGCGTGCGGAACTGGATGCGCAGGGTTATCGGGTTGAATCGTTGGCTCGGGTGCAGTCGCTGAAGGATGGGGTTGTAACCTTCATCGAATAACCAGCAGCACCGTATATCCCCTGTGGGAGCCAGCCTGCTAGCTCCCACAGTTGGTTTTGCGTTGGGCGTTATTGCGCGGTGGCTTTCAGGCCAGCGAGCAACAACCGCTGAAACAAATCCTCTTTCAGGCCTTCCGGGTTGGTCAGTTGCATCCGCTCCAGATGCTCAGGAAACGCTGCCGGCTCCGGCGCATCCAGTGCTGCCTTGCCCAACTCCAGAATCTCCGTCAGCTTGAACTTGCTCTTCAACCAGTTCAGCGCCCGCAACAGGTCCCGTTCTTCAGCCGTGAAATCACTCCCCAGCGGATACTCCGGAAACAACTGCGGATGTCCGGCCTGAATCGCCTGCAAGCGTTCCGGATGGTTGTCGGCAAAGCGCGGATCGAGATGAAAATTCTTCGGTAGTTTGCCGGCGCTCTGCGCCTGCTCGATCAGCCCCGACTGGAAACGTGAATCGCTGATGTTGAGCAACGCCTCGATCACCGCCGCATCGGTCTTGCCGCGCAAATCGGCGATGCCGTATTCAGTGACCACGATGTCGCGCAGATGCCGCGGGATCGTGCAATGGCCGTACTGCCAGACGATGTTGGAACTGACCTCCCCGCCCGCCTCGCGCCAGCTGCGCAGCAGCAGAATCGAACGCGCGCCTTCCAGCGCATGGCCCTGGGCGACGAAGTTGTATTGCCCGCCGACACCGCTGAGCACCCGTCCGTCTTCGAGTTGATCGGCCACGCCGGCGCCAAGCAATGTCATGGTGAACACAGTGTTGATGAAGCGCGCATCCAGGCGCTGCAAGCGTTTGAGCTCTTCCTGGCCGTAGAGCTCGTTGATGTAGCTGATGCGGGTCATGTTGAATTCGAGCCGTTTGCTTTGCGGCAGCTCGCGCAGGCGTTCATAAAAGCTGCGCGGCCCGAGGAAAAACCCGCCGTGCACCGAAATGCCGTCGGTCTGCGCAGCCTCGTCCAGCGTGCCGGCATTCGCCTGTTGCTGAGTGGCCACATCCGGGTAGACCTTGCGCCGCACGATCCCGGCGTCGGCCAGCACCAGCAAGCCGTTGACGAACATTTCGCTGCAACCGTAAAGGCCTTTGGCGAACGGTTCGATGCCGCCCTCGCGGTCGATCAACTGCGCCCATTGGCTGAGATTGATCTCCGCCAGTAAGGCCTTGTAACCGGCATTGTCGGCCTGCCGCGCCAGCAACGCCGCCGTCAGCGCATCGCCCATGGCGCCGATGCCGATCTGCAAGGTGCCGCCATCACGAACCAGGGCGCTGGCGTGTAATCCGATGAAATGGTCCTGGAAACCCACCGGCATGTTCGGCGTCGAGAACAGCGTGGTGTTGTCTTTCTCGTCGACCAGCAGGTCGAAGGTATCGATGCCGATTTCGGCGTCGCCGGGCATGTACGGCAAGTCGTTGTGCACCTGGCCCACGAGCAAGACTGTCTGCCCCGCCGCCCTGCGCTTGGCGATCATCGGGAACAGGTCGAGGGTGATGTCCGGGTTGCAGCTCAGGCTCAGGCGATCCGGGTGTTCGGAGTGGCTGGCCACCAGTTGCGCGACCAGGTTCAAACCGGCAGCGTTGATGTCCCGCGCAGCATGACTGTAGTTGCTGCTGATGTAATCCTGCTGGGCGGACACGCTATGCAGCAGGCTGCCGGGTTGCATGAAAAACTGCTGAACATGGATGTTGGGCGGCAGGTTGTCCTTGCGCAGACCCGCGAGGAAATCCAGCTCCGGGTAGTCGCCGAACACTCGCTCGATGAAGGGCTCAAGGAAGCGCTTCTGCAAACCGTCGCCCAATGCAGGACGGCCCAGACACAGCGCGGTATAGATCGTCAGCTGCCGTTCGGGCAATTGCGCCACGCGTTGATACAGCGCGTTGACGAAGTGGTTGGGTTTGCCCAGACCGAGGGGCAGGCCCATGTGGATATGCGCTGGCAACCGTGCCAACACCTCATCGACCGCTTGTTCAATAGAACACAGCTGCACCATCTGATCCTCCCGTACTTTCCGTGAATTGGGGTTGGACCGAGCTTGCCGGGTCTTTGCTGCATTGAACAGCCTCGGGGCAGTAAATCACCTGTAGGAGCTGGCCTGCCGGCGATCCAGACGCTGCGGTTGGCCAGACACACCGCGTATTTCTTCACCTCCGGCAAGCCGGCTCCTACAGAAACCAGGTGAACAGGCACAAAAAAGCCGCTCGAAAGCGGCTTTTTCGCGAAAGATGTTGGCGTTTTACAGGCCGGACATCTCTTTGATGGCGCCTTTCAGCTCATCATCGGAGCAGTCGGCGCAGGTGCCTTTAGGCGGCATCGAATTGATACCGGTAATGGCTTTGGCCAGGATGCCGTCGAGGCCGCCCTGGTGATCGGCGCGTTCTTTCCAGGCAGCCTTGTCACCGATTTTCGGCGCGCCCAGCAGGCCGGTTCCGTGGCAAGCATTGCAATGTTTGGCAATCACGTCTTTAGGGGCCTTGGCACCGCCGCCGCCGCCAGAAGCAGCAGCCACTTCCATGCCCTTGCACTCTTGACCTGTCACGCAGACCTGGCCAACTGGCTCAAGGCGCTTGGCAATATCGTCGTTGGTCGCAGCTTGAGCGCTGACAGCCCATAGGGCCAATACGGTTGCTGGTGCAGCCAGCATTTTCATAATTAGGTTCACGCGTTCACCCTCAATGGTGGCTAGTCACGCCTACGGCCACGGTTCGCAGGCGGGCGCAAGTATAGCGGTAAGCCCGCCGCACTGAAACAACCCCAAAGTCGAAGGGGTCTTGTTGCGCCGCGGAAAAACCCGTTGGGTGCCGCTGCCGTGCTGGCAGGACGCCTCTTCTCTTAAAAATTCGCAGGTGTGGCTGCGCTGATTAGTCGCGCCGGCGCATCGAACGGATTACGGAAACGGTGCGGCTTGGTACTTTCAAAGTAGTAGCTATCACCGGCTTCAAGCACAAAAGTTTCCAGCCCGACCACCAGTTCCAAACGCCCTTCCACCAGAATCCCGGTTTCCTCGCCCTCATGGGTGAGCATTTCGTCACCGGTATCGGCGCCAGGCGGATAGATTTCGTTGAGGAAGGCGATAGCGCGGCTCGGATGCGCCCGGCCGACCAGTTTCATGGTCACTGCGCCATCGGAAATATCGATCAGCTCGTTAGCCTTGTAGACGATCTGAGTCGGTTTTTCCTGCAGGATCTCTTCGGAAAAGAACTCGACCATGGACATGGGAATCCCGCCCAGAACCTTGCGCAGCGAACTGATCGATGGACTGACGCTATTCTTCTCGATCATCGAAATCGTGCTGTTGGTGACGCCCGCGCGTTTGGCGAGTTCACGCTGCGAAAGACCTTTGAGCTTACGGATGGATTGCAGTCGTTCACCGACGTCCAATGCTTGCGCCTCCAGGGATTCAGGTTGTAGAAATATTGAGCGTTATCATGGCGACAGCGTTCAGTATTTACAACACTTTGGCCTGAATCCTGTTCGGCGAGGCGACTTCTGGTTCGCGAGGTTCGGGTCAAGCCCCGGAATAGAGCAGCGGAACCCGGCGCAGGTTGCAGAAGATCTGGTAGGGGATCGTGTCCGCGGCTTCCGCCACGGTGCTGGCGAGCACGTTTTTGCCCCACAACTCTACGGTTGAGCCGAGGCCGGCTTGCGGCACATCGGTCAGATCGATGCAGAGCATGTCCATCGACACCCGGCCGATCAACTGGCTGCGCTGACCGGCAACCATCACTGGCGTACCGGTCGGTGCGTGACGCGGATAGCCATCGGCATAACCCATGGCCACCACGCCAACGCGCATCGGCTTCTGAGTGATGAATTTGGCGCCGTAACCAATCGGCTCACCGGCCGGCAGCTCACGCACGCAAATCACTTTCGATTCCAGGGTCATCACCGGTTGCAAGCGCGACGCCGTGGCGTTGGCTTCCTCGAACGGCGTGGCGCCGTAGAGCATGATGCCCGGACGAACCCAGTCGCTGGGAATCTGCGGCCAACCGAGCACTGCCGGCGAGTTGCGCAGGCTGACCTCGGCCGCCAAGCCCTGACGCGCCGCTTCAAATACCGCCACCTGCTCGGCGCTGGCTTGGCTGTGCAGCTCATCGGCGCGGGCGAAGTGGCTCATCAGCACCACTTTCGCGACCTTGCCACTCGCCAGCAGACGCTGATAGCCCGCCTGGTAATCCTTTGGATGCAGACCGACCCGGTGCATGCCCGAATCAAGCTTAAGCCAGACCGTGATCGGCTTGCTCAGCGCGGCTTTTTCGATGGCTTCGAGTTGCCACAGAGAATGCACCACACACCAGAAATCATGCTCGACGATCAGCGCCAGTTCATCGGCTTCGAAAAAACCTTCCAACAACAACACCGGCGCCCGAATGCCCGCGGCGCGCAGCTCCAGCGCTTCTTCGATGCAGGCGACGGCAAACCCGTCCGCCTCGGCTTCCAGCGCCTGGGCACAACGCACCGCGCCATGGCCGTAGGCATCCGCCTTGATCACCGCGAGGGCCTTGGCCCCGGTGAGTTCACGGGCGATCTGGAAGTTGTGGCGCAGGGCTTGAAGGTCGATCAGGGCACGGGCTGGGCGCATGGCGGCAGGGCTTCTAGGCGGTCATGGGAATAAAATCCGGCGCTGGCTGACGGCGTGAACCGCCAACAGCACCGGAAGAGGGATCTTTCTGACAGGCTTACGGCAGCGCGGCTACAACCGACAGCTCGATCAGGATTTGCGGTTCGCACAGCTTCGATTCAACCGTCGCACGGGCCGGGGCAACGCCTTTAGGCAGCCACTTATCCCACACCGCGTTCATGCCTTCGAAGTGCGCGTCGATGTCTTTCAGGTAAATCGTCACCGAGAGCAAATGGTGCTTGTCGGTACCCGCCAGATCGAGCAAACGCTCAATATTGGCGAGGGTTTCGCGAGTCTGCTGTTCAATCCCGGCGCTCATGTCATCGCCGACCTGCCCTGCCAGATACACCGTACCGTTGTGAGCGACGATCTGACTCATGCGCTCATTGGTGAGCTGGCGCTGGATTGCCATGTTTTGCGGACTCCTGGATTTTGCTGCCATAACGGGAAATATCGAGGCCTTCGGCGCTGATCTGCGGCGTTTTCTTCGCCATCAGGTCGGCCAGCAAACGGCCGGAACCGCACGCCATGGTCCAGCCGAGCGTGCCGTGACCAGTGTTCAGGAACAGGTTGCTGAACGGCGTCGCACCCACAATCGGCGTACCGTCCGGCGTGGTCGGACGCAGACCGGTCCAGAAACTCGCCTGGGCCAAATCGCCGCCCTGAGGATAAAGGTCGTTGACGATCATCTCCAGGGTTTCGCGTCGACGCGGGTTCAGCGCCAGATCAAAACCGGCGATTTCTGCCATGCCGCCGACGCGGATACGGTTGTCGAAACGGGTGATCGCGACCTTGTAGGTCTCGTCGAGAATGGTCGAAGTCGGGGCCATTGCCGGGTTGGTGATCGGTACAGTCAGGGAGTAACCCTTGAGCGGATACACCGGAGCCTTGATGCCCAGCGGCTTGAGCAGTTGCGGCGAGTAGCTGCCGAGTGCCAGGACATAACGGTCCGCGGTTTCCAGCTTGCCGTCGATCCACACACCATTGATGCGGTCACCCGCGTAGTCGAGGCGCTGAATGTCCTGGCCAAAGCGGAACTCAACACCGAGCTTCACGGCCATTTCGGCCAGTCGAACGGTGAACATCTGGCAATCGCCGGTCTGGTCGTTCGGCAGTCGCAGGGCGCCGGCGAGGATGTCGGTAACGTTGGCCAGCGCCGGTTCAACGCGGGCAATGCCGGCACGGTCGAGCAATTCGAACGGCACGCCGGACTCTTTCAGTACGGCGATGTCTTTCGCGGCGCCGTCGAGCTGAGCCTGGGTGCGGAACAGTTGCGTGGTACCAAGGCTGCGGCCTTCGTAGGCAATACCGGTTTCAGCGCGCAATTCGTCGAGGCAGTCACGGCTGTACTCGGACAGACGGACCATGCGCTCCTTGTTGACCGCGTAACGGCTGGCGGTGCAGTTGCGCAGCATCTGCGCCATCCACAGGTATTGGTCGATGTCGGCGGTGGCCTTGATCGCCAGCGGTGCGTGGCGCTGCAACAGCCACTTGATGGCCTTGAGCGGCACACCCGGCGCGGCCCACGGCGAGGCATAACCCGGAGAGACTTGCCCGGCGTTGGCGAAACTGGTCTCCATGGCCGCAGCCGGCTGACGGTCCACCACCACCACTTCAAACCCGGCACGCGCCAGATAATAAGCACTGGTGGTACCGATGACGCCGCTACCCAAGACCATAACGCGCATTTTCATATCCCTCATCGCGGCGTGCCGCTGACGTTTGTAGTTCAGACCGTAGATGTGGGCAGTTTAAAAAAGATTAGCCAGTGCATTTCACTATATAAGTGCCTATATTTGGCGACAATTCTCGGCAAAAACGCTTTTCACGGAGGCGCATCCCCTATGCGTACCAACACTCAGACCAAACGTGAGCTGGACAAGATCGACCGCAACATCCTGCGGATCCTGCAAGCGGACGGGCGTATCTCCTTCACCGAGCTCGGGGAAAAGGTCGGGCTCTCGACCACGCCCTGCACCGAGCGGGTCCGGCGCCTGGAGCGCGAAGGGATCATCATGGGCTACAACGCCCGGCTGAATCCGCAGCACCTTAAGGGTAGTCTGCTGGTGTTCGTCGAGATCAGCCTCGACTACAAATCCGGCGATACTTTCGAAGAGTTCCGACGCGCGGTGCTGAAATTACCCCATGTGCTGGAGTGCCACTTGGTGTCAGGGGATTTCGACTATTTGGTGAAGGCGCGGATTTCCGAGATGGCCTCGTATCGCAAGCTGCTGGGCGACATCCTGCTCAAACTCCCGCATGTGCGGGAATCGAAGAGCTATATCGTGATGGAGGAAGTGAAGGAGAGCTTGAGTCTTCCGATTCCGGATTGAGACTTTGTGGTGCCTGTTCAGGCTTCATCGCTAGCAGGCTAGCTCCCACAGTTGATCTTCAGCGCACACAAGTCCGGTTGCGACACGGACCCATTTTGGGGGCTAGTCTGCTAGCGATTACAGGCGACTCGGTCTTCGCTCAGACGAGGACCTGTCGGGTCGACGCCATGTACTCATGAATCTGCTTCTCCACCCGCGGATGAATCAACTCCACCGGCCCCCGCCCATTGGGGCACGGCAATGTCTTGGTGGTCCCGAACAACCGGCAAATCAACGGTCGCTCGTCATACACCGTGCAGCCGTTCGGCCCTAAGTGAACGCAGTTAAGTTCATCCATCGCCGCATCCTGCTCGGCGCGGGTCTTGCGCGGCAGGCGGGACATCTCTTCGGGCGAAGTGGTCACCGGCCCGCAGCAGTCATGGCAGCCGGGCACGCACTCGAACGAGGGAATCTGCTGGCGTAGCGTGCGAATTTTCTGACTGTTGCAGCTCATCGAAACGGTGACCTAAAGCGGACTGAAGCGCGATTCTGACGCAAACGCGCCGATCCAGACAGCCACAACCGACCAGTGTTGCCCGTGCCGGAAGGTCCGGCTTATGCTCCGTCAAATTTTCCAAACACAAAAATCAGGATGACGCGCATGAATGCCCGTGCTCAGCACACTGCCTCGTATTACGCCGCCAGCAGCTTGCCGCAGCCCGAGTATCCGGTGTTGCAAGGCGAACGGGTGGCCGACGTGTGCGTGGTCGGCGGCGGGTTTTCCGGGCTGAACACAGCCCTTGAGCTGGCAGAACGCGGCCTCAGCGTGGTGCTGCTCGAAGCGCACAAGATTGGCTGGGGCGCCAGCGGCCGCAACGGTGGGCAGCTGATTCGTGGCGTCGGCCATGGGCTCGATCAATTCGCCCACGTGATCGGCGCGGACGGTGTGCGTCAGATGAAACTGATGGGGCTGGAAGCGGTGGAAATCGTCCGACAGCGGGTCGAGCGTTTTCAGATCCCTTGCGACCTGACGTGGGGTTACTGCGATCTCGCCAACAAACCCCGCGACCTGGAAGGCTTCGCCGAAGACGCCGAAGAACTGAGCAGCCTCGGCTACCGCTACGAAACCCGTTTGCTGCAAGCTCATGAAATGCATTCGGTGGTGGGTTCCGACCGCTACGTCGGCGGACTGATCGACATGGGCTCGGGCCATTTGCACCCACTGAATCTGGCACTGGGCGAAGCCGCCGCCGCGCAGCAACTGGGTGCAGAGTTGTTCGAACAATCGGCGGTAATCCGCATCGATTACGGCCCCGAAGTCAACGTCCACACGGCCCAGGGTTCGGTACGCGCGAAGACGTTGGTGATGGGCTGCAATGCCTATCTCAACCAACTCAACCCCGAGCTCAGCGGCAAAGTGTTGCCGGCCGGCAGTTACATCATCGCCACCGAGCCCTTGAGTGAAGAACAGGCCCACGCCTTGCTGCCGCAGAACATGGCAGTCTGCGATCAGCGGGTGGCGCTGGATTACTACCGGCTCTCGGCGGATCGCCGCTTGCTGTTTGGTGGCGCCTGCCATTATTCAGGTCGCGACCCCAAGGATATCGCCGCGTACATGCGGCCGAAGATGCTCGAGGTTTTCCCGCAGTTGAGTGGGGTGAAAATCGATTATCAGTGGGGCGGGATGATTGGCATCGGCGCCAATCGGTTACCGCAGATCGGCCGACTCAAGGACCAGCCGAACGTGTTTTACGCTCAGGCTTATTCCGGTCACGGGGTGAATGCCACGCATCTGGCGGGCAAGTTGTTGGCCGAGGCGATCAGTGGGCAACAGGGTGGCGGGTTCGATCTGTTTGCGAAGGTGCCGCACATGACATTCCCGGGAGGGAAGCATTTGCGCTCGCCGTTGTTGGCGCTGGGGATGTTGTGGCATCGGCTTAAAGAGTTGGTCTGAGAAATCTCAGTGCCCTCACTGACGCCTTCGCGAGCAAGCCCGCTCCCACATTAGGTCTTCAGCGAACATGGATTGGGTGTTCGACGACGATCAAATGTGGGAGCGGACTTGCTCGCGAATGGATCTAACGAACACCGCCAGTCTCAGATCCGCCAGAACGGCTTAAGCCCCTCCTCCCGCGCCTGCTCCCGACTCAACCCGACATCCTTCAACTGCTCAGGCGTCAGCTCCAGCAACGCCTTGCGCGTGTGCAGACGATGCCAGAACAGACCCCAGCGACTCAGGCCGGACGGTGCATTGCGCATCTGCGCCCCGCGTGTACCGTTGATTTGCCCTGCCGCCAGTTCCTGACTGCGTAACGTCAGCCGCACATCGCTCAAGCCGTTCATTTTGATTGCTCCTGTTTACTTGGGTAGCCAGAGCTTTCATGATGCGTGGGCGGCGAAAAGCATTACAGATTCAACTTAACAGTATTAATTCCATACAGATTTGGTACTTCAGCCTCTGAATCTTGATTTTTTAGCTGATCTGTACTGGTTAACGAAATCACCCACATCGAGACTGCGCCATGACCCTTTACGTCAACCTCGCCGAATTGCTCGGCACGCGGATCGAACAGGGCTTCTATCGCCCCGGTGACCGGCTGCCGTCGGTGCGGGCGTTGAGCGTCGAACATGGGGTCAGCCTGAGCACGGTGCAGCAGGCCTATCGGGTGCTGGAAGACAGCGGCCTGGCGATGCCGAAACCCAAGTCCGGCTATTTCGTCCCGGTGAGTCGCGACCTGCCGGAGCTGCCGGCGATTGGCCGGCCGGCCCAACGACCCGTAGATATCTCGCAGTGGGATCAGGTGCTGGAACTGATCCGCGCAGTGCCGCGCAAGGATGTGGTGCAACTGGGTCGCGGCATGCCGGACATCACCACGCCGACCATGAAACCGTTGCTGCGCAACCTTGCGCGTATCAGCCGACGGCAGGACATGCCCGGTCTGTATTACGACAACATCCACGGCACCCTCGAACTGCGTGAGCAAATCGCCCGCCTGATGCTCGACTCCGGATGCCAATTGACCGCCAACGACCTGGTGATCACCACCGGCTGCCACGAAGCGCTGTCCACCAGCATTCGTTCCATCTGCGAGCCGGGCGACATCGTCGCGGTGGATTCGCCGAGTTTTCACGGCGCCATGCAGACGCTCAAGGGCCTGAACATGAAGGCCCTGGAAATCCCCACCGACCCACTGACCGGGATCAGCCTCGATGCGCTGGAACTGGCCTTGGAACAATGGCCGATCAAGGCCATACAGTTGACCCCCAACTGCAACAACCCGCTGGGCTACATCATGCCGGAGTCGCGAAAACGCGCGTTGTTGACGCTCGCACAGCGTTTCGACGTGGCGATCATCGAAGACGATGTGTATGGCGAACTGGCCTACAACTACCCGCGACCGCGCACGATCAAATCCTTCGACGAAGACGGCCGCGTCCTGCTTTGCAGCTCATTTTCCAAGACGATCGCGCCGGGTTTGCGCATCGGTTGGGTTGCACCGGGCCGCTATCTGGAGCGGGTGCTGCACATGAAATACATCAGCACCGGCTGTACTGCGCCGCAACCGCAGATTGCCATCGCCGAATTCCTCAAGGCCGGTCACTTCGAACCGCATTTGCGGAGGATGCGCACGCAATACCAGCGCAATCGCGACATGATGATCGATTGGGTCAGCCGCTATTTCCCGGCAGGTACCCGCGCCAGTCGCCCGCAAGGCAGTTTCATGCTCTGGGTCGAATTGCCTGACGGCTTCGACACCCTGAAACTGAACCGAGCCTTGCACGACCAGGGCGTACAGATTGCCGTCGGCAGCATCTTTTCTGCCTCGGGCAAATACCGTAACTGTCTGCGTATGAACTACGCTGCCAAACCAACAGCGCAGATCGAAGAAGCGGTGCGCAAGGTCGGCGCCGCGGCAATTAAACTGCTGGCGGAAACCGACAGCAGGGCCGACTGACCTTTCTGCGCAATCCAGCGTCCATATGCCGACACCTGCCGCCAATCGGAACGATCCCACGTGAGAGTCAGACAGCCCCTGCTCGCTCTTCTGCTACTCGCCTCGTTCCTGGGCGGTTGCGCCAGTCTCGATGTTCAACGCGAACCGAGTCAGGCGCTGCCCGCCAGCGACTCGGCATTCGGGCGATCGATCCAGGCTCAGGCCGCACCCCACGAGGGCAAGTCCGGTTTTCGCCTGCTGTCCAATAGCGGCGAAGCCTTCATGGCCCGCGCCGAGTTGATCCGCAACGCCCAAAGCAGCCTCGACTTGCAGTACTACATCGTCCACGACGGCATCAGCACTCGCATGCTGGTGGACGAGTTGCTCAAAGCCGCCGACCGTGGCGTGCGCGTCAGAATCCTGCTCGACGACACCACCAGCGACGGCCTCGACTGGATCATCGCCACGCTGGCCGCGCACCCGCAGATCCAGATCCGCCTGTTCAACCCGCTGCACCTGGGCCGGGCCACGGGCGTGACGCGCACCCTGGGCCGACTGTTAAACCTGTCGCTGCAACACCGGCGCATGCACAACAAGCTGTGGCTGGCGGACAACAGCGCGGCCATCGTCGGCGGCCGCAACCTGGGGGACGAATATTTCGATGCCGAGCCCAACCTGAATTTCACTGACATCGACATGCTGGGCGTCGGCCCGGTCGCCGAGCAGCTTGGCCACAGTTTCGACCAGTACTGGAACAGCGCACTGAGCAAGCCGATCGATGAATTCCTGTCGAGCAAACCGACACAAAAGGACCTGCAAAATACCCGCACGCGCCTGGAAGAGTCGCTGGAAGAGACGCGCAAGCAGAATCATGCGCTGTATCAGCAGCTGATGACTTACACCACCAACCCGCGCATGGACATCTGGCGCCGGGAGCTGATCTGGGCCTGGAACCAGGCCTTGTGGGACGCACCGAGCAAGGTTTTGTCGGATGGTGAGCCTGACCCGCACTTGCTGCTGACCACGCAGTTGGCGCCCGAGCTGACCGGGGTCAGCAAAGAGCTGATCATGATCTCGGCTTACTTTGTGCCTGGCCAGCCAGGGCTGGTTTACCTTACTGGCCGCGCCGATGCCGGAGTCTCCGTCAGCCTGCTGACCAACTCGCTGGAAGCCACCGACGTGCCCGCAGTGCACGGCGGTTACGCGCCCTATCGCCGGGCGCTGCTGGAACATGGCGTGAAATTGTACGAATTGCGTCGCCAGCCCGGCGAAGGCGGCGGCAGCGGGCCGCATATTTTCTACGGCAAGTCGTTCCGGGGCTCCGACTCCAGCCTGCACAGCAAGGCGATGATCTTCGACCAGCAGAAATCCTTCATCGGCTCGTTCAACTTCGACCCACGCTCAGTGCTTTGGAACACCGAAGTCGGGGTGCTGGTGGACAGCCCCGAACTCGCCGCGCATGTGCGCAAAGCGGCCATGGAGGGTATGGCGCCGCCCGTGAGCTATCAGGTGAAACTGGAAAATGACCGGATCGTCTGGGTGACTGAAGACGACGGCAAAATGCACACGCTGACCAAGGAACCGGGAAGCATGTGGCGCCGTTTTAACGCCTGGATGAGTGAGGCGGTGGGTCTGGAGAAAATGCTGTAGCAGGCACTATAAAACCCTGTGGGAGCGGGCTTGCCCGCGAAGAGGTCGATACATCCGCCATTATTTTCTCAGCTGATACACCGCTTTCGCGGGCGAGCCCGCTCCCACAGGATATGTGTGTGACTGGCAGTTTGGAGTCAGGCAGGTTCGGGGACAGTGCCGAATGCCCCCTGACGCATCAGCAAAATCACCAACCCGAACGCCCCTGCCGCCATCAGCAACGGCAACGCATGACCGCTGATCCACTGACTGCCGGCGCCAGCCGCCAACGGCCCGATCAGACAACCAATGCCCCACAGTTGCGCAATGTGCGCGTTAGCCCGCACCAGCGCATCGTCGCGGTAACGCTCGCCGATCAGGATCAGTGACAGGGTGAACAAGCCCCCGGCACTGGCGCCGAACAGCACCCACAACGGCCAGATCAGCAACGTGTCGATCAGCAACGGGATCGCCAGGCTCGAGAGCATCAGCACCACGGCGCAACCGGTGAACAACGTACGTCGCGAAAGACGATCCGCCAGTGCGCCAATCGGCAGTTGCAGCAAGGCATCCCCGACCACCACGGTGCTGACCATGGCCAACGCGATTTCTGTGGTGAAGCCCTGGCGCAGGCAATAGACCGGCAGCAAGGTCAGGATCATCGCCTCGAACGCGGCGAACAGCGCCACGCCCCAGGCGATCGCCGGCAAGCCTCGGCAGAACCCCCACAAATCGCTGAAGGTCACGCTGCAGGCTTCACTGGTCGGTGCACCGCTGCGACCGAGCAACAGGAACGGTGCCACCATGAGCAAGCAGACACCCACCCAGAATCCATAATCGTGTTCGGTGCCCAAAACGCCCAGCAACAGCGGCCCAGCCAACTGACTCAGGGCATAGCTGCTGCCATACAGCGCCACCAGACGGCCGCGCCACTGCTCGACCACCAATTGATTGATCCAGCTTTCACCGAGGATGAAGACGAGGGTCAGGATCACCCCGATCATCAGCCGCAGCACCAGCCATACCGGATAACTCGGCAACAGCGCCAGCAAACCGATGGATGCCGCCCCGGCCCACAGACACAAACGCATCAGATTGGCCGTGCCAAGTCGCGCCGCCAGATGGCTGGAAATTTTCGCCCCCAGCAATACGCCAATCGCCGGCATCGCGGCCATTACGCCGATGGCAAACGAGCCGTAACCCCAGCCTTCCAGGCGAAATGACACCAGCGGCATGCTGACGCCCAGGGCCAGGCCGACACTCAAGACCGACGCCAACACGGCGAAATAAGTCGCCCAACGCATGTTCCACGCTCCTGTGGATTGTTATTTTTCACAGACAACACAAAACAAATGTGGGAGCGGGCTTGCTCGCGGAGAGGCCATTACATCCAACATCATGGTTGGCTGTTACGGCGCCTCCGCGAGCAAGCCCGCTCCCACAGGGATCTGCGTCGCTCAGGAGCCCGATAAACTGTCGGGCCCCATCACTGGCTTACAACTTGATCCAGGTCGCCTTCAGTTCGGTGTACTTGTCGAACGCGTGCAGCGACTTGTCACGGCCGTTGCCCGACTGCTTGAAGCCGCCGAACGGTGCGGTCATGTCGCCGCCGTCGTACTGGTTGACCCACACGCTACCGGCACGCAGCGCACGGGCGGTGAGGTGAGCCTTCGAGATGTCCTTGGTCCACACCGCAGCGGCGAGGCCGTACGGCGTATCGTTGGCAATCGCGATGGCTTCCTCGGCGGTATCGAAAGCAATGACCGACAGGACCGGGCCAAAGATTTCTTCCTGAGCGATTTTCATCGCGTTGCTGACGCCATCGAAAATCGTCGGCTCAACGTAAGTGCCACCGGTTTCCTGCAGCGTGCGCTTGCCGCCAGCGACCAGTTTGGCGCCATCGGCGTGACCGGATTCGATGTAGGACAGCACGGTATTCATCTGCTGGGTGTCCACCAGCGCGCCGACGTTGGTCGCCGGGTCCAGCGGGTTGCCTGGCTTCCAGGTTTTCAGGGCCTCGATCACCAGCGGCAGGAATGTGTCCTTGATCGAACGCTCGACCAGCAGACGCGAACCGGCGGTGCAGACTTCGCCCTGGTTGAAGGCGATAGCGCCGGCTGCTGCTTCAGCGGCAGCTTGCAGGTCTGGCGCATCGGCGAACACGATGTTCGGGCTCTTGCCGCCGGCTTCGAGCCAGACGCGCTTCATGTTCGATTCGCCGGAGTAGATCAGCAATTGTTTGGCGATCTTGGTCGAACCGGTGAACACCAGCGTGTCGACATCGTTGTGCAGGGCCAGGGCCTTGCCGACGGTGTGACCGTAGCCCGGCAGCACGTTCAGCACGCCTTTCGGGATGCCGGCTTCAACGGCCAGCGCAGCGATGCGGATGGCGGTCAGCGGCGATTTTTCCGACGGCTTGAGGATCACCGAGTTACCGGTGGACAGCGCCGGGCCGAGTTTCCAGCAGGCCATCATCAACGGGAAGTTCCACGGTACGATCGCGCCGACGACGCCCACCGGCTCGCGAGTGACCAGACCCAGCTGATCGTGCGGGGTCGTGGCAACTTCGTCGTAGATTTTGTCGATGGCTTCGCCGCTCCAGCTCAGGGCTTGCGCTGCGCCGGGAACGTCGATGTACAGGGAATCGCTGATTGGCTTGCCCATGTCGAGGGTTTCAAGCAGGGCCAGCTCTTCGGCGTGCTGTTTCAGCAGGCCGGCGAAACGGATCATGGTGGCTTTGCGTTTGGTCGGCGCCAGGCGCGACCAGACGCCGGAATTGAACGTAGCGCGAGCATTTTCAACAGCACGCTGGGCGTCGGCGGCGTCACAGCTGGCAATCTTGCCCAGCAGACGGCCATCGACCGGGCTGATGCACTCGAAGGTCTCGCTGGAGACGGCATCGGTGTATTCGCCATTGATGTAGGCACGGCCTTCGATCTTCAGATCGCGAGCCCGTTGTTCCCAATCGGCACGAGTCAGGGTGGTCATTCGAGTGTCCTCCTCTTATTGAATACGAGCGCCCCGCGTTCTTCGCGGACGTCCCCAGGAATTCTGCCCGGCCAGCCTGCAATTCGGCCCAAGGCAACCGCCACCCTAAACCAGTGACCGGGGTTGTTTCAATATATTTGACATAAGGTCGGCAAACGGCCTTGCGGTGTTCATTTTAATAAACATAGACTTTGGGCTTTCCAGCACCTTTCCAGCCACTCGCGCCGCAATCACGGGGGATAACAACAATGAGCATCCAGAACATCGTCGACTTCAGCCAGGCCACCACCAAGCCCGAGCGTTACAGACCAGACCAGGCGAAAATCTTGAAAGGCGACCCCGAGCAGGTGGTTTACAACCACTACAACAGCCCGTGTGGCCAGTTGAATGCGGGCGTGTGGGAAGGCGCGGTTGGCCAGTGGCACGTGAACTTCACCGAACATGAATACTGCGAAATCGTTCAGGGTGTTTCGGTGCTGCGCGATAACGATGGCAACAGCAAGACCGTGCGTGCGGGTGATCGCTTTGTAATCCCGGCCGGGTTCAGAGGCACCTGGGAAGTGCTGGAGACTTGCCGCAAGATCTATGTGGCGTTTGAACAGAAGGCCTGAAGATTTGTGTTGTCCCCGCCGGCCTCATCGCGGGCAAGCCGCTCCCACAGGTTTTGTGATCGACACAACGCCCTGTGGGAGCGAGCTTGCTCGCGATGAGGCACTGCCTGACACCACTAAATTCAAGCAACAAAAAAGGCCCGTATCTCGCGATACGGGCCTTTTTCGTAAGAGGGAAAAATCAATTACTTGATTTTGCCTTCTTTGTAGATCACGTGCTTACGAACAACCGGATCAAATTTCTTGATCTCGATTTTGTCCGGAGTAGTGCGCTTGTTCTTGTCGGTAGTGTAGAAGTGACCAGTACCGGCGCTCGAGATCAAACGAATCAATTCACGCATGATTATCTCCCTTAGATCTTGCCAGCTTTGCGGATTTCGGCCAGCACGACAGTGATGCCACGCTTGTCGATGATACGCATGCCTTTGGCAGATACGCGCAGACGCACGAAACGTTTCTCTTCTTCAACCCAGAAGCGGTGATGCTGCAGGTTCGGCAGGAAACGACGACGGGTTTTGTTGTTTGCGTGGGAAATGTTATTCCCAGTCACCGGACCCTTACCGGTAACTTGACATACTCTCGACATGCCTCAGCCCTCTAAAACCACATGCCCAACCCGGCATGGGTTGGCCGCTTAATCTCTCAGTCATTTGGCGCCAGGCGCCGCGTTTCTTTAGAGGTCTTACCGGCTACACCTACAGTGAAGGAACCGGGCCCCTAGAAAAGAGCGCTGCTTTATACCAGAAAGACTGAGGTGCAACAACATTCCGTGCGCACAGACTTGATAAAAAACCCATTTTTCAGGCTGCGAGCGCCTTGGATAAAGGCTATCGTCGATAAAGACCGCTCGTCGCAGAACATCGGCCAACCGGCCAATCCGGGAGTTTCCTCAAGCAGCACTCGCCGAAAACAATCGCACATACTCCCCTTAAAATGAAAAAGGGGATAGTCATTTGCAAAAGAGCCCACTAGGGTAAGCCTTTTCCAGACTGCACTTGCAGATGGGCCTTCGATCTGTAAAGGAATCCGACCATGCGCCTCGCTGCCCTACCGCTGTTGCTCGCCCCGCTTCTACTGAGCCCGCTGGCCCAGGCCGCCGCCCTGAGCGTCTGCACCGAGGCCAGCCCGGAAGGGTTCGACGTGGTGCAATACAACTCGCTGACCACCACCAACGCCTCGGCCGACGTATTGATGAACCGCCTGGTGGACTTCGACACGGCCAGCGGCAAAGTGGTCGCCGGCCTCGCGGACAGCTGGGAAGTCACCCCCGATGGCCTGACCTACGTGTTCAAGCTGCACCCGCAGGTGAAATTCCATCGCACCGAATATTTCAGCCCGACGCGCGATCTGAGCGCCGAAGACGTGAAATTCAGCTTCGACCGCATGCTCGACCCGGCCAACCCTTGGCACAAAGTGGCGCAGAGCGGCTTCCCACACGCGCAATCGATGCAGTTGCCGGCATTGATCAAGAAGATCGACGCACTGGACCCGCTCACCGTGCGTTTCACCCTCGATCATCCGGATTCGACGTTCCTGCCAACCCTGAGCATGGGGTTCGCCTCGATCTACCCCGCCGAATACGCCGACCAGTTGCTGAAAGCGGGCACCCCGGAGAAGCTCAACAGCCAGCCGATCGGCAGCGGGCCGTTCGTGTTCACGCGCTTCCAGAAAGACGCGTCGATTCGCTACAAGGCCAACCCGGATTACTTCCGTGGCAAGCCTGCAGTGGACCCGCTGATCTTCGCCATCACCCCGGACGCCAACGTGCGGTTGCAGAAACTGCGCCGTAATGAGTGCCAGATTGCCCTGTCGCCGAAGCCACTGGACGTACAAGCCGCGCTGAAAGAGCCGACGCTGAAGATCGAAAAGACCGACGCGTTCATGACCGCGTTCGTCGCCATCAACAGCCAGCATCCACCGTTGGACAAGCCGGAAGTGCGCCAGGCAATCAATCTCGCGTTCGACAAGGCCAGCTATGTCAAAGCCGTGTTCGAAGACACCGCCGAACCTGCCAACGGCCCGTACCCGCCCAACACATGGAGTTATGCCAAAGGCTTGCCGGGCTACGTGCATGACGTGGAAAAAGCCAAGGCCCTGATGGCCAAAGCCGGGCTCAAAGACGGTTTCCAGACCACCATCTGGACCCGTCCCTCCGGCAGCCTGCTGAACCCGAACCCAAGCCTCGGCGCGCAAATGCTCCAGTCGGACCTCGCGGAAATCGGCATTCAAGCCGAAATTCGCGTAATCGAATGGGGCGAAGTGATCCGCCGCGCCAAGGCCGGCGAACACGATCTGCTGTTCATGGGCTGGGCAGGCGACAACGGTGACCCGGACAACTTCCTGACGCCGCAGTTTTCCTGCGCGGCGGTCAAGTCCGGCACCAACTTCGCCCGTTACTGCAATCAGGATCTGGACAAGCTGATCAGTGCCGGCAAGACCACTTCCGAGCAAGGTGTACGCACCAAGCTTTATGAACAGGCTCAGGCGCAGATCCAGCAGCAGGCGCTGTGGCTGCCGCTGGCGCATCCGACGGCTTTTGCGCTGATGCGCAAGGAAGTCGAGGGTTATTCGGTGAGCCCGTTTGGCCGCCAGGATTACTCCAAGGTCAACCTCAAGTAGTCGCTACAACACTAAACCTGTGGGAGCGGGCTTGCCCGCGATGAGGCCGGCAGATCCAACCTAGGTGCCGACTGTGCAGGCGCCATCGCGGGCAAGCCCGCTCCCACAAGGTTTTCGGTTAACTGAAGCCCCTTCTACATCCACCCATATTCAGCCATCGACAGCGGATCTCCGTCGCCGATGATGAAGTGGTCGAGTATTCGCACATCGATCAGGTCCAGCGCCTCCTGGAGGCGCTTGGTCAATTGTCGATCGGCTTGGCTGGGGTCGGGATTGCCTGACGGATGGTTGTGGCAAAGGATCAACGCTGCAGCGTTATGGGCCAAAGCACGCTTGACCACCTGACGCGGATAAACGCTGGTGCAGTCGATAGAACCACGAAACAGTGATTCAAACGCCAGCACTCGATGTTTCGAGTCCAGAAACAGGCAGCCAAATACCTCATGAGGCTCGTGTCGCAGCATCGACTTGAGGTAGTCACGCACGACCAGCGGATTCTCCAACACTGAACTGTGGCGCAAGCGTTCAGCCAGGTGCCGACGGGCCATTTCCAACACTGCCTGCAACTGAGCGAATTTCGCCGGACCGAGCCCTAATTGCTTGCTGAATGTTGCTTGATCGGCTTCCAACAGCGAACGCAGACTGCCGAACTGATTCAACAGATGTCGCGCCAAATCCACTGCGCTTTTACCCGCCACGCCGGTCCGTAAAAAAATCGCCAGCAGCTCAGCGTCCGAAAGGCTCGCCGAGCCCAACTCCAGCAACCTCTCCCGCGGCCGTTCCGCCGCCGGCCAATCGCGAATACTCATAGCACCTCCCTGTCTGTGGGCGCCGCTGTTCCGTAGCGGTCGCTGTGATATCGTAGCCCATCTTTTTTGCGGGCGATTTCACTCCTGGGGAGGGGGTATCGCCACGCAGTCATTAACGAAATGAAAGGCAGACCTATGCAGCGGCTGTATCGGAAACGCATCGTTCTGGGCGTCGGCGGCGGCATTGCTGCCTACAAGAGCGCTGACCTGGTTCGCCGTTTGATCGACCAGGGCGCCGAAGTGCGCGTGGTCATGACCCGTGGCGGCGCCGAGTTCATTACTCCGCTGACCATGCAGGCCTTGTCCGGCCACCCGGTTCATCTGGACCTGCTGGACCCGGCGGCCGAAGCCGCAATGGGCCATATCGAGCTGGCCAAGTGGGCTGACATGGTGCTGATAGCTCCGGCCACTGCGGACCTGATTGCCCGTCTGGCCCAAGGCATTGCCGACGACCTGCTGACCACACTGGTGCTGGCCACCGACGCCGTGGTTGCCGTTGCCCCGGCGATGAACCAGGCCATGTGGCGCGACCCGGCGACCCAGGCCAACCTGCAAACCCTCGAAAACCGCAACATCAAAGCCTTCGGCCCGGCCTCCGGTAGCCAAGCCTGCGGCGATGTCGGGCTCGGCCGCATGCTCGAAGCCGTCGAACTGGCCCAGTGCGCGGCGGACTGCTTCCAGCGCCAGGCACTGACCGGCAAACACGTGCTGATCACCGCTGGCCCGACCCAGGAAAACATCGACCCTGTCCGCTACATCACCAACCACAGCTCCGGAAAAATGGGCTTTGCCCTGGCCGAGGCCGCAGTTGAAGCCGGCGCCCGCGTCACCCTGATCACCGGCCCGGTGCACCTGCCGACCCCGGATCGCGTCACGCGCATCGACGTGGTCAGTGCCCGCGACATGCTCGCGGCCTGTGAAGCCGCGATCCCTTGCGACCTGTTCATTGCCTCCGCAGCGGTCGCAGACTACCGCCCGGAAGTCGTCGCCCCACAGAAACTCAAGAAAGACCCTACGAACGGCGACGGCTTGTTGCTACAGATGGTCCGCAACCCGGACATCCTGGCCACCATCGCCACGCGCCCCGACCGTCCGTTCAGTGTCGGCTTCGCCGCTGAAACCGAACACCTGCTCGATTACGCGGCGCGCAAATTGAAAGACAAGAACCTCGATTTGATCGTCGCCAACGACGTCGCCAACCCGAGCATTGGCTTCAACAGCGAAGAAAACGCCTGCAGCGTGATCGACCGCGAGCTCCACGCCACACTTTTCGCCCAGACCAGCAAGAGCAAAATCGCTCGCCAGCTGATCACTTTTATCGCCGAACGTCTGAACCAGGTTTAATTTACATGCACGCTTTACAAGCCAAGATCCTCGACCCCCGCATCGGTACTGAATTTCCGCTGCCGCAGTACGCCACCCCAGGCTCCGCCGGCCTCGACCTGCGCGCCATGCTGGAAAAAGACACCGTGATCAAGCCGGGTGAAACCGTGCTGATTCCGACCGGCCTGTCCGTTTACATTGGCGATCCAGGCTTGGCGGCGCTGATTCTGCCGCGCTCCGGCCTGGGCCATAAGCACGGCATCGTGCTGGGCAATCTGGTCGGGTTGATCGACTCCGATTACCAGGGTCCACTGATGGTTTCGTGCTGGAACCGTGGCCAGACCGACTTCAACATGGTCGTGGGCGAGCGCCTCGCCCAATTGGTGCTGGTGCCAGTGGTTCAAGCGCATTTCGAAATGGTTGAAGAGTTCGTCGAAACCGAGCGCGGCGCGGGCGGTTTCGGGCATTCCGGCAGCCACTGATCGAAAAGCAGGCGACCTTGTGGCGAGGGGGCTTGCTCCCGCTTGAGTGTGCAGCGCTCATACCGGAACCGCTGCGCCCGAGCGCGGGCCGGCCTGCGGGAGCAAGCTCCATCGCCACAAATTGCACGAACGTCATCTGCAAGGTTTAACACTGGAAATCAAGGCATTGCCCGCCAAATGCTCAGTGAAACCGGTGTCATGGCCTTTTCGCACCACGAACTCTCTGCGGAAAACGCCGTCATACCCTTCAGTTTGAGCCGGCCGACGAGTTCTTCGCTGACAGGTCCAGCCACTTTCGAGATGGAGCATTCCTACAGATGAGCACCCCAGCCCAAGTCGCACCCACATTCCCCGACAGCATTTTCCGCGCCTACGACATTCGCGGCACCGTCCCGGAATTCCTGAACGCTGAAACCGCTTACTGGCTTGGTCGCGCCATCGGCGCCCAGAGCCTGTCCCAGGGCGAACCGAACGTTTCCGTTGGCCGTGATGGTCGCCTGTCCGGCCCGGAACTGGTCGAACAACTGATCAAAGGCCTGGCCGAGGCCGGTTGCCATGTCAGTGACGTGGGCCTGGTGCCAACGCCGGCGCTGTACTACGCCGCCAACGTACTGGCCGGTAAATCGGGCGTGATGCTGACCGGCAGCCACAACCCGTCGAACTACAACGGCTTCAAGATCGTCATCGCTGGCGATACCTTGGCCAACGAACAAATCCAGGCCCTGCACGAGCGCCTCAAGACCAACAACCTGAGCAGCGGTAAGGGCAGCATCACCCAAGTCGAGATCCTCGACCGCTACAACACTGAAATCGTCGAGGACATCAAACTCGCTCGCCGCCTCAAAGTCGTGGTCGACTGCGGTAACGGCGCGGCTGGTGTGATCGCCCCACAACTGATCGAAGCGCTGAACTGCGAAGTCATCCCGCTGTTCTGCGACGTCGACGGCAACTTTCCGAACCACCACCCGGACCCGGGCAAGCCTGAAAACCTCGTCGACCTGATCGCCAAGGTCAAGGAAACCAACGCCGACCTCGGCCTGGCTTTCGACGGCGACGGCGACCGCGTTGGCGTAGTGACCAACACCGGCAGCATCGTTTACCCCGACCGCCTGCTGATGCTGTTCGCCCGCGACGTAGTGGCGCGCAACCCGGACGCGGAAATCATCTTCGACGTCAAATGCACCCGCCGCCTGACCCCGCTGATCAAGGAATACGGCGGTCGTCCGCTAATGTGGAAGACCGGTCACTCGTTGATCAAAAAGAAAATGAAACAAACCGGCGCCCTGTTGGCCGGCGAAATGAGCGGGCACATCTTCTTCAAGGAGCGCTGGTTCGGTTTCGACGATGGCATTTACAGCGCCGCACGGCTGCTGGAAATCCTCAGCAAGGAAAAATCCACCGCAGAAGAGCTGTTTGCAACCTTCCCGAACGATATTTCTACGCCGGAAATCAATATCCATGTGACCGAAGAGAGCAAATTCAGCATCATTGATGCATTGCACGACGCGACGTGGGGCGAAGGCGCCGACCTGACCACCATCGACGGCGTGCGAGTCGACTATGCCAAAGGCTGGGGCCTGGTGCGCGCGTCCAACACCACGCCGGTGCTGGTGCTGCGCTTCGAGGCCGATGACGAGGCTGAATTGCAGCGCATCAAGGATGTTTTCAAAGTCCAGTTGAAGCGTGTTGCACCTGATCTCCAATTACCGTTTTGATCTTCTGATTCACCCGGAGCCCTGAATGACCCTCGAACGCGAAGCCGCCGCCAACACCGCCAAGGTCCTGTCCGAAGCGCTGCCTTACATCCGCCGCTATGTCGGCAAGACGCTGGTGATCAAATACGGCGGCAACGCGATGGAAAGCGAGGAGCTGAAAACCGGCTTCGCCCGCGACATCGTGCTGATGAAAGCCGTCGGGATTAACCCGGTGGTGGTTCACGGCGGCGGCCCGCAAATCGGCGACTTGCTCAAGCGTCTGTCGATCGAGAGTCACTTCATCGATGGCATGCGCGTGACGGATGCGCAGACCATGGACGTGGTGGAAATGGTCCTCGGCGGCCAGGTCAACAAGGACATCGTCAACCTGATCAACCGTCATGGCGGCAGCGCCATCGGCCTGACCGGTAAAGACGCCGAGCTGATTCGTGCGAAAAAGCTCACCGTGACCCGTCAGACCCCGGAGATGACCCAACCGGAAATCATCGACATCGGCCAGGTGGGCGAAGTGGTCGGGATCAACACCGACCTGCTGAACCTGCTGGTCAAAGGCGATTTCATTCCGGTGATCGCGCCGATCGGCGTCGGCGCCAACGGCGAGTCGTACAACATCAACGCTGACCTGGTGGCCGGTAAAGTCGCTGAAGCGCTGAAGGCTGAAAAGCTGATGCTGCTGACCAACATTGCTGGCCTGATGGACAAGTCGGGCACGGTCCTGACGGGTCTGACAACTCAGCAAGTGGACGACTTGATCGCCGACGGCACGATCTACGGCGGCATGCTGCCGAAGATCCGTTGCGCGCTGGAAGCGGTTCAGGGTGGCGTGGGCAGCTCGTTGATCATCGATGGTCGCGTGCCGAATGCGATCCTGCTGGAAATTTTCACCGACACCGGCGTAGGTACTTTGATCAGTAACCGCAAGCGTCACTGATATACCAATATCAGAAGATCGCAGCCTTCGGCAGCGCCCACGGACGTACGAATATTCCGTAGGCACTGACGAAGTCTGCGATCTTTTTTATGGGCATAGGAATCGCCTTACCTGACTCAGCGAAACGTCTGACATCGCGCAGGAATCAATCTGCATAGGATCTGCCCTGTATCCACAGGAGGACTCCCTCATGAAAAAAGATTACGTTCCTTACGGCAGCGATGTTTCCGCAGGCACTTACGAGTGTGTCGACTGCGGCCACCCATATTCGAATCAGGCCAAAACGTCGATGCCGCCGTGCCCACAGTTTCGTAAAACCGTACATTCGCTCTATGGCTGGAAAATTCTGACCGGCCAAGGCGACGCGGTGAAAGATCCCTACCCGGAGAAGTCGGAAAAACCTGGAATCAAAAGCGCCGAGGTCATCAAGCCAGCGAGCAAGAAATAACCTCGCGGACGCCCCCGATCCAGAAAAAAACCCCGATCAGCCTGACTGAGCGGGGTCTTTTTTCGCCTGCGATCCCTGAGGGAGCTGCGGTTATACGCCGAATTGGGCGCGGTAGGCTTCTACGGCTGGCAGGTGCTGCTTGAGCTGCGGATCGTCCGCGAGGAATTCGAGCACCTGGTTCAGCGAAACAATGCTGATCACCGGAATCCCGAAGTCACGCTCCACTTCCTGGATCGCCGACAGCTCACCATTGCCGCGCTCCTGGCGGTTCAGGGCGATCAGCACGCCCGCTGCCTTGGCGCCTTCCTGGGAAGCGATGATCTGCATCACTTCACGGATCGCGGTGCCAGCGGTGATCACGTCATCGATGATCAGCACGTCGCCGGTCAATGGCGCGCCAACCAGGCTGCCGCCTTCGCCGTGTGCCTTGGCCTCTTTGCGGTTGAAGCACCATGGCAAATCACGGTTGTGATGCTCAGCCAGGGCCACCGCAGTGGTTGCCGCCAACGGGATGCCTTTGTAGGCTGGGCCAAACAACACGTCGAACGGGATGCCGCTCTCGACGATGGCTGCCGCGTAGAAACGACCCAGCTGCGCCAGGGCCGAACCCGAGTTGAACAGGCCGGCATTGAAGAAGTAAGGACTGGTGCGCCCGGACTTCAGGGTGAACTCACCGAAGCGCAAAACGCCGCGATCGATGGCAAAACGAATGAAATCGCGCTGATACGCTTGCATGAAAAAACCCCAAATACCACGGATTTAGCTAATTAGGTTGACGCCGTGTATCATACACGCACGCGATTTTTGGGGCCATTTATGCGGATCATCAGTGTGAACGTCAATGGTATTCAGGCTGCAGTGGAGCGAGGTTTGCTCAGTTGGCTGCAAGCACAGAATGCCGACGTCATCTGCCTGCAGGACACCCGCGCCTCCGCCTTTGAACTGGACGATCCAGCCTTCCAACTGGATGGCTACTTCCTTTATGCCTGCGAAGCCGAAGTTCCCGCCCAGGGTGGCGTGGCTTTGTATTCGCGGTTGCAACCGAAGGCAGTCATCAGCGGTCTCGGCTTCGAGACGGCCGACCGCTATGGGCGTTACCTGCAAGCCGATTTCGACAAGGTCAGCATCGCGACCTTGCTGCTCCCTTCGGGGCAGAACGGCGATGAAGACTTGAACCAGAAGTTCAAGCTAATGGACGACTTCGCCCGTTATCTGGATAAACAGCGGCGCAAACGTCGCGAGTACATTTACTGTGGCTCACTGTACGTGGCGCAACAGAAGCTGGATATCAAGAACTGGCGCGACAGCCAGCAATCTCCGGGTTTCCTGGCGCCTGAACGGGCCTGGATGGACGAGATTGTCGGCAACATGGGTTATGTCGATGCCCTGCGCGAAGTCAGCCGTGAAGGTGATCAGTACAGCTGGTGGCCGGACAACGAACAGGCTGAGATGCTCAACCTGGGCTGGCGCTTCGATTACCAGATACTGACCCCGGGCCTGCGCCGCTTTGTTCGCAGCGCACGTTTGCCACGTCAGCCACGGTTCTCGCAGCATGCGCCGCTGATCGTGGACTACGACTGGACACTGACCATTTAATTTGTCCAGGTCGGTTGAAAAAAATGCCCGTATCGCAAGATACGGGCATTTTTTATGGATATTCAGCAGCGATCAGAACTTCAAGCAGCGGCAAAAAACGGCAGCGTGAGGTACAACTTGATCACGACGACATTAATGATGTCGATGAAGAAAGCGCCCACCATCGGCACCACCAGAAATGCTATTTGCGAAGGCCCGTAACGCTGTGTCACCGCCTGCATGTTGGCAATGGCCGTTGGCGTTGCACCTAATCCAAAACCACAATGCCCCGCCGCCAGTACTGCCGCATCATAGTTACTGCCCATGACTCTGAACGTCACGAAAATCGCATACAGCGCCATGACCAACGCTTGAGCAGCCAGGATGATGAAGATCGGCAACGCCAGTGCAGCCAGATCCCACAGTTTGAGTGACATCAGAGCGATTGCCAGAAACAGCGACAGGCTGACATTACCCAGCACGGAGACCTCACGCTCAAACACCTGATACAGGCCCAATGCGGAAAGCCCATTGCGTAAAACCACGCCCATGAACAAGACGCATACGAATGTCGGCAACTCAAACGCTGTTCCTTGAAGCTGGCCATTCAAGAGGGAGCCAGCCATCAGGCTGACGGCGATCAAGGCGAGTGTCTCAATAAACGAAAAAGGCGTGATCGAACGCTCTTTGTTTGGCTGCTCAAAACCCTTCGGCAACCGCAGCTTGTCTTGCTCGAGGCAGGGTGCCTGGACGCGCTTGATCAGCAAGCGAGCGACCGGACCACCAATCAAACCACCCAGTACCAAGCCGAACGTCGCAGAGGCCATCGCAAGTTCAGAGGCGGAGGCCAGGCCGTACTTCTCACTGAACGTGGCGCCCCATGCAGCGCCTGTCCCGTGACCGCCGGCCAATGTAATCGAGCCCGTCAACAAGCCCATCAACGGATCGAGCCCCAACGCCGTCGCGAGTCCGATGCCCATGGCATTCTGGACCACCAGCAGGCCGATGACCGCCAGTAGAAACACCCCCACAACGCGACCGCCTTTCTTCAGGCTGGCGAAGTCCGCACTCAATCCAATCGTGGCAAAAAACGCCAGCATCAAGGGCGTCTGCAGTGAAGTATCAAAGCGCACTTCAATATCAAGGCCCCGTAACGCCAAGAGCAGCAAGGCGACCACAAGACCACCGGCTACGGGCTCAGGGATATTGTAGGCACGTAAAAAACCAACACGTGTAACAAGGCCGCGCCCGAGCAACAGCACTAAAGAGGCGGCCACAAGTGTTCCGTAAAAATCGAGCTGAATCATTGAAATTATTCTTTTATATATATTCAGGGGCGAACTTTTTACCTGGACACGCCACTTGAACGGGTTGATCTCTCAACACTGGCTAGTATTTGATTCAAGGACCGTCAATGGTCAGAATATATCGAAATATTTCTTGATAAATATTACTTGGCGCAACTTTATCAACCACCAAGTCCCATTGCCAAGCTCCTACACCGCGCTGAGACCGTGCAGTTGTGACTAGAAGTGTAGGAAAGAGATTTGTACAAGTGAGAGTCTGGACAGTGGCTTAAGCTTTCAGCCATTTAACTTTCAGATCGAGGGAAAGTTCTAACTTTAAAAAAGAAAAGTCCTACAAGAAAGGGTAATTAAATTAAAATGTCGGCGCACTGCGCGTTGCACACAACCCGATGCCTATCGATATTTTTATGCACACTAAAATCTCAATATGGGAGCGGGCTTGCTCCCACAAGAGTTACGCGCTGCTCGCTACTTGATCAGCCGCCAAGTGAACGGATACCTGTAAGGGACTCCTTCATTGGCCTTCACACCAGCAATGATCGTTAACACCAACGCACCAATCGCCACCAGACCAAACAGGAAGAACCCGATGATCACCACCATCAGCAGGAAGCAAATGGCGGAGGCAATAGCGACGGTGATCTGAAAGTTCAGCGCCTCCTTGCCCTGCGCATCGACAAACGGGTCCATCTCGCGCTTCATCTGCCAGAGAATCAGCGGGCCGATCAGCGTACCGAACGGAATCCAGATCCCCAGCAAGGCGGACAGGTGACAAAACATCGCCCACTGCCGAACTTCTTTGCTCGGGGTGGGAAGCAGCTCTTGCTCGCCACTCATAACGTCCTCCTTGCCTGGAATGGTTCCGGTCAGTCAGCCAGTGCAGCCTTTTGCAATTCGAAGATTTCGCTCATGCCTTTCTTCGCCAGCTCCAGCATGGCAGTCAGCTCTTCAGGCTGGAACGGTGCGCCTTCGGCTGTGCCCTGCACTTCGATGAAGCCGCCAGTGCTGGTCATCACCACGTTCAGGTCAGTCTCGGCAGCCGAGTCTTCCAGGTAGTCGAGATCGAGCACAGGTTCACCCTGGTACATGCCGACCGAAACGGCCGCGATCATTTGCTTGAGCGGGTCGCCGCCTTTCAGGCCGCCACGCTTCTTGATCACTTTCAAGGCATCGACCAGTGCAACCATGGCGCCAGTGATGGACGCAGTGCGGGTGCCGCCGTCAGCCTGGATCACGTCGCAGTCGACGTACAGGGTGACGTCGCCCAGCTTGGACATGTCCAGCGAAGCGCGCAGGGAGCGACCGATCAAACGCTGGATTTCCAGGGTCCGGCCGCCTTGCTTGCCGCGACTCGCTTCTCGCTGGTTACGCTCGCCGGTGGCGCGCGGCAGCATGCCGTATTCGGCCGTCAACCAACCCTGACCCTGGCCTTTGAGGAACCGCGGCACGCCGTTTTCGACGCTGACGGTGCAGATGACTTTGGTATCACCGAACTCGACCAGTACGGATCCCTCGGCGTGTTTGGTGTAGTTGCGGGTAATGCGGATCGAGCGGAGCTGATCGGCAGCGCGACCACTTGGACGTTTCATAGGGAATACCTGTACGGGGGACGGAAAACTGCCGAGCATTATAGAGCCGTGCGCCAGGGCTGGGCACTTCTAAAAAATCCGCCCGACGATTGAAGGCTCTGACTCGAGCTTAGAACAGAGCTTAACCGACGGCCTGCAGCCCTTTGTCACACCGTGTGTTTGGGCGCATCCGCCCCACTGCGCTACAATCCTGCGCCTTTGCTGCCTCTCGGCTTAAATTCATATAGATCGGGTGTGCGAAACCTCTGGTAACGCATGAACCTGCATTGCGAGGTACCTCCATGGTGCACAGCATGACCGCCTTCGCCCGCGTCGAGAAAGCCGGCGCCCAAGGTACCCTGAGCTGGGAATTGCGCTCGGTCAACAGCCGCTACCTGGAACCGCACTTGCGTCTGCCGGAGTCGTTTCGCGATCTCGAAGGCGCGGTCCGCGAAGCGCTGCGCCAAGGCATCTCCAGAGGCAAACTCGAATGCACCCTGCGCTTCACCGAAGAAAACACTGACAAACCCCTGCAAGTGGATCGCGAGCGCGCCGCGCAATTGGTTGCCGCCGCTGAGACCATCGCCGGCCTGATCAAGAACCCGGCGGCGCTGAACCCGCTGGAAGTGCTGGCCTGGCCGGGCGTGCTGGTGGGCGACGCCACCGACCCGCAAGCCTTGAATGCCGAAGCACTGGCACTGTTCAACGAAGGCCTGAAGGAACTCAAGGCCGGCCGCGAGCGCGAAGGCGCGGAGCTGGCGCGGTTGATCAATGATCGCCTGACCGCTATTGAAGAAGACGTGGTGACCCTGCGAGAACTGGTCCCGCAGATGCTCGCCACCCAGCGCCAGAAAGTCCTCGACCGCTTCGCCGACATGAAAGCCGAGATGGACCCGCAGCGCCTGGAGCAGGAAATGGTCATGCTCGCTCAGAAGAGCGACGTCGCCGAAGAACTGGATCGCCTGAGCACTCATATCATCGAAGTTCGCCGGGTACTCAAGTCCGGCGGCGCTGCCGGTCGGCGCCTGGATTTCCTGATGCAGGAGCTCAACCGCGAAGCCAACACACTGGGCTCCAAAGCCTTCGACCCGCGCAGCACCCAGGCGGCGGTCAACCTCAAAGTGTTGATCGAGCAGATGCGCGAACAAGTACAGAATATTGAGTAAGGCAAACCCGACATGACCCACAGCACCGGCACCCTGTACATCATTTCCGCCCCTTCGGGCGCGGGCAAGAGCAGCCTGGTCAAAGCCCTGACCGACGCTGATCCGGAGATCCGCGTCTCGGTCTCCCACACCACCCGCGCCATGCGCCCCGGTGAAGTGAACGGGGTGAACTATCACTTCGTCTCGCGTGAAGCGTTTGTGAAGATGGGCGAACATGGTGATTTCCTGGAGCGCGCCGAAGTGTTCGGCAATCTCTACGGCACTTCGCAAAGCCATCTGCAACAGACCTTGGATGCAGGCCACGATCTGATCCTGGAAATTGACTGGCAGGGCGCCGAGCAAGTGCGCAAGTTGATGCCGCAAGCCCGCTCGATCTTCATTCTGCCGCCATCCCTGCAGGCCTTGCACCAGCGCCTGACCAATCGCGGCCAGGACAGCGACGAAATCATTGACGGCCGCATGCGTGAAGCCGTCAGCGAGATGAGCCACTACGTTGACTACGACTACCTGATCATCAACGACGATTTCGCCCATGCACTGCGCGATTTGCAGGCGATTTTCCGTGCCAATCAGCTGCATCAGAAGCGTCAGCAGCAGCGCAATGGCAAACTTTTGGCTGAATTGCTCGGCTAAAACAGCACTTCCCAAAACCGCCGCAAGGGCTTTACATTGGCACTTGCAGCGCGTTGAAGGGCTTGGTCAAAAAATCAGCGCTTCCCTAATCGCTGGTGATTTTTTAAACTGTTCAGTCCGCTCGCCCACCCGGGCAGCGCGCATATTGCATTCGCTCCGAGGAATACCATGGCCCGCGTAACCGTTGAAGACTGCCTGAACCACGTGGAAAACCGTTTTGAACTGGTCATGCTGTCCACCAAGCGTGCCCGTCAACTGGCCACCGGCGGCAAAGAGCCTCTGGTTCAGTGGGAAAACGACAAGCCTACCGTTGTAGCGCTGCGTGAAATCGCTGAAGGCCTGATGAGCTACGAGTTCATCGCCAACGCAGAAATCGTCGAAGACGAACCGCTGTTCGCAGCGTTCGAGGACGAGTCCAACGAGGCCGTCTAAGCCTATGCCTGGTCGACGTAGCACGGCGCGGGGTCACAGCGAACGGCAGGAGTCATCATGCCGAGCATAGACGCCCTCGCCGATCGCTTATCGACCTACCTCGGCAAGGACCAGGTCAACCTGGTCCGCCGAGCGTATTTCTACGCCGAACAAGCCCACGACGGCCAACGCCGCCGCAGCGGTGAGGCGTATGTCACGCATCCTCTTGCCGTGGCGAACATTCTTGCCGACATGCACATGGACCATCAGAGTTTGATGGCTGCGATGCTGCATGACGTGATCGAAGACACCGGCATTGCCAAGGAAGCGCTGCAAGCGCAGTTCGGCGAAACCGTGGCCGAACTGGTCGACGGGGTCAGCAAACTGACCCAGATGAACTTCGAGACCAAAGCCGAAGCTCAAGCCGAAAACTTCCAGAAAATGGCCATGGCCATGGCACGCGACATTCGCGTGATCCTGGTCAAGCTCGCCGACCGCCTGCACAACATGCGCACGCTGGAAGTCCTGTCCGGCGAAAAACGCCGGCGGATCGCCAAGGAAACCCTGGAAATCTATGCGCCCATCGCCAATCGGCTGGGCATGCACGCCATCCGCATAGAATTCGAAGACCTCGGCTTCAAGGCCATGCACCCGATGCGTTCCGCGCGGATCAACCAGGCGGTCAAGCGCGCCCGGGGCAACCGCAAGGAAATCGTCAACAAGATCGAAGAGTCCCTCAGCCACTGCCTCGCGATCGATGAAATCCAGGGCGAAGTCAGTGGGCGCCAGAAACACCTCTACGGCATCTACAAAAAGATGCGCGGCAAGCGTCGGGCCTTCAACGAGATCATGGACGTCTACGCGTTCCGGATCATCGTCGACAAGGTCGATACCTGCTACCGCGTGCTCGGTGCCGTGCACAACTTGTACAAACCGTTGCCGGGACGCTTCAAGGATTACATCGCGATTCCCAAGGCCAACGGCTATCAGTCGCTGCACACCACGCTGTTCGGCATGCACGGTGTTCCGATCGAGATTCAGATCCGCACCCGTGAAATGGAAGAGATGGCCAACAATGGCATCGCCGCCCATTGGCTGTACAAATCCAGCGGCGACGAGCAGCCCAAAGGCACTCACGCCCGCGCCCGCCAGTGGGTCAAGGGCGTGCTGGAAATGCAGCAACGCGCCGGCAACTCGCTGGAATTCATCGAGAGCGTGAAGATCGACCTGTTCCCGGACGAGGTCTACGTGTTCACACCCAAAGGCCGGATCATGGAGCTGCCCAAAGGCTCCACCGCGGTCGATTTCGCCTACGCGGTGCACACCGACGTGGGCAACAGCTGCATTGCCTGTCGGATCAATCGTCGTCTCGCGCCGCTGTCCGAACCGCTGCAAAGCGGCTCCACGGTCGAGATTGTCAGCGCTCCCGGCGCACGACCAAACCCGGCGTGGCTCAACTTCGTGGTCACCGGCAAGGCGCGGACGCACATCCGCCACGCACTGAAACTGCAACGCCGCTCAGAATCCATCAGCCTCGGCGAACGCCTGCTGAACAAGGTACTCAACGGTTTCGACAGTGCCCTGGACAAAGTCCCGGCCGAGCGCGTCAAAGCAATGCTCACCGAGTACCGCCTCGAACTGATCGAAGACCTGCTCGAAGACATCGGCCTGGGCAACCGCATGGCTTATGTGGTCGCTCGTCGCTTGTTGGGAGAAGGCGAGCAGTTGCCAAGCGCGGAAGGTCCGCTGGCGATTCGCGGCACCGAAGGGCTGGTACTCAGCTATGCCAAGTGCTGCACGCCGATCCCGGGCGACCCGATTGTCGGTCACCTCTCCGCGGGCAAAGGCATGGTCGTGCACCTCGACAACTGCCGCAACATCAGCGAAATCCGCCACAACCCGGAAAAATGCATCCAGCTCTCGTGGGCCAAGGATGTCACCGGCGAATTCAACGTCGAGCTGCGCGTCGAGCTGGAACACCAGCGCGGCCTGATCGCGCTGCTGGCCAGCAGCGTCAACGCGGCCGACGGCAATATCGAAAAAATCAGCATGGACGAACGCGATGGTCGCATCAGCGTGGTCCAACTGGTGGTCAGCGTGCACGATCGCGTGCACCTGGCCCGCGTGATCAAAAAACTGCGCGCACTGACCGGGGTGATTCGCATCACCCGCATGCGCGCCTAAGCCCACTATTACAAGGAGTCATTCATGACCAAGACTGTTATCACCAGCGACAAGGCCCCCGCCGCCATCGGTACTTACTCCCAGGCGATCAAGGCTGGCAACACCGTTTACATGTCGGGTCAGATTCCTTTGGACCCAAAAACCATGGAACTGGTTGAAGGCTTCGAAGCCCAGACCGTCCAGGTGTTCGAGAACCTCAAAGCCGTAGCCGAAGCCGCTGGCGGTTCGTTCAAGGACATCGTCAAACTGAACATTTTCCTCACCGACCTGAGCCACTTCGCCAAGGTCAACGAGATCATGGGCAAGTACTTTGATCAGCCATACCCTGCCCGCGCCGCCATCGGTGTGGCTGCCCTGCCAAAGGGTTCGCAGGTTGAAATGGATGCCATTCTGGTCATCGAGTAATGCGTCCGGCGCAGCCCCACAGGCTGCGCCGCTGATGTTGCAAAAGAAAGTGTTCTGAAAGGATTCCACCATGCGCCAAGCGCTTGCTCTCTCGCTGGTCGCCCTACTCTTGGGCGGATGTGCCAGCAACCCTGCCGACCGTGACATCAGCGGCACCTGGATCAACCAGGTGGCGATCGATGCTGCGTCCAAAGGTGGCCCTCTGCGCGAAGCGCTCCAGGCATACGGCCCAAACCTGGAATGGGACGTCAACACCAAGGCCAGTCAGGCCCGTTACACCAACGGTTTTGAGAACGTCGAAGGCAAGCTGCTCGGCGAAGCGTCCGGCGCCTGGAAAGTCGACTTCTACGGCAGTTCCGCCAGTGAGTTGAAGCGTGACGGCAAGCAACTGAGCCAGGCCGCCAGCGACAATGAGCCCGCACAAGTCTTCGACCGCGCATTGATTCCCGTGCCGGATGGCGCACCGATTGGCGCGAGCTTCGAACGCGCGCTGTATTCGGCCTACATGGGCGGTAGCTGGAAAGTCGTCAGCGGCCCCGGTGAAGGCAGCACCGTGCAGTTCCAGGCCGACGGCCAGGTGACCGGTTTGCCGGGGGCGGATCGCTATGCGCTGTGTCTGGCTGGCGATTGCGCATCGATGAGTGGCGGCAACGACAACATGTGGCTGCAACTCAAGGGCCAGGGCAACACCTGGATCTTTGCGCGCAAGGGCAAGGAACTGGAGATCCTCCAGACGGTGAACACCGCGCAGGCAGACGAAATGCCGCAGTTCACGCCGGGTCAGCGCAAGTGGTTGCTGGAAAAGCAGTAACCCGGTCTAAAGACCACCGAAAAACCAATGTGGGAGCGGGCTTGCTCGCGAAGGCGGTTTAACAGCCAACAATGATGTTGAATGTTATGACCCCCCTTCGCGAGCAAGCCCGCTCCCACATTTGGTTTGTGGTGACTGGGAATCAGCAGCGGCCTTCGAGGATCGCGGCGTAGCCTTCGCGATAGCTCGGGTACTTCGGCACCCAGCCCAAGGCCTTCGCCCGCGCATTGCTGCACTGTTTGCTGCCCGTGCGCCGCACGCTCGCATCCTCGGACCATTCGGTCACGCCCAGATATTCACGCAACCAATCCACCACTTCGGCCAGCGGTGCAGGCGCGTCGTCGACACCGATATAGACGTCATCCAACGCCACACCGCGCCGATCCGCCTCAAGCAGAAACGCCATCAGCCCCGCCGCGTCATCCGCGTGAATCCGATTGCCGTACAACGGCGGATCGATCGCCACGCGATATCCGCGACGGACCTGCGTCAGCAGCCATTCGCGGCCCGGGCCGTAGATGCCGGTCAAACGCACGATGCTCGCCGGGATGCCACTGTTGAGCGCCACTTGCTCCGCTTCCAGCATCAGTCGACCTGAATAGCCGGCAGCGATGGTCGGCGACGTTTCGTCGACCCACTCGCCGTCCTGCTGGCCGTAAACACTGCTACTGGAAACGAACAGCAGGCGATTGGGCACCTGCCCGTAGTCGTCCAGCCACTCGAGCACATGCTGCAAGCCCTCGACATAAGCGGCGCGGTAACCGGCTTCATCGTGATCGGTGGCTGCCGCGCAATACACCAGGTAATCCACCGCACCGACCGGCCAGGTTTGCGGACAGTCTTTGTTGAACAAGTCGCCGGCAACACCCATGACACCGTCCGGCAAGCGTGAAACATCCCGGCGCAGGCCATGGACCTCCCACCCGCCAGCCAACAATTGCGTGGCCAGACGACTACCAACATCACCGCAGCCGGCGATCAAAACAGAAGGCGCGGACATCAAAAAACTCCTATCGGAAAGCCACAGACTAGCGCCGGCAATGGACGAGCGGCTAGCAATGAAGGAAAAAAGATACTCTATTACTTTTGTTAACAAGAATTACTTGCAATAATGCCCGCCACTTTTGTTCTCGGCCTTCGAGGCCTGGAAGAACATTTACCGTCTTTTTCTCTCAGGTCCGGCCAGCATGACACGCTATCAATTCCCCGCTTCGCCAACCAAACGACCTCGCGCCTGGAGCGCAGTGGCCGCCCTGCTGCTCAGCCTGATGCTGGCGCCAACCGCCACATTCGCTGACGCACAAGCGCCGGCCACCCCGGCTGCCGCCACTGCGCCCGCTCCTGCCGACCACGCCACACCGGTCGCCACCGACCCGGCCCAGGCCGTAGATACCGCCAGCGAAGACACTCCGCAAGTCCTCGAAGCCGACAACACCCTGGGCATGGCCCATGACCTGTCGCCGTGGGGCATGTACCAGAATGCCGACATCATCGTGAAAATCGTGATGATCGGCCTCGCTATCGCGTCGATCATCACCTGGACCATCTGGATCGCCAAGGGTTTCGAGCTGATGGGCGCCAAGCGCCGGCTGCGCACTGAAATCGTCCACCTGAAGAAGGCGGCCACCCTCAAGGAAGCCAGCGCGACGGCCGCCAAGCCCGGCACGCTCGCCAACCTGTTGGTGCACGATGCGCTGGAAGAGATGCACCTGTCGACCAACAGCCGCGAAAAAGAAGGCATCAAAGAGCGCGTGGCTTTCCGTCTCGAGCGCCTGGTCGCAGCCTGCGGTCGCAACATGAGCAGCGGCACCGGCGTACTCGCCACCATCGGTTCCACCGCGCCGTTCGTGGGCCTGTTCGGTACCGTGTGGGGCATCATGAACAGCTTCATCGGCATCGCCAAAACCCAGACCACTAACCTCGCCGTCGTGGCCCCCGGCATTGCCGAAGCCCTGCTGGCGACTGCGTTGGGCCTGGTGGCCGCGATTCCAGCCGTTGTGATCTACAACGTGTTCGCCCGCTCCATCGCCGGTTACAAGGCGCAAGTGTCCGACGCCTCGGCAGAAGTCCTGTTGCTGGTCAGCCGCGACCTCGACCACCAGCCTGAGCGCAGCTCGCAACCGCACATGGTGAAAGTGGGGTAATCGGCCATGGGCCTGCATTTGAAAGAAGGCGCAGACGACGATCTGGCCGAGAACCACGAAATCAACGTCACGCCGTTCATCGACGTGATGCTGGTGCTGTTGATCATCTTCATGGTGGCCGCTCCGTTGGCCACCGTGGACATCAAGGTCGACCTGCCTGCCTCCAGCGCCAAACCGGCGCCACGACCAGAGAAACCGGTGTTCCTCAGCGTCAAGGCTGACCAGCGCCTGTTCCTCGGCGAAGACGAAGTGAAAGCCGAAGCCCTCGGCTCCACGCTCGACGCCAAGACTCAGGGCAAGAAAGACACGACGATCTTCTTCCAGGCCGATAAAGGCGTGGACTACGGCGACCTGATGAGCGTGATGGACAACCTGCGCTCCGCCGGTTACCTGAAGGTGGGTCTGGTCGGGCTCGAGACGGCAGTCAAGAAATGATCACGACGCGCCATAAGCTGACGCGTTACAGCGGGAGCCTGGCCGTGGTGCTGGGCGTCCATGCGCTGGCCATTGCGCTGGCGATGAACTGGACCGCACGACCACCCATCGAGCTGCCGCCGCAGGCGATGATGGTCGAGCTGGCACCGGTTCCGGCCCCGCCACCACCGGCACCGCCGAAGGTGATAACGCCGCCACAACCACCCGCGCCGGTGGAAGAACTGCCGATCCCGAAACTGGCCGAAGTGCCGAAGGCAGAAATTACCGTACCGAAGCCGGTCAAACCCAAGCCCAAGCCGCAACCGCCCAAGCCTGTGGAGAAAAAGCCAGACCCGCCGAAGGAAAAACCTTCCGAGGAAAAACCGGCCGACACTCAACCGACCCAGGCACCGACGGAGAAATCCGCGCAACCGGCACCGGGTCCATCGCCCGCGCAGCAAGCAGCCAAGGCCAGTTGGCAAGGCACCCTGCTCGCGCACCTCGCCAAGTACAAAAAGTACCCGGCCAGTGCTCAGGCGCGGGGCAAGGAAGGTTTGAACCGACTGCGCTTCGTGGTGGATGGTGAAGGTAACGTGTTGTCGTTCGAACTGGTGGGTCGCTCGGGCAACGCCGATCTGGACCGGGCCACACTGGAAATGATCCGACGCGCCCAGCCGCTGCCCAAGCCACCGGCGGACATGTTGAACAACGGCTCCATCGAAATTGTTGCGCCGTTTGTTTACTCGCTGGAACGCCGCCGTTAAGTCACCGCCGAACCACTGTAGGAATGAGCTTGCTCGCGAAGGAGGCGAACGATAACGCTTGAAGCCTGACACCCCGTGGCGGTCTCAGGTTTTTCGCGAGCAAGCTCGCTCTTACAGGGATATGTATCAACCATAAAAGGCGCCGAAAAGGTGCCTTTCGCATATCTGCCAGCGGCAAACCGGAATTGCCCGGTGTCACTCGACACACTCTCTCTGATAACGTGCGTCTATCGATTGCAGCCGGTATGCTTGGCCCGCAACTTCATGGACGCTTGCTATGACTCTTACAGAATTACGCTACATCGTTACTCTCGCCCAAGAGCAGCACTTCGGCCACGCGGCCGAGCGTTGCCACGTCAGCCAGCCGACCTTGTCGGTGGGCGTGAAAAAGCTTGAAGACGAACTCGGTGTGCTGATTTTCGAGCGCAGCAAAAGCGCCGTGCGCCTGACCCCGGTCGGTGAAGGCATCGTGGCCCAGGCGCAAAAAGTCCTGGAGCAGGCCCAAGGCATCCGCGAACTGGCCCAGGCCGGCAAGAACCAGCTGACCGCCCCGCTGAAAGTCGGCGCCATCTACACCGTCGGCCCGTACCTTTTCCCGCACCTGATTCCACAACTGCACCGGGTCGCCCCGCAGATGCCGTTGTACATCGAAGAAAACTTCACCCACGTGCTGCGCGACAAACTGCGCAACGGCGAGCTCGACGCGATCATCATCGCCCTGCCGTTCAACGAAGCCGACGTGCTGACACTGCAGCTCTACGACGAGCCGTTCTACGTCCTGATGCCGGCCCAGCACCCGTGGACGCAAAAAGAATCCATCGACGCCGCCCTGCTCAACGACAAGAGTCTGCTGTTGCTCGGCGAGGGCCACTGCTTCCGCGATCAAGTGCTGGAAGCCTGCCCGACGCTGACCAAAGGCAACGACGGCGCCAAGCACACCACGGTCGAATCCAGCTCGCTGGAAACCATTCGCCACATGGTCGCCTCGGGCCTCGGGATTTCGATCCTACCGCTGTCGGCCGTGGACAGCCATCACTACGCCCCCGGCGTAATCGAAGTGCGCCCACTGACGCCGCCGGTGCCGTTCCGTACCGTGGCCATCGCCTGGCGTGCAAGCTTCCCGCGTCCGAAGGCGATTGAAATTCTCGCCGACTCCATTCGCCTGTGCTCGGTGGCCAAGCCGCCCGCGCCGGTGGTTGCGGCTTAAGTCGCAGTCATGACCGAGTTGTCGCAAGTGTCGGTCACGGCACTCAAGGGTGTCGGCGAGGCCATGGCCGAGAAATTGGCCAAGGTCGGCCTGGAGAATCTCCAGGACGTGCTGTTCCACCTGCCGCTGCGTTATCAGGACCGCACCCGCGTGGTCCCGATCGGCCATTTGCGACCGGGGCAAGACGCCGTGATCGAAGGCACCGTCAGCGGCGCCGATGTGGTCATGGGCCGGCGCCGTAGCCTGGTCGTGCGCTTGCAGGACGGCACCGGCGGGCTCAGCCTGCGCTTCTACCATTTCAGCAACGCCCAAAAAGAAGGCCTCAAACGCGGCACGCGGATTCGCTGCTACGGCGAAGCGCGGCCCGGCGCGTCGGGACTGGAGATCTACCACCCGGAATACCGCGCCATCACCGGCGACGAACCGCCGCCGGTGGATGAAACCCTGACCCCGGTCTACCCGCTCACCGAAGGCCTGACCCAACAGCGCCTGCGCCAATTGTGCATGCAAACCCTGACGATGCTCGGCCCGACCAGCCTGCCCGACTGGCTGCCGACCGAGCTGGCGCGAGACTATCAACTGGCACCGCTGGCCGACGCGATCCGCTACCTGCATCACCCACCCGCCGATGCCGATGTCGATGAACTCGCCCTCGGTCATCACTGGGCGCAGCACCGTCTGGCCTTTGAAGAACTGCTGACGCATCAACTGTCGCAGCAACGTCTGCGCGAAAGCATGCGTTCCCTGCGCGCGCCGGCGATGCCGAAAGCCACAAAGTTACCGGCGAAATACCTGGCCAACCTCGGCTTCGCACCGACCGGCGCCCAACAACGCGTCGGCAACGAAATCGCCTACGACCTCAGTCAGCACGAGCCGATGTTGCGCTTGATTCAGGGCGACGTCGGCGCGGGTAAAACCGTGGTCGCGGCCTTCGCCGCGCTACAAGCGTTGGAAGCCGGTTACCAAGTCGCGTTGATGGCGCCGACCGAGATCCTCGCCGAGCAGCACTTCATCACCTTCAAGCGCTGGCTCGAACCGCTGGGCATCGACGTCGCATGGCTGGCCGGCAAGCTCAAGGGCAAGAACCGCGTGGCCGCGCTGGAACAAATCGCCAGCGGCACACCGATGGTGGTCGGCACTCACGCGCTGTTCCAGGACGAAGTGAAGTTCAAGAACCTCGCGCTGGTGATCATTGACGAACAACACCGTTTCGGCGTGCAGCAGCGGCTGGCGTTGCGGCAGAAAGGCGTCGGCGGGCGCATGTGCCCGCATCAACTGATCATGACCGCCACGCCGATTCCTCGGACATTGGCGATGAGCGCCTACGCCGACCTCGACACCTCGATCCTCGACGAACTGCCGCCCGGCCGAACCCCCGTCAACACCGTGCTGGTCACCGACACCCGGCGGGTCGAAGTCATCGAGCGGGTGCGCGGCGCTTGTGCCGAAGGGCGTCAGGCCTATTGGGTGTGCACGCTGATCGAAGAGTCGGAAGAGCTGACCTGCCAAGCCGCCGAAACCACTTACGAAGACCTCACCGCCGCCCTCGGCGAGTTGAAGGTCGGGCTGATTCACGGCCGCATGAAGCCCGTGGAAAAAGCCGCCGTGATGGCCGAATTCAAGGCCGGCAACCTGCAACTGCTGGTCGCCACCACCGTGATTGAAGTCGGCGTCGACGTGCCGAACGCCAGCCTGATGATCATCGAAAACCCCGAACGCCTCGGCCTCGCACAGTTGCACCAATTGCGCGGCCGCGTCGGTCGAGGCAGCGCCGCCAGTCATTGCGTGCTGCTCTACCATCCGCCGCTGTCGCAAATCGGTCGTCAGCGCCTGGGCATCATGCGCGAGACCAACGACGGCTTTGTCATCGCCGAAAAAGACCTGGAGCTGCGCGGCCCCGGTGAAATGCTCGGCACGCGGCAGACCGGTCTGCTGCAATTCAAGGTCGCCGACCTGATGCGCGACGCCGATCTGCTGCCCGCCGTGCGCGACGCCGCACAGGCATTGCTGGAGCGCTGGCCGGATCACGTCAGCCCGCTGCTCGACCGCTGGCTACGCCACGGGCAGCAATACGGCCAAGTGTGAGCACCGTCGCAGTTTCTGAACCCTGCCTTTAAACAAGCTGGTTATACTCCTGCAATTGTTTGAATACGGATACAGACCATGAATGAAGCTGCCCTCGTCCCCGAAACCCCGCACGCTCCGTCTGTTATTCGGCTGCTGCTCGCCAAACTGGGCATCGCCTACGAAGAAGTCCTCGATCACCACGGCCTGAATGCCTCGCGCAAGGTGCAAGCGGTGTTGCTCGACGACGCCGTGGGCGCGCTGATGGTGCTGTTCCCGCAAAGCCAATTGCTCGACCTCAACCGCCTCGCTGAACTGACCGGCCGCCGCCTCGCTGCCGTGTCGACCGAGCGCCTGGAAAAGATGCTCGGCAAACACAACCTGAACCTGTTGCCCGGCCTGCCGGCGCTGACCAGCTCGCCGTGCCTGTACGAAGAAAGCCTGCTGCGCGAGCCGAAGTTGCTGATCAACTCGGGCGAGCCGGGCGTGCTGCTGGAAATCACCAGCGAAGCCTTCAAGACCATGCTGACCAAGGCCAGCGCCGCCAACTTCGGCGAGAACGTGAGCAGCATCCGCCCGAACCTCGACCGCCCCGACGATGACCGCGAGGAAATCACCCAGGCCGTCCAGGCGTTTACCGCGCGGCGTATCCAGCAACGTCTGGAAGCCACCATCGAAATTCCGCCGCTGGCCGAGACCGCGCAAAAAATCATAAAACTGCGCGTCGACCCCAACGCCACCATCGACGACATCACCGGCGTGGTCGAAACCGACCCGGCGCTGGCCGCACAAGTCGTGAGCTGGGCGGCGTCGCCGTACTACGCCTCGCCGGGCAAGATTCGTTCAGTGGAAGACGCCATCGTGCGGGTGCTGGGTTTCGACCTGGTGATCAACCTCGCGCTGGGCCTGGCCCTGGGCAAAACCCTCAGCCTGCCCAAAGACCATCCGCAACACACCACGCCGTACTGGCAGCAATCGATCTACACCGCCGCCGTCATCGAAGGCCTGACCCGTGCCATGCCCCGCGCCCAACGCCCGGAAGCCGGCCTGACCTACCTCGCCGGCCTGCTGCACAACTTTGGTTATTTGCTGCTGGCCCACGTGTTCCCGCCGCACTTCTCGCTGATCTGCCGCCACCTGGAGGTCAACCCGCACCTGTGCCACAGCTTCGTCGAGCAACACCTGCTGGGCATCAGCCGCGAACAGATCGGCTCGTGGCTGATGCGCTACTGGGACATGCCGGACGAACTGGCCACGGCGCTGCGCTTCCAGCACGACCCAAGCTACGACGGTGCTTACGCTGAGTACCCGAACCTCGTCTGCCTGTCCGTGCGATTGCTGCGTAGCCGCGGCATCGGTTCCGGTCCGGATGAAGACATCCCCGACGCCCTGCTGGAACGCGTCGGCCTGACCCGCGACAAAGCCAACGACGTCGTCAGCAAAGTTCTCGAGGCTGAAGTGCTACTGCGCGAACTGGCCTCGCAATTTACTCAAGCCTAAAAAGCTTCGCGGGCAAGCCACGCTCCCACAGGATTTAGGTGATCCTGTGGGAGCGTGGCTTGCCCGCGATGAACCCACCTCGGTCTACGTGAAACTCCCCTCGCCACAGGGTTAATCATCGGCCTCAAACCTTGGCTTTAGCCTTAGCCTTCCGCGGCTTCAAATACTTGGTCAACCCCTGAAACCAGATCACCAGCGCCGGGTTGCCCTTGATCTGAATCGACTTGTCCTGAATCCCCGTCATAAACGCCAACTGCTTGTTCTTCGCCTGCATCGTCGCAAAGCCATACGCCGCATCTTTAAAGGCAATCGCAAACGCCGGCTCGGCATAAACGCCCGACTGGCTGGTAATGCGCTGATCCTTCACAAAGAAATGCCGCGCCACTTTCCCGTCCAGGGTCTGTAGCTGGAACACCAACTCCTTGTCGCCCAACTGCTGTTGAAACGCAGGATTGGTCCGACTGGCCTTACCCATCAACAAACCCAGCATCCACAGAAGAAAACGAAATTTCATGCGCACAGCCTCAAGAGAAAAATGAACGGCCGGCGCAGTGTAGCGGCTTCAAGCGAGAACGCCACCATTGCGCAGTGTTAGAAGAAGATGCCGTACTTTTTGACGCTGATGACTACCAAGTCATTGACGAAACACTGCTGTTTAAAAGGCCGGATTAATTGAGGTTTCTACGCTCGACCGTATCGGACATTTCCTTCGACTCACGGCGTTGTTCATGAACTAGGCAGCTACTGGCTTCGCCGATAGTCTTTGTTCGTTACCGCAAAAACGGTGACACGGACGTGCAAGTCCGGTACATATCGCCGCACACTCGCCAACCAAACGTCGAGCGTTTTTTTGCTCGCTGTAGATGCTTTATGGCGGCTGTGCGTGGGAGGTCCCTTTGGGGTCTGCCGGGTTCCGATATGCCCGGTCTTGCACACCTGCGCACGGCTGCCACCCTTATTCGAATGCAAGCGATGAGGAGTCAGCCACTCCCAATAACACATATCGGAAATGCCAATGATCAAGCCAACACCCAACCCCCCAGAACACGAAGCCACCTCCCCCTACGAATCCTTCGACTCCAAAAAACTCCACGAAGCCGCCGAACGCGCCCTCGACCATCACCTCGGCACCGCTCCGGATAAACAATCGAAACGTCGCAACGGTGCGCTCTTCATCGTCGCTCCCGACCTCCACACCGAAACCCTCTTGGCTAATGCTTCGGAAGACCTGCTGTCCATCAGCGCCATCGCCGCCGACCTCGCGGACGATGTGGACGGTTCACCCCGCTCCAAAGCCCTGGCGCTAAGTCGGATGGCCGACGGGGTGCATTTGTTGGTGGAGCGTGCGCTGGATCATCTGGATGAGCCGGAAATGGCGGCGATTTTCGCCAGACAACAACTCCGCGTCGATTGAACTGTAGGAGCCGGCTGCTGGCGATGGCGGTGTGTCAGGCGACTTCAATGTTGATTGATAAGCCGGTATCGCCAGCAAGCTGGCTCCTACAAGGGGCTCGCGTTGTCTGATCCGAGGGCGACCGGCAGGACCTTCACGACCATAAAAAAATGGGCACCCAACCCGGTTGGCGTGCCCATTTTTTGTTCCGCTCCCGCGCTGCGCGGGAAGTCGGTAGGTGTTACGGATTAACGCTGTCTTTCAACGATTTGCCGGGCTTGAACGCAACGGTGTTGCTGGCCTTGATTTTCACGGGCTCACCGGTTTGCGGGTTTTTGCCAGTGCGGGCTCCGCGGTGGCGTTGCAGGAAGGTGCCGAAGCCGACCAGCGTGACGCTGTCCTTGCGGTGCAGGGCGCCGGTGATTTCTTCGAGAACGGCGTTGAGAACGCGGTTGGCCTGCTCTTTGGTGAGATCTGCTTTTTCCGCGATGGCGGCAGCGAGTTCTGGTTTACGCATTAGTGAAGCCCCTTTGACGGTTTTTTGTTGTTATGTCCGTGCTGTTCTCGTTGGAACAGCGCCCAAAGCGCCGCAGGTGCTCTACTCTGCGGCAGACGGGAGTGAGGATGGCACGCACCGAAGAGCCGCGCCAGTCTCGGCGCGACGTTTGTAGGGGCAAAAGCGGGGTGATTCCGACAGAACGACCGGTATTTACGCCAGCAGCGGTGGAAGTTCTTTGTTAAGCGCGAGTTTTTCCATCACCGCCGCGCCTGTCAGGGCATATCCGAGCAATTTGCCCGTGGCATCGCGGCATAAAGCCTTGATGTCAGCGCCCTGCCCTTCGACCGTCCACACACCTTCCAAACCCCGTGGCGGCGGGGAAACCACCAAGGGGCAAACAGGCGTTTTGACGGTGATTGGCATTGCGCCATAGCTCACCGCGGTCGGGTTTCCGGCGAGGGTTTGTGCCAGCGCTCTCGCACAGCTCATGAGGGGCATCACGTACAGCAGATTCAGCCCGTCGACTTCGGCGCAGTCGCCCAGCGCGTAGATATTGGCGTGAGAGGTTTTCAGGTGACGGTCGACGACCACGCCGCGATTGACCTGCACACCGGCAGCCGCCGCCAGGTCGATGCGCGGACGCAGGCCGATGGCCGAAACGACCACGTCGCAAGGGATAACCTGACCGTCCGACAGATGCGCTTCCAGTCCATCGGCAACACGCTGCAAGCGATTGAGCACCGGCCCGAGGTGGAAACGTGCACCGAGGCTTTCCAGCCCGGCCTGGACCGCAGCGGCTGCTGCCGGGTGCAGCAGGGTCGGCATGACCTGTTCGCACGGTGCAACCAGTTGCACCTCGTAACCGCCCAAGATCAAGTCGTTGGCAAACTCACACCCGATCAGGCCGGCACCGAGCAACAACACCCGACGCTTGCCAGCCGCAGCCGCGCGAAAGCGCGCGTAGTCTTCGAGGTCATTGATCGGGAACACCGCGTCCGCCGCGTCACCCTCAATAGGCACCCGCACGGTTTCGGCGCCCCAAGCCAGGATCAGGTCGCGGTAGATCACCGATTCTTCGCCGATCCACAGGCGCTTGTGGCCAGGGTCGATGCCGCTGATGCGCGTGTGGGTGCGCACTTCGGCCTTCAGTTGCTCGGCCATGGCGCCCGGTTCGGCCATGCTCAGGCCATCAGCGTCTTTGTTCTTGCCGAAGCCCGTGGAAAGCATCGGCTTGGAGTAGGAGCGCCCGTCATCGGCGGTAATCAGCAGCAGCGGGGTTTCGCTATCGAGTTTGCGAAACTCCCGGGCCAGGTTGTAGCCAGCCAGCCCGGTGCCGACGATCACGACAGGTGCGTTCATTCCTTACTCCTCTAAATGTCTTAGTTGATTTCGATCATTTCGAAATCCATCTTGCCGACGCCGCAGTCCGGGCACAGCCAGTCTTCCGGCACGTCTTGCCACAGGGTGCCCGGCGCAATGCCGTCATCCGGCCAGCCGTCGGCTTCGTTGTAGATCAGGCCACAGACCACACATTGCCACTTTTTCATTCAGGTACTTCCTCAGGGTTCAGGCTTATTGCCGGCGCGAACGGTCGATGGTTACAGCGCTGCCGTCCGGCTCAGGGCGTTTTGTACTGATCGGGCCCGCCAGATGCAAGCCTGTTCGACGCAATGCCGTGCCGGATCAATCAAAATCGCCGACCGACATGGTAAGCTCGCCGCCTCATTTGCTGCCAATAATGACTCACTGTGCCGCACTCAAAACCTCCATTCTGGCTTCCCCAAAGCCGACTTTCGCCGCTCCCCGACACGTCTACCCGCGACTGGTTGTTCGACGAAGGTTCGCTGACCCGACGGCTGACCCGCTTGTCGAATGACGGCTTCAGCGTCACGCCATTGTTCGAAGGCTGGCAATCGCTGCGCGCCGACGAATGTGCGGCGCTGGACCTGGCCGAAGGCAGCGAAGGCTGGGTGCGCGAGGTGTATTTGCGCGGTCACGGCGAGGCCTGGGTGTTTGCTCGCAGCGTGGCGGCACGCAGCGCGTTGCAGGGCGATGGTTTGCACATGGACGAGTTGGGCAGCCGTTCGCTGGGCGAGTTGCTGTTCTGCGATCAGGCGTTCCAGCGCCGCGCCATCGAGGTTTGCCACTATCCTCAGGAATGGCTGCCGCTGGAGTGTCGGGCAGCTGACTTGTGGGGCCGGCGCTCACGTTTCGACCGTGGCGCCTTGAGCGTACTGGTAGCCGAAATCTTCCTGCCGACCTTGTGGCTCGCCACCCGCGCCCATCCGGAGAACTGCTGATGTACCAGAGCCTGCTCAAGTCCCTGAACCGCTTGAACCCAAGGGCCTGGGACTTCATCCAACTGACGCGCATGGACAAGCCGATCGGCATTTACCTGCTGCTGTGGCCGACGCTGTGGGCGCTGTGGATTGCCGGCAAAGGTTCGCCGTCGCTGGCCAACGTGGTGATCTTCGTGCTCGGCGCGGTGCTGACCCGCGCCGGCGGTTGCGTGATCAACGACTGGGCCGATCGCAAGGTTGATGGCCATGTGAAACGCACTGAACAACGGCCATTGGTGAGCGGCAAGATCAGCTCCAGGGAAGCGTTGGTGTTTTTTGCGCTGTTGATGGGCGTGAGTTTCCTGCTGGTGTTGTGCACCAACGCGGCGACGGTCTGGCTATCGTTCGGCGGCCTGGCGCTGGCCTTTAGTTACCCGTTCATGAAGCGCTACACCTATTACCCGCAAGTGGTGCTGGGCGCGGCGTTCTCCTGGGGGATGCCGATGGCGTTCACCGCTGAAACCGGCGAGTTGCCGGCGGCGGCGTGGCTGCTGTGGATTGCCAATCTGCTGTGGACAGTGGGTTACGACACGTATTACGCGATGACGGATCGCGACGACGACTTGAAGATCGGTGTGAAATCCACGGCGATTCTGTTTGGCGAGGCCGACCGGGTGATCATCCTGACCCTGCAAGGGTTGGCGTTAGGCTGCCTGCTGCTGGCCGGTTCGAAATTCGAGTTGGGCGGCTGGTTCCACCTGGGATTGCTGGCGGCGGCGGGCTGTTTTGCCTGGGAGTTCTGGTACACCCGTGGCAAGGACCGGATCCGCTGCTTCAAGGCGTTTTTGCACAACCACTGGGCGGGGTTGGCGATTTTTGTCGGGATTGTGCTGGATTACGCCATTCGCTGATCGCCCTAGCCGCTGCCGAACGCATGTTTCGGCAGCGGCTACAGGTTTGATCGGTTACTTCTGCGACTCGTGAACGACGTGCCACACGTCTTTCATGCCGTCGCCTTTCATTTCTCCAGGTTTTTCGTCCTTCACGAACGTGTACAGCGGTTTGCCGTCGTAGGCATATTGCATCATGCCGTCATCGCGCTTGATGACCGTCCATTTACCCTCAGCCTTGGCACCCGCTGGCGCCATCATCGGTGGCCAGTTTTTGGCGCAATCGGCATTACACATCGACTTGCCGCCAGCGTCCTTGTCGAACGTATAAACGGTCATGCCCTTGTGATCGACCATCATCCCGCCTTTCATCATGGCGGGTTCGGCAGCGAAGGCCATGGTTGGCAAAGCCAGAGCAGCAGCCAGCATCAGCGCCTTAAGGGAGAACGAATATTGAGTCATGGAAACCTTCTCTTGTGGTTGTCAGGATTCGGACTTAGAGCTTAGTTCAGGATCATGACTATCGCCGGGCGACTAAAATACTGTCACACGACTGCAATAATTCCGTTATCTAATGCGGCGCAAGACAGTTAAATGACAAGAGGATTAATGGCATGGTTGGCAGGAGCATTCTGATCGTCGACGACGAAGCGCCCATTCGCGAAATGATCGCCGTGGCGTTGGAAATGGCCGGCTATGACTGCCTGGAGGCCGAGAACTCGCAGCAGGCCCACGCGATCATTGTCGACCGTAAACCGGACCTGATCCTGCTCGACTGGATGCTGCCCGGCACCTCCGGCATCGAACTGGCCCGCCGCTTGAAGCGCGATGAGCTGACCGGGGACATCCCGATCATCATGCTCACCGCCAAGGGTGAAGAGGACAACAAGATCCAGGGCCTGGAAGTCGGCGCCGACGACTACATCACTAAACCGTTTTCCCCCCGCGAGCTGGTCGCGCGCCTCAAAGCCGTGCTGCGCCGCGCCGGCCCGACCGATGGCGAAGCGCCGATTGAAGTCGGCGGCCTGCTGCTGGACCCGATCAGCCACCGCGTGACCATCGACGGCAAACCCGCCGAGATGGGCCCGACCGAATATCGCTTGCTGCAATTTTTCATGACCCACCAGGAACGCGCCTACACCCGTGGCCAGTTGCTGGATCAAGTCTGGGGCGGCAACGTCTATGTCGAGGAACGCACCGTCGACGTGCACATCCGTCGTCTGCGCAAAGCCCTCGGTGATGCCTACGAAAATCTGGTACAAACCGTGCGCGGCACCGGCTACCGCTTTTCTACCAAAGCCTGATCCGGAGCTTTCCCGCCCGACAAGCTGACAAGGACGCTCGTTCAAGTGAACCAAAACTGGCATGGCACCCTGATTCGCCACATGCTGCTGCTGGTCACCGCCTGCCTGGTGATCGGCCTGATCACCGGCTACTACGGCTGGAGCCTCGCCGCGGGCCTGGGCCTCTACCTGGCCTGGACCCTCAAGCAATTGCTGCGTCTGCACGAGTGGCTGCGCCTGCACAAACCCGATGAAGCGCCGCCCGATGGCTATGGCCTGTGGGGCGAAGTGTTCGACAGCATCTATCACTTGCAACGCCGCGACCAACGGGTACGCGGACGCCTGCAAGCAGTGATCGACCGGGTCCAGGAATCCACTGCCGCGCTGAAAGACGCGGTGATCATGCTCGACACCGACGGCAACCTCGAATGGTGGAACCGCGCGGCGGAAACCCTGCTCGGGCTCAAGACGCCGCAGGACAGCGGTCAGCCGGTGACTAACCTGGTGCGCCATCCGCGCTTCAAGGAATATTTCGAGCAGGACAGCTACGCCGAACCGCTGGAAATCCCTTCTCCGATCAACGATCGCCTGCGCATTCAGCTGTACATCACCCGCTACGGCAACAACGAACACTTGATGCTGGTGCGCGACGTGACGCGCATCCATCAGCTGGAACAGATGCGCAAAGACTTTATCGCCAACGTCTCCCATGAACTGCGCACGCCGCTGACGGTGATCTGCGGGTATCTGGAAACCCTGCTCGACAACGTCGAGGACGTGAACCCGCGCTGGTCCCGTGCGTTGCAGCAGATGCAGCAACAAGGCGGGCGCATGCAGACGCTGCTCAATGACTTGCTGCTGCTGGCCAAACTGGAAGCCACCGATTACCCGTCGGACAACCATCCCGTGGCCATCGACGGTTTGCTGCAATCGATCAAGGGCGACGCACAGCAACTGTCCGGGCAAAAGAATCAGCGCATCACCCTCGAAGCCGATCCGACGATTCTGCTCAAGGGCAGCGAAGCCGAATTGCGCAGCGCATTCTCCAATCTGGTGTTCAACGCGGTGAAATACACCCCGGCCGAAGGCAACATTCGCATTCGCTGGTGGGGCGACGAGCAAGGCGCGCACCTGAGCGTGCAGGACTCCGGCATCGGCATCGACAGCAAACACCTGCCGCGCCTGACCGAACGCTTCTACCGTGTCGATTCCAGCCGCAACTCCAACACCGGCGGCACCGGGCTTGGGCTGGCGATCGTCAAGCATGTGCTGCTGCGCCACCGCGCACGGATGGAAATCAGCAGCGTGCCGGGCCACGGCAGTACGTTTACTTGCCATTTCGCGCCGGCCCAGGTCACCAAATCCCGGGTCATCAGCACGGCCGATTGATACCGACCAGCACTCGCCACTAGGCAATCAACAAGTCAGCCGCTACATTGGCTGACTTGTGCCTGCCCTTCAGGCACCGCATTTACCCCTTTTTCGAATTCACGGAAACCGCAAAACTCCATCATGGACCCTTCCCCTGGCTTTACCCTCGCGACACTCTTTGCCGACTTCGGCATGATTCTTTTTGCTCTGATCCTGGTTTTGCTCAACGGTTTTTTCGTTGCGGCGGAATTTGCCATGGTCAAACTGCGCTCGACCCGGGTCGAGGCCATCGCTGAGAAAAACGGCTGGCGCGGGCACATCCTGCGCACCGTTCACAGTCAGCTCGATGCCTACCTGTCGGCGTGCCAGTTGGGTATCACCCTCGCTTCCCTTGGTCTTGGCTGGGTCGGTGAACCGGCGTTCGCGCACATCCTCGAGCCACTGCTGGAAACCGTCGGCGTACAGTCGGCCGAGGTGATCAAAGGCGTGTCGTTCTTCGCCGCGTTCTTTGTGATCTCGTACCTGCACATCGTGGTCGGCGAACTCGCGCCGAAATCCTGGGCCATCCGCAAACCGGAGCTGCTGTCGTTGTGGACCGCCGTGCCGCTGTACTTGTTTTATTGGGCAATGTACCCGGCGATTTACCTGCTCAACGCCAGCGCCAACACGATCCTGCGGATCGCCGGTCAGGGTGAGCCCGGCCCCCACCACGAGCACCATTACAGCCGTGAAGAACTGAAACTGATCCTGCACTCCAGCCGTGGCCAGGACCCCAGCGACCAAGGCATGCGCGTATTGGCCTCGGCCGTGGAAATGGGCGAGCTGGAAGTGGTTGACTGGGCGAACTCCCGCGAAGACCTGGTGACGCTGGAGTTCAATGCGCCGCTCAAGGAAATCCTGGCGATGTTCCGTCGCCACAAGTTCAGCCGTTATCCGGTGTACGACAGCGATCGCCAGGAGTTCGTCGGCCTGCTGCACATCAAGGACCTGCTGCTGGAACTGGCAGCCCTGGACCACATTCCCGAGTCGTTCAACCTGGCTGAATTGACCCGCCCGCTGGAGCGGGTGTCGCGGCACATGCCGCTGTCGCAGTTGCTTGAGCAGTTCCGCAAGGGTGGCTCGCACTTCGCGCTGGTCGAAGAGGCCGATGGCAACATCATCGGTTACCTGACCATGGAAGACGTGCTGGAAGTGTTGGTCGGCGACATTCAGGACGAACACCGCAAGGCTGAACGCGGGATCCTCGCGTATCAGCCGGGCAAGCTGCTGGTTCGCGGCGACACGCCACTGTTCAAGGTCGAGCGCCTGTTGGGCATCGATCTGGATCACGTCGAAGCCGAAACCCTCGCCGGGCTGGTTTATGAATCCCTGAAACGGGTGCCGGAAGAGGAAGAAGTGCTGGAAGTCGAAGGTTTGCGGATCATCATCAAGAAAATGAAAGGGCCGAAGATCATTCTGGCCAAGGTTCTTATGCTCGACTGAGCCAAACCCTTGTAGGAGCCCGCAGCAAGCCGGCGCCTACAGATTGATCATTGTTTGCCCAACGCAAAGTTGGGCAACGCCCCCACCGGTTGATTGAACTGGTACGGAATCGACACCAGCCCCAACCCGGTATTGCGCTGCACCACGAAATGCAGGTGCGGCCCGCTGCTGTTGCCGGTGTTGCCCGACAGCGCCAACGGACTGCCCACCGATACGCGCTGCCCCTCGCGAACACTCACCGAACCTCGTTTGAGGTGCAAGTACACGCCCATCGTCCCGTCATCGTGCAGCACCCGCACAAAATTGCCCGACGGATCGTTGCCGCGCCCGGTCTGGGCATTTTCGGTTTTTACCACCACCCCGCCCCGCGCGGCGACGATCGGCGTGCCTTCGGGCATCGCGATGTCCATGGCGTAGCGATTCTTGGGGCCGAAGTGGCTGTATTGGCCATTGGCGCCCTGACTCAGCCGAAACGGTCCGCCACGCCAGGGGAACGGGTATCGATAGGCCATGGCAGCCCCTGAGGGATCGCCCAGGAAGTATTCAAATTTGGGGATGTACGTGAGCGGCCTTTCAGCCTGCGTCGCCGTAAGCAGCGCCAGACGAATGCTGCTGCGCGCCGGCATGACCCGGCGAATCGGTCGGCTCGGCGCACCGCTGACGTTCTGCAGGCCGGCGAAGCTCAACTCGATTTCTACCGGTGCATACAGGTCATTGCGCACGTAAACGCTGTCGACGCCCTTCTTCTTTGAGATGACCAGGTACACCTGCCGCTCAAGGTGCTCGACCATGCGATCACGAAACGTGAACACCTGGGAGTCCTTCGTGGGGCGGTCGCTGTAGGAGACCACGCCATTGGCATCGGTGGATTTGTAGATAGTCATCGCCATGGCTGCGGTGGACGCCATGAACAGACCACAGAAAAACAGCAAGCGCGCGAGCATGGGCAGGATTCTGTCGAGTAAGGCCTGGGAAAGAGCCTAGCAGCTGCAATGGACCCGGGTAGTCGGCAGATGTTTCAAAATGGGCAGTTAAGCGGATGTGTGGTGAATCTGAGGGCCCCTTCGCGGGCAAGCCCGCTCCCACAGGTTTTGTGTCGGTCATGTCATTGATGACAACCCAAATCCTGTGGAGCGAGGCTTGCCCGCGATGGCGGACTGTCAGGCGACGAAGATCACGCGCCTGGAACGAAATGCTTCTGCGCCGTACCACGTGCTATCAAACGGGAGATGTAATCGAGTTTCTGCGCGTCCTGATCAACGAAACGAAACGTCAATTGCAGCCATTCGCTGTCGGGCTTCTGCTCGTGGGCGACGATGGCGTGGAGGTAGCCGTTCAGACGGGCGACTTCAGCGTTGTCGCCCTGCTCCAGATCGAGCACGGCGCTGTCGAGTACTTGCGGCAGGGCTTCGCTGCGTTTGACCACCAGCAGCGCTTCCTTGAGGCTCAAGGCCTTGATCACGCATTGCTGAATGCCGTTCGGCAGGCGTAATTGGCCTTGGCCACGACCGCCGGATGGCGCTGCAGACGCCACGGGCGCTTTCACCGGCGGGCTGTTGAGCAAACCACGGGACGGTGCGGCAGCCGCTGGCGCAGCAGCGGCAGGACGGGCAATCGGGGCCGCCGATGCAGCAGCCGGCGCAACGCTGGCCACGGCAGGCTTGCCGCCGGTCAATGCGCTCAAAGAATCGTTGCCGAATGCCGAGTTCATTTTGGTCGGCGCGCTGTTCATCAACGTGTCGAGCTTGCCGACCTTGTTCAGCGCCTGCTTGACCTTGGTCAGCAGCTGTTCGTTGGTGAACGGCTTGCTGACGTAGCCGGATACACCGGCCTGGATCGCCTGGACGACGTTCTCTTTGTCGCCACGGCTGGTCACCATGACAAAGGGCATGGTCTTGAGGTTGTCCTGCTCGCGGCACCAAGTCAGCAGTTCCAGGCCGGACATTTCCGGCATTTCCCAGTCGCACAGGACCAGATCGAACGCTTCCCGAGCGAGAATGGCCTGAGCCTTCTTGCCGTTGACCGCGTCTTCAATGCGGATCCCGGGGAAGTAGTTGCGCAGGCACTTCTTCACCAGGTCACGAATGAACGACGCATCGTCCACGACCAATACACTGACCTTACTCATCCATCACCCCTTTAAAAAATCCCGGCAAGCATACCGCTTTGCTGATGGCACATTGCCAAAAACCTTCAGTCACGCCGGGACTTTTCGTTCGCGGGTGCTGCATTCAAATTCGTAAACCCGCAAACAAAAACGCCCGGCCAAAAGGCCGGGCGCTTTACTTGGGCAATATTACTTATCGTCAACTTTGCCCGGAACATTAGCGGTTTCACCACTTGTGCCTTCAACTTCTTCCTTCATGCGCTTGAGGCCCAAGTGGCGCACGTCGGTGCCGCGCACCAGGTAAATCACCAGCTCGGAAATGTTGCGCGCGTGGTCGCCGATGCGCTCCAGCGAACGCAGCACCCAGATGATGCTCAAGACCCGCGAGATAGAGCGCGGGTCTTCCATCATGTAGGTGGCGAGTTCACGCAGGGCGGTCTTGTATTCGCGGTCGATGATCTTGTCGTACTGCGCCACCGACAACGCCAGGTCGGCATCGAAACGGGCAAACGCGTCCAGTGCGTCACGCACCATGTTGCGCACCTGGTCGCCGATGTGGCGCACCTCGACGTAACCGCGCGGGGCTTCGCCTTCCTCGCACAACTGGATGGCGCGGCGGGCAATCTTGGTCGCTTCGTCGCCGATGCGCTCCAGATCGATCACCGACTTGGAGATGCTGATGATCAAACGCAAGTCGGACGCCGCCGGCTGACGACGGGCGAGAATGCGCAGGCATTCTTCGTCGATGTTGCGTTCCATCTGGTTGATCTGGTCGTCGATCTCGCGCACCTGCTGGGCCAGGCCGGAGTCGGCCTCGATCAGCGCGGTCACCGCGTCGTTGACCTGCTTTTCCACCAGCCCGCCCATGGCCAGGAGGTGGCTGCGCACTTCCTCCAGCTCGGCGTTGAACTGCGCGGAAATGTGGTGAGTAAGGCCTTCTTTACTAATCATGTTGGCGTCCTTGGAGCGTCCGGTAAGGTGCGGTGGGCCGCAGCGTCAGTTCAGTGAGCAACCACAGCTTCCTAGCCGTAACGACCGGTGATGTAGTCTTCGGTCTGCTTCTTCGCCGGATTGGTGAACAGGGTATCGGTGTCGCCGAATTCCACCAGTTTGCCCATGTACATGAACGCCGTGTAGTCGGAAACCCGCGCGGCCTGTTGCATGTTGTGGGTCACGATGACGATGGTGAACTTCGATTTCAGTTCGTAGATCAGCTCTTCGACTTTCAGCGTCGAGATCGGGTCAAGTGCCGAGCACGGTTCGTCGAGCAGCAGCACTTCCGGTTCCACGGCGATGGTCCGCGCGATCACCAGACGTTGTTGCTGACCACCGGACAGGCCGAGTGCCGACTCGTGCAGACGGTCTTTGACCTCGTCCCACAGCGCCGCACCTTTCAACGCCCACTCGACCGCTTCGTCGAGGATGCGCTTTTTATTAATGCCCTGGATGCGCAGGCCGTAGACCACGTTTTCGTAGATGGTTTTCGGGAACGGGTTCGGCTTCTGGAACACCATGCCGACGCGACGACGCAGCTCGGCAACGTCTTCGCCCTTGCGGTAGATGTTGTTGCCGTACAGGTTGATTTCGCCTTCTACGCGGCAGCCGTCGACCAGGTCGTTCATGCGGTTGAAGGTGCGCAGCAGCGTGGACTTGCCGCAGCCGGACGGGCCGATGAAGGCGGTCACGCGCTGTTTCGGGATGTTCATGCTGACGTCGTACAACGCTTGTTTGTCGCCGTAGAACAGGCTCAGGCCCGGCACTTCAATGGCCACGGTTTCCTGTTCGAGACTCAGGCTCTGTTTGTCGCGACCCAGGGCGGACATGTTGATGCCGTGGGTATGGGTTTCGTGCTGCATGGGAGGCTCCCTGTGCTGACAAATTCGGTTCGTTGATCCGCGGCGGAGCCAGCGGGTTACTCAAATTCTGTGTCTGTCGCGGTCCCTGTGGGAGCTGGCTTGCCAGCGATGCAGGCGATGCGGTGTTTCAATAACACCGCGGTGATGCCATCGCTGGCAAGCCAGCTCCCACAGGACTTGTATTAGCTGTCGAGTGCTTTGTATTTTTCGCGCAGATGGTTCCGGATATAAACGGCCGACAGGTTCAATGTCGCGATCACCAGTACCAGCAGCAGCGCCGTGGCGTACACCAGCGGTCGTGCGGCTTCGACGTTCGGGCTCTGGAAGCCGACGTCATAAATATGGAAGCCCAAGTGCATGATCTTCTGGTCAAGGTGCAGGTACGGGTAGTTGCCGTCCAGCGGCAGCGACGGCGCCAGCTTCACCACACCCACCAGCATCAGCGGCGCCACTTCACCGGCGGCGCGCGCCACGGCGAGGATCATGCCGGTCATCATCGCCGGGCTGGCCATTGGCAGCACGATCTTCCACAAGGTTTCAGCCTTGGTTGCGCCGAGGGCCAACGAGCCTTCACGCACGGTGCGAGGAATCCGCGCCAGGCCTTCTTCGGTGGCCACGATCACCACTGGCACCGCCAGCAGCGCCAGGGTCAACGACGCCCAGAGCAGACCCGGCGTACCGAAGGTCGGCGCCGGCAGCGCTTCCGGGAAGAACAAGCGGTCGACCGAGCCACCCAGCACGTAAACGAAGAAGCCCAGACCGAACACGCCGTAAACGATGGCCGGAACGCCCGCCAGGTTGTTCACGGCGATGCGGATAATCCGCGTCAGTGCGTTCTGCTTGGCGTACTCACGCAGGTAAACCGCCGCCAGGACACCGAACGGGGTCACGATCATCGCCATGATCAGGGTCATCATCACGGTGCCGAAAATCGCCGGGAAAATCCCGCCTTCGGTGTTCGCTTCACGCGGGTCGTCGCTGAGGAATTCCCAGACCTTGCTGAAGTAGAAACCGATCTTGGTCATCGTGCCCATGGCGTTCGGCTGATAGGCGTGAACCACTTTGCCGATGCCGATTTCAAGCTCTTTGCCGTTGGCATCGCGGGCCGTCAGGCTGTCGCGGTTGAACTGGGCGTGCAGGTCGTTCAGGCGCGCTTCAATGTCCTGATACCGTGCGTTCAGCTCGGCGCGCTCGGATTCCATGTCCGCTTGCGCGGTGGCATCGAGCTTGCCCGCCAGTTCCAGTTTGCGACCGTGCAGACGGATGCGCTCGAGGCCGGAGTTGATTGCGCCGATGTCGACCTTTTCCAGGGTCTTGAGCTGGGCCGCGAGCTTGTTCACGCGATCCACTCGTGCCTGCAACTCAGGCCACGCCGCTTCACCTTCGGCGATGACCTTGCCGTCCTGTTTGACGTTGACCAGGTAGCCGTAGAAATTGCCCCACTCGCGACGCTCAATGGCCATCAGCTCAGGCGGGGTTTTCTGATTAGTCAGCCACTCGCCGACGATCCAGGTGAAGTCGTTGCCGTTCAAATCACGGTTGCCGACCTTGATCAGCTCGCGGGTCATGAACTCCGGGCCCTGATCGGGCACAGGCAGGCCAGCGCTTTTCAGGCGCTCGCGCGGCACTTCTTCTTTCTGCACCACTTCGCCGATGACCAGGTGATTGGCCTGGCCCGGTACGTCGTAGCTGGCATGAATCAGTTCCGCCGGCCAGAAGTGACCCAGACCGCGCACGGCAATTACCGCGAGCAGGCCAATGGTCATGATGACCGCGATGGACACCGCGCCACCGCTGATCCAGACGCCGGGGGCGCCGCTCTTGAACCATCCATTCAGGGAGTTCTGTTTCACAGACTTCTACCTTTCTTAAAGCGACGAGTATTTCTTGCGCAGACGCTGACGAATCAGTTCTGCGAGGGTGTTCATGACGAAGGTAAACAACAGCAACACCAGCGCCGAGAGGAACAGCACGCGGTAGTGGCTGCCGCCAACTTCCGATTCGGGCATTTCCACCGCAACGTTGGCGGCCAGCGTTCGCAGACCTTCGAACAGGTTCATTTCCATGACCGGGGTGTTACCGGTGGCCATCAGCACGATCATGGTTTCACCGACCGCACGGCCCATGCCGATCATCAACGCCGAGAAGATGCCCGGGCTGGCGGTGAGGATCACCACCCGCGTCATGGTCTGCCACGGCGTGGCACCGAGGGCCAGGGAACCGAGGGTCAGGCCGCGAGGCACGCTGAACACGGCGTCTTCGGCAATGGAGTAGATGTTCGGGATGACTGCGAAGCCCATGGCCAGGCCGACCACCAGTGCGTTGCGCTGGTCGTAGGTGATGCCCAGGTCGTGGGAGATCCACATGCGCATGTCGCCGCCGAAGAACCAGGTTTCCATGTACGGGCTCATGTACAGCGAGAGCCAGCCCACGAACAGGATCACCGGAATCAGAATCGCGCTTTCCCAACCATCCGGCACTCGCAGGCGGATCGATTCAGGCAGGCGGCTGAAGACGAAGCCGGCCACCAGGATGCCAATCGGCAGCAGCATCAGCAGGCTGAAAATGCCCGGTAAATGCCCTTCTACATAAGGTGCGAGGAACAGGCCGGCGAAGAAACCGAGGATCACCGTCGGCATCGCTTCCATCAGCTCGATCACCGGTTTGACCTTGCGGCGCATGCCTGGGGCCATGAAGTACGCGGTGTAGATCGCCGCAGCAACGGCCAGTGGAGCGGCCAGCAGCATGGCGTAGAACGCGGCTTTCAGGGTGCCGAAGGTCAGCGGAGACAAGCTCAGCTTCGGTTCGAAATCGGTGTTGGCGGCGGTCGATTGCCAGACGTATTTAGGCTCGTCGTAGTTCTCGTACCAGACCTTGCTCCACAGCGCACTCCAGGACACCTCCGGGTGCGGGTTGTCGAGCAGCAGCGGTTGAATCTTGCCGCCCGCTTCGACGATCACGCGGTTGGCCCGTGGCGAGAGTCCGAAGATGCCCTGGCCTTCTACGACCTGATCCACCAGCAAGGTGCGGTGCGCGGTGCTGTGGAACACGCCGAGCTTGCCGGAAGCGTCGAGGGCGATGAAGCCTTTGCGACGTTCTTCGGCAGTGATTTCAACGATCGGCGTGGTGCCCATCTGGAAGGTGCGGATCTGCTTCAAGCGCAGTTCGCCGTCCGGGTCGCGAGCCATGAACCACTGGGCCAGGCCACCCTTGGAGTCGCCCAGGATCAGCGAGATACCGCCCACCAGTTGGGTACTGGCGGTAATCTCGGCATCGCCGTTTTCGAGCAGTTTGTAGCGACCGTTCAAGCTCTTGTCGCGCAGGCTGAACACGTCAGCTTGCGCACGACCGTTGATCACGTACAGCCATTGCTGACGCGGGTCGACGAAGATGTTCTTCACCGGCTCGGTCATTTGCGGCAGATCGATGCGTTTCTGCTCGCTGGTGATTTCGCCGGTCATCATGTTTTCTTCGCTGGTCAGCGACAGCACATTGAGTTGCGAACCGGTGGAACCGACCAGCATCAGGGTCGAATCAGTAGCGTTGAGGCTGACGTGCTCCAGCGCACCGCCCGCCTCGTTCAGCGCGATCGGAGTTTCGCCGTACGGGTATTCAACGGCTGGCGAGATGGTTTTCTTGCCGTCCGGGTAGCTGACTTTATAGGTGTGACGGAATACCAAAGCCTGGCCATTGGAGAAGCCCACAGCGACCAGTGGATGACCGGGCTGGTCTTCGCCGATGGACGTTACGCTGGCCCCGGCCGGAACCGGCAGATCGACGCGCCTGAGTTCGGCGCCACTGTCGATGTCGAAGAACAGCGCCTGCCCTTTGTCGGAAACGCGCATGGCGACCTGGTTCTGCTCTTCCAGGGAGATCATCAACGGCTTGCCGGCGTCTTGCATCCAGGCAGGCGTGATGGCGTCCTTGGCGGTGAGGTCGGCCCCCTGGAACAGGGGCAAGACGACGTAGGCGAGGAAGAAGAAGATCAGCGTGATCGCGCCGAGAACGGCGAGGCCGCCAACGAGGACGTACCAGCGGGTCAGGCGATCCTTGAGCGCGCGGATACGGCGCTTGCGTTGCAACTCAGGCGTATTGAAATCAATTCGCTTGGGGGGATTTGTAGTCATGGTGGAATTGGCCAGATCAGTCATGCGCACACCCTAGCGATCCTGTATGACAGAAAGATGACAATGCAGTGACGCGACAAATCCGCCGCCAGCGCTAACTGGCAGTGGATAGGAAATTTGGGGGTGTAGAAGCCGGCTTGCTGGCGATGGCATCACCGCGGTGAACCTGTCAGACCGAGTCGACAGGATCGCCAGCAAGCCGGCTCCTACAGGTCCGGGTTTACCCCGGACCTAGGGTTTTACTTTTTTGCGACTTCAGCGCCGCCTTCCGCAAGACCCAGGTCAGCCAGTGCTTTTGCAGCAACCTTGGCCGGCAGTGGGATGTAGCCGTCTTTCACTACAACTTCCTGGCCCTGTTTGGACAGAACCAGCTTCACGAACTCGGCTTCCAGCGGGGCCAGAGGCTTGTTCGGCGCTTTGTTGACGTAAACGTAGAGGAAGCGCGACAGCGGGTACTTGCCGTTCAGGGCGTTCTCTTCGGTGTCTTCGATGAAGTCAGTGCTGCCTTTCTTGGCCAGGGCAACAGTCTTCACGCTAGCGGTTTTGTAGCCGATACCCGAGTAACCAACGCCGTTCAGCGAGGAGCTGATCGACTGCACGACCGAAGCCGAACCTGGTTGCTCGTTGACGTTTGGCTTGTAGTCGCCTTTGCACAGGGCTTCTTCTTTGAAGTAGCCGTAGGTGCCGGATACCGAGTTACGACCGAACAGTTGAACCGGCTTGGTGGCCAGGTCGCCGGTCACACCCAGGTCGCCCCAGGTTTTCACGTCGGTTTTAGCGCCACACAGACGAGTGGACGAGAAGATCGCGTCGACTTGTTCCATGGTCAGGTGCTGGATCGGGTTGTCTTTGTGAACGAAGACAGCCAGGGCGTCCACGGCAACCGGGATTGCGGTTGGCTTGTAGCCGTACTTCTGCTCGAAGGCAGCCAGTTCGGTGTCCTTCATCTTGCGGCTCATCGGACCCAGGTTAGCGGTGCCTTCAGTCAGCGCAGGTGGCGCAGTGGCGGAGCCAGCGGCCTGAATCTGGATGTTTACGTTCGGGTATTCTTTTTTGTAGTTCTCAGCCCACAGGGTCATGAGGTTGGCCAGGGTATCGGAGCCGACGCTGGACAGGTTGCCCGACACACCAGTGGTCTTGGTGTAGCTCGGGATCGACGGGTCAACAGCGGCAACCGCGTTGGCAGTCGCAACGCCAGCAGCGACAAAAGTCATTGCCGCCATCAAACGCTTCAGTTTCATGCCTTACTCCTAGCAGATAGGGTGTGTTATTCGGGGCCAAGTATCAGCAGGCCGTGTGAACACTCTATGGCTGAAATATGACAATTGGATGAAAGGCCAGCATTTGGCTTTTTACAGGATAATTCGCGGCGCGTTCATCGCGGGCAAGCCCGCTCCCACAGGGATTCTGCGCAGAACACAGAACCTGTGGGAGCGGGCTTGCCCGCGATGAGGCCAGTACAGTCGATAAAGAAGTCGGCTTAACGCCCCTTCTTCCAGAGGTACGCACCCACCAGAATCCCGACACCACAGATGATCGCGACGTAATACGCCGGCCCCATCGGGCTCTCCTTCAGCAGCAACGTCACCACCATCGGCGTCAGGCCACCGAAAATCGCATAGGCCAGGTTGTAGGAGAACGACAGCCCGCTGAAGCGCACCACCGCCGGGAAGGCTTTGACCATCACGTAGGGCACGGCACCGATGGTGCCGACCAGCAAACCGGTCAGGGCGTACATCGGGAACAGCCAGTCCGGGTGGTTGAACAGGCTGTGATAGAAGGTCCACGAGCTGAGCAGCAACGCCGCACTGCCGAACACAAACACCCGGCCCGCGCCAAAGCGGTCGGCCAGCGCACCGGAAGCCACACACCCCAGGCTCAGGAACACAATCGCCAGGCTATTGGCCTGCAACGCGGTGGTCGGCGCAAAGTGGTAGACCGTCTGCAGCACGGTCGGGGTCATCAGGATGACCACGATGATGCCCGCGGACAGCAACCAGGTCAGCAGCATGGAAATCAGAATCGCCCCGCGATGGTCGCGCAACACAGCGCGCAGCGGCACTTCTTCGGCCAGCGCCTTGCGCAGTTGCAGCTCGGCGAACACCGGCGTCTCGTGCAACCAGCGGCGCAGGTAAACCGAGAACAGGCCAAATACGCCACCGAGCAGGAACGGGATCCGCCAGGCGTAATCCGCCACTTCCACCGGCGTGTAAAGGCTGTTGATCGCCGTGGCAACCAGCGAACCCAGGAGGATGCCAGCCGTCAGACCGCTGGTCAGGGTGCCGCAGGCGTAGCCGATGTGCCGCTGCGGCACGTGTTCGGAAACGAAGACCCACGCGCCAGGCACTTCACCACCAATCGCCGCGCCTTGAATCACCCGCATCAGCAGCAACAGGATCGGCGCCCACATGCCGATCTGCGCGTACGTCGGCAGCAAACCCATGATCAGGGTCGGCACCGCCATCATGAAAATACTCAGGGTGAACATCTTCTTGCGACCCAGCAGGTCGCCGAAGTGCGCCATTACAATGCCGCCCAGCGGTCGCGCCAGGTAGCCGGCGGCAAAGATGCCGAAGGTCTGCATCAGGCGCAGCCACTCGGGCATGTCGGCCGGGAAGAACAGCTTGCCGACCACCGTGGCGAAGAACACGAAGATGATGAAGTCGTAGAACTCCAGCGCACCGCCAAGGGCGGACAGCGATAAAGTCTTGTAGTCATTGCGGGTCAACGGACGTGCGGATTGCGTTGGCTGCGCAGTGCTCGAGGGCGCTGTGGTCATGGCAAGGCTTCTCTTATAGTCGGATCTGCAACCCCAGCAACGCTGGCGGAGGCTTGGGCAGGTCCGGCACGATAGCAAATTGTTCGAAAAAGCACATAGAGGTGCGTATTTGACGGTCAAAATGAGAACCGGACGGTCGTCTCGGAGTCTACCGACCGATATACTCGCGATCTTGCAACCGTTCGAAAGGGTTGCTGTGCGAAGACGCTGCTGGCGCGGCCAGTCGATTTCGCAGAGTTTCCCTTTAGGCGCCTTACGAAAAACGTGACGAACGCAGTATGTTCGGGGGAATCGTTTTTTCTGAGACGGCTATTCACCGAAGTACCAATGAAGAGTCACGGGTCAGAGGCACCCCCGGCATGATAGAGCTCGAACAAGAAGATCCAATCCCGCAAGGCGACCTGGCCCTGCAAATTACCGCGCTTCCGCGTGAAACCAATGGTTTCGGCGATATTTTCGGCGGCTGGCTGGTGGCGCAGATGGATTTGGCCGGCACCGCAATGGCCAGCAAAGTCGCTGGCGGGCGCGTGGCGACCGTAGCGATCGACCGCATGGCGTTCCTGGTTCCAGTGGCGGTGGGCGCTCAGCTCTCCTTCTATACCCAGGCCCTGGAAATCGGCCGCAGCTCGATCCAGATGATGGTCGAGGTCTGGAGCGACGATCCGCTGTCCAGCGAGTGGCGCAAAGTGACTGAAGCCGTGTTTGTGTTCGTGGCCATCGACGGCAGCGGTCGCACCCGTTCGGTTCCGCCACGCGCGCGTTAAACGCGGCGCGCGTTTTGCGGTCCATTGCAGTCATTGTTCCTGATCGAGAATTGCCCCATGAGCACGCCCAACGTTGAAGCCGTGAAGCTGGATGAACTGAACTGCTGGCGCATCCGCCACGGTCAGGCCGAATTGCTGGTCGCCCAGCAAGGTGCGCACATTCTCAGTTATCAATTGGCCGGCCAACCGCCGCTGATCTGGCTCAACGACGAGGCCGTGTTCAAGACTGGCAAGAGCATCCGCGCCGGCGTGCCGGTGTGCTGGCCGTGGTTCGGCAACCTTTCGCGCAACCCGCCGAGCGTTCAGGCGATGCGCGTCAGCAACGAACCGCCGAGCGCCCACGGTTTTGTACGGGCAATGGACTGGGAGCTGGGCGGCATCGAAACCGAAGGTGAAAGCCTTAAAGTGGAATTCGTCTTGCCCTACCCCGATGGCGGCTTTGCGGGCTGGCCGCATCAGGTCGATTTGAAGTTGAGCATTCGTCTGGATGAGCACCTGCACATCAGCCTGACCAGCCACAACCAGGGCTCGGAAAAAGTCACGATCAGCCAGGCGCTGCACAGCTATTTCGCCGTCAGCGATGTGCGCAATGTGCATGTTGAAGGGCTGGATGGCTTGAATTACATCGAGACGCTGGATGACTGGAAAACTGTGCCCCAGACCGGTGAGCTGCGTTTTACCGGCGAGACCGATCGCATCTACCTGAACACCCCGGCGAAGCTGAGCATTGTCGATCCGGCCTGGGAACGACGTATCGAGCTGACCAGCAGCGGTTCGCGTTCGGCAGTGATCTGGAACCCGTGGATCGATCGCGCGGCGGCGTTCAGCGACATGGCCGATGATGGCTGGCAGCGGATGCTGTGCATCGAGACGGCGAATGTGATGGATGACGTCGTGACGTTGGCGCCGGGTGCCAGCCATACGCTCGGCGTGAGCATCGCCAGCACTGTGCTGTAAAACTGTAGGAGCCAGCTTGCTGGCGATGGCGCCTCCAAGACCGCTATCGCCAGCAAGCCGGCGCCTACAATGTTTTTACAAATCCGACTCCTTGACCACCCGCACCTTCGCCGCATCCAGCGCATACGCCGCATCAGCCAGATCGTTGTTGACCTTCTCGATCTTCAACGTGCCGGTCACCCACAGCGGCGTGTAGATATCACTCAGCTTCAACCCTTTCGGATAACGCACCAGCACCAACTGGTTAGGCGGTGGTGGCGGCACGTGGATGCAGGCGCCCGGATACGGCACGAGGAAGAACAGCGTGCTGCGGCCCTTGGCGTCGGATTCCAGCGGCACCGGATAACCGCCGATACGGATGTTCTTGTCGTTCATCGACGGCACGGTTTTGGTCGAGTACATCACCGCCGGCAAGCCCTTGCTCTGCTTCATGCCACCCTTTTCGGTAAAGGTGCCATTGGCTTCGGGGGAGTTGTGGTCGATTTCGGGCATGGCTTCGAGGGCTTTCTGGTCCGACTTGGGCATCAGTTCGAGCCAGTCGGTTTCCGGCAATTCGCCGGCATGGGCAAGGCCCGAACCCAGTAGAAGAAGAGTCAACAGAAGACGGCGCATGAAGGTGCTCGGCAAGAGAGAGGACGATATAACGCCGAGCATTCTAGCCCTCCCTGCGTGCGGCGCAGAGAGGGCTTTGTCGCTTGGATCAGTTTCTTTTGATCAAGCCGTAGATCACCAGCAAAATCACGGCGCCAACCAGCGCACCCAGGAAGCCTGCACCCTGGCCAGCCTGATAGAAGCCCAGAGCCTGACCGCCATAAGTGGCCGCCAGCGAACCGCCGATACCGAGCAGGATGGTCATGATCCAGCCCATGCTGTCATCGCCCGGTTTCAGGAACCGGGCCAGCAGGCCGACGATCAAGCCGATAAAGATGGTTCCGATAATTCCCATGGCATTTCCCTCTGATTGGTTGGTTATGCGAAAGACTAGTCAGACTTTCGCATCCTGCCATGAGAGAACGGCGGTCCCTGAATGGTTCCGCCGCTGCCACATGAAACTGTTTATTCGGCGATCAGTGCTTCGACCTTGAGGATCTGTGCCGCCAGCGTCTCGCGATCTGCACAACGCAGGTTGGCGTGACCGACCTTGCGGCCGGTCTTGAACGCCTTGCCGTAGTGGTGCAGATGGCAATCGGCGATGGCCAGGACTTTTTCGGTCTCCGGCACTTTACCGATGAAGTTGAGCATCGCGCTCTCGCCCACCTTGGCCGTCGACCCCAACGGCAGGCCGGCAACGGCCCGCAGGTGGTTTTCGAACTGGCTGCACTCGGCGCCTTCAGTGGTCCAGTGCCCGGAGTTGTGCACGCGCGGGGCGATTTCGTTGGCCTTGAGGCCACCGTCGACTTCAAAGAACTCGAACGCCATCACGCCAACGTAGTTCAACTGCTTGAGCACGCGGCTGGAGTAGTCTTCGGCCAGGGCTTGCAGCGGGTGGTCGGTGCTGGCCACGGACAGTTTGAGGATGCCGCTGTCGTGGGTGTTGTGAACCAGCGGGTAGAACCTGGTTTCGCCATCGCGGGCACGCACGGCGATCAGCGACACTTCGCCGGTGAACGGCACGAAGCCTTCCAGCAGGCAGGCGACGCTGCCCAGTTCAGCGAAGGTGCCGACCACGTCTTCAGCGCTGCGCAGGACTTTCTGGCCCTTGCCGTCGTAACCCAGGGTGCGGGTTTTCAACACGGCCGGCAGACCGATGGAAGCCACGGCGGCATCCAGATCGGCTTGCGACTGGATGTCGGCGAACGCCGGGGTGGGAATCCCCAGGTCCTTGAACATGCTCTTCTCGAACCAGCGATCGCGAGCGATGCGCAGGGCTTCGGCGCTCGGGTAGACCGGGACGAATTGCGACAGGAACGCCACGGTTTCAGCCGGGACGCTTTCGAACTCGAAGGTCACCAGATCGACTTCATCGGCGAGCTGACGCAGGTGATCCTGGTCGCCGTAATCGGCCCGCAGGTGTTCGCCCAATGCGGCTGCGCAAGCATCCGGCGCGGGGTCCAGGAAAGCGAAGTTCATACCCAGCGGGGTGCCCGCCAGCGCCAACATGCGACCCAACTGGCCGCCACCGATTACACCGATCTTCATCGTCAACAACCTCAGGCGATGCGTGGGTCTGGATTTTCCAGGACGCTGTCTGTCTGCTCAGCACGGAAAGTCTTCAGCACTTCGTGGAACTGCGGGTGCTTGGCGCCGAGGATGCTCGCCGACAGCAGCGCGGCGTTGATCGCGCCGGCCTTGCCGATGGCCAGGGTGGCAACCGGAATGCCTGCTGGCATTTGCACAATAGACAGCAGCGAATCGACGCCCGAAAGCATCGACGACTGCACCGGCACGCCCAGCACCGGCAGGTGGGTCTTGGCCGCACACATGCCTGGCAAGTGGGCCGCGCCACCGGCACCGGCGATGATCACCTCGATGCCCCGCGACTCGGCCTCTTCGGCGTACTGGAACAGCAGGTCCGGGGTGCGGTGGGCAGAGACCACTTTCACCTCGTAAGGGATGCCGAGCTTTTCCAGCATATCGGCGGTGTGGCTAAGGGTGGACCAATCGGACTTGGAGCCCATGATCACGCCAACCAGTGCACTCATCGTCGTGCCTCTTCTCTCTGGGCGCCCGCAGGCGCGTCAAAAAACAACAAGCCACGCAAAAATGCGTGGCTTGATTGTACGAAAAATGGCCGGACGAACCGGCCGAAGGCCGCGCAGTATACCTCAATGAAGCGGATAAACAGCCCCCGAAACGACCATCTGTCATACGGCACAAAGTACCCGCTTTATTGACCTGAAGGTCAAGAGCACACAACACCCGCCACGGCACTTCAGAGCAATAACCGAATCGATGACCAATGCGCACAAGAAGTGCCACTTATAACCCTCAAACACCAAGTAATAAATAAGGGATACCCACAAGTTTAGATCCCGAAAAAACTCGTGTTATATATCAAACGGCACCAAATTAACGTGCCACCTACTTAATCAATAACCACTTTTAACGCCCTCACTTCATTGACCGAGAGCGATTTCTCCATGAGCCTTAACTATGCACACACTATTAAAAGCACTACTGATACTTGTCACCACCTTGAGCATCAACATCAGTGCCCACGCACTAAATGACAATCAACTCAAAGACGAGCCTTTGAACCCGATCCGGATTTTCGTCATCTTCCACGATGATGTTCCTGAATCGAAAAGAAGTTCAACCTACGTTGATCGCATTCGCCCCTTTGTCATCGAGTTCAAGCGTATCACTGGCCGGCACATCTCAGTGGTCTTCGATCGGAACCGGCCGCCCTATACCAACTTCAACTACCAATCCGATGACCAACAAAAAATGTTTGAACAGTGGAAAAAGCTCGCCTGGGCATACAAGAAAGAACGACATGACAATAATGAGTTCTTGTCTTCGCACAATGACCGGATTCTCTTGATCACCAACGATTACATCAAAGGCAGTCCACTAATGGGCGGCGTGGGTGGGCTCGCGACTCAACCTGGACACGCCGCAATTGCCTCGTTCGAGCAAGGACAGGCCATTGCGCATGAACTCGGGCATACCTTTAATGCACGCCATGAGGACAGTGAAGTTCTTTTTAAAGGGTGGTGGTGTGAAACCTTTATGTTTCCGGAATCGTTCGTGCTTCGCTCTAATTGCTATGTGTTTAGTAAAACAAACGAATACCGTATCAAGGCCTATGTCGACAGCCTCTATTGAAAGTGCCTCAGCTGCCCTCTCTTAACCCAACAAGAAACAACAAAAAGGAACACCGCGTGAAAAACAATAAAACAAATCAAGCCAAAAACCCCATCCTTTTAATGGTCTATATCCACGACGACCTGGATGGGTATGATGAAGGCAAACTTTACGACGACCATTTCGCCTGGCTGAAAACCGAGCTCGAATATATATCCGGTCGAGACGTCACAATCATCTTCAACTCTAAATCCACCTCTCCGGGAATGACCCATTACCACTACAAAAATGAAAGCATTTACGATTCAGGTCAGGGCTGGAAAGCAATGGTTAAAGCGTTTACTTCGAAGGTAGAGGAGACCCGACCTTACGATCCGGACCTCAATAAATTCCTCTTGTTAACTCGCAACCCGATCAACAGCCGCGTTGCCGGCGCTGCGATCGAAAAAGGTCAGAGTGGAATCGCTTCTATTTTCTACTACATGGCACCCGCACACGAAGTGGGCCATATGTTCGGTGCCACCCATGACGATGCGGACGTGATCTACGACGGCTGGTGGCATGACACGATCATGAAAGCTGACTGGGCGACGACTTTTCGTGGCAATGCCTACCGTTTCAGCGACAAGAACCGAGAGAATATTCGTCACTACCTCAATCAATTCGACTGAAACGCCGCTGAGTCTGACCATCGGGTGCAAGCCATTTGCATGGGCTTGCACCCGACTCAGGAAGCAGGGCTGGCCGCCCCGCCTTCCAGCTTGCGCCACAACAATCGCACGTTGGCCTTGCGCACCAGCGCACAGCGATACAGACGAATCTCCAGCGGCACATGCCATTGCGGGCCGCCGCAAACCACCAGCTCACCGCGCGCCAGTTCGGCGCGCACGCTCAGTTGCGGCACCCAGGCGATGCCCAGGCCTTCCAGCGCCATGCTTTTCAGGCTGTCGGCCATGGCAGTTTCGTAAATGGTGGTGAAGCGCAGCGCCCGCTGACGCAACAGCATATTCACCGAGCGCCCGAGAAACGCTCCGGCGCTGTAGGCCAGCAGCGGCACACTGGCATCGCCTTCCAGGTCGAACAGTGGCTTGCCGTCAGCGTCCGCCGCGCAAACCGGGAGCATTTCGGTGTGGCCCAGGTGCAGGGACGGGAAGATTTCCGGGTCCATCTGCATCGCGGCGTCCGGGTCGTAGAACGCCAACATCAGGTCGCAACCACCTTCGCGCAGCGCATGCACGGCGTCGCCGACGTTGGTTGCCACCAACCGCGTGGCGATGTTCAAACCTTCATTACGCAACTGCGCGATCCAGCGCGGAAAGAAGCCCAAGGCCAAGGAGTGGGCGGCGGCGACCTGCATCACTTCGCCCTGCCCGCCTTCCAGATGGTGCAGGTGGCGCAGCACTTCGCCGAGCTGTTCGACCACGGTCCGCGCAGTCACCAGAAACAATTGCCCCGCCGCCGTCAGCTCGATTGGCGTGCGTGAACGATTGACCAGTTGCAGCCCCAGCGCGGCTTCAAGGCTGCGGATCCGTCGGCTGAACGCCGGCTGAGTCACGAAACGGCGTTCGGCAGCCTGGGAGAAGCTGCGGGTGGCGGCCAGGGCACTGAAGTCCTCAAGCCATTTACTTTCCAGATTCATCACGTCCTCCCGGATACGCACCAAATTAGGTCACACGCTCGCCGCACACACGGCGTCACATGGGCATTATGCCGAATGTGCATAGGCCAGTGTTTAACAGCATTGGCCGAAAATTCTCCACAAGCCTAGCATTTGCAGTGTTCCGGCACAGACCGGGTCCATATCGAGATGATTTCTATCATGTCCTCCGCTGCATCTTTCCGCACAGAAAAAGACCTGCTTGGCGTACTCGAAGTACCGGCTCAAGCGTATTACGGCATCCAGACCCTGCGAGCGGTGAACAACTTCCGTCTCTCCGGCGTCCCGATTTCGCATTACCCGAAGTTGGTTGTCGGCCTCGCCATGGTCAAACAGGCCGCTGCTGACGCCAACCGCGAGCTGGGTCACCTGAGCGAAGCCAAGCACGCTGCCATCAGCGAAGCCTGTGCCCGATTGATCCGCGGCGATTTCCACGAAGAATTCGTGGTGGACATGATTCAGGGCGGCGCTGGTACGTCGACCAACATGAACGCCAACGAAGTCATCGCCAACATCGCGCTGGAGGCCATGGGCCACAGCAAGGGCGAATACCAATACCTGCACCCGAACAACGACGTGAACATGGCGCAGTCGACCAACGACGCCTACCCGACTGCGATCCGCCTGGGTCTGCTGCTGGGTCACGACGCATTGCTGGCCAGCCTCGACAGCCTGATCCAGTCGTTCGCCGCCAAGGGTGAAGAATTCAACCACGTCCTGAAGATGGGCCGTACCCAGCTGCAAGACGCTGTGCCGATGACCCTCGGCCAGGAATTCCGCGCCTTCGCCACTACCTTGAGCGAAGACCTGGCACGCCTGAAAACACTGGCGCCCGAGCTGCTGACTGAAGTGAACCTGGGCGGCACCGCGATCGGCACCGGCATCAACGCCGACCCGCGTTACCAGCACCTGGCCGTTCAGCGCCTGGCATTGATCAGCGGTCAACCGCTGGTTCCAGCCGCCGACCTGATCGAAGCCACCTCCGACATGGGCGCCTTCGTGCTGTTCTCCGGCATGCTCAAGCGCACCGCGGTCAAGCTGTCGAAGATCTGCAACGACTTGCGCCTGCTGTCCAGCGGCCCGCGGACCGGCATCAACGAAATCAACCTGCCGGCACGTCAGCCCGGCAGCTCGATCATGCCCGGCAAGGTCAACCCGGTGATCCCGGAAGCCGTGAACCAGGTAGCGTTCCAGATCATCGGTAACGACCTCGCACTGACCATCGCGGCCGAAGGCGGCCAGTTGCAACTGAACGTGATGGAGCCGCTGATCGCGTTCAAGATCTTCGACTCGATCCGCCTGCTGCAACGCGCCATGGACATGCTGCGCGAGCACTGCATCGTCGGCATCACCGCCAACGAAGCGCGCTGCCGCGAACTGGTCGAGCATTCGATCGGCCTAGTCACCGCGCTGAACCCGTACATCGGCTATGAAAACGCCACCCGCATCGCCCGTATCGCCCTCGAAAGCGGCCGCGGCGTGCTGGAACTGGTGCGCGAAGAAGGCTTGCTCGACGAAGAAATGCTCGCCGACATCCTGCGCCCGGAAAACATGATTGCTCCGCGTCTGGTTCCGCTTAAAGCCTGATCCGACGCGTTACTTGTAGCACCGCTCACCAGGTCGAGGGACTAGACACCTCTCACCTTTTGAGGGCTTGAGGATTTATTCCCCAGGCCCTTTTTTTTAACTTTTTGGCAGCCAATCAGAATGCTTGGGAGCTGAGAAATATGGGAGCGGGCTTGCTCGCGAAGGCATCGGCAGATCCAGCATTAATGTGTCTGACGCACCGCCTTCGCGAGCAAGCCCGCTCCCACAAAAAGCAGCTCCCACATGAACCGGACCTCGAAAGGGTCAGGTGTTTCAAAGCTTCGTTTCACCGAATGCACCACAACCGTGCAGACGGGCGCTGCACTGATAGGTATAGTGCCGCCCCTCTTCGCGTGAGCGGTCGTCGGTAACGAGGCCCAAACCCATGCGAAACCCGAACTAATAACAAACCCGCAATATGAAACCGGGACGAACCTTCGCCTCGCCTGTTTTGCCGTGCGCAAACCGGTGTAACGCGATGTTTCCGACCGCCCAGCATTTGCCTACACAAAAAACAGCGAGGAATAATCCATGCTCGAAGTCATTAACGACTTCCTCTCAGGGAAAGTACTGATCGTGCTCATAGTCGGGCTCGGTAGCTACTTCACGATCCGCTCGCGTTTCGTTCAATTGCGTCACTTCTTCCACATGTTCGCGGTGTTCCGCGACAGCCTCAAAAGCAGCGCCGGCCAACTCAGCTCGTTCCAGGCCCTGATGCTCAGCCTTGCCGGCCGCGTTGGTGCTGGCAACATCGCCGGTGTCGGCATCGCCGTGACACTCGGTGGCCCAGGCGCGGTGTTCTGGATGTGGGTGACCGCGCTGGTCGGCATGTCCAGCAGCTTCTTCGAGTGCTCCCTCGGCCAGCTCTACAAGCGCTGCGATTCCGACGGCACCTACCGTGGCGGCCCGTCCTATTACATCCAGCACGGCCTGCAGAAACGCTGGTTGGGCATGATCATGGCGTTCCTGTTGCTGGTGACCTTCGGGTTTGCCTTCAACGGCCTGCAATCCCACGCCGTGACGCACTCGCTGAACAACGCGTTCGGTTTCGATACCACCTGGACCGGTCTGGCCCTGGCGGTGTTGCTGGGCCTGGTGTTCATCGGCGGGATCAAGCGCATCGCCAAGGTCGCTGACCTGTTGGTGCCAGTGAAAACCCTGGTGTACATCGGCGTGACCATCTACGTGATCGTGCTGCAATTCGACCACGTACCGGCGATGCTGATGACCATCGTCAAAAGCGCCTTCGGTCTCGACCAGGCCTTCGGCGGCCTGATCGGCAGCGCCATTGTCATGGGCGTGAAGCGTGGCGTGTTCGCCAACGAAGCGGGCCTGGGCAGTGCGCCAAACGTGGCCGCAGTGGCTTCGGTCGAGCACCCGGTTGCTCAGGGCGTGGTTCAGGCGTTCAGCGTGTTCCTCGATACGTTCGTGATCTGCACCTGCACCGCGTTGCTGATCCTGCTCTCGGGCTTCTACACCCCGGGCTTCGAAGGCGACGGCATTGCCCTGACCCAGAACTCGCTCGCCGCCGTCGTGGGCGACTGGGGCCGGATGTTCATCTCCGTGGCACTGGCGCTGTTCGTGTTCACCTCGATTCTCTACAACTACTACCTGGGCGAGAGCAACCTGCGCTTCCTGATCGGTGAAAACCGCAAGGCGCTGATCGGCTACCGCGTGCTGGTACTGGTGTTGATTTTCTGGGGTGCGATCGAGAACCTCGGCACGGTGTTCGCGTTTGCCGACATCACCATGACCCTGCTCGCGTTCGTCAACCTGATCGCGCTGTTCCTGCTGTTCAAGGTCGGCATGCGCATCCTGCGTGACTACGATGACCAGCGCGCTGCCGGGATCAAGACTCCGGTGTTCGATTCGAGCAAGTTCCCGGATCTGGACCTGGACCTGAATGCCTGGCCAGCCAACCCGCCAGCCGCCGCCACCAAGGCAGAAGCTGAAGCGCAAGGCGTACCCGCAGCGCAACGCTGATCGGTAAAAAAACCGGGCGCATCCCCTGTGCCCGGCGTGACACAGCGTGCGGCCGGCGTCATGCTCGGCCGCACGCTGTCATCGTTCTCGGAGAACCCCCATGAATTCCTCGACTTACCCTGCCGCCCAGCACGTCATGGTGCTCTACACCGGCGGCACCATCGGCATGCAAGCCAGTGCGAATGGCTTGGCCCCGGCCTCCGGTTTCGAAGCGCGGATGCGTGAATACCTGCACAGCCAGCCTGAGCGGGTGGTGCCGCAGTGGCGCTTTCGCGAGATGTCACCGCTGATCGACAGCGCCAACATGTCCCCGGCGTATTGGCAGCAACTGCGTGAAGCGGTGGTCGACGCGGTGGATGTACAAGGCTGCGACAGCGTGCTGATCCTGCACGGCACCGACACCCTCGCCTACAGCGCGGCGGCCATGAGCTTTCAACTGCTCGGCCTGCAGGCCCGGGTGTGCTTTACCGGTTCGATGCTGCCGGCCGGCGCGACCGACAGCGATGCCTGGGAAAACCTCGGCGGCGCTTTGGTTGCGTTGGGTCATGGCTTGGCACCGGGCGTTCATCTGTACTTCCACGGCGAACTGCTGGACCCGACCCGTTGCGCGAAAGTCCGCAGCTTCGGTCGGCATCCGTTCAAGCGCCTGGAGCGTCAGGGTGGTGGCGTGAAGGCGACTTCACTGCCCGCCGCGTTGAACTACAACCAGAGCAAGCAGCTGGCGAAAGTCGCTGTGTTGCCGCTGTTCCCCGGCATTGGCGCCGAGCAACTCGATGGCGTGCTGAACAGCGGCATCCAGGGCCTGGTGCTGGAGTGCTACGGCAGCGGCACCGGCCCGAGCGACAACCCCGAGTTTCTCGCCGCGCTTTCGCGGGCGCGGGACAACGGTGTGGTGGTGGTCGCAGTGACGCAGTGCCATGAAGGTGGCGTCGAGCTGGACGTTTACGAGGCCGGCAGCCGGTTGCGCGGCGTCGGTGTGTTGTCCGGTGGCGGCATGACCCGAGAAGCGGCGTTCGGCAAGTTGCACGGGTTGCTGGGTGCGGGTCTCGAAGCGGCTGAAATTCGTCGGTTGGTAGAACTCGACCTCTGCGGCGAACTGAGCTGACACACAAAACCTGTGGGAGCGAGCTTGCTCGCGATGGCGGAATGTCAGTCACATCAATGTTGGATGTGCCGCCGCATCGCGGGCAAGCCCGCTCCCACAGGTTCATCATTGGGCACATAACTTGCTGCGTTCCAGCCATCCCAAGGCTGGAAGCCGCCCATGCTCCACTCGCACCTCACCACCCTCAACGCCGTCTCGTTGGTGCTCAATGCCTTCAAAACCGAAGGCTTGTCCAGCGACGCATTGCTCGCGGGCAGCGGCATCAGCGCAGCGGACCTGAACCGTGCGGACACGCGCATCACCACCAACCAGGAGATGCAAGTCTGCGCCAACGCGGTCGCGCTCAAGCGTGATATCGGCCTGGAGCTGGGTCGGCGCATGCACGTTTCCTGCTACGGGATGCTCGGCTATGCGCTGCTCACCAGTGCCACCTTCGGTGACGCTTTGCGCCTGGCGATACGTTATCCAGCGCTGTTGGGAACACTTTTCGAGCTGAGCCTGGAGGACGACGGCGAACGCATCTGGTTCGTCGCCGCCGACTACCGGGAGAGTCCGGCGATGGCGGTGTTCAATGCCGAGTTCTGTCTGGTGTCATTGAAAGTCATCTGCGACGACCTGCTCGGTCACCCGCTGCCGTTGATCGCCGCACGCTTCGAACATGCTGCTCCGGACTATCAGGCGACCTACGCCGAACACTTCAACTGCCCGCTGCACTTCAACGCGCGAGACAACGCCTTTGCCTTCGACAAGCGCTGGCTCGACCAACCCTTGCCGCTCGCCGATGTCATCACCCATCAGGCCATGGCCGAACGTTGCCGCAAGCAGAACCTCGAGTTCACCGGCCGCCAGGCGTGGCTGGGGCGAATTCGCCAGTTGCTCAGTGCTCAGCTCAACGCGGCGCCGGGCCTCGAAGGCCTGGCCGAACAGATGAATTGCTCGGCACGCACCCTGCGTCGGCACCTCAAGGATCTGGGGTGCAGCTATCAGGAATTGCTGGATGAACTGCGATTCGAGCAGGCCAAGCAAATGCTCTGCGAAGACCAGATGCCGATTTACCGGATCGCCGAAGTGCTGGGTTTCAGCGAGACCGCGAGTTTCCGTCATGCGTTTGTTCGCTGGAGTGGTGTGGCGCCGAGCCAATTCCGCCCGCACTGACACACCCTGTGGGCGGGCTTGCCCGCGAAGGGGCCAGTACCTCCGACACAGCATCATCGGTTGAAATATTGCCTTCGCGGGCAAGCCCGCTCGCACAGGGCCTGCATTTCACGCCCAAGGTCGGTGCACCACCTTGCCAACAAGGGGCGAATTTCGGTCAACTATTTTGGCCATATCGATCCCCTTTTGGCCTTTCCTGCCGTTCTCTGAATCGTCATCCGCCGCAAGACTGTGTTCAACCGAATCAGCCTGCGGAGAACAAGAAATGCTGACGATCTACTCGGATGATCACCACCTGCACCACGGCCGTTGTGAACTGATCGACGGGCAACTCAAGCCCTGCTTCGAAATGCCCTCGCGCGCCGACCATGTGCTGGCACGGGTACAAAACCAGAAGCTCGGCCCGGTAGAAGTGCCGAAGGACTTTGGCCTCGACCCGATCGCGCGCATCCACAGCCGCGACTACCTCGACTTCTTCAAAGGCGCCTGGGCGCGCTGGACCGAATTCAACACCGACGGCGACTTGCTTCCTTACACCTGGCCGGCTCGCACCTTGCGTCGTATCAAGCCCACCAGCCTGCACGGCGAACTGGGTTATTACAGCTTCGACGGCGGCGCGCCGATTACCGCTGGCACTTGGCAAGCGGCGTACAGCGCAGCCCAAGTGGCGCTCACCGCCCAGGCGGAAATCCAACGCGGTGCGCGCAGCGCCTTCGCCCTGTGCCGTCCACCGGGGCATCACGCCGCCAGCGACTTGATGGGCGGCTATTGCTACCTCAACAACGCCGCCATCGCCGCTCAAGCCTTCCTCGATCAGGGCCACCAGAAAGTCGCGATCCTCGACGTCGATTACCACCACGGCAACGGCACACAATCGATTTTCTACGAGCGCAGCGACGTGCTCTTCACCTCGATCCACGGCCATCCGGAAGCCGAATTCCCGTTCTTCCTCGGTTATGAAGACGAGCTGGGCGAAGGCGCAGGTGAAGGCTTCAACTTCAACTACCCTTTGCCGGCCGGCAGCGGCTGGGACAGCTGGAGCGCAGCGCTGGAGCAAGCCTGCAAAGAGATCGAAAAGTACGGCGCCGACATCGTTGTCGTGTCCCTGGGCGTCGATACGTTCAAGGACGATCCGATCTCCCAATTCAAGCTCGACAGCCCGGATTACCTCGCGATGGGCGTACGCATTGCCAAGCTTGGCGTGCCGACCCTGTTCGTGATGGAAGGCGGCTACGCGGTCGAAGAAATCGGCATCAACGCCGTGAACGTTCTCGAAGGTTTTGAAAGCGCTCAATGAGGAAACATCAATAATGAACAGACTCAAGCGTTTTATCGTCCCCGCCCTGTGCGCCACGGTGCTCAGCGGGGCCGTTCACGCCGAAGAGCGAACGTTGCGCGTCTACAACTGGTTCGACTACATCACCCCCAAAGCGCTGGAAGACTTCAAGGCACAGAACACCCAGACCAAACTGGTCTACGACATCTTCGACACCAACGAAGCGCTGGAAGCCAAGTTGCTGACGGGCAACTCCGGGTACGACGTGGTGGTGCCGTCCAACGTGTTCCTCGCCAAGCAGATCGAGGCCGGCGTTTTCCAACCGCTGGACCGTAGCAAACTGCCGAACTGGAACCACCTCGATCCGAAGCTGATGAAGCTGATCGAAGCCAACGATCCGGGCAACAAATTCGGCGTGCCATACATGTACGGGACCATCCTGATCGGCTTCAACCCGGACAAGGTCAAAGCCGCGCTGGGCGCCGACGCCCCGGTGGACAGTTGGGACCTGATCTTCAAGGAAGAGAACATCAGCAAGCTCAAACAGTGCGGCGTCGCCCTGCTCGACTCGCCGTCGGAGATCTTGCCGCTGGCCCTGCAACACCTCGGTCTGGACCCCAACAGCAAGAAGCCGGCGGACTACGAGAAGGCTGAAGCGCTGTTGATGAAAATCCGCCCGTACGTCACGTACTTCCACTCCTCCAAGTACATGGCCGACATCGCCAACGGTGACATCTGCGTCGCCGTGGGTTATTCCGGCAGCTTCTCCCAGGCGGCCAACCGCGCCAAGGAGGCCAAGAACGGCGTGATCGTCGACATGCGCCTGCCGAAAGAAGGCGCGCCGATCTGGTTCGACATGCTCGCCATTCCGAAGGGCGCGAAGAACACCGAGGACGCCTACACCTTCATCAACTACCTGTTGCAACCGCAAGTGATCGCGCCGGTCAGCGACTTCGTCGGCTACCCGAACCCGAACAAGGACGCCACTGAACTGGTCGACCCGGCGATCCGCAACAACCCCAACCTGTATCCGACCGAAACGGCCATGGGCACGCTATACACGCTGCAACCGCTGCCGCGTGATGCCGAACGTGCGCGCACGCGGGCCTGGACCAAAATCAAGTCAGGGACCTGAAGCGCCCCCCTGAAAACCGAAGACCCGCCGTGATGCGGGTCTTTTTTTGTCTGCGACATTTATGTACCGCCAGACACATGGGCACGCCCGATACCGTCCCCTGATCCAGCGCTGCGCAATCAACAGCGGCGCATCCTCAATCAGGAGACGACCATGCCCGAAACCGCTTCCCCGAGTGCAGAAAACACACTGACCCAACTGGTCACCGGCCCCTCGATCAGAGAGGTTGCAGCGACCGCATTGGCGCCTGCACTCAACGCGCTGTATCCGCAGTTGACGATTGATCCAACGCGGCGCATTCGAAGCTCGCAGTGCGAATGACGATCTCCATGCGATCTCGATCTATCGCAGCGAAATCAGCCCACAACTGGCGACTGCACTGTTCTTCGCAAAGGTTTTGCCATCGGCCTCAAAATCGTAAGCCTGGCGTCAGTAACCGCTTAACGCCGCCAGACCTTTTCCAGGCGCCCGAGTGCGGTACTGATGGCCGCCTCGGGCACAGCCGCGAAACCCAGGACCAGCCCCGCACGCTGGTCCACCGGGTGCTGCGAATCCGGCAACCAATAGTTGCTCAGCGGATTGATCTCGACATCGACGCTGGCGGCTTTTTCCACCAGTTCGTACTCGCGGGCCTGTGAGTCGACCGCCACCGTCAGATGCAACCCTGCCGCGACACTCGGCAGGCTGCCGATGCCGGGGATGTTCTGCGGCCAGCCGGCCAACAATGTATTGCGTCGACTCAAGGCGGCACGGCGCATGCGACGGATGTGCCGCTGGAAATGCCCGGCCGCCATGAACTCGGCCATCACCGCTTGGGTGCTGACTTCGGAATGCCGAACGTCCACCGCTCGACGCTGAGAAAACGCCTGCACCAGTGCGGGTGGCAACACCAGATAACCCAGGCGCAATGCCGGGAACGCGACTTTGCCAAAGGTCCCGACGTACAAGACCCGGCCCTGTCGATCGAGTGCCGCCAACGGCGCCAGGGGGGCGCCGCTGTAACGGTATTCGCCATCGTAGTCGTCCTCGACGATCCAGCCCTGGGTGCGCTCGGCCCATGCCAGTAACTCAAGACGCCGCGCCAGACTCATCACCACCCCGGTCGGGTATTGATGCGAAGGCGTGACATAGGCCAGCCGACAATCGCTTAATCCGGCCAGTTCGGTACAGTCGATGCCCTCACTGTCCACCGACACTCCGTGCAATTTCGCGCCGGCCACGGCGAACGCATGACCCGCCGCCCGATACCCTGGATTTTCAATCGCCACTCCGTCGCCCGGCTCCACCAGCAGCTGTGCACAAAGGCTAATCCCCTGCTGCGCGCCGCTGGTGATCACTATTTGCTCAGCCGTGCATTGCATCCCCCGTGAGCTGCGCAAATAAGCGGCGATCAGTCCGCGTAAGCGCGCGTCACCCGCCGGATCGCCATAACACAACTGCTGCAAATCCGGTTTACGCCAGAAAGCCGCATTCAGCTTGGCCCACACCGCGAAGGGAAACAGGTCGAACGCCGGAACGCCCACCCGAAAAGCCCGAGGCGGACCACTGGGCGGCGTGGCCAAATGGTTCTTTTCAACGCGCCCCAGCGCTCCGCTGTGGATAACTTTACTGGATGGAACCACAGGTAAATCCAGCCAATTTGTGGATAAGGCTGTGGGTAACCCTGTTGAAAACCCTGTGGATACTTTTGTGGATAGTTTTTTCGTGGGCAGCGCCGATTGAGGCAATTGCGCGACGTAAGTCCCGTCACCGACACGCCCCTCGATGAAGCCTTCTGCGTAGAGCTGATCGTAGGCCCGGACCACGCTATTGCGGGAAATCGCCAGCGCTGCCGCCAAATCCCGACTGGCCGGCAATCGTGTGCCGCTGGCCAGTCGCCCGTCGAGCACCCGCAGGCGCAAGGCCTGATAGAGCTGACGACTAAGACCCTGACGGCGGTCAAGTTCGATGCCGGCAGGGTTGAATGACAGGGAAAGCGGCGCTTCGCTCATGGCAATGGACCTATGAAATTGGTCGTTAATGGCTCTTACAACAGACCAATAGCCTGCCTAGGATGGGCGCATTCGCCAAGGAATTTTTCCATGTACAACCCCAGCGGCTTTGCCATCAAAGATTTGCATGAACTGCAGCAGCAGATAATCGATACGCGCCTGGCCGTGGTGGTCACCCACGACGAGCAAGGCTTGCAAGCCAGTCATCTACCGCTGCTGCTCAGCCCTGACCAAGGTCCGAATGGCACTCTGTACGGGCACTTCGCCCGAGCCAACCCGCAATGGAAGGCACTGCAAAATGGCGCCGAAGCGTTGGTCATTTTTGCCGGTGCCGACGCCTACGTCAGCCCGGGGTTTTATCCGAGCAAAGCCGAGCACGGCAAAGTCGTACCGACCTGGAACTACGTCGCTGTACACGCCTACGGCACCGCAGAAGTTTTCAGCGATGCCGACCGCCTGCTCAACCTGGTCAGTGCGTTGACCGATCGCCATGAAGCCGGTCGGGCCCAACCGTGGACAGTCGCCGATGCACCCGCCGATTACATCGACGGCATGCTCAAGGCCATCGTCGGGTTTGCCCTGCCGATCCAGCGCCTGGAAGGCAAACGCAAACTCAGCCAGAACCGCAGCGCCGCAGACATCGCCGGCGTGCGCGAGGGGCTCGCCGCCAGCCCCGATGCGCATGATCAGGCCCTCGCCCACTTGATGCGCTAAGGATTGAACATGAGTCAGATTGAAATCCGCCAGGTCACAGCCGACGAACACGCGGCGTGGCTGCCGTTGTGGCAGGCCTACCTGCGCTTCTACAACACCGAATTGCCTGAGGCAGTCACTGCCAGCACGTGGCAACGCTTGCTCGACCCGACCGAACTGACCCATTCGGCCTTGGCGTGGTGCGACGGCAAAGCGGTTGGCATGGTGAACTTCATCTACCATCGGTCGAACTGGAGCATTGAAAACTCCTGCTACCTGCAAGATCTGTTGGTAACCCCAGAAACCCGCGGCACCGGCGTCGGCCGCAAGCTGATCGAGTTTGTCTACGCGACCGCCAAAGCGGATGGTTGCTGCAAGGTCCACTGGTTGACCCACGAGACCAACGCCACCGCGATCCAGCTTTACGAGCGCATCGCCGAACGCCCTGGTTTCATCCAGTTTCGCAAAGCCCTTTAGTGTTCAAGGAGAACGACATGACGACTTCACTCGCGGACTGGAAAGGTGCCCCGGCCCCCTCCGTGCAAACCCTCGAAGGGCGGTTTATTCGCCTGGAAAAACTTGACCCGGCGCGTCACGCCGACGGCTTGTGGAAAGCCCTGCAAGGTCCCGGCGCCGACCCGAAACTCTGGGACTATTTGCCTTACGGCCCTTTCCCCGAGCGCAGCGTTTTCAACGACTGGCTGAACAACCACGCCGCCAATAGCGACCCGTATTTTTTCAGCGTGATCGACCGTGCCAGCGGTGATGTGCAAGGCATTCTCAGCTTGATGTCGATCGTTGCGGCACAAGGTCGCATCGAGATCGGCCACGTCACGTTCGGCGCGCCGATGCAGCGTTCGCCAAAAAGTACCGAAGCGGTGTATCTGCTGGCCAAAGAATCGTTTGCGCTGGGCTACCGGCGTCTGGAGTGGAAGTGCAACAACGGCAACGCCCGCTCCAAGTACGCGGCGGAGCGGTTGGGGTTCAGTTTTGAAGGGGTGTTCCGCCAGCACATGGTGGTCAAGGGGCAGAACCGGGATACCGCGTGGTATTCGATTCTGGATTCGGAGTGGCCGGCGATTGGTGCGGGGTTTGAGCGCTGGTTGAGCGATGAGAATCAGGCGGGGGCCGGGCAGGTGAAAACGTTGGCGCAGTGCCGCGGGTAATTTAGCGGCGCCCTTTCGGACGCCCTCGCGGGCAAGCCCGCTTCCACAGGGTTTTGGGTTGACCACAAATTTGTGATCAGCCCCAATCCAATGGGGGAGCGAGACCGGCTTGCCGGCGATTGGCTTCACCCCAACTTCTGGGCCAGCACCGCAATATGCTCCGGCCCAATCCCACAGCACCCGCCCAAATGGCTGGCGCCGCGCTTCTGCCAATCGGCCGCCCAATGCAGATAACCCGGCGGATCAAGGTCCTCGCGCAACGGGTCGAGACCGTCATTGGCCGTCGCCTCTTTCGGTTGCGGCGGGAAGGCATTGGCGTAAGCGCCGATGTGAATCTTCACCCCCAAACGCTCGAACGTTTCCCGCGCCGCATCAATCGCCGCACCAATCACTTCCGGCTGACTGCAGTTGAACAGCAACGTCTCGACGCCCAGCTCGGCAGCCACCGCAGCCGCTTCAGCCACAGGCTCACCGGAGCGTAAGCGCGGGACTTCGTCTGTGTCCTCATCCTTCAGGGTAAAAGACAGCCAGAACGGCTTGCCGTCTTTCGGCAGACCGGCGTGAATCGCTCGCGCCTCAACGATCGAACTCTGGGTTTCCGCCAGCCACAAATCAACATGGGGTCCCAGGCCTTTTACCAGCGGCGTCAGCAGTTCAGTTACCCGACTGGCGTCGAACAGGTCTGGGCGGTAGGAGCCAAACAGCGGCGGCAGTGAACCTGCCAGGCGGACCGGTTTGCCCGAGGCATCAACCGCACGCCGTGCCAGCTCACCGGCCAGCGCTGCAAGCGCCTGCCCCTCAGCAGCAAAACGCTCTTCGCCAATGTGAAACGGCACCACCGCGTAACTGTTGCTGGTGATCACGTTCGCACCGCTTTCGATATAAGCCGCGTGCACCGCTTCCACCGCCTGCGGCGCTTCGCTCAAGGCCAGCGCCGACCACTCGGGCTGCCTGAACGGCGCACCCCGGCGCTGCAACTCACGACCCATGCCGCCATCCAGAATCACCGTGCTTGCTGCGCCCATATGCTTTTCACTCATAAGCTTATGAAAAAAACTCACTACCGGAGTCATATTTATAACTATTTAATACGTACCATTCGGTGAATAACAACCAATTTTTTTCAGGGATCGACTGTGAAACTTCAACCACTCCTGGCCCTGGGCCTGACGATTCTGGCCGCCTCCACCCAAGCCTTCGGTGGCGCCACGCTGGACCGCATCGAGCAAAAGAAAGAACTGGTCGGCGTGCTGATGGAAAGCTATCCACCCTTCTCGTTCCTCAATGACCAGAACCAACTCGACGGCTTCGACGTTGATGTGGCCAAAGCCGTGGCGAACAAACTCGGGGTCAAACTGCGCCTCGAAACCCCTTCCTGGGACGTGATCGCCGCCGGCCGCTGGAGCGGACGCTATGACATTTGCATTTGCTCCATGACCCCGAGCAAGGCCCGCGCCGAAGTCTTCGACTTCCCGGTCGAGTACTACGCCTCACCTGCGGTGATTGTGGTCAACGCCAAGGACGACAGCATCCACAGCGCCAAGGACCTGAGCGGCAAGAAAGTCGGCCTCACCAGCGCCTCCAGTTATGAAAGCTACCTGAACAAAAACCTGGTGATCGAAGGGGCCGAAGACACGCAGTTGCAGTATCCCTTCGAGAATGTGCAAATCGCCCCGTACGACACCGACAACGTGGCGTTCCAGGACTTGGGGCTGGGCGCGGGCGTGCGACTGGATGCGGTCCTCACCAACCTGGTCACCGCGCAGCCGCGACTGACCGAAGACAAACGCTTCAAGCTCGCCGGCGAACCGCTGTACTCGGAGCCAAACTCGGTGGCCATCGAAAAAGGCGACGCGCAGTGGGACGCCAAGGTGCGTGACGTATTCGCGCAACTCAGACAGGACGGCACCCTGAGCAAGCTCTCGCAAAAATGGATCGGCGCCGACATCAGCAAATGACTTCCTTTCCCAATCCACCTCAGCCGCCCGAACCGGTGGCTGAGTCTCGGCTGCAACGGATCTTCGGTTTTCGCACGCGGCTATACCTGACCTGGGCGGCAATGCTGGGTCTGTTCGCCAGTTTTTTCCTGAGCTTCGACCTGAAGTTCTCGATCATCCTCGACAAACTGCCCAACCTGATCGGCCTGCACCTGGCGCCAAACGGCTTTCTGCAGGGCGCGGCGCTGACACTGTTTTTGTGCCTGTGCTCGATCCTCGCGTCGTCGCTGCTGGGCTTCATCACGGCCATTGCACGGCTGTCGAAAAGCGCTGTGGCCTTCGGGATTGCGAGTTTTTACGCCTCGTTCTTTCGCGGCACCCCTTTGCTGATCCAGATCCTGCTGATCTACCTGGGTCTGCCGCAACTCGGCATCGTGCCGGGCGCCGTCGTCGCCGGCATCATCGCCCTGTCGCTGAACTACGGCGCGTACCTGAGCGAAATCTTCCGCGCCGGCATCCTCGGCGTCCCCCACGGCCAACGCGAAGCCTCGCTGGCGCTGGGCATGCGCGAAACCGTGATCTTCTGGCGCGTCACCCTGCCGCAAGCCATGCGCACCATCATCCCGCCGACCACCAATCAATTCATCTCGATGCTCAAAGACTCGTCACTGATCTCGGTGATGGGCGTTTGGGAAGTGATGTTTCTGGCGCAATCGTATGGGCGGTCGAGCTATCGGTATATCGAGATGCTGACGACGGCGGCGATTATTTACTGGGTGATGTCGATTGGGTTGGAGCTGATTCAGGCGCGGATGGAGCGGCATTACGGGAAGGCGTATTTGAGCCGTAGCTAGGGAAGGATTGCAGCTTTCCAACATACGCAGCTCTTGTAGGAGCCGGCCTGCTGGCGATAGCGATCTCAAGGACGCCATCGCCGGCTAGCCGGGCTCTCCAGAGCAATCAGCTATGGGTAGACGAGTTTCCAGGCCTTAACAAACAGACCGGTCCTGAAATGCTGTAGGCAAAAACGCTGGCTCATGAAGGTCGCTACGCGAATAGACCTCAACGCCAAATTTTAGCTACAACCGAATGTCCAAGACCCTGCAAAGATGCCCGAAACGCCCGGCATTCAAGCACTGGGCTTGCCTCCTAAAGTTCGACCTCCTGAAAAACGAGGTCGCACTCAATGCCCAAGCCTTACACCCATCGCCCGCACCGACTCGCATTAGCAATCGCGCTCACACTCGGCAGCATCGAGCTGTCCATGGCTCAGCAAGCAGAGCCTGTTACCGTCATCGAAGCTCCCGTCAAGAAGACTAGTGCAGCGCCTTGGCCTAAAAAAGACGACCTTCTGGCGATCAGAAACTTCATAGGCCCGATGTCGCATGCCGTCAACGCCGCTGCGCCTGAACCGAAAGAACCGTCCATTCCGGTGGAATCCGCTCCACCGGCTCATGAACCTGTGGATCTTGCTGCAGACCTTTACGCGTTTCCCGAAACGCCCAACGATTCACGCTTGCCAAACCTGCCCGAAACAGTCGCAGAGCACATCACCGCAGAGCCGATCATCAATGACCCGTTAGCAACCGGGAAATTGCCCCCTTCGATGGATCAGCATGATGAAACTCACAAGACACCTGACACCCCTTTCGAACCGGTAAACGGCGACGTCCCGCTTACGTTCGAGGACTTTGCGAAAGCCGACACAACCAAGCGCACTGTTGCTTCAGGGCAGTACGCAAGCATCGACGGAGTCTCGCTGGCGCTAGGGGACGAAAATGACCTGTTGATCATCAACAAGGGCGCCAGCTTTTCAGGGGAAATACAGGGCGCAGAGGGGGTGAACGGCATACTCCTGGACTCACCCGAAGGCGGCATACTCGGCCAGACCCGAAACTTTCTTGGCTTGCGAGTCGCCCAAGGCGCCTGGACGTTGATCGGCACAGGTGACTTTGGCTTGGGAGCAGAAGTGTTGAGCGGTGCGAAGCTGTTCAACAGGGGCAGTATCGCGGGGGACGTCGGCGTTTTCGAGGGCGGCACCTACGGTGGGCACGGTGAAGTTCGCGACCTGTTTGTAGACGGTACGCTAATGGTCACTGAGCTGTTGGGGGCGCCCCACGTCAAAAGAAACCTGACCCTTACGGAAGACGCCACACTGTCTTACGCGGTAACCGCCGCCGGTAAAATACCGACCCTTGTTGTCGACGGTGTAGCCGAGCTTTGGAACTCCTCTCTGAATCTCGTCGCACTGCCGGGCAGCTATTCCACCAGCAACGTATATACCCTGCTCCGGGCCAGCAAAGTGAACGGTGAGTTCGATCATGTCACCAGCAATCTGGCGTACTTGACTCCAAAACTATTCCAGTCCGAAACCGAGGTGATGCTGCAATACGCTCGCAATGAATTGCCGTTGGGGTACTTCGCCCTAAACGACAACAGCGAGAACTTTGGCCAGAGTGTTGTGGAACCTGCCGCCTCAGCAAATGCCGCCATTGCTGCCCTCCTCGGTTCGACCGTGGACACTGCGGCCAATGCCCTCGATCAACTCGCTGGTGACAACACCGCCAATCTCGCCAAGATGACCCTGAACAGCGACGCCCCGATCAGCGCCAGCCTGCTTTCGGCCATGCGTCAGTTGGATAGCGCCGATAGCAAACCCGGCAGGCGAAACAACGCGCCTCGCTTGGCTGCCGGCAGCGAAAACGACGGTAGAGTCTGGCTGCAAGCGCTGGGACACGGTGGGAAAGTGGATCGCGACTATGACGCTCTGCGCCATTCCACCAAGGGTCTGGTCGTGGGAGCCGATTGGGCAATTGATGAGGAATGGCGCTTGGGTGTGATCGGCGGCAAATCCGACACTCGCCTGGATAGCCGCACACTCGATGGTGACCTTGATAGCTGGCATTTGGGGGCCTATGCAGTGCGTCAGAATGGACCGCAGGCGCTGCGTTTGGGGCTCACCCATAGCAGCCACGATGGCCGGACCAAACGTCGAGTAGCCTTCAATGGATTCAGCGACAATCCCAAAGGTCAGTACGAGGCCAATACGCAGCAAGTCTTCGCAGAAGCGGGTTACAACCTGGGGCGCGACGTCTACCGCATCGAACCGTTCGCCAGCCTCGGCTATCAGCGCTACCAACGCGACGGCTACACGGAAAAAGGTGGGGATGCGACCCTGAAAGTCTTGGGACAAACGCGCAACAACGTCAACAGTACCTTCGGTCTGCGCGTGGCGAAGCTCAATACGTTCGATAACGGCATGCAGTTGACCCCGCGTTTCAGCGCAGGCTGGAAGCAGACTTACGGTGAACTCGAGAGCCACACCCGACAAAAACTGGCGACGGGTGGCACGCGCTTCACCGTAGAAGGTGCACCGCTGGATCGTCACAGCGTGGTGCTCGATGCCGGGCTCGACCTGTCTCTTTCGGCGCGGCATACGTTGGGCGTTGGCGCCACCGGAGAGATCGGCACCGACAGCCGAAACCATGGCGTCACGGGCCAATGGCGAATGACCTTCTAACCCTCACAAATCCCGGGCGAAAAAAAAGGGGAGCACATGCCCCCCCGAGGTTTAAAGCGTTACATCGAGGCTGTTAACTCAGCCTTCGATCTCGATCAGTATTTCGCCCGGATTCACCCGATCGCCCTTGGCCACGTGGATGGCGGTGACTTTGCCGGCGATGGCCGCCTGCACTTCGGTCTCCATCTTCATCGCTTCGGTGATCAGCACGGCCTGGCCGGCTTTCACCACATCGCCTTCCTTGACCAGCACGTCGACGATGTTGCCCGGCATGGTGGTGCTGACGTGGCCCGGCGCAGTGGCTTGCTTGCGCTTGCTGCTGCCGCCGCTGACGAATTCGTTGAGTGGCTCGAAAACCACTTCCTCAGGCATGCCGTCGATGGACAGGTAGAAGTGACGCTTGCCTTCAGCCTTGACGCCGACACCGGTGATGTCGACGCGATAGGTTTCGCCGTGGACGTCGATGACGAACTCGGTCGGCACGCCTTCGCCACCGGCAGAGGCTACGCCACCCGCTTCTGGAATCGGCAACAGCACTTCCGGGGTGAGCGTGCCGGCAGCGCGTTCTTCGAGGAATTTGCGGCCGATGTCCGGGAACATCGCGTAGGTCAGCACGTCCTCTTCAGACTTGGCCACGGCGCCGATTTCGGCACGCAGCTTGGTCATTTCCGGCTTGAGCAGGTCGGCCGGACGAACGTCGATCACTTCTTCGCTGCCAATGGCCTGGCGACGCAGTTTTTCGTTCACGGTGCCTGGCGCCTTGCCGTAGCCGCCTTGCAGGTAAAGCTTCACTTCGTTGGTGATGGTTTTGTAGCGCTCGCCGGCCAGCACGTTGAAGAACGCCTGGGTGCCGACGATCTGCGAGGTCGGGGTCACCAGCGGCGGGAAGCCGAGGTCCTCGCGAACGCGCGGGATTTCCGCCAGCACTTCCCCCATGCGGTTCAGCGCGCCCTGCTCTTTCAACTGGTTGGCCAGGTTGGAGATCATCCCGCCCGGCACCTGGTTAACTTGCACACGGGTGTCGACGGCGGTGAATTCGCTTTCGAACTGGTGGTACTTCTTGCGCACGGCGTAGAAGTACAGCCCGATCTCTTGCAGCAGCTCCAGGTTCAGGCCGGTGTCGAACTCGCTGCCTTTAAGGGCGGCAACCATCGACTCGGTGCCTGGGTGGCTGGTGCCCCAAGCGAAACTGGAGATGGCGGTGTCGATGTGGTCGGCACCGTTTTCGATGGCCTTGAGTTGGCACATCGCAGCCAGACCAGCGGTATCGTGCGAGTGAATGAACACCGGCAGCGACTGCTCGGATTTCAATGCCTTGACCAGTTCGCCAGTGGCGTAAGGGGTCAACAGGCCCGCCATGTCCTTGATCGCCACCGAGTCGCAACCCATGGCTTCCATCTGCTTGGCTTGCGCCACGAACGCCTCGATGGTGTGCACCGGGCTGGTGGTGTAAGCGATGGTGCCCTGGGCGTGTTTGCCCGCCGCTTTGACCGCTTCGATGGCCACGCGCAGGTTACGCACGTCGTTCATCGCGTCGAAGATGCGGAACACGTCGATGCCGTTGACCGCAGCCTTGGCGACGAAGGCTTTGACTACGTCATCGCTGTAGTGGCGATAGCCCAGCAGGTTCTGGCCACGCAGGAGCATTTGCAGGCGCGTGTTAGGCAGCGCCGCGCGCAGTTGACGCAGACGTTCCCACGGGTCTTCTTTGAGGAAGCGCACGCAGGCGTCGAACGTCGCGCCGCCCCAGCATTCCAGCGACCAGTAGCCAACTTTGTCGAGCTTGTCGCAGATCGGCAGCATGTCTTCGGTGCGCATGCGGGTGGCGAGCAGCGATTGGTGGGCGTCGCGCAGGATGGTGTCGGTAACGTGGATTTGCTTGCTCATTGTTCTTTTCCTCACAGGCCTGCGTGGGCGGCGATGGCGGCGGCGATGGCCAGGGCCAGCTCTTCGGGTTTGCGCTTGATCGAGTAGTTGGTCAGTTCAGGGTGGGCTTCAACGAAGCTGGTGTTGAACTGGCCGCTGCGGAATTCCGGGTTACGCAGGATTTCCTGATAGTAGGCGGCGGTGGTCTTGACCCCTTGCAGACGCATGTCGTCGAGGGCGCGCAAGCCACGGTCCATCGCTTCTTCCCAGGTCAGCGCCCACACCACCAATTTCAGACACATGGAGTCGTAGAACGGCGGAATGGTGTAGCCGGTGTAGATCGCCGTGTCGGTACGCACACCAGGACCGCCGGGTGCGTAGTAACGGGTGATCTTGCCGAAGCTCGGCAGGAAGTTGTTTTTCGGGTCTTCGGCGTTGATCCGGAATTGCAGGGCGAAACCGCGGTGCTGGATGTCTTCCTGTTTCACCGAAAGCGGCAGGCCGGACGCGATGCGGATCTGTTCACGCACGATGTCGATGCCGGTGATTTCTTCGGTGATGGTGTGTTCCACCTGCACCCGGGTGTTCATCTCCATGAAGTACACCTCGCCCTCAGCGAGCAGGAACTCCACGGTACCGGCGTTCTCGTAGCCCACAGCCTTGGCCGCACGCACCGACAGGTCGCCGATGTAGGCACGCTGTTCCGGGGTCAGTTGCGGGCTCGGGGCGATTTCGATCAGCTTCTGGTTACGGCGCTGGATCGAGCAGTCGCGCTCGAACAGGTGCACCACGTTGCCAAAGCTGTCGCCGAGGATCTGCGCTTCGATGTGTTTGGGGTTGACGATGCATTTTTCGAGGAACACTTCCGCCGAACCGAAGGCCTTGGTGGCTTCGGAAATGACCCGAGGGAATGCTTGTTCAAGTTCTTCGCGGCTGTCGCAGCGACGGATACCACGGCCACCACCACCGGAAGTCGCCTTGAGCATCACCGGATAACCGATGCGGTCGCCTTCGATCAAAGCTTCGGCGATGTCCGCGACGTTGCCCTCGGTGCCTGGGGTGACGGGGACGCCAGCCTTGATCATGCTGCGACGGGCCTCAGTCTTGTCGCCCATGCGGCGAATCACTTCAGCCGATGGACCGATGAACTTGATCCCGCGTTCTGCGCAGATATCTGCCAGTTCAGCGTTTTCCGAGAGGAAACCATAGCCGGGATGCAACGCATCACAACCGGTTTCTACCGCCAGATTCACCAGCTTGCGCGCGTTCAGGTAACCGGCCAGCGGCTCGGCACCGATGCTGTGGGCTTCATCCGCGCGCTTCACATGCAAGGCATGGCGGTCGGCGTCGGAATAGATCGCGACCGAGCGAATGCCCATCTCGGCGCAGGCACGCACGATTCGTACGGCAATCTCACCACGGTTGGCGATCAGGATCTTTGTTATCACTTGGAGTTTCCCTTGAGCCGGTGGTACCCACGACCTGTTAGACCAGGTCGACGCGTGACCAAATGTTTCAATTTGGTCGCAGGCCCACACTAGTCCCCACAAGGAATAAACAAAAATGATTAATTATTGGGTCAGGCATAAGTAAAGACTTATAGTTGATTCATCAGCCTGCGGCGGGAGCGTTCAAATAATGCGTAAGTCATTGATGCGTATGACATTACGTCAATTGCAAATCTTCAATGAGGTCTGTGATTTACGGTCATATAGCCGCGCGGCCGACGAAATGTCGCTTACACAACCTGCTGTGAGCTTACAAATTCGTCAACTTGAGGAGCTGATTGGTCAGCCGCTGTTCGATTACGTCGGCAAAAAACTCTATATGACGGAAGCTGCCGAAGCCCTCCAGCGCGCCAGCCGGGATATTTTCGGACGCCTGGAAAACCTCGACATGCAGCTCTCGGACATGCAGGGATCGTTGCAAGGCCAATTGAAACTGGCGGTGGAATCCAGCGCCAAGTATTTCGTGCCACACCTGTTTGCCGCGTTCAAACGCCAGCATCCTGAAGTGAACCTGCAATTGACGGTGGTCAACCGTGGGCAAGTGATCCGGCGTCTCTCCGACAACCGCGATGACCTGGTGATCATGTCCATGGTGCCGCAGGACATGGGGCTGGAGTTTCTGCCGTTCCTCAACAATCCGATCGTGGCCGTGGCACCGCCGGATCATCCGCTGTGCCACATGGGCCCGCTACGTTTGCAGGACCTCGAACCCTACACGCTGCTACTGCGTGAACCCGGCTCGGGTACGCGACTGGCGTGCGAAGAGTATTTCAAGGAAAAGCGCGTGCACTTCAACCAGACCCAGGAGGTCGCATCGGCCGAAGCGCAACGTGAATGTGTGCTGGCGGGTCTGGGCGTTGCGCTGTTGACGCGCCACGCCCTGAACCTTGAATTGGCGACCGGTGGACTGATCGAGCTACCGGTCGAAGAACTGCCGCTGTTTCGCAGTTGGTGCCTGGTGCAGGCCAAGGCCAAACGGCTGTCGCCGGTGGCCCACGCATTCCTTGCGTTTATCCGCAGCGAACGGGTGCAGATCAGCGCCCTGGTTGAGCGTTTCGACGGGAAGTTGCGGGCGCTGCCTGCCAGTAATTGAGTTCCAGCTCAGGAAAATCACCGATCTCGGCCAGCAGCTGGCGGCGTTCGCAGCGATCTTCGATGGCGCGGCGAAACTCCATGCGCCGCTGGTCTTCTTGCTGACGACGGGTTTTGACGGCGCTGTTGCGTTCTTCGTAGGGCTGGGCCATTTCGAGTCTCCCAAGGCGAGTACGGGAGTTACAGGATGGGCGCGAGGGATGACGGTTTGGCGGCGGGCGGGTTACAGGCAGATGAAAGTTGTCGTGTTTGAGGACGCCTTCGCGGGCAAGCCTCGCTCACAGGAGAACGCGGTCAACTGTGGGAGCGAGCCCGCTCGCGATTAAGGTCGGAACGACCTTACGACGACGTCAGTCGTCGAGGGCTTTCACCGACTTGGGAGACAACCGCAAGCTGCGCAGGCTGCGCTTGACGCTCTTGAGGTGGTTGACCAGGCTCGGCCCGCGCGCCATGGCCACGCCCATCGCCAACACGTCGATCACCACCAGGTGGGCGATGCGCGAGGTCAGCGGCGTATAGATTTCGGTGTCTTCGTGCACATCGATCGCGAGATTGACAGTCGACAGTTCGGCCAGCGGTGTCTGACTCGGGCACAGGGTGATCAGCGAGGCGCCGCTTTCGCGCACCAGGTTGGCCGTGATCAGCAGGTCCTTGGAGCGCCCCGACTGGGAAATACAGATCGCCACGTCAGTCGGCTTCAACGTGACCGCCGACATCGCTTGCATGTGCGGGTCGGAATACGCGGCCGCCGTCAGCAGCAAACGGAAGAATTTGTGCTGGGCATCCGCCGCCACTGCACCCGAGGCGCCAAAGCCGTAAAACTCGACACGCTGAGCCTGGGACATCAGCGACACCGCGCGCTGCAATTCCACCGGATCGAGCTTCTCGCGAACCTCCATCAGGGTATGCAGAGTGGTATCGAAGATTTTCAGGCTGTAGTCGGCGACAGAATCGTCTTCATGGATCGCAAACTGGCCGAAGCTCGCGCCCGCCGCGAGGCTCTGCGCCAGCTTCAACTTCAGATCCTGAAACCCGGAACAACCGATGGCGCGGCAGAACCGCACGATGGTCGGCTCGCTGATGCCAACGCTGTGGGCCAGGTCGGCCATGGAGCTGTGCATCACCGCCGCCGGGTCAAGCAGCACGTGGTCGGCGACCTTGAGCTCCGACTTGCGTAACAGGTGGCGTGACTGGGCGATGTGTTGCAGCAGATTCAAGGGGCTGGACTCTTTGTTATTGGCATGCGCCGGGGATGTAGCAAGCTTGTAGTTATACTACATGAATTGGCCTTTTGCCTGCTCAATGCGTAACCGAATCCCTCGTTTTCAGGCGTGCGCGCTTCATGTAGCACTCATTGCCAGCGCTTCAGTGCAACCGAAGCACACCCTTGAGGCTGATACCTCCTCTGATCGACCTACTCGAAGTTTTCGTAGCTTAGTTGCCAGAACAACAAAGTAATTAAACACCCACACTTACAAATACAACTAATAAACCTCTTCCAAAAACAACTTAGCCTAGTTACTTTGATCGGGCAGGACGCAATCAAACTTAATTACAGGAGTTACACACCATGAGCATTAAAACCAAAAACTGGACCGCACAAATTGACCGCATGCCTGGCGCCGCTTCTTTCCGTGCCTTCGGCACCGTAACCGTTGCACACACAGGCATTACCCCTAAACTGGTAATGACGGATCTTCAGGATAAATCCTTTGATCTGCGACTGGAGTTGCTGCTTGAGAACTCTAACGACATTTCGCTACAAGTTGAAACAGACAAAATTGTCGAATATAAATCGCTGGGGGACTCCAATGTTTCCGGTGTGAGCATTTTCTATAAAGGTGAAAAAATTCACCACATCGATAAAGTGCTGATTACCAACTAAGTCTATAAACACCTTCCCGTCACTTTATGTGGCGGCAAGGTCTGATTGCGCAACGCACTTTCAGTGGGTCGATTGCGCTCGCAGAAGGTCCGCCAACCCACCCGCTTCTATCGGGCGACTGATCAGATAACCCTGCACTTCATCACAACGCTCAGCCTGCAAAAACTCGAGCTGCTCAGTGCGCTCCACGCCTTCAGCCACTACCTTCAACGACAATCCGTGAGCCATGGCAATGATCGCCCGGGTGATCGCGGCATCCACACTGCCCTCCCCCAGACCGCGGATAAACGCCTGATCGATCTTCACGTAATCCACCGGAATGCGCTTGAGGTAGCTCAAGGACGAATACCCGGTGCCAAAATCGTCGATAGCCAGTTTCACCCCAATATCACGCAACTGCTGGAAGGTCGCGATGATGTGTTCGACGCTGTCCAGCAACTGGCTTTCAGTGAGCTCCAGTTCGAGGTAGTGCGGCGCCAGGCCGGTTTCCTCCAACACCTGGCGCACCAGGCTGACCAGCTTGCCCTGCCGCAACTGATGCACCGACAAATTGACCGACACCCGAATCGGTTCCAGCCCCTGACGCTGCCATTCGCAGGCCTGCCAGCACGCCTGACGCAACACGAACTCGCCGATCGGGCCGATCAGGCCGGTTTCCTCGGCCAGGCCGATAAAGTCTCCTGGCGGCACGCTGCCCATGGTCGGGTGATCCCAGCGCACCAAAGCCTCGGCGGCATTCAGCCGGCCCGTGGCGAGACAGAGTTTCGGTTGGTAAAACACTTTCAGTTGTTTTTCTTCGATGGCTTTACGCAGTTGGTTTTCCAGCTGCAAGCGCTCAAGCGTGCTGGCTTGCAGACTGTCGGTGTAGAACTGGAAATTGTTGCCGCCCAGGTGTTTGGCATGTTGCATGGCCATGTTCGACTGACTCACCAGCGCGGAGATCTCCCGTGCGTTGTCCGGCAACATGCTGATGCCCATGGAGGCGCTGACCACCAGTTCATGCCCCTCGACGGTCACCGGCAAACGCAGCTTGGTCGACAGGCGAGTCGCGACCCGCGCCAGGCTCGACAGGTTGCCGTAAGCGTCGAACAGGACGGCGAACTCGTCGCCAGACAATCGAGCGATGGTGTCCGCTTCCGGCAGTGCGTTGACTAGCCGCCGGGCCATTTTCTGCAACAGCTGATCGGCGACTTCATGGCCAAGGCTGTCGTTGAGCAACTTGAAGCGATCAAGGTTGATGTGCAACAACGCGAGGCTGCGTCCGCCCTGACGCACACGTTGATGGGCTTCGCGCAACCTTTCGCGGAACAGCGAACGGTTCGCCAGGCCGGTCAGTTCGTCGTAGTGAGTCAGGTAGCGCATGCGCTCTTCGGATTCGCGTCGCGCCGAGAGATCGGCGAAGAAGCCGACTATATGACTGACATTTCCCCGCGTATCCCGCACTGCGTTCAATTGCAGCCACTGCGGATACAGTTCGCCGTTCTTGCGCGTCTCAACCAACTCGCCCTGCCAACTGCCGTGTTGCTCCAGCGCCTGATGAATCGCCCCGTAGTGGCGACGGGCATCGCGAGTGCACGGCAACTCCACGACGTTGCGCCCGAGCATGTCGTCGATGTCATAGCCCGTTAAGCGGCTGAACGCCTGGTTTACCGCGATAAGTGCGTAATTCGGATCGAAAATCATGATGCCTTCGCTGGCGGCCTCGAACACCGTCGCCGCCAGTTGCTGCTGGGCTTCCTGACTTTTGCTGGCGCTGATGTCGCGGCGGGTGCCGACCATGCGGATCACCCGGCCGTTTTCACTGCGCTCAACCGCTCGCCCGCGGTCCTCGATCCAGACCCAATGACCATCGCCATGGCGCACGCGGTATTCAATCTGGTAGTCCTCGCTGCGGCCCTTCAAATGCTCGACCAGCGCGCGCCTCAGCGACGGCAAGTCCTCGGGATGCAGGCGCGGCTTGAGGTGACGCAGCATGGCCGTGACGAATTCCGGCGCCAGGCCGAACAATTCCTGAATATGGGTGTGATGGACTTCGTCGGTTTGCAGGTTCCAGTCCCATAGCCCCAGCTCACTGGCCTTCAAGGCCAGCGCCAGGCGTGCCTCACTTTTGCTCAGGGCCTGGTTGGCCGCATCCAGCTCCAGGCTGCGCTGGGCGACGCGGCTTTCCAGTCCAATCTGAATTTCTCGCAACTCGTCTTCGGCACGACGGCGCTGATCGATTTCTTTGGCCAGATCGTGGTTCAACTGGTCGCTACAGCTCTGGGCCTGCTGCAAGTGCTCGATCAATGCCTGATTCTGGAAGCGGCGCAACAACCCACGGTCAATCAGCCGATTGACCTGCCAGGCGACCACGCTCAACGCCCCCAGCAAAATCAGGCCGAACCAGCCCCAACCCTGCTCCTGCTCGTCACCGCCCCAGAATAGATAGGCAATGGCCGGCAACAGGCACGGCAAGGTGAAGGACAGGAAGGCTGGCAGGCTGACCGCGTAGGCCACGCTGGCCGAAAGGGCTGCCGCGCCGATCAGGCCGAACACCCAGGCTTGCTGGATGAAATTGTCGGCGGGCACCAGGGCAATGCCGGCGCCGGCCAGGGTCAGGCCGGTCATGGCCGAGCCGAGCAAAAACATGCGCCGCCAGACCGGATGGGCCTGACGGTTGGGAATGGCCGAATCGAACGCGGCGACCTGAATTACCCGCAACGCCACCAGCGACAACAGCCACACCAGCCAGACGCTGACCAGAAAGTAGCGCTGCGGACTCCAAAGCAATCCCGCACACACCAGGCCATTGATCAGCATGAACAGCGTCGGCAACAGCGAGCCTTGATAAAGCAGGCGCGTGCGCTCGACCGCCATTTCCATGGCGTACTGTTTGCGGATAACCCGGGGCTCCACAGTGGGGCCCGACAGGTCGGAGCTGAGGGTCATAGGCAATGTTCTTGTTCTTATAATGATGAGCATGAGCCCGAAACGTGGACGGAGCATACACAAGCCAATGCCCTTACCAAACTGCTCCAGATCATAAATGCGACAAAAGTCTGGAGGCCCTTTGCCCCCCGAAAACGCTGGAAGCGAGCCCCGCCAACGCCTGCAGCCAGTGACCGACCGGTCGTCCTGCGCGTATCTTTCATCGGCTAAAGCAAAGCGGGGTTTGCCCGGTGTGACGTCGCCCCCTAGAATGCCCCGATGCGCGATGATCTCTCCCTTCTGCTGAACTCCCTCAACGATGCCCAACGCCAGGCCGTAGCTGCCTCCGTGGGTCGTCAGTTGGTCCTGGCCGGTGCTGGTTCCGGTAAAACCCGAGTGCTGGTGCACCGTATCGCTTGGTTGATCCAGGTCGAGAACGCCTCGCCCCACTCGATCCTGTCGGTGACCTTCACCAACAAGGCCGCAGCCGAGATGCGTCATCGCATCGAGCAGCTGATGGGTCTTAACCCGGCCGGCATGTGGGTCGGCACCTTCCACGGCCTGGCGCACCGCTTGTTGCGGGCGCACTGGCAGGAAGCCGGCCTGAGCCAGACCTTCCAGATTCTCGATAGCGACGACCAGCAACGCTTGGTCAAACGCGTTATTCGCGAGTTGGGGCTGGACGAACAACGCTGGCCGGCCCGTCAGGCTCAATGGTTCATCAACGGGCAGAAAGACGAAGGTCTGCGTCCGCAACACATTCAAGCCAGCGGCGACCTGTTCCTGGCGACCATGCGCAGCATTTATGAGGCCTACGAGGCCGCGTGCCTGCGCGCTGGCGTGATCGACTTCTCCGAATTGCTGCTGCGCGCCCTCGACCTGTGGCGCGATCACCCGGGTTTGCTGGCGCACTATCAGAAGCGCTTCCGGCACATTCTGGTGGACGAGTTCCAGGACACCAACGCCGTGCAGTACGCCTGGCTGCGACTGCTGGCCAAGGGCGGCGACAGCCTGATGGTGGTCGGCGACGACGATCAGTCGATCTACGGCTGGCGCGGCGCGAAAATCGAGAACATCTATCAGTATTCGGATGATTTCCCGGACGCCGAAACCATTCGTCTGGAGCAGAACTACCGCTCCACCGCCGGCATCCTCAAAGCGGCCAACGCCCTGATCGCCAACAACACCGGGCGCATGGGCAAGGAGCTGTGGACCGACGGCGGCGAAGGCGAAGCGATCAATCTGTACGCGGCGTTCAACGAACACGATGAAGCACGTTACGTGGTGGAAACCATCGAAAGCGCGCTGAAAACCGGCTTGGCCCGCAGTGATATTGCGATTTTGTACCGCTCCAACGCTCAATCGCGCGTTTTGGAAGAAGCCTTGCTGCGCGAGCGTATTCCGTACCGCATCTATGGCGGTCAGCGCTTCTTCGAGCGGGCTGAAATCAAGAACGCCATGGCTTACCTGCGTTTGCTGGAAGGTCGGGGCAACGATGCGGCACTGGAGCGGGTGATCAACGTTCCGGCCCGCGGCATCGGTGAGAAAACCGTTGAAGCGATTCGCGACCATGCGCGCCACAGTGATGTGTCGATGTGGGAGGCCATGCGCCTGCTGGTCGCCAATAAAGGCCTGACCGGTCGCGCAGCGGGCGCGCTCGGCGCATTTATCGAGCTGATCGAGAACCTTGCCGCCAAGTGCATGGAAATGCCACTGCACCTGATGACTCAGACCGTCATCGAGCAGTCCGGACTGATCGCCTACCACGAAGCGGAAAAAGGCGAAAAAGGCCAGGCTCGGGTAGAAAACCTTGAGGAATTGGTCAGCGCAGCGCGCAATTTCGAAAACGCTGAAGAAGACGAAGACCTGACGCCACTGGCGGCGTTCCTCGGTCACGCGTCGCTGGAGGCTGGTGACACTCAGGCCGATGAGCACGAAGACAGCATTCAACTGATGACTTTGCACAGTGCCAAAGGCCTGGAATTCCCCTACGTGTTCCTGGTGGGCATGGAAGAAGGCCTGTTCCCGCACAAGATGAGCCTGGAAGAGCCTGGCCGTCTTGAGGAAGAGCGTCGCCTGGCCTATGTCGGCATCACCCGGGCGATGCAAAACCTGGTGATGACCTATGCTGAAACCCGACGCCTGTATGGCAGCGAAACCTACAACAAGGTGTCGCGTTTCGTACGTGAAGTGCCGAAAGGCCTGATCCAGGAAGTGCGCCTGTCCAACAGTGTCAGCCGCCCGTTTGGTGGCGGGCAGCAGCAGAGTTCCAGCAGCCTGTTTGGCGGCAGCGAGATTCCGGACACCGGGTTCAGCCTCGGCCAGGCCGTACGGCATTCGGTGTTTGGCGATGGTGTGATTCTGAACTTCGAAGGCGCCGGAGCTCAGGCCCGGGTGCAGGTGAACTTCAGCGAAGGCAGCAAGTGGTTGATGTTGGGTTACGCGAAGCTGGAAGCGATTTAAGGGCTCTCCGTTTTAGGTGGGAGCGAGCCTGTTCGTGAATGTAGGCGCCTCCATGTATCCGGAAAATCGCGGTGCGGCTTTCGCGAGCAGGCTCGCTCCTACAGGGATTTTTGTTGAAACCACCTCGGCAGGTTGATCTGTATAGGCGCGAACCATGGGCTCAAGTTTCTTTTCTTCCTGGACATTCTGGGCCCTGATGTCGGCAGTCTTTGCCGCCATGACCGCGATCTTCGCCAAAATCGGCATCGAAAACGTCAACTCCGACTTCGCCACTTTGCTGCGCACCGTGGTGGTTTTGGTCAGCCTGGCCTTGATTTTGTACGCCACGGGCCAATATCAGTCTTTAGAATCGATTTCGGCCAGAAGCTACCTGTTCCTGCTGCTGTCGGGACTGGCCACCGGCGCCTCATGGATCTGCTACTTTCGCGCGTTGAAACTGGGGCCGGCTTCGCTGGTCGCTCCAGTGGACAAACTCAGCGTGGTGCTGGTGGCGGTGCTCGGTGTGATCCTGCTGGGTGAAAAACTCGACCTGCGCCAATGGGGCGCAATCGGCCTGATCACGGCCGGTGTGGTCATGCTAGCGCTGCGACGCTAAGCCCTCTCCTACAGAACTTATCCACTCGTCCTACGGACCAAAGTTAACAGGCCTTACTGCGCTGACTGAAGCTGAACGCAACCTGTCAGGCAAAAGCCCGAAACACTCTGCCGCTAGCCAGTAACACTTCAGCTGTGCAACATGGCGCGCGTGCCATCCACAAATGGGAATTCCCTTTATGAAACGTTTTCTTAGCATCGCCATGGCGTTGTGCATCGGCCTGACGATGAGCCTCGACGCCAACGCCAAGCGCTTTGGTGGCGGCAAGAGCTCCGGCGCTGCGCCGACTCACCAGACCAGCCAAATGGCTCCTTCTTCTGCTGCAGGTGGCGCTGCTGCCACTGCGGGCGCGGCCGGTGCCGCTGGCGCTGCGGCCAAGGCCGGCGGTGCTTCGCGCTGGCTCGGCCCTCTGGCCGGTATCGCGGCCGGTGGCCTGCTGGCCTCCATGTTCATGGGCGGCGGCTTCCAGGGCATGCAGATCTTCGACATCCTGATCATGGCGGTCATCGCCTTCCTGGTCTTCCGTTTCATCGCCGCTCGTCGTCGCAAGCAGCAGGAGCACCTGGCGCCAGCCGGCGCGCCGATGCAGCGTGAAGTGTTCGAGCAGAAGCCCACCGCCATGGGTTCGATCTTCGGTGGTTCGGCTGCTTCGGCTGCCGCTCGTCCGGTGATCAATGCGCCGGCCTGGTTCAATGAAAATAACTTCATTGAAGCTGCACGCAACCACTTCCAGTCCCTGCAGCAACACTGGGATGCCAACGAAATGGACAAGATCGCCGAATTCGTGACCCCGCAATTGCTTGAGTTCCTCAAGCGCGAACGTGCCGATCTGGGTGAGGGTTTCCAGTCCACCTACATTGATAACCTCAATGTTCAACTGGACGGCGTCGATGATCGCGCCGACAAGACCATCGCCACCCTGACCTTCAGTGGTGTGTCGAAAACCTCGCGTTTCGACCAGGGCGAAGTGTTCAGTGAAAGCTGGAACATGGAACGTCCACAGGGTGAAAACCAGCCTTGGCTGGTTGCCGGTATCCGCCAGAACGGTTGAACCGACCCGCGTTAAATGTGTCGCAACAAAACCCCGGCCTCGGCCGGGGTTTTCTATTTCGCGGTTGCATCTATAGCGAGCTACTGTATAAACCGCCCCAACTAAACCGCGCCATCAAGCAAGAGGATCCCGGACGTGGAAGAAATCATCGAACAACTGCGTGAAGCCAACGAACCGGTACCGGTCCCCTTGGAGTTGCCCGACGAAGATCAGATCGTGGAAATCGAAGAACAGCTGTTCATCGACATTCCGTTTGTTTTCAGAGAATTTTTGCTGACCGTCAGCGACGTGGTCTACGGCAGCCTGGAGCCGGTGACCGTCACCGACCCGCAATCCCACACCTACCTGCCGGACGTTGCCGCCAACGCCTGGGATGCCGGTGTCGATCGCAGCATGATTCCGATCTGCCAGGACGGCGACGACTACTACCTGGTCGAAGAAGACGGCACTGTAGTGCTGTGGCAAGCCGAGGAAGAGCTGATCGCCGAAGAAACCTGGGAATCGGTATGGCACTGGGCGCGGGACGTCTGGCTGGAAAGTTGAGTCGTCTGACGCGCAGCGTGGTCAATGCCCCGAAGATTCCTTGTGATTGTCCAGGGTTTCCAGCAAAGCCACCTGCATCCGCGTGTGCACGCGGATAAACCAGCGCCAGAGCAACGCCGCCACGGCGGCCGCGACCACGACAACCAGCACCAGCAACTTGTTGGTCGGCAGAATACTGGCCGACAAGGCTGCCAACAGCAGGAAGATCACCAGCAGCGACAGGATCGGAATCACCTCGGCGATCACCCGACGCACTCGCTGTGTGTGGCGACCAGCCATCTCCGGTTTCACGCCCATCTCCGCCAACAACATCGACAGCGCCTTGAGCTTGCGATAGGCGGCGATCAGGAACGGCAGCGACAACAGCAACGCCCCGCCCCAGATCAACGCCTTCTGCCAGCTCGGGTCACTGATCCAGTCCTGCAAATAGGCAGACATGCGCTCGGCAAAGAAAGCGCCCGAGAAGAAAATCGCAATCACCAGCGCCAGATTGACCCCCACCTGCAACAGAATCCGCCGGATCATCGACGCCAGTAGCGCGCCTTCACCCTGGGGCTGGATGCTGCGCAGCCATTCGCCGTACATCCCCAATACGCGGCCCAACCGCTGCGGCATCACGCCAGCCAGCTTGATCGACAGCGGGTCGGCGGCGCGGATCAGATAAGGCGTCAGCAGCGTGGTGATCACCGACACTGCCACAGCGACCGGGTAGAGGAAGTTGCTGGTGACCTGCAGGGTCATGCCCAAGGCCGCGATGATGAAAGAAAATTCGCCAATCTGCGAAAGACCCATCCCCACGCGCAGTGAGGTGCGTCCGTCATTGCCGGCGATAAAGGCACCGAGGCCACAGGACAGCATCTTGCCGAGTACCACAGCAACGGTAATGACTGCGATTGGCCAGGCATATTGCAGCAGGATCATCGGGTCCAGCATCAGCCCGATGGCAACGAAGAAGATCGCACTGAACAGGTCGCGAACCGGCTCGATCAGTCGTTCGATCTTCAGCAATTGCCGCGACTCGGCCATGATCGCGCCAATCAGGAACGCACCGAGTACCATGCTGTATTCGAGCTTGACCACCAACAGGCAGAAGCCGAAACACAGTCCCAGCACCGTAATAAGCAGCATCTCGTTGCTTTCGAATTCGGCCACGTAGGCCAGCAGTCGCGGCACCAGCAGAATCCCGATCACCAGTGCAACGATCATGAACAGCGACAGTTTTCCGACCGTGGAAAACACTTCGCCGGAACTGACTGTGCCGCTGACCGCGATGCTCGACAACAAGGCAATGATGCCGATGCCGAGAATGTCCTCGACGAACAGTACGCCGAAAATCAGCTGCGCGAAGCGCTCGTTTTTCATCTTCAGGTCATTGAGTGCCTTGACGATGATGGTGGTCGACGAGATGGCCAGGATCGCCCCGAGGAACAGCGAGTCCATGGTATTCCAGTCGAACCAGCGGCCGATTTCGTAGCCGATCCAGATCATCAGCACGATCTCCAGGAACGCCGCGATAAACGCCGTGGCGCCGACCTTGAACAGTTTGCGCAGGCTGAACTCCAGGCCCAGGCAGAACATCAGGAAAATCACCCCAAGTTCGGCGAGGGTCTTGATGGTTTCTTCGTCGTGGATCAGGCCGAAGGGGGGCGTGTGCGGGCCGATGATAAACCCGGCGACGATGTAGCCGAGGACGACCGGTTGTTTGAGGCGGTGAAACAGCACGGTGACCACCCCGGCGACCAGCATGATCACTGCCAGATCCTGAATAAAACTGATGGCATGCATGGTGTGGGGCTCCTTAGGGTGGACTTTCGGAGGGTAACACCGCGACTTCCGCCAGAAAGGCGGTGCAATATATGGAAACAGATCGATCCGGCGTGACGGCGATCACCCGCCCGGCGTCCCGATAACTGTGGTTTGAGAAAACCGAACAGGCACCCGCAGAGGTGCATCCCTCCGAAACCTGCCTTGAACCGTGAGAACGCTATGGAACCCGGAAACGCCCAGCTGTCGATGACGGTATTGATGACCCCCGACATGGCCAACTTCTCTGGCAATGTCCACGGCGGCACCTTGCTCAAGTACCTGGACGAAGTGGCCTACGCCTGCGCCAGCCGTTATGCCGGCCGCTACGTGGTGACCCTGTCGGTGGATCAGGTGATATTTCGCGAGCCGATCCATGTCGGCGAACTGGTGACCTTCCTGGCGTCGGTCAACTACACCGGCAACACCTCCATGGAGGTCGGCATCAAGGTAGTGACCGAAAACATCCGCGAGCGCTCGGTGCGCCACACCAATAGTTGCTTCTTCACCATGGTCGCGGTGGATGACGACCGCAAGCCGGCCGCCGTGCCGCCGCTGCAACCGCAGAACAGTGAAGACAAACGCCGCTTCATGCAGGCCCAGCAACGTCGGCAGATTCGTCAGGAACTGGAAAAGCGCTATCAGGAGATCAAGGGCGACGCCTGACACGTTTGGCCGTTAAATCGCATCCGACTTGCCCGCGAAGCTTTTAAAGGCTGATTGCCGTCGCTTCAAACCGCACGCGCGGATGCGCAATTCGGTCTTGCGCCCGCACCAGCTCCAGCTCGTAACTGGCGCACGCCTGGGTCTCCAGCAGCACTTCGTGCACTGCCGACGCAGCAAATTCAAACGCCGCCACCAGGTTGTCTCCCAACAGTACACGCGCCAGAAACAGCCCGGACGTCAGGTCGCCAACACCCACCGGCTGACGCGGAAACGCCAGCATCGGACGTCGCAGGTGCCAGCTGCCTTCACTCGTCACCAGCAACATCTCAAACGCATCCGCCGGTTTGCCGGGATAGGCCAGATGCTTGACCAGCACTGCCTGCGGACCGCGTGCCAGCAACGCTCGCGCCATGGCCAGGCAATCGAACAGCGATTGCGGCTTGCGGCCCGAGAAGCTGTCCAGCTCCAGCTGGTTCGGGCACATGAAGTCCGCCATGGCGGCCGCTTCCTCCAGCAAAAAATCGCTGACTTCTGCCGGTACGCTGCACCCCTTCTCCGGATGGCCCATCACCGGGTCGCACAGGTACAGCGCCTTGGGATTCATCGACTTGATCCGCGCCACACCCGTCAGAATCGCCCGGCCCTGAGCGGCACTGCCGAGGTAACCGGACAACACCGCGTCGCAATTGCCCAGCTCGCCAATCGCAGCGATGCCTTCGACCAACTCGGGAATCTGCTGCGGTGCCAGCACTTCACCGGTCCACTGGCCATATTGGGTGTGGTTGGAAAACTGCACCGTATTGAGCGGCCAGACGTTCACCCCGACCCGCTGCATCGGGAAAACCGCGGCGCTGTTGCCAGCGTGGCCGAACACCACGTGGGACTGAATGGCGAGCAGATGGGGCGTACGTTTCATGCGGTGAGTTCCGTAAAACGATTGAAATTCGAGCCGCGCAGTATGCGACTAAACGCAGCCTGTACGACAGACCGGCGACGCAGTTAAGCTGGCACTATCTTGTTGGAGCACCCTGTTGATGCTGACCCTCGGAAATATCTTCGTGCTGATGCTGCTGGCCACCGGCGGCGCGTGGCTGTGGCACAACCATGGCTTGCGCGAGCGTGCGCTGGAGCGGGTCAAGCAGCATTGCGGCAAGCTCGGGATCGAGTTGCTGGACGGCAACGTGGCGCTGAAAAAAATAGCCTTCATCAAGGATGCCAACGGTCGGCGACGCTTGGCTCGCGTCTACAACTTCGAGTTCACGGTGACCGGCGAAACCCGCCATAACGGCACCATCACCCAGTTCGGCGCCCACAGCGCGCAGATCGAACTGGCGCCTTACCCCATGCCGTTCGACGACACGCCTCCGGTGGTCGACGTAGTGAAGCCGAGCGCAGAAGTGATTGAGCTTAGTCAGTGGCGGCAAGAACACACAAAATGGCGTCCTTAATTCAATCGGCAGTCGGCCAGTGCTCTTTGCAGTGAATCAACTTCCTGTGGCTCTTTGAAAATCAGCTCGATTCGCGAGTCCCGGCGCCATTCGCTGGGCTGCCAATCCAGCGGCGAGTTATCCAGGGCATTCGCCGAAACCCAACCCGCGGCGCTGTGGATAACCAGCTTAGCCCGTCGCCACACAAGGCTTTCGAGCCATCGACCAACCCGAGTGGAATCGAATGTCTGGCTCGGATGCCAGCGCCAACCGATGCTCCAGCCGCCCTCCTGTTCCTGACTCAAGCAAATCGGCACCACGGGATCGCTCCAGATGGCCGGCATCTGCGCCAATCCTGTGGGTTGGACGAAGTTATCCACACCCGCCACCGCCCGCGCTTCCAGGCCCGGTAACTCGCTCAATGGCAACACCGCCTGCTGCGTCCAGTACACACGCCGTGCCGGCAACTGCGCGACGATTCGCTGACGATCGCCTGTGTCGAGATTTTCCGACTTGTTCAGCAACAGCAACCCGGCGCTGCCCAACGCCTCTTGCTGCGTCACAGGCAACGGTTTGCCGGCCGCCAGCGCTTGGGCATCCAGCACCAGTACGCAGGGCTGCACGGCCAGCACACCCAGCCACGGCGCCTCATGCAATTGCCTGAGCAACTGCGCCGGATGGCCCAGTCCGGACGGCTCGATGAACAACCGATCCGGTCGCGCCGTGCGCAGCAGGCGTCCGAGACCGATCTGAAACGGCGCACCATTAACGCAACATAAACAGCCCCCGGCCACTTCGCCCAGTGCGATACCATCGGCGTCCTTGGTCAGCAACGCCGCATCGAGGCCGATCTGGCCGAACTCGTTAATCAGCACCGCCCAGCGCTCGTTCGCCGGCCGCTGCGCCAACAGATGCTTGATCAAACTGGTCTTGCCTGCGCCCAAGGGGCCGGCAATGACGTGCGTGGGAATGTTCTGCAACATGGTCGGTGTTTTCTGAGGAGGTAAAGGATGCGGTTGATTGGCTGGACGTTGCTTTTGGCGCTGGTTTGCGGCGAGGCGCTGGCTCAGGCTTGCGTGGTACATAGCACGGCTGAGCGACTCGACGTAAAAGTCTGCCAGCAGAACCGCAACATCCCGGAAAAACTCTTCGCCGACGGATTTTGTCAGCCCAACCTTCCTGGCCAAAAAGTCGACGTGCAATACGTCGACCAATGCCCCGGCGGCGCATTCGGTGTGTGCAGCAATGCCCAAGTCGCCAATATGCCTTACCGGCAGGATATTCACTATTACGGCGTGGCGACCGACGCGGCGTACCTGAAGCCGTTCTGCGAAGGCCAGAGCCAGGGCAACTGGCTCAAGCCTTGATCCGCTAACTCAGCCAGTCGAGGGTCAGGATCAAGCGACGCTCGCCCGTCGCGAGTTGCGGCGAACGGTGGATCAGGCCAAAGCCTTCGTTGCCGTGCCATTTCTCGCCTTTGAGTAAAGCCACGTACCCGCTGTCGATGTGCTGGATCAGCGAGTCATCCATGGGTTCGGCTTCGGGTTTGCTCAATTGGCGACGATCCATCGCGCCTTCCTTCAGCCATTCGCTGCCGATTCCGGCATACGTGGAGATCAAGCGCACCGGCACATGATCGACGTGAAAACGCGGGCACATGGCGCTGTCCAGAACCCGCAGACGCACGCCAATACGCTGGGCGCCCAACAGACAGGCGAATGCGCTGACCAGCCAGGAAACGTCGGCGATAAAGCCTTCATACCCCTCAAGATCGCTAAAGCCCGAGGCCAGTCCGTGCAGATTGGGCTCGGTGTCGTCACCGGGCATTTCCAACACCAGCGACTCAGCCAATGGCTCGTTCAGCGACAGCAACAAACTGCAGAAATCGGCGATATGCGCCGGGAGTCGACGCTGCCAAATGGCGAGGTTCACGCCTTCGTCCAGAATCCGCGCGAGGGCTTGCGGCGTATCGCCCTGAACCTGACTAATGACCGGTCGCAACTTCAAGGTCGGCGTCAGCATCACGCGGTTTCCTCTGCATGCCAGGGGCCGAATGGATCGGGCAACAATTGCCAGCCCTCGACACCTGACGCCATCTCTTCATCACTCAGCAGGCAGTCGTCGAGTTCTACGTGGAGTAAGGGGAAGTCGATGTTCTGGCCAATGAACACCAGCTCCTGCCGACAATCGCCAGTGGCGGCCGTCCAGTTTTCCATAATCCCGGCGGTGCTTTCTTCGTCCTGCGGCCACTGGCTTTTCGGCACGAAACGCCACCAGCGTCCGGCATAACCATGGCGCATCAAGCCGCCCGCCTGGGACCAACTGCCCGCGTCCATGGGTTTGCTCGCCAGCCAGAAAAACCCTTTCGAACGCAACAGTTTGCCATTCACCCACGGACGGTCGATGAAGCTGAAAAAGCGCTGTGGATGAAACGGCCTGCGAGCTCGATACGCTGTGGAAGCGATGCCGTACTCCTCGGTCTCCGGCACGTGTGCACCGCGAAGCTCCTGCAACCAACCCGGCGCCTGCGCGGCTTTTTCAAAGTCGAAGCGACCGGTGTTGAGGATCTTCTTCAGCGCAATTTCGCCCATGACCATCGGGATGATTTCGGCTTGCGAGTTCAAGCGTTCGAGGATCGCGATCAGCTCCTGACGCTCGCGGCTGCTGATCAAATCGATCTTGCTGATGAGGATCACGTCGGCGAATTCGATCTGCTCGATCAATAGATCGGTGATCGAACGCTCGTCCTCTTCGCCCAGGGTTTCGCCACGGGAGGCGAGGCTTTCGGCGGCCTGATAGTCGAGCAGGAAGTTCATGCCATCGACCACAGTGACCATGGTGTCGAGCCGCGCGATGTCGGCCAGGCTCTGCCCTTCTTCGTCGCGGAAAGTGAAGGTTTCCGCCACGGGCAGCGGCTCGGAAATGCCGGTGGATTCGATCAGCAAGTAATCGAAGCGGCCGTCCCTGGCGAGTTGGCTGACTTCTTCCAGCAGGTCTTCACGCAAGGTGCAGCAGATGCAGCCGTTGCTCATTTCCACGAGTTTTTCTTCGGCACGGTTCAGGGTGACATCACGCTGAACTTCGCTGCCATCGATGTTGATTTCGCTCATGTCGTTGACGATCACGGCGACCCGCAGGTTTTCGCGGTTACGCAGCACGTAGTTGAGCAACGTGCTTTTTCCGGCGCCGAGAAAGCCCGACAAAACGGTCACGGGGAGACGATTGGGCATCAGGTTGAACCTCACAGGAGATGCCCGGTCGCAGGGCCGGGCTTAATTCAATGTTATAGTATAACAATGCAATTAAACCACTCCCCTCTTGCCGACCGTGACAAAGGACAGGATGCTGGAGCCCGTTCGCCCTGTGAGAAATCCCATGCGCATCGCCCTGAAATTAACGCTGATGAGCGTTTCGCTGCTGCTCGCCGTAGACACCTGGGCGCAAATCCCGAGCCTTGCCACCTGCACTCGCAGCGCCAACCTGCTGGCCTGCGTGGATGCGGACGGCAATGCTTACAGCGTCAACACCGTCGGCAGTACGATCTACTTGCGCGGCTTCGAACGGGCAGGCAAGCGCTATTGGGCGCAAACCAACAGTCGCTACGGGCAACTGACATTCTTCACCGGGATCGCTTCCGACGGGGAAGCCTGGGTGGGCTATAACCGGCGGGTTGGCTGGACCACCATCAACCGGTTTTCCAGCTCCGGCGGCAGCAGTGCAAGGTTCACCTGCAGCCGGATGACTGGCTGCTAGGCCTGCTGATGCGGTGCCGTGAGCAGCCGCTGACTGTCGCGAGCGTTGGAAATGAAGCCGGTTTCCACCAGGATCGACGGCACGTCCGGTGACTACAGCACAGCAATTCCCGCCTGTTCCACGCGCTTCTGATGCCGCGTGGTAATGCCCGCCAGACTGCCGAGCACGGTGCTGCCCAACTGCAAACTCGCGGCGAGGGTGGCGTTCATCGACATGTCGAGAATCACCCCGGCAAGCATCGGGTCCTTGTCCTTGAGATTGAGCAAGCGGGTGGCTCCCAACAGGTCCGCGCCGTTCTCTCGCTGCGCCATGAGCAAGTGACGTCTGTGCATGGTGAAAGCCGCTCGTGAAAAAGGCGTAGTCGATTTTAATGTAATAACATAACATGCAGGGCCGACTTCCACGATGGACCTGCTCATGAATGCGCTGACTCTGCCGGATATTGCCGCGCAGGCCTCACGCCAAGCCCTGCCACTTGAATGGGTGGGCATGTGCGGCATTGCTCTTCCAGTTCTATTCAATGGCCAGAGATTGAGCGCGAAGGCCGATGCGGGTGTGAGCCTCGATGATGGAGAAACGCGCGGCATTCATATGTCGCGGCTGTACCTGGCGCTGGAAATGCTCGAGCAGGAAAACCTGACGCCGGCCCTATTGCGGCGTGTCTTGCAGCGGTTTCTCGATACCCATGAAGGTCTATCCAACAGCGCCTACCTGAAAATTCATGCGGATTTATTGCTCAAACGACCCGCGCTGATCAGTCCCTTGGCCGGTTGGAAATCCTATCCAGTCAGCATCAATGCACGTTTGAAAAACGCGATGTTCCACGTGGAACTAAAAATCGACATCCCTTATTCCTCAACGTGCCCCTGCTCAGCCGCACTGGCTCGGCAGTTGATTCAGCAGCAGTTCGTCGATGACTTCGCCAATCAGCCACTGCAACACGCCGATGTTTTGGCTTGGCTCGGCGCCACGAAGGGCATCGTTGCCACACCGCACAGCCAACGCAGCAATGCGCAGCTTAAACTGCGTCTGGATGATTATCTCGATGACTTGCCACTGATTGCGCTGATCAATGACGCCGAAGCCGCCCTCGGCACCGCCGTTCAAACCGCAGTAAAGCGTGCAGACGAACAAGCCTTCGCGCTGGCCAATGGTCAAAACCTGATGTTTTGCGAAGACGCCGCTCGACGCTTGAATCTAGCCTTGAAGCGCTCGACCGGCATCAACGCCTTCCACCTGAAAGTCGTCCACGCCGAAAGCCTGCACGCCCACGACGCCGTCGCCGAAAGCCGATGGAATTGGGAGGCCGCATGATTCGCTGCGAAGCGTTGCGCTGGGGCGCACCGGGCCAACCGCTCACGCCGCCGATAGATGTCGAACTGAACCAAGGCAGCCTGACCGCCGTGATCGGCGCCAACGGCTCAGGCAAAAGCAGCCTGTTGAAAGTCATCGCCGGCCTGCAAAAACCACTCACCGGAAAAGTGATCCTTGATGTTCCACGCAAAGGCTCACTGTCGTTTCTGCCCCAGCAACAGCACCTCGACCGGCAATTTCCGATCAGCCTGCAAGAGTTGGTCGCGGCGGGTTTTTGGGGCAGCAAGCAATCCGCCGACGTCCGAAGCCAACGCCTCAAAGCCGTGCTGGAAAACTGGTGCCTGACCGGCCTGGAACAGCGCCCATTGATGGCCCTCTCCGGCGGTGAATTGCAACGCGCCCTGCTCGCCCGATTGAGCCTCGCCGAAGCCCCCTTGCTATTGCTCGACGAACCTCACGCCGCCCTCGATGAGCTCGGCCAATCATTGCTGTGGAAAAACATTCACGCCTGGCACGCCGAAGGCCGAACCCTGGTGGTCGTGTGTCATGACCTCGCCGCGGTGCGCCAACACATTCCTCAAACGCTGTTGATCAAAAGCAGCGGCTGCGTCCTCGGCTCAAGCACCGAGCTTATCCGTCAGCAACCACAGACGCAGGTGGCCTGATGCTCACCGCCGCTCATCTATGGCAGCCCTTCCACGAGTTTGTGTTCATGCGCCGGGCACTGCTCGGTGGCTTGGTGTTGGCCTGCAGCACGGCACCGCTCGGGGTGTTTTTGATTCTGCGGCGTATGAGTTTGATAGGCGATGCGGTCGCTCACGGCATCTTGCCTGGCGCCGCGCTCGGCTTCTGGTTCGCCGGACTGAGCCTGCCGGCACTGACCTTCGGCGGTCTCGGGGCGGGCCTGAGCATGGCCGGGCTCGCGGCATGGATCACCCGCCGCACCGGCCTGCGAGAAGATGCGAGCCTCGCTGCGATCTATCCCATCTCACTCGCCAGCGGCGTGCTGATCCTTGGCATCGCCGGCAAACGTCTGGACCTGTTGCATCTGTTGTTTGGCTCCGCGTTGGCGGTCGACGGCCCGACGTTGACCGGCATGTTATGGGTCTCAGGGATCAGCCTCATCGCCATGGTGCTTATCTACAAACCGTTGTTGCTGGATACCCTCGACCCACTCTTTCTGCAAACCGTCAGCCGTCTCGGTCCGTTGGCACACGGCATATTCCTGACATTGGTGGTACTGAATCTGGTCATCGGATTTCAAGCCATTGGGGCGTTGATGGTCGTCGGGTTGATGATGTTGCCCGCCGCCGCATCGCGTTTCTGGAGCCGACGGTTGCCTGTGTTAATGGCCATCGCGGGGCTGCTCGGTTGCCTCTCGGTATGGCTCGGCTTGTTGCTGTCGTTCTACTACTCGCTGCCCAGCGGCCCGGCGATCGTGTTGGTCGCCGGTGGTGGGTATGTGCTGTCCGTGGTGTTCGGACCGGTGCACGGCTTGCTGCGCCGCCCGCCCTTGCTCACATCCCAATGAGGTGTTTCCCGATGCGCGCTTTACTCGTGCTGTTCAGTTTGATGCTGTCGATGTCGTTGTCTGCGGCAGAAAAACTGCAGGTGGTCACCAGCTTCAGCATCCTCGCCGACATGACCCATCAGGTCGGCGGCGAGCACATCCAGATCACCAACATGGTCGGCCCCGATGCCGATGCTCACACCTATGAGCCGACCCCGGACGATGCCAAGGCATTGCTCAAGGCCAGACTCATCATCAAAAACGGCTTGGGTTTCGAGCCATGGCTGGATCGCCTGGTGACCAGCACCGAGACCAAAGCCCCGGTCATCAGCGCGAGCCACGGCGTCATCCCACGCTCGCTGGATGAAGACGGCGAGGCCGTTCCAGACCCTCATGCCTGGCACAACCTGGCCAACACCGAGCTGTACATCAGCAACATCACCAAGGCGCTGATTGCCGCCGACCCGGCGAACAAAACCGATTACGAACGCAACAGCCAGGTCTACCTGAAACAGATCTACGCACTGCTCGCCAAGGCCAAAGCCAAACTCGGCTCGCTGCCGCCGGGCAACCGCAAGATCGTGACGTCCCACGATGCATTTGGATACCTCGGTCAGGCCTATGGCATCGACTTCATGGCGCCACAAGGTCTGTCCACCGAGCGTGAACCTTCCGCCGCCGAAGTCGCGGCGCTGATCACCCAGATTCGTCAGGCCAAGGTCAAAGCGGTGTTCATGGAGAACATCAAGGACGCTCGTCTGCTCAAGCAGATTGCCGATGAAAGCGGTGCGCACATCGGTGGCACGCTGTACTCGGATGCGCTCGCGGCAACCGGTGCGGCGAGTACCTTCACCGGGTTGTTCGAGTACAACCTCAACACCTTGTACGAGGCGTTGAGCAAGCCATGATACGCAAAAATCCCTCCGGTGATTTGCCGCTGATTGCGGAGTCCGCCTACGTCGATAAAACCGCGATCATCTGCGGCAAAGTGGTGATCGGCGAGAACGTCTTCGTCGGCCCCTACGCGGTGATTCGCGCCGACGAAGTCGACGCCTCGGGCGAGATGGAGCCGATCACCATCGGCGCAAACTCGAACATCCAGGACGGCGTGGTGATCCACTCCAAGTCCGGGGCGGCAGTGACGATTGGCGAATTCAGCTCGATCGCCCACCGCTCCATCGTGCATGGGCCGTGCTCTGTCGGCGACCGGGTGTTCATCGGGTTCAACAGCGTACTGTTCAACTGCGCCGTCGGTGACGGCTGCGTGGTGCGACACAACTCGGTGGTCGATGGCCGCGACTTGCCCGCCGACTTCTACGTGCCCTCCACCACCCGCATCGGGCCCAACACTGACCTGTCGCAATTCCCGCCGGTGAGTGTCAGCGCCTCGGAGTTTTCCGAAGACGTGGCGCGCACCAACGTCGATCTGGTGCGCGGCTACAAAGCCCTGCAGAACGAGTTCTGACCATGAACAGCGTGCTGATTGGCAATGCCCGACTGGTCAAACACAGCGTGAGCACCACGCGGGTATCGGGGCAAATGGCCTGGCACGACAAACCTCTTAATGACAGCTGCCAGGATTTACCGCTACGGTTTATGCGCTAGCGCAGCACTCGAGAGCATCGACATGATCCACATCACTCTGAGCGATGGTTCATTGCGTGAATACGACCAACCGTTGTCGGTGTTTGAGTTCGCCGCGAGCATTGGTCCCGGGCTCGCCAAAGCAGCCGTCGCCGGCCGGGTGGACGGCGTGTTAGTGGACTGCGAGTTCATGATCGAGGCCGATGCCCGGGTCAGCATCGTGACGCCTCAAGAGCCCGATGGCCTGGAGATTTTGCGCCGCTCCTGCGCATTGATGCTGGCGATGGCCGTGAAACAACTCTATCCAAGAGCGCAATTACAGTCCGGATCGGCGCTGGGTGACGGGTTCTATTTTGAGTTTGCCTTGGAACGACCGTTAAACCTGGTCGACCTTGCAGGCATCGAAGCACGCATGAAAACCCTGGCGGCGACCAATCATTCGATCCGTCGGCGCGAGCCGTCATTGCGGTCCAGGGACATGGAAAAATTGACGCCCTACCTGCTCGGGGACTTCGAATGTGTGTCGACAGGTCCGCACGCCCCTGCCACTAGAGTGTTGCAGGCATTCGTGCTCGATCACATCAGCGGCACTGCGCCACAGCGGATCTATGGCACTTGCTGGTCCTGCCAGGAGGAACTGGAAAACTGGCGCGCCCCACCCCACGTGATGGTCGTGAGCATGGATGATCGCCAATCGGATTACGCACAGTGGGTGACCGAGGCGCTGCGCCGAAGCGACGTACGCGCCCGTGCGGATCTGCGCAACGAGAAGGTCCGCAACAAGATTCGCGAACACAGCCAGCAAGTGCCGTATCTGGTGGTGATCGGGGAGAAAGAAAAAGCAGGCGGGTTTGTCAGCGTGCGCAGTCGCACCGGGGAGGATTTTGGCCGGATGGCCATTGAAGCGATGTGTGACTGGCTGAGATTAACGGGCATTGCGGGCGTCTGACTGGACGCCTTCGACGGAACGCCGCCCGGAGCCGGCTCGCTTCCACAGGATGTACGCCATCCTGTGGGAACGAGGCCTGCCCTCGAAGCTTTTAGGCTCTTGGTTTTACCGTCCCGCAATCCTGCCCCAACCAGACTGCGCGAGTATCAAGGCTGCCCTTCTGCTGAATGCCAGTGGCGTTGAACGTGCCGTTGACCTTGGTGGTGAACTCACGATCACTCAAGAACGTCGCCACGCCCGCACCCTGCGCTTTCGGGCAGCTGAAGCGGAATTTCCACTGATTGCCGGTGCGCTCGGTGATTTCCTGCTTGCAGCCCGATTGCGGATCCGTCAGCGGAATGTTGTCGCTCTTCACTTGCTCCGGCGTCAGGCAAGACCGAATCCCCTTGCCGCCCATGGTGATGCCTTGCTTTTCCAATTGAGCGCGCTGTTCAGGCGTCATTTGGCTCTGAATCTGACCGAGGATCAGTTGCAGATCCGGCAGGTTCTGGTCATCGACTTTCATGTTGCTCGAGGTCAATTCCCACAAGCCCGGCTGCAGCATCTGCGCCTGAGCGGCCACCGGAAGTGCTAAACCTAAAGCCACAGCCAAACCCAGCAGACGAACGTTCATCGAGTAACTCCTGATCAGTAGTGGCCGTTAGACGTCAGCCACGGGCTTCGGTTCATGGGCCAATTAAATAGCGACATTCTGCACGGAACATGGTCTGTTAAGCACTGAATCTTCAGGAGCAAGGCTGCCCCCATGGATTATTTTGGACCGCATATTTTCGGTTACCTGATCGCACTGCTGCACTCCTTAGGCATGATCGCCGCCATCCATGCCGTACTGACCGTTCGGACCGCCCAGGGCTCGATCGCCTGGGCCTTGTCGCTGCTGTTCATTCCCTACCTCACGCTCATCCCGTATCTGGTCTTCGGCCGCAGCACTTTCGATGGTTACATCAAGGCGCGGCGACAGGCCAACGAGGAAATGCGCAAGGCCATCTCCGAGTTGAACTGGCGCCCGTGGGTTGAAGAAGCGCTGACCGCCCGCGCCTCCAACGCCTACGCATCATTAAGGGCGATGCCGAAACTGGGGCGCATGCCATGCCTGGCGAACAACGAAGTCAGCCTGCTGATCAACGGCCACGCCACCTTCGAAGCGATTTTCGACGCCATCAGCCAAGCAAAGGAAGCCGTGCTGATCCAGTTTTTCATCATCCACGACGACCGCCTGGGCCAACGCCTGCAAACCTTGTTGCTGAAAAAAGCCGCTGAAGGTGTCCCCGTTTATTTACTGTACGACCGCATCGGCAGCCACTCCCTGCCCCACAGTTATGTGCAGCCACTGCGCGATGCCGGTGTCGAGGTCAAAGCCTTTGCGACGCGTAGCGGTTGGCTCAATCGCTTTCAGGTCAACTTCCGTAACCATCGCAAGATCGTCGTGGTGGACGGTGTGGTGGGGTTCGTCGGCGGGCATAACGTCGGCGACGAATACATGGGTGAGAAGCCCCCCCTCGCCCCTTGGCGCGATACTCACGTGCGGGTATGCGGGCCAGTGGTGGCGTGCATGCAGGAGTCCTTCGCCGAGGACTGGTTCTGGGCTGCGCGCTCGTTGCCGCCGTTGATACTGCCGGACACGTATCCGGACAACGGCGTGCTCTGCCAATTGCTTGCCAGCGGGCCAGCCGATTCCTACGAAACCTGTTCGCTATTCTTCGTCGAAGCCATCCACGCAGCGACAGAGCGCGTGTGGATCACCAGCCCCTACTTCATCCCCGACGAAGCGGTGTTCGCGGCCTTGAGGCTGGCGGTTCTGCGCGGCGTGGATGTGCGATTGCTGCTGCCTTCACGACCGGATCACCGCATCGTCTACGCCGCCTCCAGCCTGTATGCCTTCGAAGCCGTGCGCGCCGGTGTGCGGGTATTCCGCTACGAGCCCGGTTTCCTGCATCAGAAAGTGGTATTGATCGACAGCGAAATCAGCGCCATCGGCAGCGCCAATATGGACAACCGTTCGTTCCGGCTGAATTTCGAAGTGATGTTGCTGACGGTCGACAGTGTGTTTGCCGACGAGGTGGAGCGGATGCTCAACGACGACTTCGCCCAAGCGCATGAAGTCGCCAAAGAAGAAAGCCGGGAGACCCACCGCCTGCAACAGGTCGGCATGCGGATCGCCCGGCTTATTTCACCGATACTTTAAGGGTTGTACATGTCGTCGCGGGTCCAGGGCAGTTCATGGCTGCCATCGGGGTGGGCTTTAACCGCGAGGATCTGGTGCAGGTTGATCCAGCCCCGGGCAAACGCATAGGCGCAGCCTGCCAGATACAGCCGCCAGATGCGCAAGGCCTGCTCCGGCACCTCCCGGGCCGCTGCTTCCAGGTTGTCCTCCAGGCGTTCGCTCCAATGGTCCAGGGTGCGCGCGTAGTGCAGGCGCAAACTCTCGACATCGACGATCTCCAGCCCGGCTTCGCTGATCTCGGCAGAGATCATCGACAGGTGCGGCAGTTCGCCGTTGGGGAACACGTATTTCTCGATGAAATCACCCGCGCCGCGCCCCACCGGCCGGCCATCGGTGTGCTTGGCGGTGATGCCGTGGTTCATCACCAGGCCGCCCTCTTTCACCGCGCCAAACAGGGTTTTGCAGTACTCGGCCAGGTTCGCGTGCCCCACATGCTCGAACATGCCGACGCTGACCACTTTATCGAAGCGTCCGTCCTGAGGCAGGTCGCGGTAGTCCAGCAGTTGCAGCTCGACCAGATCGTCGAGGCCTTCCGCAGTCACCCGTTCACGGGCCAGCGCCAATTGCTCTTTGCTCAACGTGATCCCGAACACCTTCGCGCCAAACTCCCGCGCCGCATAGCGCGCCAAACCGCCCCAACCACAACCGATATCCAGCAGGTACTCGCCAGGTTGCAGGCGTAACTTGCGACACAGGTGGCGGAATTTGGCTTGCTGGGCCTGCTCCAGCGTTTCGCTGCCGGTCTCGAAATAGGCGCAGGAGTACGCCATGTCACTGTCGAGCCAGAGCTGATAAAACGCGTTGGAAAGGTCGTAGTGATAGGAAATCGCCTTGGCGTCGGTTTCCTTGTCGTGGACGGTGCGAACAGGCTGACTGTCGAGGTCGCCGAGCAACGCCTGGCTCCATTCATCAACAACGCGGATCACTTCGCTGATGGAGCCTTCCAGCTCCAGTTTGCCCTCGACAAAGGCCGCTCCGAGCGCATCGAGGCTGGGATGAGTCAACTGGGTAACCATTTGTGGGTCCTTGACCACAATCGTGACGCTGGGCGTCGGCCCCAGATTAAATTCATGGCCGTCCCAGAGTCGCAGGCGTAGCGGTAAATGCAGATTCTGTAAGGCCGGTGGAAGTTGCGCGAGCATGGAATATCCCCCTTGTTTCAGACGTCTGATGTGAGGGTAGACCATGATTGAAAAATAGCTGGCTATCGATTTAATAGCCGCTTTCTATGCTTCACAGCGCTCTAAACAAGCGACGCACATTCACAGAAGTGATTGCCCTCACACTAGATGACTGCGAATTCCACGCACAGTTCTGAAATGTTCACATCCCTCAGACATCGTCCTTCATCTTGAGCAACGGCTCTTGGAAACGCAGCAACCGCCCAGCGTTCCCCAATACCAGCAACGTACTCAAGTTATGCAGCAGCGCAGCAATCATTGCCCCTGCCGCGCCGAGCCAGCCGAAGGCCGCGAAAGCGACAATTGCCAGTGTCCAGCCCAGGCCGATGATCACGTTGACCTGCAAGGTCTGCCGGCATTGACGGCTCAAACGTACGCACGTGCCCAGCCGACGCAGGTCGCTGCCGATCAGCACGATATCGGCGGAAGCCAAGGCAATATCCGCCCCACCCGCGCCCATGGCGACGCCCACCACACCGGCCTTGAGTGCCAGCGAATCATTGATGCCATCCCCGACCACCATCGGCCGGAAGCCGCTGCCGATTTCTTTCAGCACGCGGTTGAGTTTGTCCTCGGGCAAGGCCTGGGCCTCGACATCGCTGATTCCGACATCCCGGGCCAGGGAATTCGCGACACTTTGGCGATCGCCGGTGAGCAACAACTGTCGGCCCAATCCGAGTTCACGCAACTCACTCAGGGCGAACCGCGCTTCAGGTTTGACGCTGTCCGCGAGCAATAGCCAGGCAAGGAATTCACCGTTGAGCGCCAACCCGGCAATCGGGCCATCGTGGTCGGGAACGACTGAGGTGGCGATCGCCAATTGCGCGAACAACTCCGGTCGCCCGAGCGCCGCTTCGCCCTGCCCCGTCATCGCGACCACGCCCAGGCCCTGCCGCTCGTGAATGTCCGTGAGCAGCAGAAAGTGCTCCTGAGCGACCAAACCGGCGAGCGCGCGACTGACCGGGTGACTGCTGGCGGAACCCAGGCTGGCAGCCAGTTTCAGCACGTGGCTGCGGTCTTCCAGCGGACTGTCGATGGATTGCAGGCGCAAAGTGCCGAAGGTCAGCGTCCCGGTCTTGTCGACCACCAACGACGTCAGATCCGCCAACTCTTCGAGAAACGCCGAACTGCGGATCAGAATCCCGTGACGGGCGGCAACCGCGACGCCGGCAATCGCCGTGGCCGGTGCCGACAACACCAACGCACACGGGCAGGCTGCCACCAACACGGCGAGCATCGCTTGCGCATCGTTGGTGATGAACCAGGTCACAGCGGCCAGCAACAACACCAGCACCATGTAGCTGCCGGCGTAGCGTTCCAGCAACCGGGTGATTGGCGGTTTGGAGCGCTCGGCGCTTTGCATCAGCGCGATGACTTTCCCGAGTGTCGATTCGTTGCCGGTGCGGGTCACTTCAATGTGCAGCAGGCCATCAAGGTTGATCGCCCCGCCGAACACCGTCATGCCGACGCCCGCCTCCACCGGCACCGACTCGCCCGTGATCGACGCGGTATCGAGACTCGCCTGACCGGAGAGGACACGACCATCGGCCGGCACTCGATCACCAGCGCGCACCTCCACGCGGTCGCCAGCCTTGAGTGTGCTGTTGTCGACTTCAACGATGGAGCCATCCGTCTGAACCTTGCGCGCATGGCTGCGCGTCAGTTTGCCGAGCGCGTGAATCGCCTCCTGAGAACCGATGACGCTACGCTCTTCCAGCACATGGCCGAAGATCATGATGATCGGCAATAACGCAGCGGTCAGCAGATCGCCAGTCGCCCAGGCACCCAGCATCGCCAACGCAATCAACTGATCAGTGATCCCGTGCAGGCTGGGATAGCGCAGGCTGTACCAGGCCGAACGCATCACCGGCACGGCCACCAGCAACGAGGCAAAACCCAGCAGCAATTGACTGACGCCCGTCTGCTCCGGCGACCACCAGCGCCAGATCAAACCGAGCGCCAGCAAGCCTAGCGCGAGCATGGCCAGAGTCAGTTGGCGTGCAGCGCTGCGCTGTTCGGCCGAGGACAACATGCTCGGTGCGGCGGCAGTTTGGGCGGTCATTGTGCAGCTCCCTGAATGATCAGGCGGGAATCGTCTTTCGGATTGACCGTGGTCACCGAGCCAGCCTGGCCAAGTATTTTCGGCAAGCGTTCACGGTAAATGCGCAGCAGCATTTGCGGGTCGGTGCCTTGTTGTTGCGCCTTGGCCAGGCTCACTACCGTGGCCGTGTCGGCGGAGGCTTTGGCCAACCGTTCGCTGGCTTGAGCGTGGGCGACTTGCAGCGAGCGGTCGGCTTGCTCGTTGGCGGCCTGAGTGAGTTTCTCGGCGTCAGTGCGGGCATTGGCAACGGCTTTGTCGGCTTGCTGACTCGCCGTCAGAACCGCGTTGAACGCATTGACCGCAGGTCCTGGCAGACTCGATTGCACATCGACACGCGCCACTTCGATCCCCAGCCCCTGCCCGGTTGCGGTCAGTTGCGCGAGACGCTGATTGATCCCTTGGACCAGATCTCCGCGCAGGCGCTCGCGCCTTTCCGCCGCTTGATTGTCCGCGCCGATCAGCTCCGGTCGGGCGACCAGGATGGTGTCCAGATCTCGTGCGGCGGCCAGTGCCACGGCACTGCGGGTCACCAGCCGATCCAACGCAGGCAGCACGTGTTCACCTTGAACCACGAACGCATACGGCTCGGTGACTTTGTAGAACACCCGCACATCCAGTTGCACCACCCCCGCGTCACCGGTCAGCAGATAACCGGAACCTGCCAGCGCATCACTGATCGGCGTGGCGAACGTGGCGGCGCGGTCGGCCTGCAACGCGACATCGCTGCGCAGCAGATTGTCGACCCGACGCTCGATCACCCGATCTGCCGCCGGCAACAAAATCACCTGCTCGAACGGTCTCGGCCACGCCAACAACAAACCGGCATTCTGGATGCGATTCAGCGCGCCAAAGTGCAACACCACCGCGCGATTTTGCGGGTCGATTTGCCGTACGTTGGAGAACGCCCACGCCAACGCGGCCAATACCGTCACCGCATACAGGGCGAGAAAAGCCAAGCGCCCGGCCTGAATCCATGGGCTGCTCAATTCAATTGTTCCACGTGGAACCAAATTCATGGCTGCGACCCGGACTTGTTATCGAGCGTTGGCGGCCCGTCAACCAAGACCCGGAACGGCGCGGCATCGGTGCGCAGAATCAGTTTGGTTTCAGGCGTAACGATGGTGCCCAAGGTATCGAGGGAGCGCAGCAAGTTGTACAGCTGCGGCGAACCCGCGTAAGCGCGGCCGTAAATCTGTGCGGCTTCGACCCGGGATTGAGCTTCGATGTCAGCGGCTTTTACCGTGGCATCGGCCTGGACGATTCGGGCATCACGTTCGGCAGCGGAACGGATTTGCGCCGCTTCACGCTTGCCGATGGCCGTGCGTTCGGTGGCGATTGTTTCACGCTCGGCACGCATGCGATCGACCGTGGCGGTGAGGGTCACCGACGGCAAGGTCAACCGTTCGATGCCGACTTGCAGCACGCGAACGCCATAAGTGGTGAGTAACTGCTGATCGATTTGCTGACGCAACTGCGCTTCGAAGTCGGCAATGTGCACCTGGTTGGCATCGGTGTTCACCAGATTGGCCAGATCAAAACTGCTGGCCGTGGTTTCCAGTGCCGAGCCGACGAAGGTGCGAATTTGCCGCGCCGCTTCGTCCGGCTGATTCTGCACGGCACGCATGAAGCGCTGCACATTGTCCGGATCGCCTTGCACCTGCCACGCCACGTAAGCCTGAACGATGATGCGCAAACCGTCGCGCGTGCCCACATCCTGCAAACCGCTGGACGTGGTGCGCAGCCGCAAATCGACGGGAATCGCCGCTTCAAAAGGTGCGGGCCAACGCCAGCCCAGTCCCGGCTCCAGCAACACCCGCGACGGATTACCGAAGCGCGTGATCACCGTGGCCTCGCCGGAACGCACCTGCACCAGGCTCGCCGCAGCGATGGCAAACGCCACCAGCAACGCCGCCCATCCCATGCGTCGCCATGGGAATGGACCCGCTTCCTGTGGATCGCCATGGTGGTGATGCCCACCATGGCCGTGATCGTGGCCGGCGTGGTCATCATGATCGTGAGTGTGCGACTGGCTCAATTGGCAGCTCCTGGCTGAGCAGTTTTACGCGTCGATGCGGGATCAACCGGCAGCGTGAAAGTACGGAGGTCGATGGTCGGCGCGCTGCTGCCGCCGCCCAGACGGTGATCGAGAACCAGCAACCTGGCGTTGCTCAGGCCCTGGGAGAGCTGGCTGAAATACTGCTCCAGCACGAACGCCTGGCCGGCGCTGGCATAGGCTTTTTGCTCGGCGCTGAATTTCAGATCGGCCGCTTGCGCAGTAGCGTTGATTTCACGAGCGCTGGCCGTCGCTTGATCGCGCGCAATGCTGGCCTGCAATTGCGCCTGATGGGTGGCTTCGGCAGCTGCGCCGCGTTCACGCGAGATCAAGGCTTGCGCAGCAATTTGCGCCGCTTGCACGCCGTGATACGCGTTGGCCGCGCCGGCCGGTGGGTGAATCGCCTCGACCACGGTCGCGAGAATTTCCACACCGCTGTCGAATTTTTCCAGGTCCGCCTGCACCGCGCGGCCGATCTCCTCGGCGAGCCCTAGCCTGTCCTCACCGAGCAGACCGTCGAGGGTCCGAGAAGCAAAGTCGTGCACCAGAATTCGGCTGGCGGTGCTGCGGATCAGTGTGGGGACGTCGGCGCTGTTGTACGTCGCGGCCAACGCGGCTTGATCCGTGAGGCCGATGCGATAGACGAAACGCACGTCCATGTTGACGATCTGGAAGCTCTGTTTATCGGCGCGACTACTGGCAATCACCTGAGACTTGTCGTTCACATGACTGGCGTCCCACAAGCGATTGGCCGTCGTCGGCGCCGCACCTTCAGCCGGTTCAGCCACCCTCGGCGCCGCCGCTTCGCCGACACTGGTGGCCAACTCGTGAACCACACCGTTCTCGACACTCAACACCCGGCCCAGCGGCCACGGCAGACCTGCGTGCAAACCGGGCCCGAAGACCTCCACCGGTTTACCGAAACGCTCGTAGATGCCCCGCCCTTGCAGGGCAATTTCGTGAATACCGGTGAGCGACCAACCGACCAGTACCACCACCGCCAGCACCGGAACGAACGCCCGGCGCATGTAAGTGAAGGCCCAGATCTGCCGCAGATCGATGCCGAAGCGGTTATGTAACTCGTGTTGCAGCGCCAGCAACGGTTGGGGCGGCCAGCGCAGCATATCGGCGACGAAGCTGCGTGCCAGCAACGCAGGCTCGAGTTGTTCACGCTGCGGACTGAACAGTGACAACACCGCGCGTAGCAGCAATTCGACTGCGACCAGCCCCGGAAGCAGGCCAATCAGCACCGCCAGACGTACCGGCCACACCGACGCTTCGCTGCCCAACAAAAGGCACAGCGCGCTTAGCACCAGGCAGATGATTGCCACGCGCGTCAGCTGCGCCAGCGAACCTGCTTCGGGCCATTGCGCCACGTTTTCCTGGGCAAGCTGCCGTTCCAGCACCAGCAAGCCGAAGGCCAGCAGCAACGACAATGCCGCCGCGACACTGGCCGAAAAACCCAGCGCTGCGGGAGGCAGGGCCAGGTTCCAGACCTGTTCGACGCTCAACAATACCAGCAGAGCCCAAGCGCCAAGCCACAACGTCGAGGCGCCGATCTGCGCCAGCAGCCGTAGCCATCGCTGACCGATGCGCTCCAGCAGTCGTTCATACCAACCCATCGGCGGCGACTCAGCGACAACGTCTACTGGTTGCATCGCCGGGTTCATCGCCCTTGCGCGCCACTGCGTCACCCACCACGCCGATTGCAGGCCGGCGATCAGCACCAGCAAACCGGCGCTCTGATTGACCAGCAACGCCGGCCATAGCGACTGCGGCGCAAACAGCCCGACGAAAAACGCCAGCAGCCACCCTGCCCCTGCGAGCGCGCCGAGGCCGATTGCCAACTGGCGCAATCGCCGCCCTTGAAAGACTGCCTGTTGAAAGCGCGGCAGTCCGGCTACGGTTGCGCCCTCAATCTCGAGATCGACTTGCATACCACCCCAGTGATTTTCTTTGCTCACGTCGCAATTAGTTACGATATAACAAAACCCGTGAAATTTTTGTACTCAGTCCTTCTATCTAAGGACGCTCAACCTGTCGCTTGGCTGAAGCCTTGACCGAAAGGCCCGGCAGCGAACATATTACGCTCGTAATTTTATTCAGGAACTACGTTTATCCAGCCCGATTCCCGTTCAATTCAGGAGTACATCCATGAGCAACTATGACGTCGTGATACTGGGCGGAGGCCCCGGCGGTTACAACGCGGCGATTCGCGCCGGTCAGTTGGGCCTCAAAGCCGCCTGTGTCGAAGGCCGCGCCACCCTCGGCGGCACCTGCCTGAACGTCGGTTGCATGCCGTCCAAGGCATTGCTGCATGCTTCTGAACTGTATGACGCGGCCATGGGGGCGGAATTTGCCAACCTCGGTATCGAGGTCAAACCCACGCTGAACCTCGCGCAGATGATGAAACAAAAGGATGAAAGCGTTACCGGGCTGACCAAAGGCATCGAGTTTCTGTTCCGCAAAAACAAGGTCGACTGGATCAAGGGATGGGGCCATATCGACGGGCCAGGCAAAGTCACGGTGACGGACAGCCAGGGCGGCAAGACTGAACTGAGCGCCAAGGACATCATCATCGCCACCGGCTCCGAGCCCACTCCCCTGCCCAGCGTGGACATCGACAACACGCGCATTCTCGATTCCACCGGTGCGCTTTCTTTATCCGAAGTACCCAAGCATCTGGTGGTGATCGGCGCCGGGGTCATTGGCCTGGAACTGGGCTCGGTGTGGCGGCGTTTGGGCGCACAGGTGACGGTGGTCGAGTTTCTCGACCGGATCTGCCCCGGCGTGGACGGCGAGGCGGGCAAAACCCTGCAACGCTCGTTGAGCAAGCAAGGCATCAGTTTCAAGTTGAGTTCGAAAGTCACCAGCGCCACGACCTCGGCGAATGGCGTTCAACTCAGCGTCGAACCGGCGGCCGGCGGCACTGCCGAATTGCTCGAAGCCGATTACGTGCTGGTGGCCATCGGGCGCCGGCCTTACACCGACGGGCTGGGCCTGGAGAACGTTGGCCTCACCACGGACAAACGCGGCATGCTCGCCAACCAGGGTCATCGCACTGAAGCGGCAGGCGTGTGGGTCATCGGTGATGTCACCTCGGGGCCGATGCTCGCGCACAAGGCTGAAGATGAAGCCATGGCCTGTATCGAGCAGATCGTCGGCAAGGCGGGCGAGGTCAATTACGACCTGATCCCCAATGTCATTTACACCCGACCGGAGCTGGCCAGCGTCGGCAAGACCGAAGAGCAACTGAAAGCTGAAGGGCGCTCGTACAAGGTGGGTAAATTCCCCTTCACCGCCAACAGCCGGGCGAAGATCAACCACGAGACTGAAGGCTTCGCCAAAGTGCTGGCCGATGAACGCACCGACGAAATTCTCGGCGTGCACCTGGTGGGCCCGAGCGTCAGTGAAATGATTGGCGAATATTGCGTGGCCATGGAGTTCAGCGCTTCTGCTGAAGACATCGCGCTGACTTGTCACCCTCACCCGACCCGCTCCGAGGCGTTGCGCCAGGCGGCGATGAATGTGGAGGGGATGGCGACGCAGATGTAGGGCTGGAGATTTGCGGTGTCGGGCCTACCATCTTCGCGAGCAAGCCCGCTCCCACACTGGTTTTGTGTACGCCACAGATCCCATGCGTGCGAGCCTGTTCGCGATGGGTGCAACTCGGTTTAGAGCGGTAAATGCTCCAACGGCAACGCCCCCGGCGTTTTCACCGTGTGAATCGCAAAGTTGCTGCGGATGTCACTCACCCCCGGCAACTTCAGCAAACGCCCGGTAAGAAAGCGGTCATAAGCGCGTAAGTCCGGCACCACCACCTGCAACAGAAAATCCGATTCCCCTGACACCAGAAACGCCGAAATTACCTCGGGCAACGCCATCACCGCCACGCGAAAGGCTTCGGCCTGCTCGTCGTTGTGGCGTTCGACCTTGACCCCGACAAACACCGTCAGCCCCAGCCCGACTTCATCGCGATCCAGGTTGGCCTGGTAGCCGCGAATCACCCCGGCTTCCTCCAGCATCCGCACCCGGCGCAAACAGGGTGACGCCGACAGACCGATTTCATCCGCCAGTTGCACGTTGCTCAAGCGACCGTCCCGTTGCAGGGCGGCGAGAATCTTGCGGTCGTAAGCGTCGAGTTTCATGTTTGGCAGATCCTGCTGGCGTAGATCATATTGAGTGGCAGGTTATGCCAACCAACGACTATTTAGAAGCAAACTACGCAACCACCTGCCCTGCGCTTCAGCCCTAGACTGGCGCTACCGAATCGACAACGAAAGGAGTGCAGCATGGCGGGGCTTTGGCTGTTTTTCATGGCGCTGGCAGTGGTTTACCTGTTGCCGGGCCCGGACATGATTCTGCTGCTGCAGACCGGCGCACGCCAAGGCAAAGGCGCGGCGCTGGCCACGGCGGTGGGTTTGGGCATTGCCCGAGGTTGTCATGTGGCCTTGGCGGCGCTGGGGTTGGCGGCACTGTTCAAGGCTGCGCCCTGGACCTTCGATGTGGTGCGCCTGGCCGGGGCCGCGTACCTGTTGTGGATCGGCATTCAGTGCCTGCGAACCACGATGCTGCCAAACCTGAACGGAGCAGATGCAGCCTGTGGAAAACTTCATTGGCGCCAAGCCATTCAGCGCGGATTGCTGACTAACCTGCTGAACCCCAAGGCACTGTTGTTCTGCTCGGTGCTGTTGCCGCAGTTCATCGATCCACACGCCGGACCGGTACTCGCACAATTCGCCACCCTCGGCGTGGTGCTGGTTGGTGTCGGCCTGTTGTTCGACAGCACGTACGCCTTGGCCGGCGCCGCGCTTGGCCGTTGGCTGCAACGCAGTCCTTCGGCCCAGCGCTTCCAGCAATGGTTGTTTGGCAGCCTGTTGATCGGTTTTGCGGTGCGGCTGACCTTTGTACAGCAGGCGTGAAACTCACTGAGACTTACGGCGGCGACGATTAATCAGCAACAACGCCGCTGCGATGACCGCCAACACACCGCCAACCTTTAAAGGCGTTTTGTACGGCCGCAGCTCGGAGCGCGCTGCGTCAGTGACTTGGGTGACGTAGCGCTGGTCGGCGCTCTGAAAGTCCGGATCCTGACATTGGTGACCAAAATCACCCGCCCAGATGACATACGGACCTTCCTCGACGTAACGGCGATAGAACGCGCTTTGCTCTTGCAGGCTAGTGCCCCACGAAGAAGCCTTGCACAGCACCGACGCGAAAGCCTGACTGCTATGGGGCAAATGATCAGCCGCTTTACTTGCCAGCGCGGTGGCGACAAACCGGTAATGGAAACGCTCATCTGGTTGCGCCAACGTGGCTTGCTGCCGTTGCACCTCACCCGCGGCCATCAAGGGGCCGACCTTTAGCTCGGGAGCCTCCAGACTGTAATTGCCACCGAAGGTGGCGTAATCCGGAGACAGCTCGTAACCCAACAGCTCCATCCCGTCGAAACGAGCCAATGTCGCGGCATAGTAATAAGCGAATGCCCGTTTGGTTGGCCACCATTTCGATTCGGCGTCGTGGCGCAACTCCCCGTACCACTTGGCCTTGGCCTGCAAGTCGGCACTGTCGAAATAGCCCGGCGCTTCGTCGTAACGCTCCTCACGCAGCAAGCGCCGCCCAAGCAGGTTGCGCAACTTCGCCGCCACTGGCAGCGGCACGTAATTGTCGCGATCCTGCTGAGTCAGCGCAGGCGATGCCGGCACCTGCGTGTCGACGTAATGCTTGAGTTCATCGACGGTCAGCACGCGCTCAGCGACGGTCGCGGCATCGAACCAGTAAATGTCGTTGCTGCGATAAAGTTGATCAAACGCCTGCAGATAATCCCCACGTTGCAACGCCAGGATCGCGCTTTCCCCCTCGACCCGGCACTTGGGCTGAAGTGTTTCGAAATCCCAGTCCGGCGTCCGCCGCTCACCCCACGACTCGTTCTGCGGGAAGGCTTGGGCAGCCTTGGCGTACGCTGCGGCGGCAGCCGTTTTATCGCCCTCGCGCATCGCCAGTTTCGCCCGCAGCCACCACGCCAGGCCACCGTCGCCAGCGTGTTCAAGGAAGGCCTTCGCAGTGACGTAATCACCCTGTTGATAATTCACCGCGGCCAGGCGATCGGCGTTATCGAGGCTACCGCGCGTGCTGCTTTGCAGCAGTTTGATCAGTTTTTGTTCGTTCGGCGGTTGATCACCAAATGACCAACCCAAGCGACTGATCAGGGACGCCGTCACCAGTTGCTGCACTGGTTTGCCTTTAAGCAACGCGGACAGTTGCTCGTCAGGCATTGCCGCCAGATCCGCCATCAATAGCTTTAGCGAGGTGTAGCCCACCGCCGAGCCGTGGATATTCTGCGTGGCGTAGAGTTCGATTGCGCTGTCCCAGTCGCCCGCCGTGCGAGCAACGCGAGCTTCTTCGCCGAGGCTGGCGACACCCAGCTCCAATGGATCGCTGAAGCCTTCGATACTCAGCTGACGCGTCTGCTCGAAGGCCTTGCGCGATTGCGTCAGCAGGTCGGGCGTAGCGTCCGCTTCGCTGCTCATGGCAAACAGCGCCCGGCCCAGCGAGTACGCGGCCCAAGTACTGCGCAACGCGCGTTGATCCGCCGGCAATGCGAGCACTTTCTGGAAGTAATCGGCGGCCAATCCATGGTCACCGGCGTTGAACGCCACGGCACCGGCCAGATAGAACCTGAGCTCGGTCGGCAGGTTTGCGCCCTGCGCCTCGACCTGATGAGCATCGCTCAACGTGCGCAGTTGTTGGACCAACGCCTGCTGCTCCACCGTCAAACCAGCCTGTTCGGCCTCATCCCGCTGCACGGCATAGTCCGGCGCGTCCATGCCGCTGTAGACGACTTCGCTGACGTTTTTCAAACCCGCAACCGCCTGCCCGAGACGACTGATCTCGAAGCGGAAATTGCCCTCCGGCAACTCCGCCAGCGACTGGCCCCGGTTGTCGAGCAGGCGCATCGGGAAATCCGGCCCGCAGGCCATCGCCGAACCCAATGGAAAACTGAGGCTCAGGCAAAGCAAATGGCGGGGCCAGTTACGGAACAACATTCGAACCTCCTTGATCAATATTTGTGCAGCGCGCCCAACCAATGGCGCGCTGCCCGCCGGCCGGAATCCGACCGTCGCGCAGGCGGGTGAAGGTAAGCAGATCCGGGCTTTGTTGCAACGCATAACCGGCCAGGGCATCGGCGCCCTCGCAGCCTTGCACCGCGAGCGTCAGACGTACGGGCCAGGCGCTGTCGAGGTTGCCTTGATTGCTGACGCTGACGTCATAGAGGCCATCGCGCGCCGAGAGTTTCAGCGTCAGGCGACTATCGAGGGCATCGCCACGGGCTACGGCGCGCAAAGTCGTCAGGCTCCAGGCCCGGCGATCATGGGCCAATGGCAGGCGAAACCAGATCAGCCCGGCCAGATGAGGCGGTGGATCGTTGCGTAAATCGGTGGCCAGCGTGCTCAGTTGCTGCGGGTCGGCCAGCAATTCGCGGCGCTCGCCGGCGCGTTCAATCGGCACTTCGCTTTCCACGTCGGGTGCGCCGCTCGCCTGCGGTAACAGCGCTACGCCATAGGCCGGTAGCGCCAGATAAAAGGGTTTAGAAGTGATGCCGCTCCAGGCGCCGGCCCATTTTCGGGCCTGATCCGGGTCAAACAACCCCATGCGCGGGTCGCTCACCGCATGCACCTGCAACACGCTGCTATCGACTGTGGATAACAATGCAGGCAGTTCGGGACTGTCGAGCCACGCCGGCAACGCGGTAATGCTCAGCGGTATGGACGCCGGAAGAATCGCACGCAAATCCGTGAGGAATTTCCGATAAGCCGGTAGGCGAGCGTTACCGGCATCGTGGTCGATTTCCACACCGGAGAGCATCAGCCCCTGCGCCTGCCAATCGCTGAGCACTTGCTGGATCTGCGCGGTGACCTCGTCCTGGTCCAGCGACTTGAGCTGACCATCGAGACGAATCACCGCAATCAACGGCCGGCCATCCTGTTTGAGCAGCACCGGGTCGATTCGCGCCCGGCTCCAACCCGCCTTGGGGAACGCTTGCAAGGCCAGCACCCGCAGGCTCGAAAAATCCGCACGGCTGTCGTTGAGTGCGGCTTCGTGGGCCGGCGTCCATTGTCGTTGCCAGACGTAGAGTTGCTGATCGAGCGGCGGTGCGTCCTGTCGTTCACAACCGGTAAGCACAGCCAGCATCACCAGCAAGCCTGACAGGCGAGCGAGAAAAACCATAAAGCATCCTTTGAAGCTGCTGAAGGCAGTGTCCGTCAGATGCTACAGGTCGAGCACCAAGGGCTGCGAGCCCTGCGCCGGAATCGCACAACAAATCAGGACGTGTCCTTCATCCGGCACTTCCGCTGGCGGCTGTGGATAATTCACCTGGCCGCTGATCAGGCGAGTCTTGCAGGTCCCGCAGGAACCGCCGCGGCAACTGAATTCCGGGCGCAAGCCACGGCTTTCCGCCAACTCCAGCAAGCTGCCGCCATCGGGTTGCCAGCGGGCTTCTTTGGCCGAACGCTCGAACACCACCGGCACCGACGTGGTCGCGGCTGGCGGTTGCTCGATCACGACCGCGTCGGGGTCCGGCTGGCGACGCAAGGTCGATGGGCCGAAAGTTTCGGCGTGAATTCGCGTGTCGCGGATGTCCAGTTCCCGCAGGCCGTCGTACAGCGCCTGGGTAAAACTGCCCGGGCCGCAGAGGACAAAATCCAGCTGATCGTAGTCTTCCACCTCAAGAATGGTCTTGAGCAACGCGGTGTCGATCCGTCCGGTCTGGTCAAAGTCCTCGCCCTCTTGAGCATCGGCCTCCGGCTGACTGAGCAGACGCAGCACCCGCACCGCATCACCGGCGCCCTCCAACAAACGATCCAGCTCTGAACGAAACGGTTGATCGGCCAGCGTGCGCGAACTCTGGAAAAACCATGTAGGCCGAATGCGCCGGGTGCGCAGGCCTTGATACACCACCTCGCGGACCATCGACAGCAAGGGCGTAATGCCTACACCGGCGGCCAATAACACCAGCGGTCGACGCTCATGGGGTGCCACGGTGAAGTGCCCTTGCGGCGCGCGGGCCTCCAACAGATCACCGACACGAACCTGCTCGTGCAGGTGCGAGGACACCAGCCCTTCGCGCTTCACGCTGATGCGGAAAAAATCATCGGACGGCGCGCTCGACAGGCTGTAAGTGCGGATATGCAACTCACCGTCAATGGTGAACCGCAGCGGTAAATGCTGCCCTGCTTGGAACAGCGGCAACCCGGCGCCATCGGCGGGCTCCAGATAGATCGAGCGGATGTTGTGGCTTTCCGCTTCGATCCGCACCACCCGCAGCGGCCGCCAACGATCACCCAGCGCCTGGGCTTGCAGGCGTGAGTGGGCCTGCTCCCAGGTGCCTGTCAACAAACTGGTGGGAGAGACGCCGTCGAAGCGCCAACGCAGAGCCAGTGCCGCGGGCCGACGCACCACCTGCTCCACCTCGAATGTCCACAGACGCTCAGCACCTTGAAAGGCCTCGACCTGCGGGCCTTCAAGAATGACTTCGGTGCGACCGCTGAGGTGCAGCAGGTCGCCCGAGTTGAAATCGATAAACAGCAAACCCGCCCGGGGATTGATTAGCAAGTTGCCCAAGGTATTGAAAAACAGGTTGCCGGCGAAGTCCGGGATGGTCAGGCGATTACCTTCCACCTGTACGAAACCGGCCTGACCGCCACGGTGTGAAACGTCCACCGAGCGACGGTCGTCGACATCCACATAGCTGGCAACGAAAAAGGTATCGGCGCCGGAGATCGTGGCTTTGGCCGCATCATCCAGACCGTTCAGGTGCTGCGCGATGCGCATCGCGGGATCCGCCAGCGGCACCGTACGGAATTGCCGTAATTGAATGTATTGCGGGCAGTTGCCGAAGGATTGTTCGACCGTTACCCCGAAACCACTCGCCGTCACCGCGCCGACGCGACCATTGAGGCGGTTGCGCCGCCGCGTGTGCAGCTCGATCCCCAACAAGCCGATCGCTGCACCATCGGTCAATTGCGCCGGATCATCCGCGCCCGGCAAGCTGTTGAATTGCAGCACACCCGGCTCGGGCGAGTGAGCGAAGCCCGGTTGCCCTTCAAGAATGCTCGCCCAAGGGTTGCCGTCGACGTCCACCGCGCCGTACAGCATGAACGGCAGTTGCTCATAGAATGTACGGTGCTGGTCCGGCATCTCAGTGCGAACCACCCTACGACCCAACGCCTCCATTCGCTCGGCAACACCGACGTGTGCCTGCAACTGTTTTTCGCCCGCGTGCCAAGGTGAATGGTCCATTACGGCTTCTCCCCTGCGCGCCAGGCGCAGTGTGAACGGCCCGACAATGTCGGGCCGCAAGTATCAGGCATTTTTCTGCAGGCCGACGACGGTGCGCGGCATGCCGACAAAACCAGGCAAGGCTTCGATGCGCGCCAGCCAGGCTCGCACGTTGGCGTAGTCTTCGAGCGACACGTTGCCTTCCGGAGCGTGGGCGATGTAGCTGTAAGCTGCCACGTCGGCAATGGTCGGTTCGCTGCCAACCAGATAAGGCGAAGCAGCCAGCTCCTGATCGATCTGTTTGAGCCAGATGTGAGAGTAAGCAATCACCTCTTCAGCGTTATAAGCCGCGCCAAATACAGTGATCAGCCTTGCTCTGGCCGGACCAAACGCGATGGGTCCAGCGGCAATCGACAACCAGCGTTGAACCTTGGCCGCGCCGACCGGATCGGCTGGCAGCCAGCGGCCGTTGCCGTACTTTTGCGCCAGATAAACCAGAATCGCATTGGAATCACCCAGCACCACACCCTGATCGTCGATGGCTGGCACCTGCCCGAACGGGTTGATCGCCAGGTACGTCGGCTGTTTGTGCTCGCCCTTGGCCAGATCGACAAAGATCAGCTCGGTGGGCAGTTCCAGCAGGGACAGCATCAGTTCCACACGATGAGCATGGCCAGAGCGTGGGAAGTTATAGAGTTTGATCGCTTGCATGGTCGACTCCGCTGGGTGGTGGTGCCGTTCAGGAAAGATCAGCACCGATGAGCGCTATCTTCCACCCGCAACCAAAACAACAGAATAACCAGCAAACGCAATCAATTATTTCAGCCAGCGCAATAAACCATCAGCCCTGCAAGGCCGGGTGATCCCGCAGCGCTTTCACCGTGAAATCGACAAAGCTGCGAATCCGGGCCGGCGCATTGCGGCCGCCCTGATACACCACATGGATAGGCAGTGGCGGCAGTTCGAAGTCAGCCAATACGATTTCCAGTTCGCCGGAAGCGACTTTACTGGCGACCTGATAAGACAGGACACGGGTGAATCCCAACCCAAGGCACGCTGCATTAATAGCGGCCTGATTCGCTGTCACCACCAATCGTGATTCAGCCCGTACGCTGAGTGGCTGGCCCGCATCCTGAAAAGGCCAGCTTTTCAGCTGACCGATAGCGGACGTTGAAATAACCGGTGCACGCGCCAGCTCCTGAGGATGCACGGGCCTGCCCTGCGTCTCTAGAAATGGTGGAGAAGCGCAAATCACCCGCCGGACTTCGCCGACGCGGATCGCGTGCTGGTTGCTATCGGGCAACTCACCGATGCGCACAGCCACATCAATCCCCTCCTCGACCATGCTCACCACCCGATCGACCAGCACCCCATTGATGCAGACTTCAGGAAACTGCTTCAGATAACTCACCATCACCGGCGTAACGAACAACTCGCCAAATAACACCGGCGCGGTGATCGTCAGTTGCCCACGAGGTTCGGCGTGACTGCCCGCCGCCGAATCCTCCGCTTCCTGCACCTCAGCGAGAATCCTCCGACAGTCTTCGAGATACCGCTGACCCGCCACGCTCAAATGCACGCTGCGGGTGGTGCGCGTCAGCAGCAACGTGCCAATGCGTTTTTCCAGCGCGGCAACGGCACGCGTGACACTGGCCGCCGACATCCCCAAACGCCGCGCCGCCGCCGAGAAGCCTTGCTCCTGGGCGACGGCGGCGAAGACCTGCATTTCCTGGAATCGGTCCACTGGGCAAGTTCTCCATTCATATAAAAATCGCAACCGTCAGGCTGCGATTTTGAGCGCGACATCGAAAGCGACCTAGTCTGACATGACCGGGAAACAGTGAGGGCGTGGTCATGGCAAAGGACAAGAAGCGGGCACAAAAGCCGCAAATGGCTGACAGTCCGAAGATGAGCAACAAAGACTACCTGAAAGCGCTACGCGAACTGCACGTTGAAACCGTCAAGCTGCAGGAGTGGGTGCGGCACAAGGGCATCAAGGTGTGCATCGTTTTTGAAGGGCGCGACGGTGCTGGCAAGGGCGGAACCATCAAGGCGCTAACCGAGCGGGTGAGTCCGCGCGTCTTCCGGGTGATTGCGCTAGCTGCCCCTACAGAACGCGAGAAAAGTCAGATGTACGTGCAGCGCTACCTGCCGCATCTGCCGGCGGCTGGCGAAGTAGTGATCTTCGATCGCAGTTGGTACAACCGTGCGGGCGTGGAGCGGGTGATGGGGTTCTGCACCAAAGACCAGGCGACCCGTTTCCTGAAATCGGTACCCTTGGTGGAACGTGCAATCGTCGATTCAGGCGTCATCCTGATCAAGTACTGGCTGGAAGTCAGTCAGGAGGAGCAGACACGACGGCTTCAGGCTCGCATCAAGGATGGACGTAAGATCTGGAAGCTTACGGGCATGGACCTCAAGTCCTACAGCCGCTGGTACGACTACTCACGCGCACGTGACGACATGTTCAAGATGACCGACACCGAGCATGCCCCGTGGTTGGTGGCCAACTCCAATGACAAGCGACGGGCTCGCCTGAACATCATCACCGACCTGCTCAGCCGCATTCCCTATGAGCATGTTCCGAGGGAAACCGTGAAGTTGCCCAAACGCCAGAAGCCAGGCGCCTATCGGGAACCGGATTATCCACTGCGATTGATAGCGGAAAAATTCTGAGCTGAATGTAAAAGGGGCAAGGTCCTGTCAACAACAGGAACCTTACCCCTTGAATTTAGAGAATTAAAACTGTCGCGGAAGGGCTACGCATTTCGTGGCCTGCAGAGGCTTCGACAGAAAGCACAAAACTGTCGCAACCGTCCATTTAGTGGGTTCAGCCCCAAACTCTAGAGAATTAAAACTGTCGCAGCCGGAACCGACGCGGCCTTCATGCATATTCAAGAGCACCGTCGGTTGGTGAGCCGTTGATCCCAGGATTTAGCGCTGCGCTGGGAGCACTGACACAGTTCCCTACAAATGCGCTACTGGCATGCTAGGCAGCTTTCCCGCCCTGAGCCATCACAGAAGTCACAGTGACAGGCTTCACCTGCTTCACCCGTTCCATCGCACTCTTTACACTTTACCTCTTCCGTTCCTCCGCAAGCTAGGCAGTCGTCCTCAGATAAATAGCCTGTTCCACGGCATGGATCACAAAAAACGGTTCCCTGGCCACCACAATAGCCACATGAATCTGCTCCGACAGCCCCCTCGCCATCGCAGTTACTGCATTCCCGTGTCTTGTCAGCATATGGATCATAGGAATAACCACTACCGCGACAGTCAGGACATCTGACGTCATCCCGGCCGCCATGACAGGTTGCGCAGTTGGCATAACCATTTATACAGTGTGGGCACTCGATATCGGTAGGCTCAGAATCGCTCTCCGTTGGGCAAAAATGCGCAATGAGAGCTTGATACATTCCTTTCTTCCAATGGTTTACAAATGGAGCGGTAGCTTCACCCACATCTAAAATTGTTTCTCTAATAATTTGCTCGGATATTCCCTTACCACGCATACTATGCATTTGTGCCAGTATCGTTAGTGCGCTCTTACCCGCAATAGATCTATATCGACCACCGATATTGAAGTCTCTAAAATGCTTGGCCGCCCTTAACTTATCTACAGTTTCCCAACTATCGGGCGGCGCTACTTTAAAATCAAAAACGCCAGGCTTTTCATAACTTCCTGGTCTGAAACTGGCAAATATCCATTGATCACTGAAAAAGCAGTCCTTGTCAGTGTATGGCTGAATTATCTGATCTTCGGCTTCCACGGCATAATCAGTAGCCTTTGAATCCATATTACAGTCCCTACACGAGGGAACTAGATTACTTGGCAAAATCGCAAACTGTGGAAAATTAAACTTGGGCAAAAAGTGATCTAAATTTCTTGGCCTACCCAAGCCTCCACAGAAAGGGCAGTCATCAAGAGCTACTGCCAAGAGATATTCGTATATTTCCCTAGCCGGCTTAGTTCCCGGAACTAAGTATTGCTCATAAACCTTAATCAGATCCGACTTCCTCAGCACTCCAATGACAACTGGATCCGGATCAGCTGTCAGATCGAGTGGTGCGATCTTGTATAAAATTCCGCTTCTTGATGTCTGCTCATACTCTAAAGCCGCAGCTAAAAGCTTCTCTTTAGCTGCTTCTACTCCAGCTTTTAGTGCTGCATTTCCAGTTACGCCTTCTATGCAACGGTCAATTACATTTTCAGCACTGTACACAGCGCAGTTAAGACGCATCATAGGCACTCTCCTGATCTCTTGTCTCTACTAAAGATCTAAGCAGTGCCCTGCCTTCCAAACCTAGTTGGCCGTTATAATCTTCGATTATCTGCTCATACTTTTTTCCGGTTCTAACAGATGCGGCTAATAAGTCGTGAAACCCAGAACGTTCTACCTCTAAGTTGAAAACCTCACTGGTTAAAACACCAACATTCTCACCAAATGTTTCAATCTTTGGCCGACAGGTCACAGGTAGAGCGTCCAAACCATACCATTTGGACATTATTGCCAGATGAGAAAGTCGCATCGCAGAAGGGGCAGGATGCTAACAAGATAACATTATGATTCCCGCATACGGTCACGCCACGCTGATGGCTGCGGCGCCAGTAAGAATAACCAAAGGTACCCAAATCATCTCTGACGCATTCAGGACAATACGCATATTTGGTCTTATCTAGGCTTGGGCTATCACTCTTGGAAATATAATCTTTTTGCGAGTAGGAAATATCGTGAGTGTCCTTGAACACACCGGTAAGTGCATAACTGGTGTGATCATGAAGTAAACGATTGAAGCCATAGCATCCTGACCAATTCAGAACTGACGCAATGGTTTTTATCGTCAGCTTATCGATTCTGTATGGTAGGAGCTTTTTTAGCTTCGAGAAATCCGGATTTCCCAAATTGAGGTAAAGGGTTCGCTGCATATACGAATGTAGCGATTCATCGCGCTGGATTCTCGGAGTCATATGGAGGTCGGAGCAAGGCTGCTTCGTGCAGGCAATAGGGATTTTTGGCACGTCTGTAACAGGCGCTGATCAGAGCAATCAGCAACCTGCGACAGATTTAATTCACCAGCGACAGTTTTAATTCTCTAAAACCACCCTCGACTCAGCTGTGGATAACTTATTCCACAGTGACGGACTTCGCCAGGTTACGCGGCTGGTCAACGTCTGTGCCTTTCAACACTGCGACGTAGTACGACAGCAACTGCAGCGGGATGGTGTAGAGGATCGGCGACAGAATGTCGTGGATGTGCGGCATTTGCACAACGTGGGTGCCTTCACCGTTGGTCATGCCGGCCTGCTCGTCAGCGAAGACGATCAGTTGGCCACCACGGGCGCGGACTTCCTGGAGGTTAGATTTCAACTTCTCCAGCAATTCGTTGTTTGGCGCCACGGTCACTACCGGCATGTCGTTATCCACCAGCGCCAACGGGCCGTGTTTCAGCTCGCCGGCCGGGTACGCTTCAGCATGGATGTAGGAAATTTCCTTGAGTTTCAGGGCACCTTCCATCGCGACCGGGAATTGCGCGCCACGACCAAGGAACAGGGTGTGGTGCTTCTCGGCGAACAGCTCGGCGATTTTCTCCACAGTGCTGTCCATGGCCAGGGCTTCGCCCAGACGGGTCGGCAGGCGACGCAGTTCTTCAACCAGTGTCGCTTCGACGCCTTTGGCCAAGGTGCCGTGCACCTGCCCCAGGGACAACGTCAGCAACAGCAGGCCAACCAATTGAGTGGTGAAGGCTTTGGTCGAAGCCACGCCGATTTCGCGGCCGGCCTGGGTCAGCAAGGTCAGGTCGGATTCACGCACCAGCGAGCTGATGCCGACGTTGCAGATCGCCAGGCTGGCGAGGAAGCCCAGCTCCTTGGCGTTGCGCAGCGCGGCCAGGGTGTCGGCGGTTTCGCCGGACTGGGAAATGGTCACGAACAGGGTGTCGGGCTGCACCATGACTTTGCGGTAGCGGAATTCGCTGGCGACTTCGACCTGGCACGGGATGCCGGCAAGCTCTTCCAGCCAGTAACGGGCGACCATACCCGCGTGGTAGCTGGTGCCACACGCGACGATCTGCACGTTGCGCACTTTGGCGAACAGCTCGGCAGCCTGTGGGCCGAAAGCCTGCACCAATACGCCGTCCGGGCTCAGACGACCTTCAAGGGTACGCTGCACCACGGCGGGTTGTTCGTGGATTTCCTTGAGCATGAAGTGGCGGAATTCGCCTTTGTCCGCCACATCGGCGCCGTCACGGTACTGCACGGTTTCACGCTGAACAGTCTTGCCGGTAACATCCCAGATCTGCACGCTATCGCGACGAATTTCGGCGATATCGCCTTCTTCCAGATACATAAAGCGGTCAGTGACCTGGCGCAGGGCCAACTGGTCCGAAGCGAGGAAGTTTTCACCCAGGCCCAGGCCAATCACCAGCGGGCTGCCACTGCGAGCGGCAAGCAGACGATCGGGTTGCCGAGCGCTGATCACGGCCAGGCCGTAAGCACCGTGCAACTCTTTAACAGTGGCCTTGAGGGCCACAGTCAGGTCGTGCAGATCCTTGAGTTTGTGGTTCAGCAGGTGGGCGATGACTTCGGTGTCGGTGTCCGATGTGAACACGTAACCCAATGCCTTGAGTTGTTCGCGCAGGGCTTCGTAATTCTCGATGATGCCGTTGTGCACCACCGCCAGATCACCGGAGAAATGCGGGTGAGCGTTGCGCTCGCACGGCGCACCGTGCGTGGCCCAGCGAGTGTGGGCGATGCCCAGGCGACCGACCAGCGGCTCGGCCTGGAGCGCCAGTTCCAGCTCGCTGACTTTACCCGGACGACGCATGCGCTCGAGTTGTTGGTCATTGGTATAAACCGCCACACCGGCACTGTCATAGCCACGGTATTCCAGGCGCTTGAGGCCTTCGAGGAGGATGGCAGTGATGTTACGTTCTGCGACTGCACCGACAATTCCACACATGCTATTTCTCCTGACTGACAGCCGCGCATATCAGCGTGATACCGCGGGCTTGTATCTGATCGCGTGCCTCCAGCGGCAGGCGATCATCGGTAATTAGGGTATGGACGCTGCTCCATGGCAGCTCCAGGTTGGGAATCTTGCGGCCGATCTTGTCGGACTCCACCATCACGATCACTTCCCGAGCGACATCCGCCATGACGCGGCTGAGTCCCAGCAATTCATTGAAGGTAGTGGTACCGCGCACCAGGTCGATGCCGTCGGCACCGATGAACAACTGATCGAAATCGTATGAGCGCAGCACTTGCTCGGCAACTTGCCCCTGGAAAGACTCGGAGTGCGGGTCCCAGGTGCCGCCAGTCATCAACAGCACCGGCTCGTGTTCGAGTTCACTCAGGGCGTTGGCGACATGAAGCGAGTTGGTCATCACCACCAGACCCGGCTGCTGACCGAGTTCCGGAATCATCGCCGCGGTGGTGCTGCCGCTGTCGATGATAATCCGTGCATGTTCGCGAATCCGCGTGACCGCTGCGCGGGCAATCGCCTGTTTGTATCTGGACACCGGCTGACCAATATCGGCGACCAGTTCCTGAGGCATAGTGACCGCACCGCCATAGCGACGTAACAAAAGGCCGTTGCTTTCGAGTGCCGCCAGATCCTTGCGAATCGTAACTTCCGAGGTTTCGAAGCGCTTGGCCAGCTCATCCACACTGACTTCGCCCTGCTCATTGAGCAAGGCGAGGATGTTGTGACGGCGTTGAGGTGTATTGCGCTTGGACATGACTTGATAAGTTTCGATTCGAAAGATAACGGAAGCAATCAAAACCTATTGACGAAACTTCGTCAAGCGTGAGGCGATAAAAAGATCTGTGGATAACCTTGTAGGAGCCGGCTTGCTGGCGATTGCGGTTCCACTGATGTACCGCGTCGTTTCGATCGCCAGCGAGCCGGCTCCTCCATGGATTGTGGATAACTTATGGTTTTTTGATTTTCTCTGGCCGTTTCCAGCCGTCGATATTCTTCTGCCGTGCACGGCCGACGGCCAACTGCGCGTTATCCACATTCTGCGTGATGGTCGATCCGGCTGCAGTGGTTGCACCGCTAGAGATATCCACAGGCGCCACCAACGAGTTGTTGGAACCGATGAACACGTCCTCACCCAACACGGTTTTCCACTTGTTGACGCCATCATAGTTACACGTGATGGTGCCCGCGCCGATGTTGGTCCGCGCGCCGATCTCGGCATCGCCCAGATACGTCAAATGACCGGCCTTGGCGCCTTCGCCCAAGTGAGCGTTTTTCAGCTCGACAAAGTTACCCACATGCGCACGAGCCTCCAGCACGGTTCCGGGACGCAGGCGTGCGAATGGCCCGGCATCGCTGCCTTCGCCCATGATCGCGCCGTCGATATGGCTGTTGGCCTTGATCACCACGCCTTTACGCAGGGTGCTGTCCTTGATCACGCAATTCGGCCCGATCACCACGTCATCTTCGATGACAACCTTGCCTTCGAGAATGACGTTGATGTCGATCAGCACATCGCGTCCGACGGTGATATCGCCGCGGACATCGAAACGTGCCGGGTCGCGCAGGGTCACGCCTTGGGCCATCAAACGGCGACCCGCACGCAGCTGATAATGACGCTCGAGTTCAGAAAGCTGCTTGCGATCATTGGCGCCCTGCACTTCCATGGCGTCATGAGGCTGCTCGGTGGCCACCACCAGACCATCGCTGACCGCCATGGCAATCACATCAGTCAGGTAGTACTCACCCTGGGCGTTGTTGTTGGAGAGACGGTTCATCCAGCCGCCAAGTTGCGCGAACGGCAGCGCGAGAATGCCGGTGTTGCCTTCAGTAATCGCACGCTCGGCTTCGTTGGCGTCTTTCTGCTCGACGATGGCCGTCACCTTGCCGGCAGCATCACGGACGATGCGGCCATAGCCGGTCGGATCGTCCAGCTCCACGGTCAGCAAGCCTAATTGCTGCGGCGCAACTTGCTTGAGGAGGCGCTGAAGGGTCTCGACTTCGATCAACGGCACGTCGCCGTAAAGAATCAGGACGGTATCGGACTCAATGAATGGCACTGCTTGAGCAACCGCGTGGCCAGTACCCAGCTGTTTGTCCTGCAGAACGAAATTCAGATCATCCGCTGCCAGTCGCTCACGTACGGCGTCGGCGCCGTGGCCAATCACCACGTGGATGCGCTGTGGATCAAGTTGCCGAGCGCTGTGGATAACATGACCGAGCATCGAGTTGCCGGCAATTGGGTGCAGAACTTTCGGCAGAGCCGAACGCATGCGAGTGCCTTGGCCGGCAGCGAGGATAACAATTTCAAGAGACATGACAGGCTACCAATCCTGGGTGGTCAGCGGCTGCGACCAGGTTATGAAAATCGGAAAAGAAAAAAGGGTAGCCGAGGCTACCCTTTTTAATCAATCGCGCAACAAGTGATGGCCTGTTAGTGGCCGAACTTCTTGCGGATCTGCTGGACGGTGCGCAGCTGAGCTGCAGCCTCGGCCAGACGTGCGGCAGCAGAACCGTAATCGAATTCCGCGCCCCGCTCATGCAAGGCCTTCTCGGCAGCCTTAACGGCTTCCTGAGCGGAGGCTTCGTCCAGGTCGGCAGCTCGTTGCACGGTGTCGGCAAGAACCTTGACCATGTTCGGCTGAACCTCGAGGAAACCACCGGAGATGTAATACACCTCCTCTTCCCCGCCCTGCTTGACCAGGCGGATCGGGCCAGGCTTGAGATTAGTGATCAGCGGCGCGTGGCCCAGGGCGATACCAAGATCACCCAGTGCACCGTGCGCAATCACCATCTCGACCAGGCCGGAAAAGATTTCTCCTTCCGCACTGACGATATCGCAATGGACTGTCATAGCCATCTGATTGCCTCAACCTAAATTAGCGCCCGTTGCCGGGCGCCGGGATTACAGTTTCTTGGCTTTCTCGATCGCTTCTTCGATGCCGCCGACCATGTAGAACGCTTGTTCTGGCAGGTGGTCGTAGTCACCGTTGAGGATGCCTTTGAAGCCAGCAATGGTGTCTTTCAGGGAAACGTATTTACCCGAAGCACCGGTGAAGACTTCAGCCACGAAGAACGGCTGCGACAAGAAACGCTGGATCTTACGAGCACGGTTTACCAACTGCTTGTCGGTTTCCGACAGCTCGTCCATACCTAGGATCGCAATGATGTCCTTCAGTTCTTTGTAACGCTGCAGAACATACTGTACGCCACGAGCGGTGTCGTAGTGGTCCTGACCGATCACGTTAGGGTCCAACTGGCGCGAAGTCGAGTCGAGTGGATCGACCGCCGGGTAGATACCCAGGGAAGCGATGTCACGGGACAGAACGACGGTGGCGTCCAAGTGGGCGAAGGTGGTCGCTGGCGACGGGTCAGTCAAGTCATCCGCAGGTACGTATACCGCTTGGATCGAGGTGATCGAACCGTTTTTGGTCGAAGTGATACGCTCTTGCAGAGTACCCATCTCTTCGGCCAGGGTCGGCTGGTAACCTACTGCGGAAGGCATACGGCCCAGCAGTGCGGATACTTCAGTACCGGCCAGGGTGTAACGATAGATGTTGTCGACGAACAGCAGAACGTCGTTACCTTCGTCACGGAACTTCTCGGCCATGGTCAGGCCAGTCAGAGCTACGCGCAGACGGTTACCCGGCGGCTCGTTCATCTGACCGTAAACCAGTGCCACTTTGTCCAGAACGTTGGAATCCTTCATCTCGTGGTAGAAGTCGTTACCCTCACGAGTACGCTCACCCACACCGGCGAACACGGAATAACCGCTGTGCTCGATGGCGATGTTACGGATCAGTTCCATCATGTTTACGGTTTTGCCTACACCGGCACCACCGAACAGACCAACTTTACCGCCCTTGGCGAACGGGCAAACCAGGTCGATAACCTTGATGCCGGTTTCCAGCAGGTCGTTGCCGCCAGCTTGTTCAGCGAAGGTTGGCGCAGGACGGTGAATGCCCCAGCGCTCTTCGGTGTCAATCGGGCCAGCTTCGTCGATCGGGTTGCCCAGAACGTCCATGATCCGGCCCAGAGTCGCTTTACCGACCGGTACGGAGATGGCTGCGCCAGAATCGGTGACTTCCAGACCGCGCTTCAAGCCCTCGGTGGAACCCATCGCAATGGTACGAACCACGCCGTCGCCCAGCTGCTGCTGAACTTCAAGAGTGGTGCCTGCATCGCTTTTTACACTCAAAGCGTTGTAGATGCTCGGTACGCTGTCGCGTGGGAATTCCACGTCGATAACGGCGCCGATGATTTGAACGATACGTCCGCTACTCATAGCTGGATCCTCTGAATATTTGAACCGTTAAACCGCGGCAGCGCCGCCGACGATTTCCGAGATCTCTTGGGTGATCGCAGCCTGACGCGCCTTGTTGTAGACCAGCTGCAAATCGCTGATCAAATCACCGGCGTTGTCGGTAGCGTTCTTCATCGCGATCATCCGCGCAGCTTGTTCAGCCGCGTTGTTCTCGACCACCGCCTGGTAGACCTGCGACTCCACGTAACGGATCATCAAGCCGTCAAGCAGCTCTTTGGCGTCCGGTTCGTAGAGATAGTCCCAGTGGTGCTTGAGTTCTTGATCCGGGGTTGCCACCAGCGGAATCAACTGCTCCACGGTAGGCTGTTGCGTCATGGTGTTGATGAACTTGTTGGACACAACGCTCAAACGGTCGATACGACCATCGAGGTAGGCATCCAGCATCACCTTGACGCTGCCAATCAGATCATTGATCGATGGCTCTTCACCCAGGTGGCTGATAGCGGCTACGACGTTGCCGCCGAAGTTGCGGAAAAAAGCCGCACCCTTGCTACCAACAACACACAGATCGATCTCGACGCCGTTTTCACGGTTTTTCGCCATGTCCTTGACCAAGGCCTTGAACAGGTTGGTGTTCAAGCCACCACACAGACCACGGTCACTGCTCACCACGACATAACCAACGCGCTTTACTTCGCGATCGATCATGAACGGGTGGCGATATTCCGGGTTAGCGTTGGCCAAATGGCCAATAACCTGGCGGATGCGCTCCGCGTAAGGACGGCTAGCAGCCATGCGCATTTGTGCCTTGCGCATTTTACTGACCGCCACTTTTTCCATGGCGCTGGTAATCTTTTGCGTGCTTTTGATGCTCGCAATCTTACTGCGAATCTCTTTTGCGCCTGCCATGTAACACCTATCAGGTTAGCAAGCGGGAGCCTTGCGGCTCCCGCTGCGGCTTACCAGGTTTGGGTGGCCTTGAACTTCTCGATACCGGCTTTCATGCCAGCGTCGATTTCGTCATTGAAGTCACCCTTCACGTTGATCTTCGCCATCAAATCGGCGTGATCGCGGTTGAAGAAAGCAATCAGCGCTTGTTCGAAGCTGCCGATCTTGGCGATTTCAACGTCAGTCAGGAACCCACGCTCAGCGGCATACAGCGACAGCGCCATGTCAGCGATCGACATTGGTGCGTATTGCTTCTGCTTCATCAGCTCGGTAACGCGCTGACCATGCTCAAGTTGCTTACGGGTCGCTTCGTCCAGGTCAGAAGCGAACTGGGCGAATGCCGCCAGTTCACGGTACTGAGCCAGAGCGGTACGGATACCACCGGATAGCTTCTTGATGATCTTGGTCTGAGCGGCACCACCCACACGGGATACCGAAACACCGGCGTTCACAGCAGGACGGATCCCGGAGTTGAACATGGCCGATTCCAGGAAGATCTGACCGTCGGTGATGGAAATCACGTTGGTCGGAACGAACGCGGAAACGTCGCCAGCCTGGGTTTCGATGATCGGCAGTGCGGTCAGGGAACCGGTTTTGCCGGTCACTGCGCCGTTGGTGAACTTCTCTACGTATTCTTCCGAAACGCGGGATGCGCGCTCCAGCAGACGGGAGTGGAGATAGAACACGTCGCCTGGGTAAGCTTCACGGCCTGGTGGACGGCGCAGCAGCAGGGAAATCTGGCGGTAAGCCACTGCTTGCTTGGACAGATCGTCATAAACGATCAGCGCGTCTTCACCGCGGTCGCGGAAGAATTCACCCATGGTGCAACCGGAGTACGGTGCCAGGAATTGCAGTGCTGCAGATTCCGAAGCGCTCGCTGCCACGACAATGGTGTTAGCCAGTGCGCCGTTTTCTTCCAGCTTGCGAACCACGTTGGCGATGGTCGATTGCTTCTGACCGATCGCTACGTAGACACAGAAAATGCCGCTGTTTTTCTGGTTGATGATCGCGTCGATCGCCAGAGCGGTTTTACCGATCTGACGGTCACCGATGATCAGCTCACGCTGGCCACGGCCGACAGGGATCATGGCATCGACAGCCTTGTAGCCAGTCTGTACAGGCTGGTCTACCGACTTACGCCAGATCACGCCTGGAGCAACTTTCTCGACCGCATCGGTCTCGGTGTTGTTCAGCGGACCTTTGCCGTCAACTGGGTTACCCAGTGCGTCGACTACGCGACCCAGCAGTTCCTTACCAACCGGAACTTCGAGGATGCGGCCGGTGCACTTGGCGCTCATGCCTTCAGCCAGAGACTGGTAGGAGCCCAAAACTACGGCACCTACGGAGTCTTGCTCCAGGTTGAGAGCCATACCGAAGACGCCGCCCGGAAACTCGATCATCTCGCCGTACATGACGTCGGCCAGACCGTGAATCCGCACGATACCGTCAGATACGCTGACGACAGTGCCTTCGTTACGGGCTTGGGAGGTCACATCGAGCTTGTCGATGCGGCCCTTGATAATTTCACTTATTTCGGAAGGATTGAGTTGCTGCATTGCTCTGCTGCCCCTTCAAACTCAAGATTTCAATGCTTCGGCAAGGTTCGCGAGTTTGCCGCGAACCGAGCCATCGATAACCAGGTCGCCGGCGCGGATGACAATGCCCCCAATAAGGGATTTGTCTTCCTCGACTTGCAGGCGCACTTCCCGGTTGAGTCGTGCACTGAGAACCTTGGCGAGTTTGTCTTGCTGTTCTTGGTTCAATGCAAAAGCACTGGTCACTTCAACGTCTACCGATTTCTCTTGTTCGGCCTTGTACAGGTCGAACAGAGCGGATATCTCCGGCAAAAGCGGGAGACGGTCGTTTTCGGCAACGACGTTAATGAAGTTCTGCACCTTCACATCAAACTTGTCGCCGCACACGTCAATAAACGTGGCGGCCTTGTCTGCGCTCGTCAGTCGCGGGGCCTTGAGCACGCGCTGCATGGTGTCGTCTTGCGACACTGCTGCAGCCAGGCCGAGCATGGCTGACCAAGAGGCCAGTTGCTGGTGGGCCTGGGCGTGCTCGAAGGCTGCCTTAGCGTAAGGTCGGGCCAACGTGGTCAATTCTGCCATGATCGCCCTCGCTTAAATTTCAGCAGCCAGTTTGTTTACCAGCTCCGCGTGCGCGTTTTGATCGATTGTGGCACCCAGAATCTTCTCGGCGCCGCCAACGGCCAGAGCACCCAATTGGGCACGTAGCGCGTCTTTGACACTGTTCAGTTCCTGCTCGATCTCGGCCTGAGCCTGAACCTTCACACGGTCAGCGTCGATACGGGCTTTTTCAACAGCCTCTTCAACGATCTGGTTACCGCGTTTCTTGGCTTGCTCAATGATTTCAGCTGCCTGAGCCTTAGCTTCGCGCAGTTGTTGACCCGCTTTATCTTGGGCCAACTCCAGGTCGCGAGCTGCTCGGGCGGCAGCGTCCAATCCATCCGCGATCTTCTTCTGACGTTCGTGCAAAGCCGCGATGACCGGAGGCCACACGAACTTCATGCAAAACAGTACAAAAATGAAGAACGCAACGGACTGGCCAATCAGGGTTGCATTAATGTTCACGCCAACACCTCGCTCGTTCGTTGCACATCAAACCAATCACTCGAAGGTTCGAGTGATTAGCCAGCGAGTTGACCAACGAATGGGTTCGCGAAGGTGAAGAACAAAGCGATACCAACACCGATCATGGTTACGGCGTCGAGAAGACCGGCAACGATGAACATTTTAACTTGGAGCATTGGAACCATTTCTGGCTGACGCGCTGCGCCTTCCAGGAACTTGCCGCCCAACAGGCCGAAACCAATTGCGGTACCCAGTGCGCCCAGGCCGATCAACAGTGCAACAGCGATAGCGGTTAGACCAACTACAGTTTCCATCTTTCCTCCCGACTTTTACGTCGTATGGTTTAGGTTTTTTAGATTTTAAAGCGGTAAAACAAATCGTTTCATAGCCCTGTTCGGGCACCCACCCGTTTGACCGGGTGGGACATCAGACTAGTCGAGACTGGTCTTAATGGTTCTCTTCGTGCGCCATCGACAAGTAAACGATGGTCAGCATCATGAAGATAAACGCCTGCAGGGTGATGATCAGGATGTGGAACACAGCCCACGCCCACTGCAGAACTACGCCCAGGCCGCTAAGCCAGAGCAGACCGCTGCCGAACATCACAGCAATCAGAATGAAGACCAGCTCGCCGGCGTACATGTTGCCGAACAGACGCAGCGCCAAGGAGATTGGCTTGGCGATCAGGGTGACGAATTCCAGCAGGAAGTTCACCGGGATCAGCAGCGCTTGCAGGAAAATGTTCTTGCTGCCGAACGGGTGCAGGGTCAGTTCGCCGATGAAACCGCCGATGCCCTTGACCTTGATGCTGTAGAAAATGATCAACGCGAACACCGACAGGGCCATGCCCAAAGTAGCGTTCGGGTCAGTGGTCGATACGGCACGGAACGGAATGTGCGCATCGCCAGTGATCAGGATGGCCAGCTGAGGAATCCAGTCGACCGGGATCAGGTCGACGGCGTTCATCAGGAAGACCCAGACGAAGATGGTCAGCGCCAGCGGTGCAATCACCGGGCTACGGCCATGGAAGCTGTCTTTCACGCTGCCATCGACGAATTCGACCAATACTTCAACGAAGTTCTGCAAAGCACCAGGCTGACCGGAAGTCGCCTTCTTCGCCGCCATGCGGAAAAGAAGAACGAAGATCAGACCCAAAGCGACCGACCAGCCGAGAGTATCGACGTGGAAAGCCCAGAAGCCCATTTCTTTGGCTTCTGCTGCGGTGTGGGCAAAACCCCACCCGCCGGTTGGGTGCTGACCGAAAGTCAGGTTCTGCAAGTGGTGCTGGATATAGCCCGAAGCGGTTGTTTCTGCCATGGTTGCCTCAAACGCCCTAAGGTCTCGAAAGTCTTGTTCTCATCAGCAGGGGCGCGAACCAGCTGACCAGTTGGGTCAACACGAAGACGCCGAATACAGCTAGCGGCGCCAATGGCTTCACACCTGCGAACGTCAATGCAAAGAGCACTGCCGTCAAAATCAGTTTGCCCGCCTCACCGGCATAAAAAGACCGGACGATGGCTTGAGCTGCTCGGGCGCCGGAAAACCGAAATGCCCTGTGAGCGAAATAAACATTGGGCAGCAAGGCTATCAGGCCTCCGCAAAGTCCTGAGTATCCGGTAACGACTCCATGCCAGTACCAGAGCGCCAAAGCGGCCAGTAGCAAAACGACAAATTGAGCCATCAACACCGGAAAAACTGCCAGGCGATGGAACGGCAAGCGGTTTGGCATGCGGCTCTCCATCGTTTTTGCTCCCCAATGATCGGCTGCCAGAATTCAATAACTTGGCATAATTTGTGCCGACAAAATGCGCGCAGAGTATAGGGGCGGTTCTGCCCCTATTCAACTGTCAGGTAGTGATTTCCGACTGCACGCTACATGAGGAAATGTTTCAGCGGATGTGGGCAAGCACACCTTGAAGCTCATCGAGGGAGTTGTAACCAATTACCAACTGCCCCTTCCCCTTCTTTCCGTGTCGGATCTGCACCGCAGAGCCTAGGCGCTCGGCCAGGCGCTGCTCGAGTCGAGCGATATCCGGGTCCGGTTTTGTGGCTTCCACAGGCTCCGGTTTACCACTCAACCACTGGCGAACCAGTGCCTCGGTTTGGCGCACCGTCAGCCCCCGTGCGACAACATGTCGCGCCCCTTCAACCTGTTGATTCTCCGGCAAACCAAGCAAAGCACGCGCATGACCCATTTCCAGGTCACCGTGCGAGAGCATGGTTTTGATAACTTCCGGCAACGCGATCAAGCGTAGCAGGTTGGCCACGGTCACGCGGGATTTGCCCACCGCTTCGGCCACTTGTTGCTGAGTCAGCTGGAATTCCTGCTGCAAACGCTGCAGGGCCACCGCTTCCTCGATCGGATTGAGGTCTTCGCGCTGGATGTTCTCGATCAGCGCCATGGCAATGGCGGTTTCATCCGGCACATCGCGCACCATCGCCGGGATGGTTTCCTGGCCAGCCTGCTGGCTCGCGCGCCAGCGGCGTTCGCCGGCAATGATTTCGAAGCGGCCGCTGCCGATCGGGCGAACCACAATCGGCTGCATCACGCCCTGGGCCTTGATCGACTGGGCGAGTTCTTCCAGCGCTTGCGGGTCCATGTCCCGACGCGGCTGGTACTTGCCGCGCTGGATCAGATCCAGCGGCAGGTGCTGCAACTCACGCTGATCGGCTTGTACCGCCTGCTCTTCCAGCGAGCTGACAGTCGGACCGCTCAGCAGTGCATCCAGTCCACGTCCGAGACCTCGTTTCTTGACGGCCATGGGGATTCCTTAAGTTGCCTGAGCAGCGGCGGTGCGTGAGTTTTTGCGCTGACGGCGAACCATCTCGCCGGCGAGTGCCAGATAAGCAATGGCGCCCCGCGAAGTCTTGTCGTAGGCCAGCGCCGGCATGCCATAGCTTGGCGCTTCGGCCAGGCGGATGTTGCGCGGGATAACCGTGTCGTAAAGCTGCTCGCCGAAGTGTTCCTTGAGCTGCGCCGACACGTCGTTCATCAGGCTCAGGCGCGGGTCATACATCGTCCGCAACAGGCCTTCGACTTTCAGGTTCGGGTTCAACAGTTCAGTGATGCGCTTGATGTTATCCACAAGGTCGCTCAAGCCTTCGAGGGCGAAGTACTCGCACTGCATGGGGATAATCACCCCATCTGCAGCGACCAAAGCGTTCAGCGTGAGCATCGACAGCGACGGCGGGCAGTCGATCAAAATGTAATCGTAGTTTTCACGGATCGGCGCCAACGCACTGCGCAGGCGGCTTTCCTTCATCTGCATTTCCAGCAGAACCACTTCGGCAGCAGTCAGGTCACGGTTGGCCGGCAACAGTTGGTAACCACCGTGCTCGGAATAGTGCATGGCCTGGGCCAGATCGCATTCGCCGATCAACAGGTCGTAGACCGAGTTTTCCAGGCCGTGTTTATCCACACCGCTACCCATGGTGGCGTTGCCCTGTGGATCGAGATCGATCAACAGCACCCGGCGCTTGGTAGCGACCAGGGAAGCTGCGAGGTTGATGCAGGTGGTGGTTTTACCCACACCACCTTTTTGGTTCGCTATCGCGAATACCTTAGCCATTCTTGCTTGTGTTCCCAATCATGCCGTGCGGCGCAGTATCAGCAGATGGCGTTGGCCTTGGCAACCAGGTACGGCCAGGGCGTGTTCGCTATCGAGGTGGAAGTCTGCCGGCAATGCTACCAGCTCATCGGCCGGATGAACGCCCTTCATTGCCAGCCAGCGTGTATCGGCATCGCCGAGGTGGCGCGTCCAGTTGCTGAAGTTCTCCATGCTGCTGAACGCCCGGGAAATGATCCCGTTAAATGGCTGTGCAGGCTGGAAGGCTTCGACGCGACTGTGGATAACTTGCAGGTTATCCAGTTTGAGTTCGAGTTTGACCTGGGTCAGGAAGCGGGTTTTCTTGCCGTTGCTGTCCAGGCAGGTGACCTGGGACTCAGGAAACAGGATGGCCAACGGAATACCCGGCATGCCGCCGCCGCTGCCAACGTCCAGCCAGCGACCGTTTTCCACGAACGACATCACGCTCAGACTGTCGAGCAAGTGACGCGAGACCATTTCGTCCGGATCGCGCACGGCGGTCAGGTTGTAGGCCTTGTTCCATTTGATCAACAGGGCCAGATAGCCCAGCAGCTGCGTGTGCTGGGTTTCGGTCAGTGCGACACCGAGCTGGCAAGCACCTGTGGATAACTCTTCGGCGTGTTGCGAGGTGACCAACGAACTCAAGCGCTTTGCTCCAACTGACGGCCCGCGCCGCGTTTTTTCAAATGAATCATCAACAGCGAGATCGCTGCCGGCGTGACACCCGGAATGCGTGACGCCTGGCCCAAAGTTTCTGGACGGGTCGCACCGAGCTTGCTTTGGATCTCTTTGGAGAGACCGGAAATGTTCGTGTAATCGATATCCACAGGCAGTTTCGTATTTTCACTGGCCCGCAGACGTGCGATTTCGTCTTGTTGACGATCGATGTAACCGGCGTATTTGGTCTTGATTTCGACCTGCTCGGCAACCTGTGGATCTTCTGCGCCGCCACCGGTCACGGCGATCAGACCAGCGTAGTCGATTTCCGGGCGGCTCAGCAGGTTGAGCAAGTTGTATTCGTGGGTCAACGGTGTACCGAATTTCTCGGAAATCGCATCGCCCTGCTCGGTGCCCGGGCGGACCCAGGTGCTTTTCAGGCGTTGTTCTTCCAGATCGATGCTTTCGCGTTTCTTGCAGAAAGCCGCCCAACGCACGTCATCGACCAGACCCAGTTCGCGACCTTTTTCGGTCAAACGCAGGTCGGCGTTGTCTTCGCGCAGGATCAAGCGGTATTCGGCCCGGGACGTGAACATCCGGTACGGTTCCTGAGTACCCAATGTAATCAGGTCGTCGACCAGCACTCCGATGTACGCCTCGTCGCGACGCGGGCACCAGGCGTCTTTGCCCTGAGCACGCAGTGCGGCGTTGGCCCCGGCCAGTAAACCCTGGGCGCCGGCTTCTTCGTAACCGGTGGTGCCGTTGATTTGACCGGCGAAGAACAGGCCGGCAATCACTTTGGTTTCCAGGCTGTACTTCAGGTCACGCGGGTCGAAATAGTCATATTCGATGGCGTAGCCCGGACGAACGATGTGCGCGTTTTCCATGCCGCGGATCGATTGGACGATCTGCAATTGCACGTCGAACGGCAAGCTTGTGGATATCCCATTCGGGTACAGCTCGTGGGTGGTCAAACCTTCCGGCTCGATGAAGACCTGATGGCTTTCCTTGTCGGCAAAGCGATGGATCTTGTCTTCGATCGACGGGCAATAACGCGGACCTATGCCTTCGATCTGCCCTGCATCGGAATACATCGGCGAACGGTCGAGGTTGGCCGCAATGATTTCGTGGGTGCGGGCGTTCGTGTGGGTAATCCAGCAGCTCACCTGTTTCGGGTGCTGCTCTTTGGAACCCATGAATGACATCACCGGGATCGGCGTATCGCCTGCTTGCTCGGTCATCACCGAGAAATCCACAGAACGACCGTCGATACGCGGCGGCGTACCGGTTTTCAAACGACCAACGCGCAGTGGCAATTCACGCAAGCGGTGAGCCAGGGCGATTGATGGCGGATCACCAGCGCGACCGCCGGAATAATTCTGCATCCCGATGTGGATAAGTCCACCGAGGAAGGTGCCAGTGGTCAACACCACAGAATCCGCGAGGAAACGCAGGCCCATTTGGGTGACAACACCGCGCACGGTTTCCTGTTCGACGATCAGGTCATCAGCGGCTTGTTGAAATATCCACAGGTTCGGTTGGTTTTCCAGGGCTTCGCGGACAGCGGCCTTGTACAGAACCCGGTCGGCTTGAGCGCGAGTTGCACGCACGGCCGGGCCTTTGCGGCTGTTCAACACACGAAACTGGATACCACCCTTGTCGGTGGCCATGGCCATCGCGCCGCCGAGGGCATCGATTTCTTTCACCAAGTGGCTTTTGCCGATCCCGCCAATGGCAGGGTTGCAACTCATGGCACCGAGGGTTTCCACGTTATGCGTCAGCAACAGGGTTTTTGCCCCCATACGTGCTGACGCCAGTGCTGCCTCGGTACCGGCATGACCGCCGCCGATGACGATCACTTCAAAACGGGAAGGGAAATCCACCACGCACCTCGTGCCTGCTTCAGTTAGGTAATCAGGAATAGTTTGAGCTCAGGTTTTTGGACCTGGTCGACAAGTATAGGGACTTCGCCCTTCCTAAAGAACCCTTTGCACAAAATTTAACCAGCTGTGGAGAAGTCGGGGTTATAGAAATTAAAAAGAGAGAAATTTATTAAATCTTTGTTTTTATGTTTATTTCTACTGAGGCACATTTCTGTGGATAGATCTCTACAGGCCTTTATATTCAATATGTACAGAGATTCAAAAACCTGTGGTCATGTACCAACGAGGCCCTTGGATAACCGGTTTAAGCCTGTGGATTAAAGGGGTGGTTATCCACAGAGGGGGTTATCTTCAGTTTTTAGGCCCTGTTATCAACTGCCCTTAGTGGCAGTTATTCACAGGGCTTAATCCACAGAAAAGCGGTGATTGATCAATTCACGGACGCGGAAAAACCGCCCAGGCAGAAAGAATCTGCTCGGTGGTGGAGACAATTCAAGGAGAGGAGTGAGAACAGACAGGCGCGAATGGCCTGTCTGTGAACAACGGAAAGACTATTTACCGATGCAGAAGCTGGAAAAGATTCGTCCAAGCAGATCATCGGAGCTGAATGCACCGGTAATCTCGCCCAAGGCATGTTGAGCCTGGCGCAAATCTTCGGCCAGTAGCTCGCCGGCACCTGCCAGAGTCAGCTGTGCACGGCCGTGCTCAAGGGATGCGCTGGCATGACGCAATGCCTCAAGGTGACGCCTGCGAGCGCTGAAGCTGCTTTCCGACGTCTGCTCATAGCCCATGCAGGCCTTGAGATGATCACGCAGCAGTTCCAGGCCTTCGCCGGCCGACTTGGCGCTCAGGCTGATGGTCACATGGCCATCTTCACTGACTTCCAGGGCAATCGCTTCGCCGGTGAGGTCGGCCTTGTTACGGATCAACGTAACTTTCGCCGGATCCGGGCGAATTTCCAGAAACTCTGGCCACAACGCGAACGGATCAAGCGCTTCCGGTGCTGTGGCATCGACCACCAACAGCACCCGATCTGCTTCGCCAATGGCTTTCAACGCTCGTTCAACACCGATCTTTTCCACATGGTCATCGGTATCTCGCAGACCAGCTGTATCCACCACATGAAGCGGCATGCCATCGATGTGGATATGTTCGCGCAGAATGTCACGGGTGGTGCCGGCAATCTCGGTCACGATCGCCGCTTCGCGACCGGCCAGTGCGTTGAGCAAACTGGATTTACCTGCATTTGGCCGACCGGCGATCACCACCGTCATGCCGTCACGCAATAACGCACCCTGACCGGCTTCGCGCAACACGGTGGATAACTCGTCCCTGACCTTGTCGAGCATGCTCAGAACATGGCCATCGGCAAGGAAATCGATTTCCTCTTCCGGGAAATCGATAGCCGCTTCGACATAAATCCGCAGGCCGATCAGTTGTTCGGTGAGGTTATGCACACGATCGGAAAATGCCCCCTGCAAGGAACGCAGTGCATTGCGGGCAGCCTGTGCAGAACTGGCCTCGATCAGGTCAGCGATCGCTTCGGCCTGTGCGAGGTCGAGTTTGTCGTTGAGGAATGCGCGTTCGCTGAATTCACCAGGCCGTGCCAGACGACACCCCAGTTCAAGGCACCGCTTGAGGAGCATATCCAGAACAATCGGACCGCCATGACCTTGGAGTTCCAGCACGTCTTCGCCCGTGAACGAGTTCGGTCCTGGAAAATACAAAGCGATGCCCTGATCCAGCACCTCTTCGTTTTTATCGAGAAACGGGCCGTAGTGGGCGAATCGCGGCTTGAGTTCACGACCACTGAAGGCCTTGGCCGCAACGCTCGCCAGCGGCCCGGAAATACGGACGATGCCTACGCCGCCACGACCTTGAGCGGTGGCGACGGCGGCGATGGTTTCACGAGGAGCGCTCATAAACCGGTATCCAGACAAAAGTGGCAGATAGCAAAACGCCCCACTAGGGGGCGTTTTGAGTGGCTATTCACAGTGTAAATCAGGCAGCTGCTTTGGTAGCCGCTTCGATTTTACGAGTGATGTACCACTGTTGGGCGATCGACAGGCAGTTGTTCACTACCCAATACAGCACCAGACCGGCCGGGAACCACAGGAAGAAGAAGGTGAAGATGATTGGCATCAGCTTCATCACCTTGGCCTGCATCGGATCCGGAGGTGTCGGGTTCAACTGCTGCTGGATGAACATGGTTGCACCCATGATGATCGGCAGAATGAAGAACGGATCCTTGATCGACAGGTCAGTAATCCACAGCATGAACGGCGCTTGGCGCATTTCAACGCTTTCCAGCAGAACCCAGTACAGCGAAAGGAAAACCGGCATCTGCACGAGGATTGGCAAGCAACCACCCAGCGGATTGATCTTCTCCTTCTTGTACAGCTCCATCATGGCTTGCGACATTTTCTGCCGGTCATCGCCATGTTGCTCTTTCAGTGCCGCCAGCTTCGGTGCCACTGCACGCATGCGGGCCATGGATTTGTAGCTGGCTGCCGACAGCGGGAAGAAAATCCCTTTGATCAGCATGGTCAGGAAGATGATCGACCAGCCCCAGTTACCGACCAGCGCGTGGATGTGTTGCAGCAGCCAGAAGATTGGCTGGGCAATGAACCACAGAATGCCGTAGTCGACGGTCAGTTCCAGACCTGGGGATAACTCTTTCAACACAGCCTGGCTTTTCGGACCGGCGTACAGAACAGCGCTGGTTTCGGCTTTCGCACCTGGCGCAACAGTCATTGCCGGTGCGGTGTAACCGATGATGTAGTTGCCTTTGCTGTCTTTACGGGTCTGGACGACATTGTTTTCGCCCTTGGCCGGAATCCACGCGGTCACGAAGTAGTGTTGCAACCAGGCAACCCAACCACCATTAACGGTTTCTTTCAGCTGAGCCTTGTCCATGTCCTTCATCGACACTTTCTTGTACGGCTCGTTACTTGTCCACAGGGCGGCGCCCAGGTAAGTCGCGGTGCCGGTGGCGGTGCTGGAAGAAGGATCGGAGCTGGCGTCACGCTTCAATTGCGCGAACATCGCGCCGGACCAAGGCTTGGCGCTTTCGTTGTCGATCAAGTAGGAAACGGTTACGTCGTACAGGCCACGTTTCACGGTGAAACGCTTGATGTAGTTGACGCCGTCCTTGCTGAACTTCAGGTCCACGACCAATTGGTCCTGACCGTCAGCCAGTTGGTAGATCTTCTTCTCGGAGGAGTAAACCGGACGACCGGCAGGACTTGCGTCCGGACCATCGGTACCGATCAAACCGCTTTGAGCCAGATAAGTCCGCTCGTTGCCGTTATCGAACAACTGGAATGGAATTTCCGGGTGGTCCTGGCGACGTGGATACAGCGGCAACGTCAACTGAGCAACATCACCACCCTGTGGATCGATTGCCAGGTTGAGCACATCCGTTTTGATCTGGATGAGGTCTTTGCTTACAGCTACTGGTGTTTCAGCAGGTGCAGTGGCACTGGTATCGCTTGCGGCGCGTGGAATGTCGTCACTGACAGAAGCATTATTGCCAGTCGCCGTATCCGGTAGGCCCGGTGCGGTAGTACTGGAAGCAACATTCTGAGTCGGCAGGGCAGCCTGGCCATAGTCCTGGTTCCATTTAAGAACCATAACGTAGGACACGATTGCCAGGGCGACGATCAGGATCGTGCGTTTGATATCCATGATTACTCGGCCATCGAAGAAGAACGGGAGGTAGGGATAGGTGGAACCGGGTCATAACCACCGGGATTCCACGGATGACAGCGACCTAAACGACGAAAGGTCAGCCAGCCACCGCGCAGAAGGCCATGATTTTCTATGGCTTCTAACGCGTAGCAGGAACAACTGGGGTAGAAACGACAGTGACTGGCCATCAGGGGACTAATGGCATAGCGATAAAACTGGATCGGAACGAGTGCCAGTTTACGCATCGGGACTGTCTACCCCTACAGTTTCGGTTTTGACTGCTGGTACCGGCGTGCTGCGTGCCAGACGCTTCCAGAGTTTGCCGAAATGCTGAATCAATTCGGGGTTTTCTACGTCACCCAAACCTTTGCGCGCGACGATAACAATGTCCCAGCCGACCAGTGAATCCTGGTGCAGACGGAACGATTCGCGCATCAGACGTTTGAGGCGATTGCGCTCGACGGAGAGCTTTACGCTCTTTTTCCCGATAACCAGCCCGAGACGGGGGTGATCAAGATCGTTGTTGCGCGCAAGGAGCAGGAGATTTTTCCCCGGAACCTTGCCGGTAGGGGAGTCAAAGACTGCCTTGAAATGCCGGGGAGTAAGCAGACGCTTTTCCCGACTGAAGTCCTGACTCACCTCCAGTGCCGGATTATCAAACTGCCAGACGCGCACGACCTTTGGCGCGACGACGCGACAGGACGGCGCGACCGTTCTTGGTAGCCATGCGAGCACGGAAACCGTGGGTACGAGCGCGTTTGATAGTGCTTGGTTGGAAAGTACGTTTCATTGTCGTGTTACCTGGTTCGTCCACAACGGGCCGGAATGGCCCCCGTTTTAAGAGACCGGGGATTCTAGAGAAAGCAAGCCTCTAGGTCAATTTCCAACCAGCGTTTCCTTATAAATAGATCTGCAGACGTTTTGCTCGTCCCTGCTTCCTGCCAAATATAAAAATAAAGAAGGAAAGTATTTAAAGCTTTTCTGTAAAGCTTATAAAAGCTAGGGCGCCGACTATCTGTGGATAACTACCTTCAGACCTTCTACGACGGGATGTACAGAGAATGACAACTACAGTGGAAAACGGTGGTCAGCCTGTGCTGCACTGTCGGATAAGCTGTGTGTGAAAGGGTCTGTTATCCACAGGCAGGTTATCCACCGGGTTTCGCCCCCACTTGTGCAACGACCTCAGGGGCGGTTATCCACAGACCTTATGCACAGACCACTGGTCGTCTTTTTTACGTATAAAACGCTGATTCTTCTTGGTCGGTGAACAAGCTACGTGTGGATAAGTCGGCGTCTGGCCGCTACAATGGCCGCTTGTTTTTGCCTCACCGGCTTTCAACTTAGGGGATATCCGTGTCAGTGGAACTTTGGCAGCAGTGCGTGGAGCTTTTGCGCGATGAGCTGCCTGCCCAACAATTCAACACTTGGATCCGTCCACTACAGGTCGAAGCCGAAGGCGACGAGTTGCGTGTCTACGCACCGAATCGTTTTGTTCTCGACTGGGTCAACGAAAAGTACCTGGGCCGCGTCCTTGAACTGCTCGATGAGCATGGCAATGGCATGGCACCGGTGCTGTCCTTATTAATAGGCAGCAAACGCAGTTCGGCACCGCGTGCGGCGCCGAATGCTCCGTTGGCCGCTGCTGCGTCGCAGGCTCAGGCGCCTGCCAGTGCTCCGGCACCCGCCCCGACGACTACGCAAACCAAGCGTTCGACACAGAAAGTTGCCGAAATCAGTGAAGAGCCATCGCGCGACAGTTTCGATCCGATGGCCGGTGCCAGTTCTCAACAGGCTCCTGTGCGTTCCGAACAGCGCACCGTGCAGGTCGAAGGTGCGCTCAAGCACACCAGTTACCTGAACCGTACGTTCACCTTCGAGAACTTCGTCGAAGGTAAGTCCAACCAGTTGGCCCGGGCTGCGGCCTGGCAAGTGGCGGATAACCCGAAACACGGTTACAACCCGCTCTTCCTTTATGGCGGCGTTGGCTTGGGTAAAACCCACTTGATGCACGCTGTGGGTAACCATCTATTAAAGAAGAACCCGAATGCCAAGGTCGTGTACCTGCATTCCGAGCGTTTCGTGGCCGACATGGTCAAGGCGCTGCAACTGAACGCGATCAACGAATTCAAGCGCTTCTACCGTTCGGTGGATGCGTTGCTGATCGATGACATTCAGTTTTTCGCCCGTAAGGAACGTTCGCAGGAAGAGTTTTTCCATACCTTCAACGCCCTGCTTGAAGGTGGCCAGCAGGTCATTCTCACCAGTGACCGCTACCCGAAAGAAATCGAAGGCCTTGAAGAGCGACTGAAATCCCGCTTTGGCTGGGGCTTGACGGTAGCCGTCGAGCCGCCGGAGCTGGAAACCCGTGTTGCGATCCTGATGAAAAAGGCTGACCAGGCTAAAGTCGATCTGCCCCACGATGCGGCGTTCTTCATCGCCCAACGTATTCGTTCCAACGTCCGTGAGCTGGAAGGCGCGCTTAAACGCGTGATCGCCCACTCACACTTCATGGGCCGCGATATCACCATTGAGCTGATTCGCGAATCCCTGAAAGACCTGTTGGCGCTGCAAGACAAACTGGTCTCTGTGGATAACATTCAGCGCACTGTCGCCGAGTACTACAAGATCAAGATCTCTGACCTGCTGTCCAAGCGTCGCTCTCGCTCGGTCGCTCGTCCGCGTCAGGTTGCCATGGCTTTGTCCAAGGAGCTGACTAACCACAGCCTGCCGGAAATCGGCGATGTGTTCGGCGGCCGCGACCATACGACTGTTTTGCACGCCTGCCGCAAGATCAACGAACTTAAGGAATCCGACGCGGACATCCGCGAGGACTACAAGAACCTGCTGCGTACACTGACCACTTGATGAACACCAGCGCAGCTTATTAAGGCAAGGGACTAGACCATGCATTTCACCATTCAACGCGAAGCCCTGTTGAAACCCCTGCAACTGGTCGCAGGCGTCGTCGAGCGCCGACAGACCTTGCCGGTGCTCTCCAACGTGCTGCTGGTTGTCGAAGGCCAGCAACTGTCGCTGACCGGTACCGACCTGGAAGTCGAGCTGGTCGGTCGTGTACAACTCGAAGAGCCGGCTGATCCAGGTTCCATCACTGTGCCTGCGCGCAAGCTCATGGACATCTGCAAAAGCCTGCCGAATGACGCGCTGATCGACATCAAGGTCGACGAGCAGAAGCTGGTGGTGAAGGCCGGCCGTAGCCGCTTCACCCTGTCGACCCTGCCGGCGAACGATTTCCCAACGGTGGAAGAAGGCCCGGGTTCGCTGACCTGCAGCCTGGAGCAGAGCAAACTGCGTCGTTTGATCGAACGCACCAGCTTCGCCATGGCCCAGCAGGACGTGCGTTATTACCTCAACGGCATGCTGCTGGAAGTCTCGGCCGGGATCATCCGCGCCGTGGCCACTGACGGTCACCGTCTGGCCATGTGCTCGATGCAGGCCGACATTGGTCAGCCGGATCGCCACCAGGTCATCGTGCCGCGCAAGGGTATCCTCGAGCTGGCGCGCCTGCTGACTGAGCCGGACGGCATCGTCAGCATAGTTTTGGGTCAACATCACATCCGCGCCACCACGGGCGAGTTCACCTTCACCTCGAAACTGGTCGACGGTAAATTCCCGGACTACGAACGTGTTCTGCCCAAAGGCGGCGACAAACTGGTGCTTGGCGACCGTCAGGCGCTGCGTGAAGCCTTCAGCCGCACCGCGATTCTGTCCAACGAGAAGTATCGCGGCATCCGTCTGCAACTGGCCAACGGTCAGCTGAAGATCCAGGCCAACAACCCGGAGCAGGAAGAAGCAGAAGAAGAAGTGGGCGTTGAGTACAACGGCGGCAATCTGGAAATCGGCTTCAACGTGAGCTATCTGCTCGACGTGCTGGGTGTGATGACCACTGAGCAAGTTCGCTTGATCCTGTCCGACTCCAACAGCAGTGCGCTGGTGCAAGAGTCCGACAACGACGACTCGGCCTACGTTGTCATGCCGATGCGTCTGTAATCATGTTCAGCAGAAGCTAGATGTCATTAAGTCGCGTCTCGGTCACCGCGGTGCGCAATCTGCACCCGGTGACCTTCTCCCCCTCCCCCCGAATCAACATTCTTTACGGCGCCAACGGCAGCGGCAAAACCAGTGTTCTGGAAGCCATTCACCTGCTGGGGCTTGCCCGTTCGTTTCGTAGTGCCCGTCTTTTACCGGTTATTCAGTACGAGCAATTGGCCTGCACGGTCTTCGGTCAGGTTGAATTGGCTGAGGGTGGGCACAGCGCACTGGGGATATCGCGCGACCGCCAAGGCGAGTTCCAGATCCGTATTGATGGGCAGAATGCGCGCAGCGCAGCACAGCTAGCGGAAATCCTGCCGCTGCAACTGATCAACCCTGATAGCTTCCGTCTGCTTGAAGGTGCACCGAAGATTCGCCGGCAGTTTCTCGACTGGGGCGTGTTCCACGTGGAACCGCGATTCATGTCTACCTGGCAGCGCTTGCAGAAGGCCCTGCGCCAGAGAAACTCTTGGCTGCGGCATGGTACACTTGACGCCGTTTCGCAAGCGGTTTGGGACAGGGAACTGTGCCAGGCCAGCGCTGAAATTGATGAATACCGCCGTGCCTATATCAAAGCCTTGAAACCAGTCTTTGAACAGACCCTAAGCGAATTGGTTGAGCTTGAAGGTTTGACGCTCAGCTATTACCGAGGCTGGGACAAAGACCGCGAATTGAGTGCCGTGCTCGCTGGTTCCGTTCAGCGGGACCAGCAAATGGGTCATACCCAGGCCGGACCACAACGCGCTGATTTGCGTCTCAAATTGGGCGCACATAATGCCGCGGACATCTTGTCCCGTGGTCAGCAGAAGTTGGTGGTCTGTGCATTGCGGATTGCCCAAGGGCACCTGGTCAGCCAGGCCCGACGCGGCCAGTGTATTTATCTGGTGGATGACTTGCCGTCCGAACTGGACGAGCAACACCGCCGTGCGCTTTGCCGCTTGCTGGAAGACTTACGCTGCCAGGTGTTTATCACCTGTGTAGATCACGAATTATTGAGGGAAGGCTGGCAGACGGAAACGCCAGTCGCTCTGTTCCACGTGGAACAGGGCCGTATCACCCAGACCCACGACCATCGGGAGTGAAGGCATTGAGCGAAGAAAATACGAATACCTACGACTCAACGAGCATTAAAGTGCTGAAAGGCCTGGATGCCGTACGCAAACGTCCCGGTATGTACATTGGTGACACCGACGATGGTAGCGGTCTGCACCACATGGTCTTCGAGGTAGTCGACAACTCCATCGATGAAGCGCTCGCTGGCCATTGCGACGACATCAGCATCATCATCCACCCGGACGAATCCATCACCGTTCGCGACAACGGTCGTGGCATCCCGGTAGACGTGCACAAAGAAGAAGGCGTCTCGGCAGCCGAGGTCATCATGACCGTGCTGCACGCCGGCGGTAAGTTCGACGACAACTCCTACAAAGTATCCGGCGGTCTGCACGGTGTAGGTGTCTCGGTTGTTAACGCACTGTCCAAAGAACTGATTCTGACCGTCCGCCGCAGTGGCAAGATCTGGGAACAGACTTACATTCATGGTGTTCCGCAAGAGCCAATGAAGATCGTTGGCGAGAGCGAAACCACCGGTACCCAGATTCACTTCAAGCCATCGGCTGATACGTTCAAGAACATCCACTTCAGCTGGGACATCCTGGCCAAGCGGATTCGTGAACTGTCCTTCCTCAACTCCGGTGTCGGCATCGTCCTCAAGGATGAGCGCAGCGGCAAGGAAGAGCTGTTCAAGTACGAAGGTGGCCTGCGTGCGTTCGTTGAATACCTGAACACCAACAAGACTCCGGTCAACCAGGTATTCCACTTCAACATCCAGCGTGAAGACGGCATCGGCGTGGAAATCGCCCTGCAGTGGAACGACAGCTTCAACGAGAACCTGTTGTGCTTCACCAACAACATTCCGCAGCGTGACGGCGGTACTCACCTCGTGGGTTTCCGTTCCGCACTGACGCGCAACCTGAACACCTACATCGAAGCTGAAGGTCTGGCGAAGAAGCATAAAGTCGCCACTACCGGTGACGATGCGCGTGAAGGTCTGACCGCGATTATTTCGGTAAAAGTGCCGGATCCGAAGTTCAGCTCGCAGACCAAAGACAAGCTGGTTTCTTCCGAAGTGAAGACCGCCGTCGAACAGGAAATGGGCAAGTACTTCTCCGACTTCCTGCTGGAAAACCCGAACGAAGCAAAACTGGTCGTCGGCAAGATGATTGACGCCGCCCGTGCCCGTGAAGCCGCGCGTAAAGCCCGTGAGATGACCCGTCGCAAAGGCGCGCTGGACATCGCCGGCCTGCCGGGAAAACTGGCTGACTGCCAGGAAAAAGACCCTGCCCTTTCCGAACTGTACCTCGTGGAAGGTGACTCTGCTGGCGGTTCCGCCAAGCAGGGACGTAATCGCCGCACCCAGGCCATCCTGCCTCTCAAGGGCAAGATCCTGAACGTTGAGAAGGCGCGCTTCGACAAGATGATCTCTTCGCAAGAAGTGGGCACCTTGATCACCGCATTGGGCTGTGGCATTGGCCGCGACGAGTACAACATCGACAAGCTGCGTTATCACAACATCATCATCATGACCGATGCTGACGTCGACGGTTCGCACATCCGAACCCTGCTGCTGACCTTCTTCTTCCGTCAGTTGCCAGAGCTGATCGAGCGCGGCTACATCTACATCGCTCAACCGCCGCTGTATAAGGTCAAGAAAGGCAAGCAAGAGCAATACATCAAAGACGACGACGCCATGGAAGAGTACATGACGCAATCGGCCCTGGAAGATGCGAGCCTGCACCTGAACGAAGAAGCCCCGGGTATCTCCGGTGAAGCGCTTGAGCGTCTGGTGAATGACTTCCGTCTGGTGATGAAGACCCTCAAGCGTCTGTCGCGCCTGTATCCACAGGAACTGACCGAGCACTTCATCTACCTGCCTGCTGTCAGCCTGGAGCAATTGTCCGATCACGCAGCGATGCAGGATTGGCTGGCCAAGTATGAAGTTCGGCTGCGCACCGTCGAGAAGTCGGGTCTGGTCTACAAGGCTAGCCTGCGTGAAGACCGTGAACGTAACGTGTGGCTGCCAGAGGTCGAACTGATCTCCCACGGCCTATCGAACTACGTCACGTTCAACCGTGACTTCTTCGGTAGCAATGATTACAAGACCGTTGTCTCTTTGGGCGCTCAGCTGAGCAGCTTGCTGGACGAAGGCGCGTACATCCAGCGTGGCGAGCGCAAGAAGCCGGTCACCGAGTTCAAGGAAGCCCTTGAATGGCTGATGACTGAAAGTACCAAGCGTCACACCATCCAGCGATACAAAGGTCTGGGTGAGATGAACCCGGATCAGCTGTGGGAAACCACGATGGACCCAAGCCAGCGCCGGATGCTCAAAGTGACCATCGAAGACGCCATTGGCGCGGACCAGATCTTCAACACCCTGATGGGTGATGCGGTCGAACCTCGTCGTGACTTCATCGAAAGCAACGCCTTGGCGGTATCCAACCTGGACTTCTGATCCAGCGGATTTGCCAAATAAAAAACCAGCGCATTGCGCTGGTTTTTTTTGGGATTTTTCCGGGATTCGGCGTAAAGCGCCTGAAAAAAACGTGGTGTTGTCTTGATGATAGATGTTATATGTATAACATCATTGATTATAATGACATCTAGATAACAGTTCCTCGATCGGTGCGCTGACATGTCTACAGAAAAGAACAGCTTCCTTCAGTTGCTCGAGCAAGAGTTCTCCAACCTGACTCCGACTGGCAAACGCATTGCCAGCTACCTGTTGGGCAACCCGGATCAGCTACCGTTCGAGTCGGCCGACAGCATCGCGCAGCAGGCTTCCACCACCGGCATTTCCGTGGGGCGTTTTTTCCGTTCGCTGGGTTATCAGAACATTGATGAGGTCAAACAGAGTCTACGCGGCGAAGCGCCGGCGTCCTGGTTGATCACCGACCGCATCGGTGCCTTTCGCACTGAAAGCACTCTAGAAGACGCGCTCGACCGCTCCATGAGCCGTGAGATTGAGGCCATCCGGCACGTCTATGGCTTGGCGCGAAGCAGTGCCTTCGCTGAAATCGTGCAGCGCATCTACGAAGCCGATGCGGTATTCATTCTCGGCATCCAGTCGACGCGCGGGATTCTCACCGCGTTTCACAGCCACCTTGAATACATTCGGGCCAAGGTCTACTACGTCGACGGCTTGTCCGGCATATATGCCGAAACCCTGAATTCCGGCTTTGCCAATCCCTACGCAATCATTTCGGATTTCCGGGCCTATTCCAGTGTGACCCGAACCTTCTGCGACGCCGCCATCGACAGCAACCTGCCCTTGGCCCTGATCACCGATCTGCAATGCCCATGGGCACGTGACTACCCGCTGGATCTGCTGCAACTCAAAACCGATGTCGGGCAGTTCTGGGACTCCCCTGCCCCGCTGGCCTGCCTGTTGAACCTGATGGTGTCGGCCGTTGCGGAAAAGTACGGCGATCGCCTCGATGAACGTCTGAGCAAAAATCGACAATTGCAAAAAGCTTTCGGCCAGTTCGAAGGCTAGATCCATCCAATCCCAACTGGAGTTTTTGCGTGAACAACAGCCCCCTTGTAGAGATTGATGCCGAGCGATATCAGGTGCAAATCGATCTGATCTACGCCAGTGCCGACAATCTGGCAGGAAAGGTGATTTACCCCAGTGCCCGTTGCCTGCTGCATCGCCAAGCGGCCGAGTGCCTGGGCAAGGCCAGTGAACTGGCGCGGCTGGCCGGTTACACGCTGCGCATCTATGACGCCTACCGTCCACCCTTCGCCCAGTTTCTATTGTGGGAGGCGTTGCCTGACGGCAACTACGTGCGCGATCCCCATTTGGGTTCCCACCATAGCCGTGGCGTGGCAGTGGATTTGACTCTGGTGGGGAGTGATGGACAGCCGCTGGATATGGGCAGCGCCTTCGACACCATGGAAGAGAAGTCCCATCAGTTCTACCCCGACCTTCCCGTTCACGTGCAACGCAATCGTCTGCTGTTGCTGGGAATCATGCTCGCGTCCGGGTTCTGCGCAATTCCCACTGAGTGGTGGCATTACGAACTTCCGGATGCCGATGATTACCCCTTGCTGGAAGACGACCAGACTACGTTCTCGAACAACTAAAACCGCAACAAATCGATAACGAAACCAAAGAGTTTCGCAACCTACGCAACACGATAACAACAAGTCAGCATTACCTGCTTCACCTGCAACTGCCCGGTTATAGCTTTTATAAAAAACCTGACGTACTTCCATACATCGAATGATTAAGGAAACCGGCATGACCCCAATGAACACCGTGACCCGCAAAACCTTTCCACGCACCAGCAAGCTGCTGCTTGGTCTACTGTGCAGCGCGATGAGCCTGGGCGCCTGGCAAACCGCTTCGGCGGCGACGGCTCAGGACACTCTGGTCATCGGCAAGCCCGCCGACCCGCAAACGCTCGACCCGGCGGTAACCTTCGATAACAACGACTGGACCATCACCTACCCGTCCTATCAGCGGCTGGTGAGCTACAAAACCGACGGTGACAAGAGCAGCACCGAAGTGACAGGGGATCTGGCGGAAAGCTGGACCGTATCGCCGGACAACCTGGTGTGGGAGTTCAAGATCAAGCCCGGAAACAAGTTCGATGACGGCACCGCGGTGGATGCCTCCGCCGTGAAGTTTTCCTTCGATCGCCTGATGACCCTCAAGCAAGGGCCGTCCGGTGCATTTCCTGAGGACATGGTGGTGGCGGTGATCGACCCGCAGACCATCCGCTTTACGCTGAAAACGCCGTTCGCCCCTTTCCTGTTCACCCTGGCCCATAACGGCGCCTCGATTGTTAACCCGCTGGTGGCCAACAAAGGTGCCGAAACCAATGCCTGGCTGTCCAGCCACACCGCAGGCTCCGGTCCTTTCCGACTGACCAACTGGCAAAAAGGCCAGTCCATCACGATGGAGCCGAACCCCTACTTCGCCGGTCCCAAGCCTGCGTTCAAAACCGTGATCCTCAAGACTATTGCGGAGCCCTCGGTGCGTCGGCTGCAACTGGAGCGCGGGGACCTGGATATCATCGAAGACATGCCCGAAGATCAATTGGGTGCACTTGGCGGCAAGCCGGGCTTAGTGGTCAGGGATTTTCCTTCGCTGCGCGTCACTTACCTGTACCTGAACAACAAGAAGGGACCTCTGACCGACGTCAACGCCCGTCGTGCGATCACCGAAGCGGTGGACTACAACGGTATCGTCAAGGGCATTCTCAAGGACAAGGCCAAGCTGCTGAACGGGCCGATCCCGGATGGCATGTGGGGCTACGACAGTTCGCTGCCGGTGATGAAGCAGGACATGGCCGCCGCGAAGAACAGCCTGGCCAAGGCACCTCAGAAGATCACCAACCTGAACTACATGTACTCGGACAAGGACGCCAACTGGGAACCGATCGGCCTGACCTTGCAGGCGGCCCTGGCACCCCTGGGCATCAACCTCAAACTGGAGAAAACCGCCAACGCCACCCTGCGTGAACGTGTTGGCCAGGCCGACTACGACATCGCGGTAGGGACCTGGAGCCCGGACTTCGCTGACCCGTACATGTTCATGAACTTCTGGTTCGACTCCAAGATGCAGGGCCTGCAAGGCAACCGCTCGTTCTACAGCAACCCGGAAGTCGACAAGCTGATTCGTGAAGCGGCCGCTGTCAGCGACACCGCCAAGCGTGTCGAGCTTTACCAGACTGCGCAGAAAAAGGTGCTCGACGACAGCGTCTATGCCTACCTCTATCAGAAGAGCTACTCCCTGCCGATGCGTGATTCGGTCAAGGGCTACGTGTTCAACCCCATGCTCGAACAGGTGTTCAACCTGGGAAGCATGAGCAAGTAAACATGCTCCTTCGCGCCAGCCCCGGTGGTTGGCGCGGCTTCTGATTTCGTCGCTCGTGTAACTGAGGTGCCAGATGGCCTTCCTGACATTGTTGCGCAAGCGCCTGCTCGGCTTGATGTTGGTCGTGTTCGGTGTTTCGCTGATTACTTTTTCAATTTCCCACCTGATCCCGGGCGACCCTGCCCGATTGATCGCCGGTGACCGCGCCAGCGACGCTCTCGTAGCCGGCATCCGTCATCAACTTGGATTGGATCTGCCGCTGTATCAACAATACGGTCGCTACCTGATGGATCTGTTGCACGGGGACCTGGGAACCTCGATACGCACCAACCGTCCCGTCCTGGAAGACTTGCAAGCGTTCTTCCCGGCGACACTGGAACTGGCGCTGGTCGCACTGACATTGGCGATTCTGGTCGGTGTGCCGCTGGGCGTGTTGTCAGCGGTTTACCACAACCGGCTGATCGATCAGATCGCCCGGACCCTGGCGGTCACCGGTATATCCACGCCGGCCTTCTGGCTCGGCCTGGGTGCAATCGTGTTGTTCTACGGCCATCTGGGCTGGCTGCCCGGTGGTGGCCGGTTATCTGAAGGACTCTCGCCGCCACCGACGATCACGGGTTTTTATCTGATCGACTCGCTGCTGGCGGGGGATGTCCGGCTGTTTCTCGATGCGGCCGAACACCTGATTCTTCCAGCCGCAACGCTGGGCTTCGTGACTCTGGGGGTTGTCGCCCGGCAGATCCGCTCGGCCATGCTGGATCAATTGGGCGAAGACTACATCCGCACCGCGCGCGCCTATGGCCTTTCCCGGTGGACAGTGATCCTGCGTCATGCTCTGCCTAACGCTCTAATACCTTCGGTGACCGTCCTCGGGTTGACCCTGGGTGATTTGTTGTACGGCGCGGTACTGACCGAAACCGTATTTGCCTGGCCCGGAATGGGGGCCTATGTGGTCAAGTCGATCCAGTCGCTGGATTTCCCGGCGGTGATGGGCTTCGCCATTTTGGTTTCGTTCATCTATGTCCTGTTGAACATGGCTATCGACCTTTTGTATCGCGTGATCGACCCACGCATCGGCGAGGTGAATTGAAATGTCCGTGACTCTGACAGCGGCACATGGCCTGCGCAGGGCTGAAAAACTCGCCTACCTGGCATACCAGATCCGCCGGAGCCCGCTGACCATGGCGGGCCTGCTGATCACTTCTATCGTATTGCTGTGCATGATCTTCGCGCCCTGGCTCGCCAGCCACGACCCGAATGCACTGAACCTCGGCGAACGCCTGGCGCCGCCATCCGCCGACCATTGGTTCGGCACCGACGAAGTGGGCCGCGACTTGTTCAGCCGGGTGCTGTTCGGCAGCCAGCAGTCGGTGGGTGTCGGCCTGTTCGTGGCTTTTACCTCCTGTTTCATCGGCGGGCTGCTGGGGTGCTTTTCGGGGGTGATCGGGGGGCGTTTCGACGCACTCATCATGCGCCTGATGGACATCATGCTTTCAGTCCCGTCACTGGTACTGATCATGGCATTGGCGGCCGCATTGGGCGCGAGCCTGTTCAACGCCATGCTGGCCATCACCTTGGTGCGAATCCCATCCTACGTACGACTGGCCCGTGGCCAGGCCTTGAGCATTCGACAGATGGGTTACGTCAAGGCCGCCCATACGTTCGGGGCCGGACGCTGGCACGTGGTGCACTGGCACGTGGCGCGAAACGCAATGCCGCCCTTGCTGGTGCAACTGAGTCTGGATATCGGTAGCGCAATCCTCATGGCCTCGGCCCTTGGATTCATCGGCCTGGGGGCGCAGCAACCAACCGCCGAGTGGGGCGCAATGGTCGCCACCGGGCGCAACTACATCCTCGATAACTGGTGGTATTCGACCTTTCCAGGCGTGGCGATTTTGATCACCGCCACCGGTTTCAACCTGCTGGGCGATGGTGTACGCGACCTGCTCGACCCACGGCAACAGGGGAAATGACAATGCAGAATTCGAGCCCGGTGCTGGCCATCGACAATCTGAGCCTGGAATTCCCGGCTTACAAAAACAATGTGAAAGCCCTGAACGGCGTGACGTTGCACGTCAATCCCGGCGAAATCGTCGGTGTGGTGGGCGAGTCCGGGTCGGGCAAGTCGGTCACGGCCATGCTCAGCATGCGTCTACTTCCCGAGCGCAGCTATCGGATTACTGCGGGCAGCCTCAGCATGCTCGGCCGCGACATGCTGACAACGCCTGAAAAGGAGCTGCTGCAGATTCGCGGACGCGATGCGGCGATGATCTTCCAGGAGCCGATGACCGCCCTGAACCCGACCCGACGCATCGGTCGACAAATGCTCGATGTGATCATCCATCACCAGAAAATCAGTGCTGCCCAGGCGCAACTCAAGGCGATTGCCCTGTTGCGCGACATGCACATCGCCAGCCCCGAGCACGTATTGGAGAGCTACCCGTTCGAACTGTCCGGGGGCATGCGCCAACGGGTGATGATTGCGCTGGCGTTCTCCTGTGAACCGCAACTTTTGATCGCCGACGAGCCGACCACCGCGCTCGACGTGACGGTGCAACGCCAGGTGCTGTTGCTGCTGCGAGAAAAGGCCAGGCAACGGGGGACTGCTATTTTGCTCATTACCCATGACATGGCATTGGTGTCGCAGTTCTGTGACCGGGTGTATGTCATGTACACCGGCGCTGTGGTCGAAGAAGGCCGCACCGTCGACGTGATGAACAATCCGCAACACCCCTATACCCGTGGGCTGCTCAGCGGCCTTCCGGAAATGGTGGAACCGGGCCAGCCGTTGCTGACCATTCCCGGGCAAGTCCCCAACCTCGCTTCTTTACCCGAGGGCTGCACCTTTCAGGAGCGGTGCTCATACGCCATGCCTGTCTGTGCCAAACGCCCTACCCTCAATGCCATCAACGACCAACGTAAAAGCGCTTGCTGGTTGCCCGTCAAGGAGCTTTCGTGATGAACAATGCCGTCCTTCATAGTGCTATCGACATGGCTCCCCCGATTCTTCAACTCAACGATGTTCGTGTGCGTTTCCCCGTGAGTAACGACTGGCTGGGTCGGCCGCGAGGCTATGCTCACGCCCTGAATGGCATTGATCTTCAGGTACGAGCGGGCGAAACTCTGGGGATCGTGGGTGAGTCAGGCTGTGGAAAAAGCACATTGGCGCAGCTGTTGATGGGCTTGATTGCGCCCAGCAGCGGCGATTTGAACTGGGCCAGTTGTACTGGCAGCGAAGGCCGCAACAACGTGCAGATTGTGTTCCAGGACCCCCAGTCTTCGCTCGACCCGCGTCTGCCGATCTGGCGGATCATCACCGAGCCGCTGTACGCCCGGGGTCATGCCGATCGAGCACAGATGCGCGAGGTGGCAGCCAAGGTCGCGTCCCAGGTCGGTATCCGCCCGGAATACCTGGACCGCTTTCCCCACCAATTTTCCGGCGGCCAGCGTCAGCGGATTGCCATTGCCCGGGCTCTGTCCTCCGACCCGGACATTATCGTCCTCGACGAACCCACATCGGCGCTGGATATCTCGGTTCAGGCGCAGATCCTCAATCTGCTCGCAGAGCTGCAACGAGCCCGCAACCTGACCTACATCCTCATTTCCCATAACGTTTCCGTCGTGCGGCATATGGCAGACCGGGTAGCGGTGATGTATTTGGGGCAAATCGTCGAGCTTGGCCAGGCTGCCCAGGTGCTCGACCAGCCACGCCATCCCTATACCCGCCTGTTACTCGACGCGGTGCCGCGACTGGGCGCTGCGCTGCATGAAGAGCAGGTGGCGGCGCCTACCGAATTGCCGGGTAACCGTCATCTGCCAACTGGCTGCTTCTTTCGAGAACGTTGCAGTCTGTGCACCGTTGGCTGTGACAAACCTCAGGTCCTGCAGGGAGATGAGCAGCAGCGGGCGCGGTGTCATTTACAAGGCTGATTTCCTGTCGGCAGAAAGCATGTTGTAGCGCATAAAAAAACCGGCTTTATTAGCCGGTTTTTTTGACCTTAGGGAAAATCTATGCACATTTTTCCGAATTTTATGAATTTAAGAAATATATAGTTAAATCATAGCCTTAAAAGCAAAACACGGCGTGTGCCAGCAAAACGGTACACAGGTTATCCACAAAATCTCAGACAGCCATCTGATCGTTCGCGGCAGGCGCTTGCGGAGCGGGAGGAAGCGAGCCCATTTCCCGTTGCATCTGCTCGTTCCAGGCCTGAACCCGGTCATTGAGGTTGGCAATCGCGCGGGGCCCACTCCCTTCGGCGTACATCGGCTCGCCGATGATCACAGTGATGACGCCCTGTTTCTTCGCCCAACCGGTTTTCGGCCAGAATTTGCCGGCATTGTGCGCAATCGGCAGCACCGGTAGTTCGGCATTGACGGCCAACGCGGTACCACCTCGTGAGAATTTTCCGATGGTGCCGTAAGGAACTCGCGTTCCTTCGGGGAATATCAGCACCCAGACGCCATCCTTCAGCAGTTCATCGCCCTTCTTCGCAACATATTTGAGCGCGGCCTTCGGGTTGTCACGGTCGATGGCGATGGGGCGCAACATGGCCATGGCCCAGCCAAAGAACGGCACAAACAGCAATGAGCGCTTCAGTACCTGGCTCAACGGCTCGAAGTAGGCCGAGAGAAAGAACGTCTCCCAAGTGCTCTGGTGGTTCGATTGAATCACGCAGGGCTGGTCAGGCACGTTCTCGGCACCCTTTACTTCGTAGCTGATGCCCAGAAAGACTTTGCTCAGCCACAAGGCGCAGCGGCACCAGTACACGTTGATAAAACGATAGCGCGCCTTGAACGGCAGAAATGGCGCGATAAAAAAGCTCAGGCTGCACCAAAGCAAGGAGCTGGTGCCCAGCAGCAGGTAAAAGAGGAAGGTTCTGATGGCCTGCAGTATCGACATGGCGACGTTTACCGTGCGGGCTCTGCCCGTCTATATAAAGCGCACTCCCGATCAATCCTTGGTCAGGAATCTCGAAAACGCTCTAATTGTGGATAAGTTCTGCGGCAATCGCCGCGAGATCGTCAAAAATCAAGGTGCCTACCGGTAGGGTTTTGCCCAAAGTCTTTTCGCCTTTCCCGGTCTTTACTAAAACTGGCTGAGAATCGACGGCTTTGGCGGCTTCCAGGTCACCAAGACTGTCGCCGACGAACCATAGATTAGTCAGCGAAACGTCGTAATGCGCGGCGATGGTTTTCAGCATCCCGGGTTTTGGCTTGCGGCAATCGCAGCCTTCGTCCGGCCCGTGCGGGCAATAGACGATCAGCCCGACCTCACCACCCTGCTCCGCCACCAACGAGCGCAAGCGCTCGTGCATGGCGTCCAGGGTGGCGACGTCGTAATAGCCGCGAGCGATGCCCGACTGGTTGGTAGCGACCGCCACCGTCCAGCCGGCCATGCTCAACTGCGCGATGGCTTCGATCGAACCGGGGAGCGGATTCCACTCCTCTACCGACTTGATGTAAGCGTCGGAGTCGTAATTGATCACCCCGTCCCGATCGAGAATCAGCAGTTTCAAACAGTCTTACCCCAGCAACGAAATATCGGCGACGCCGAGGAACAAGCCCCGCAGACGCGCCAGCAGCGCATAGCGGTTGGCACGTACCTTGGCGTCCTCAGCGTTGACCATCACCGCTTCGAAGAATGCATCCACAGGCTCACGCAAGGCTGCCAGACGTGCCAGCGATTCGCTGTACTGACGCGCCGCAGCCATCGGTTGCACCGCTTGGTCCGCCTGCTGAATCGCCGAGTACAGGGAGAATTCGTTGGCGTTGTCGAAGTACTTGGCTTCAACGACTGTCGGAATAGAACCTTCAACCTTGCTCAGCAAGTTCGAAACGCGCTTGTTCACTGCAGCGAGGGCCGCTGCTTCGGGCAATTTGCGGAACGCTTGCACCGCTTGTACGCGCTGATCGAAGTCCAGTGCCGAACCCGGCTTCAGGGCACGAACCGACAGGTAAGTCGCAACGTCCACGCCTTCATCTTCGTAACGGGCACGCAGACGGTCGAAGACGAATTCGAGTACCGCGTCGGCCAGGCCAGCAGCCTTGATCTTGGCACCGAACGCATTCACGGCAAACGCCACGGCGTCGTTCAGGTCGAGGTCGAGCTTCTTGTCGATCAGGATGCGCAACACGCCGAGAGCAGCACGGCGCAGGGCATACGGGTCTTTGCTACCGGTTGGCAGCATGCCGATGCCGAAGATGCCGACCAGCGTGTCGAGTTTGTCGGCGATGGCCACGGCCGCACCGGTCAGGGTGGTCGGCAGCTCAGCACCGGCACCGCGCGGCATGTATTGCTCGTTCAGCGCCAGCGCGACTTCTTCCGGCTCGCCGTCATTGAGGGCGTAGTAGTAACCGGCGACGCCTTGCATCTCCGGGAACTCGCCGACCATCTCGGTCGCCAGGTCGCACTTGGACAGCAGGCCGGCACGGGAAGCCCATGCCGCGTTGCCGCCAATGCGTTGTGCGATAAACGCAGCCAGTTTGGAAACGCGCTCGGCCTTGTCGTAGACGCTGCCGAGTTTTTCCTGGAACACCACGTTTTGCAGGCGCAGGTTGAAGTCTTCGAGTTTCTGCTTCTTGTCTTGCTTGAAGAAGAACTCGGCGTCGGTCAGGCGTGGACGAACCACTTTCTCGTTACCGGCGATGATCTGCTGCGGGTCTTTGCTTTCGATGTTGGCCACGGTAATGAAACGTGGGAGCAACTTGCCGTCGGCATCCAGCAGGCAGAAATACTTCTGGTTGTCCTGCATGGTGGTGATCAGCGCTTCCTGCGGCACGTCGAGGAAACGCTCCTCGAACGAGCACACCAGCGGCACCGGCCATTCAACCAGCGCCGTCACTTCGTCGAGCAGGGCGGGCGGAACGATTGCCGTGCCTTCCTGCAGGGTCGCGAGTTCTTCGGTGCGCTTGCTGATGATGGCGCGACGCTCGTTGGCATCGGCCAATACGTAGGCGCCACGCAGGTCGGCCAGGTAGTTGGCTGGCGCGGTGATGCGTACGCTTTGCGGGTGATGGAAGCGGTGGCCACGGGAGTCACGGCCGGCCTTCTGGGCGAGGATGGTGCAATCGATGACTTGGTCACCGAGCAGCATCACCAGCCATTGGGTCGGGCGAACGAATTCTTCTTTGCGAGCACCCCAGCGCATGCGCTTCGGGATCGGCAGGTCGTTCAGGGAATCTTCGACGATGGTTGGCAGCAGGCTCGCGGTCGGTTTACCGGCGATGCTCTGGCTGTAACGCAGCTTTGGACCGCTCTGATCGATTTCGCTCAGCTCAACGCCACATTTCTTGGCGAAACCCAAGGCTGCTTGAGTCGGGTTGCCTTCGGCATCGAACGCAGCCTGACGTGGCGGGCCGTCGAGGTTGATGCTGCGATCCGGTTGCTGGGTAGCCAGCGCGGTAATCAGCACAGCCAGACGACGTGGCGCGGCGTAGACGGTTTTGGCTTCGTAGCTCAGGCCAGCAGCTTGCAGGCCCTTGTCGATACCGGCCAGGAACGCGTCGGCCAGGGTGTTCAGGGCTTTGGGTGGCAGTTCTTCAGTGCCCAATTCAACCAGGAAATCCAGAGCACTCATTGTGCAGCCTCCAGCTTAGCCAACACTTCATCACGCAGGTCCGGGGTCGCCATCGGGAAGCCCAGCTTGGCGCGAGCCAGCAGGTAGGCTTGCGCAACGGAACGCGCCAGGGTGCGAACACGCAGAATGTATTGCTGACGCGCAGTCACCGAGATTGCCCGGCGCGCATCCAGCAGGTTGAAGGTATGGGACGCCTTCAACACCATTTCGTAGCTCGGCAACGGCAGCGGCTGGTCGAGTTCGATCAGGCGCTTGGCTTCGCTTTCGTAGAAATCGAACAGCTCGAACAGCTTCTCGACGTTGGCGTGTTCGAAGTTGTAGGTCGATTGCTCGACTTCGTTCTGGTGGAACACGTCGCCGTAGGTCACTTTGCCGAACGGACCGTCAGCCCAGACCAGGTCGTAGACCGAGTCCACGCCTTGCAGGTACATGGCCAGACGCTCGAGGCCGTAGGTGATCTCGCCGGTCACCGGGTAGCACTCGATGCCGCCCGCCTGCTGGAAGTAAGTGAACTGCGTCACTTCCATGCCGTTCAGCCAGACTTCCCAGCCCAGACCCCAGGCGCCCAGTGTCGGCGATTCCCAGTTGTCTTCAACGAAGCGAATGTCGTGGACCAACGGGTCCAGGCCGACATGCTTGAGGGAGCCCAGGTACAGTTCCTGGAAGTTGTCCGGGTTCGGCTTCAGGACGACCTGGAACTGGTAGTAGTGCTGCAGACGGTTCGGGTTTTCGCCGTAGCGGCCGTCAGTCGGGCGACGACTGGGCTGCACATAAGCGGCGTTCCAGGTTTCCGGGCCGATGGCGCGCAGAAACGTGGCAGTGTGGAAAGTCCCGGCGCCTACTTCCATATCGTAGGGCTGAAGTACCACGCAACCTTGCTCGGCCCAGTATTGCTGGAGGGCGAGGATCAAGTCTTGGAAGGTACGCACGGCTGGCGTAGGCTGGCTCACGAAATTCACCTGTTTCTTGGGCTGCGATTTAAAGAGCGGGAGTATACCCGATTCATTGCTGCGCACGCCCCCTGGAGCCTTATGCCACGCTGCTTTTGGTGTTCCGAAGATCCGCTGTACATGGCTTATCACGATCAGGAGTGGGGCACGCCGCTACGCGATGCGCAGGGTTTGTTCGAGTTGCTTTTGCTCGAAGGGTTCCAGGCCGGCCTCTCATGGATCACCGTGCTGCGCAAACGCGAGCGTTATCGCGAGGTGTTGTTCGGCTTCGACGTGCAGCGCGTGGCGCAGATGAGCGACGCTGAAATCGATGAATTGATGCTCGATCCCGGCATCATCCGTAATCGCCTCAAACTGAATGCGGCCCGCCGTAATGCGCAGGCCTGGCTGGCGCTCGAAGACCCGGTCGAGTTTCTCTGGTCCTTTGTCGGCGGTGCGCCGGTAATCAATCATTTCAAGGATCGCACCGAAGTCCCGGCGGTGACGCCAGTCGCCGTGGAGATGAGCAAAGGCTTGAAAAAAGCCGGCTTCACCTTCGTCGGTCCGACCATTTGCTACGCGCTGATGCAGGCCTCGGGGATGGTCATGGACCACACTCGGGATTGCGATCGCTACGCGACGTTGACGAACGGCGGTTAGAATAGCCGCCTCGCGCACAGCACAAGATCAGGAGTGACCTGTGGATAAGTTGAAAGGCGCCTTGCTGGTAGGCGCTCTGCGGTTGTTTGCCCTGCTTCCGTGGCGAGCAGTGCAGGCGGTGGGCTCAGCCATCGGCTGGGTGATGTGGAAAACCCCTAACCGTTCCCGTGACGTGGTGCGGATCAATCTGGCCAAGTGCTTTCCCGAGATGGACCCTGCCGAGCGCGAGCGTCTGGTCGGCCAGAGCCTGAAAGACATCGGCAAATCGCTGACCGAAAGTGCCTGCGCGTGGATCTGGCCGGCGCAGCGTTCCATCGACCTGGTGCGCGAAGTCGAAGGGCTCGACGTCTTGAAAGACGCCCTCGCCTCCGGAAAAGGTGTGGTCGGCATCACCAGCCACCTCGGCAACTGGGAAGTGTTGAACCATTTTTACTGCAGCCAGTGCAAACCGATCATTTTCTATCGTCCGCCAAAGCTCAAGGCTGTGGATGAATTGCTGCGCAAGCAGCGGGTGCAACTGGGTAACAAGGTCGCCGCTTCGACCAAGGAAGGCATCCTCAGCGTCATCAAGGAAGTGCGCAAAGGTGGTGCAGTGGGCATTCCCGCTGACCCGGAACCGGCCGAATCCGCGGGGATTTTTGTGCCGTTCTTCGCTACTCAGGCGCTGACCAGCAAGTTTGTGCCGAACATGTTGGCAGGCGGCAAAGCGGTCGGGGTGTTCCTGCACGCCCTGCGACTGCCGGACGGTTCGGGCTACAAAGTGATCCTCGAAGCGGCGCCGGAAGCCATGTACAGCACTGATACCGCGACGTCCTGCGCGGCCATGAGCAAGGTGGTCGAGCGCTACGTGCGGGCTTACCCGAGCCAGTACATGTGGAGCATGAAACGCTTCAAGAAGCGTCCTCCTGGCGAAGAGCGCTGGTATTGAGTTGATTGGCATGATCTGTGGATAACCTTGGGTTCAGAGTTATCCACAACTGTTCAAGAAAGGGCGCAGAAGATGTCCGAACACCGTAAATCGTTTCGCATCAAGATCAGTCATGAAAGCTTCGGCGAATGCCTCGGCCAGACCCGCAATCTCTCGACCACGGGTGTCTACGTCAAGCATCCGGGCTTGTCGACGCTGCCCAAGGGCGCGGTTGTCTATGGTCAGGTACAGGGTTTACCCGCAGGCGCGCCGCGGGTTCGCATGGAAGTGGTGTTGGTGGACGCCGAGGGCATCGGCCTGCGCTACCTCTGATCAGTGAGCCTGACGCTCAAGCTTCTTCAGAAACACCGTCATCTCCTTCTCCGCCTGCTTGTCGCCGTGAGCCCGAGCAGCTTCCATCCCCTGCTCCCACGCCTGACGCGCGGCCGGATAATCCGCCAACGCCAGATGCGCCTTGCCCAACAACTTCCACGCCGCTGAATATTTCGGATCGAACTCGACGCAACGCTGGAAATGTTCGGCGGCCTTGGCGTTTTCCCCAAGATCCAGATAACCCTTGCCCAGGCCGAAGCGCAGCAATGAGTTATCCACACCCTTGGCGAGCATTTTTTCCAGGGATTCGATCATGGGTGGATTCCTTACCGAAGTTATTCAGATATGCCTGTGTGTTTTTGAGATCGCATCGCGGGCAAGCCCGCTCCCACCGGGATCTTCAGTGAACATAAAATGTGTGCACGACCGAGAACCTGTGGGAGCGGGCTTGCCCGCGAAGAGGCCGGTCTGACCACCGCAAATGCGGATCAGAAGAAGCTAAGCCCCACATGGAACAACTTCTCCACATCCCGAATATGCTTTTTATCCACAAGGAACAGAATTACATGGTCACCCGCCTCGATCACCGTGTCGTCGTGGGCAATGATCACTTCTTCATCACGAATGATCGCGCCAATCGTGGTGCCCGGCGGCAGACCGATGTTCTCGATGGCTTTGCCGATCACTTTGCTCGACTTCGCATCGCCATGGGCAATCGCCTCGATGGCCTCTGCCGCACCACGGCGCAATGAGTGCACGCTGACGATATCGCCACGGCGCACGTGGGCGAGCAAGGTGCCGATGGTCGCCAATTGCGGGCTGATGGCAATGTCGATGTCGCCACCCTGGATCAAATCGACATAAGCCGGGTTGTTGATGATCGTCATCACCTTCTTCGCGCCCAGGCGCTTGGCCAGCAACGACGACATGATGTTGGCTTCGTCGTCGTTGGTCAGGGCCAGGAAGATGTCAGCGTCGGCGATGTTCTCTTCCATCAGCAAGTTGCGGTCGGAGGCACTGCCCTGCAGGACCACGGTGCTGTCGAGGGTGTCGGAGAGATGGCGGCAGCGGGCCGGGTTCATCTCGATGATCTTCACCTGATAACGGCTTTCGATGGCCTCGGCCAGACGCTCGCCGATCTGCCCGCCACCGGCGATGACGATGCGCTTGTAGCTCTCGTCGAGGCGGCGCATTTCGCTCATCACTGCGCGAATATTCGCCTTGGCGGCGATGAAAAACACTTCGTCGTCGGCCTCGATCACGGTATCGCCTTGAGGCAGGATCGGCCGGTCACGGCGGAAAATCGCGGCAACGCGGGTTTCGACATTCGGCATGTGTTCACGCAACTGACGCAGTTGCTGACCCACCAATGGGCCGCCGTAATACGCCTTCACTGCAACCAGCTGCGCTTTGCCTTCGGCGAAGTCGATCACCTGCAACGCGCCCGGATGCTGGATCAGGCGCTTGATGTAGTTGGTGACCACTTGTTCCGGGCTGATCAGCACATCCACCGGAATCGCTTCGTTATCGAACAGTTCGGAGCGCGTGAGGTACGCCGCTTCGCGGACACGGGCGATTTTCGTCGGGGTGTGGAACAGGGTGTGGGCGACCTGACAGGCGACCATGTTGGTTTCGTCACTGTTGGTCACCGCGACCAGCATGTCGGCGTCGTCCGCGCCGGCCTGGCGCAGCACCGTCGGCAGCGAGCCGCGGCCCTGCACGGTGCGGATGTCCAGCCGATCGCCGAGGTCGCGCAGGCGTTCGCCATCGGTGTCGACCACCGTGATGTCATTGGCCTCGCTGGCCAAGTGTTCCGCCAGCGAACCGCCGACCTGCCCTGCGCCGAGGATGATGATTTTCATCCAGTCACTCCCTTAAAACCGGTTAACCGCGCGCGGCGGCGATCTTGATCAGCTTGGCGTAGTAGAACCCGTCATGGCCGCCTTCCTGGGCCAGCAACTGGCGACCGTGGGGCTGCTTGATGCCCGCCGTGGTGGCGAGGTCCAGCTCACGGGCGCCTGGCGTGCGGGCGAGGAAGGCTTCGATGACTTCGGTGTTCTCGGTCGGCAGCGTCGAGCAAGTGGCGTAAAGCAGAATGCCGCCCACCTCCAGAGTTATCCACATGGCATCGAGCAATTCGCCTTGAAGTACGGCAAGTGCGGCGATGTCATCCGGTTGGCGGGTCAGCTTGATGTCCGGATGACGACGGATCACGCCGGTGGCCGAGCATGGCGCGTCGAGGAGGATGCGCTGGAACGGTTTGCCATCCCACCAGGTGGCAGTGTCGCGGCCATCGGCGGCGATCAGTTCGGCACTCAGGCCCAGGCGTGCGAGGTTTTCTCGCACACGCACCAGCCGCTTGGCTTCCAGATCCACGGCAACAACACCGGCCAGTGCCGGTTCGGCTTCAAGGATGTGGCAGGTCTTGCCGCCCGGTGCACAGCAGGCGTCGAGCACCCGCTGGCCCGGCGCGAGGTCGAGCAAGTCAGCGGCCAGTTGCGCCGCTTCGTCCTGCACGCTGATCCAGCCTTGGGCGAAACCCGGCAGGCTGCGTACATCGGCGGCGGCGTCGAGGATGATGCCGTCGCGGCTGTAAACGCAGGGGTTGGCGGCGATGCCCGCATCACTCAGCAAGCCCAGGTACGCGTCGCGGGTCTGATGACGACGGTTGACCCGCAGAATCATCGGCGGGTGCGCGTTGTTCGCCGCACAAATGGCTTCCCATTGCTCAGGCCAGAAGGCTTTCAGGGATTTTTGCAGCCAGCGCGGGTGAGCGGTGCGTACCACCGGGTCATGCTCCAGCTCGGCCAGCAGCGCTTCGCTTTCGCGCTGGGCGCGGCGCAACACGGCGTTGAGCAAGGCTTTGGCCCATGGCTTTTTCAGTTTGTCGGCGCATCCGACGGTTTCACCGATGGCGGCGTGGGCCGGGACGCGGGTGTAAAGCAGTTGATAGAGACCGACCAGCAATAGCGCCTCGACATCGGCATCGGCGGCTTTGAACGGCTTTTGCAGCAACTTGGCCGCCAGTGCCGACAAACGCGGCTGCCAGCGTGCGGTGCCGAACGCCAGGTCCTGGGTGAAGCCGCGGTCGCGGTCTTCGACCTTGTCCATTTGCGTCGGCAGCGAACTGTTGAGTGAGGCTTTTCCGTTCAGAACTGCGGCAAGTGCCTTGGCGGCGGCCAGACGTGGATTCATTGCGCATCCACCGCTTGACCGAGCACGCTGCCGACGGCGAATTTCTCACGACGGCTGTTGAAGAAGTCGCTGAAGTTCAGCGCCTTGCCACCGGGCAATTGCAGACGGGTCAGGCATAGCGCTTGCTCACCGCAGGCGACGATCAAGCCATCTTTGCTGGCGCCGAGGATTTGCCCTGGTGCGCCCTGCCCTTCAGCAAGGTTCGCGGCCAGCACTTTCAGCGCTTCGCCGTTCAACGTGCTGTGGGTGATCGGCCATGGGTTGAAGGCGCGCACCAGACGTTCCAGCTCAACGGCCGGGCGATTCCAGTCAATGCGCGCTTCGTCCTTGTTCAGTTTGTGTGCGTAGGTGGCGAGGCTGTCGTCCTGCACTTCGCCTTCCAGCGTTCCGGCGGCGAGGCCGGCGATGGCTTGAATCACCGCCGGTGGACCGATTTTCGCCAGACGGTCGTGGAGGCTGCCACCGGTGTCTTCAGCAGTGATTGGCGTGGTGACTTTCAGCAGCATCGGGCCGGTGTCGAGGCCCAGTTCCATGCGCATCACGGTCACGCCGCTTTCGCTGTCGCCGGCTTCAACGGCGCGCTGGATCGGCGCCGCACCGCGCCAGCGTGGCAGCAACGATGCGTGGCTGTTGATGCAACCCAGGCGCGGAATATCCAGCACCACTTGCGGCAGAATCAGGCCGTAGGCGACCACCACCAGCAAGTCCGGCTTCAGGGCGGCCAGTTCGGCTTGAGCGTCTTCATTGCGCAGGGTCGGTGGTTGCAACACCTGGATGTGGTTTTCCAGCGCCAACTGCTTGACCGGGCTCGGCATCAGCTTTTGCCCGCGACCCGCCGGACGGTCCGGTTGGGTGTAGACCGCGACGATCTCGTAAGGGCTGTCGAGCAGGGCCTTGAGGTGTTCGGCGGCGAATTCCGGGGTGCCGGCAAAGACGATGCGCAGTGGCTCAGTCATGGGAGCAATCTCTGAAAAGAAAAAGGCTTGCCGCAGCAAGCCTTTGAAAGGAGGGCATCAAGCGTTCTGGCGATGGAGCTTTTCCAGTTTCTTCTTGATTCGGTCGCGTTTGAGGTTGGACAGGTAGTCGACGAACAACTTGCCATTGAGATGGTCGCATTCGTGCTGGATGCACACGGCGAGCAGGCCTTCGGCGATCAGTTCGTAAGGTTGGCCGTCGCGGTCCAGAGCCTTGATCCTGACCTTCTGCGGGCGATCGACGTTTTCGTAGAAGCCCGGCACCGAGAGGCAGCCTTCCTGGTATTGCTCCATCTCGTCGGTCAGGGTTTCGAACTCGGGGTTGATGAACACCCGTGGTTCGCTGCGGTCTTCGGAGAGGTCCATCACGACGATACGTTTGTGCACGTTGACCTGGGTCGCGGCGAGGCCGATGCCTGGCGCTTCATACATTGTTTCAAACATGTCATCGACCAACTGACGCACTTCGTCGTCCACTACGGCCACAGGTTTGGCGATAGTGCGCAGGCGCGAGTCGGGAAATTCGAGGATGTCTAAAATGGCCATAAGCTTAATTGCTGCACATGTGAGGTAAAGTCGGGTCGATGGCCTGGCGGGTCCGAAGATGCAGGCTACCGTTGTAAAACGTAGCTCCTTTCTTTGTGAAGAGCCAGGAGCGAGCCACGGGGGCTCTGGCGTTTTACGCGAACGCACATAATAAAGGGATTCACCGCATGAGGAAATCACTACTCGCCTTGCTCCTTCTGGCCTCGGCCGGTTTGGCGCATGGGCAAGTGCAACTCAAGGAAGGTTTTCCACAGCAATACACAGTGGCGGCGGGCGACACACTTTGGGACATCTCCGGGAAATTCCTCCGTGAGCCGTGGAAGTGGCCCGAGCTCTGGCAGGCCAATCCGCAGATCCAGAACCCCAATCTGATTTACCCCGGTGATTTGCTGTCGCTGGTCTACGTTGACGGTCAGCCGCGTCTGACCCTCAATCGCGGGGCTTCCAGGGGCACCATCAAGCTCTCGCCGCGGGTGCGCAGTTCGCCGGTGGCCGACGCCATCCCGAGCATTCCGTTGCAGTCGATCAACAGTTTTCTGCTGAGCAACCGCATCGTCGACAAGGTCGAGGATTTCGACAAGGCGCCGTACATCGTCGCCGGCGATGCCGAACGGGTGCTCAGCGGCACTGGCGACCGGATTTTCGCTCGCGGTCATTTCGACCCGAATCAACCGGTCTACGGCATCTTCCGCCAGGGCAAGGTTTATACCGACCCCGAGAGCAAGGAGTTTCTGGGGATCAATGCCGACGACATCGGCGGCGGTGAAATTGTCGCTACCGAAGGTGATGTCGCGACGCTGGCGCTGCAACGCACGACTCAGGAAGTGCGCCTCGGCGATCGCTTGTTCAGTGGCGAGGAGCGATCGATCAATTCGACTTTCATGCCCAGTGCACCAAAAAACCAAATCAACGGCCTGATCATTGACGTACCGCGCGGGGTTACCCAGATCGGCGCGATGGATGTCGTCACGCTGAACAGGGGCCAACGCGACGGTCTCGCCGAAGGCAACGTGCTGGTGGTGATGAAAACCGGCGAAACCGTGCGTGACCGGGTCTCCGGACAACCGCTGAAGATTCCCGATGAACGCGCCGGTTTGCTGATGGTGTTCCGCACCTACGACAAACTCAGTTACGGGTTGGTGCTCACCGCATCGCGCTCCTTGGCGGTGATGGACAAGGTGCGAAATCCGTAAGCAGGCTCCACAAGTTACCAACAGAGTTATCCACAGCTTATTCCCGTTTGAACGGGGCTCATAACGATCAAGGATGATCCATGTCGCTGTCTGCTGTTACACCGGTTTCCCCTGCGGAACTGGAAGCCCGTTTACGTCTGCATCGTTTGCCGGAGCTCGGTCCTGCACGTTTCAGAAAACTGCTCGAGGCCTTCGGCTCGGCGTCCAAAGCCATCAGTGCGCCGGCCAGTGCCTGGCGTTCGCTGGGCTTGCCGCCTGCTTGCGCCGAGGCTCGCCGGACCGATGCTGTCCGGGACGGCGCCAGCCACGCATTGGCCTGGTTAGAGCGTCCGGGCCAGCATTTACTGATGTGGGACCAGCCTGAGTACCCGGCGCTGCTGGCGGAAATCAGCGACGCGCCGCCGCTGTTATTCGTCGCGGGCGATCCGGGTATTTTGGAAAAACCGCAATTGGCGATGGTCGGCAGTCGACGTGCTTCCCGCCCGGGGATGGACACCGCCGCTGCGTTTTCGCGCAGTCTGGCTGGCGCCGGTTTCGTCATCACCAGCGGTCTGGCGCTGGGTATCGATGCCGCCGCGCACCAGGCTGCTCTGGACGTGGGCGGGCGAACGGTCGGCGTACTTGGCACGGGACTTGAAAAGTTTTATCCACAGCGCAACCGGAGGCTCGCGGAGGCCATGATTGCGTCGGGAAGTGCCGTGCTTTCAGAGTTCCCGCTGGACGCCGGACCTACGGCCAGCAACTTCCCGCGACGCAATCGCATCATCAGCGGTTTGTCTCTCGGTGTGCTGGTGGTCGAGGCCAGTGTCGCCAGCGGTTCTTTGATCACTGCGAGGCTGGCGGCGGAGCAAGGTCGTGAGGTATATGCGATTCCGGGATCGATCCATCATCCCGGTGCCAAGGGGTGTCACCAGCTGATTCGCGACGGCGCGATGCTGGTGGAAACCATTGAACATATCCTCGAAGCGTTGCGCGGCTGGCAACAATTGCCGTTATCCATGCAGGCATCGTCGGTGACGCATCCGTTGCTGATGCTGCTGCACGCGGCGCCGCATACCAGTGAAGCGTTGTCCGTCTCCAGCGGCTGGGCGCTGCCCAAAGTACTGGCGGCGCTGACGGAGCTCGAAATGGACGGCCGTGCGGTCTGCGAAAGCGGGCGCTGGTTTGCGCGGGTGAGCTAGGTTTTATAAGGAACATCGGTAAACTGCGCAGAGCCTTATTCCGGAGAGTTTTTCATGGTCAACAGTTGGCGTGTGCAACAAGCCGCGCAAGCCATTCGCGCAGGGGCGGTGATTGCCTATCCAACCGAGGCGGTCTGGGGCCTGGGTTGCGACCCGTGGGACGAAGAGGCGGTGGAACGTCTGCTGATGCTCAAGGGGCGGTCGGTGGAAAAGGGCCTGATTCTGGTCGCCGACAACATTCGCCAGTTCGACTTCCTGTTTGAAGATTTCCCCGAACTGTGGATGGACCGCATGGCCAGCACCTGGCCGGGGCCAAACACCTGGCTGGTGCCGCATCAGAATATGTTGCCGCAATGGATTACCGGCGTGCACGAAACGGTGGCGTTGCGGGTCAGCGATCACCCGTTGGTGCGGGATTTGTGCGCAGTGGTCGGACCGTTGGTGTCGACCTCGGCCAACCCTCAAGGACGGCCGGCGGCACGGACGCGGATTCGCGTGGAGCAGTATTTCCGCGGGCAGATTGATTTGATCCTGGGCGGCAATTTGGGTGGGCGCAAGAATCCGAGTGTGATTCGCGATCTGGCGACCGGGAATGTTATTCGCCCGGATTGAGACCGAGTCATCGTTCATCGCTGGCAAGCCAGCTCCCACAGGTTCGAGTCGTTTGAACATTTTTTGTACGACTTGGACCTTGTAGGAGCTGGCTTGCCCGCGATGGCGTCTTCAAGGCAACAAAACAGTCGAACCGGTAGTCCGTCGCGCCGACAATTCGGTCTGCGCCTTCGCCGCATCAGCCAGTGAATACTTCTGACTGATATCCACCTTCAACTTCCCGCTGATGATCATTTCAAACAACTCATCCGCCATCCGCTGCAGGTTTTCAGCGTTGTTGGCGTAAGTCGCCAGTGTCGGCCGGGTCACGTACAACGACCCTTTCGCTGACAAAATCCCCAGGTTCACCCCGTCCACCGCGCCCGATGCGTTGCCAAAACTCACCACCAGACCGCGAGGCGCTGCGCTATCCAGCGAAGTCAGCCAGGTGTCTTTGCCGACACCGTCGTACACCACCGGGGCTTTTTTCCCGTCGGTCAATTCCAGTACGCGTTGTGCGACGTTTTCGTGGCTGTAGTCGATGGTCGCCCACGCACCGTTTGCCTTCGCCAATGCGGCTTTCTCCGGCGAGCTGACCGTGCCGATCAACTTCACGCCCAACGCCTTGGCCCATTGGCACGCCAGCGAACCGACACCCCCGGCAGCGGCGTGAAACAGAATGGTTTCGCCGCCCTTGAGTTCGTAGGTTTGACGCAGCAGGTATTGCACGGTCAGGCCCTTGAGCATCACCCCGGCGGCCTGTTCGAAGCTGATCGCGTCCGGCAGGTGCACCAGATTGGCTTCCGGCAATACGTGAACTTCGCTGTAGGCGCCCAATGGGCCGCTGCCGTACGCCACGCGATCACCGACCTTGAAGCGGGTGACTTCACTGCCCACCGCTTCGACGATCCCCGCGCCTTCAGCGCCCAGGCCCGACGGCAAGGCCGGTGGCGCATAGAGGCCGCTGCGGAAATAGGTGTCGATGAAGTTCAGGCCGATGGCCTTGTTAGTGACGCGGACTTGCTGCGGGCCCGGCTCGGCAGGTTGGTAATCCACATACTCGAGCACTTCGGGGCCGCCATGGGCGCGGAACTGGATACGCTTTGCCATCTGAACTCTCCTTAGGTCATAGCTACTGAGGTGTAGCGCGAAGCGCCCTATCGAACTCCCAAGCTTGATCCCCGTCAACTGCGGTGTGTCCATCTGCAATGTTATGCTACGCGCCCATTTGCGCCGGCCCCCGCTCCAATGGAGCACCGCGTAGTTTTGCCCGATTCAAGGTGAAGACATGACGACCCGCACCGAGGCCGTAAAAGCCTACCTGCTTGACCTGCAAGATCGCATTTGCGCTGCCCTGGAAGCCGAAGACGGCGGCACGCAGTTCGTCGAAGACGCCTGGACCCGGCCTGCCGGCGGTGGCGGTCGCACCCGCGTGATCGAGAACGGAGCGGTCATCGAAAAGGGCGGCGTCAACTTTTCCCACGTGTTTGGTAGCGGTCTCCCACCGTCCGCCAGCGCCCATCGACCGGAACTGGCCGGGCGTGGCTTTGAAGCCCTCGGCGTGTCGCTGGTGATTCACCCGCACAACCCGCATGTGCCGACTTCCCACGCCAACGTGCGCTTTTTCATTGCTGAAAAAGAAGGTGAAGAGCCGGTCTGGTGGTTCGGCGGCGGCTTCGACCTGACTCCGTATTACGGCATTGAAGAGGACTGTGTGCATTGGCACCGCGTCGCCGAGCTGGCCTGCGCACCGTTCGGCCCGGACGTCTATTCACGCTACAAAGCCTGGTGCGACAGCTACTTCCACATCAAGCATCGTCATGAGCCGCGCGGTATCGGCGGCCTGTTCTTCGATGATTTGAACGAATGGGATTTCGACACCAGCTTCGCCTTCATGCGCGCTATCGGCGACGCCTACATCGACGCCTACCTGCCGATCGTGCAGCGTCGCAAGAACGATGCGTTCACCGCCAAACAACGAGAGTTTCAGGAATTCCGCCGTGGCCGTTACGTCGAGTTCAACCTGGTGTATGACCGTGGCACGCTGTTCGGCCTGCAATCGGGTGGGCGTACCGAGTCGATCCTCATGTCGCTGCCGCCGCAAGTTCGCTGGAGCTATGACTGGAAAGCTGAGCCCGGCAGCGAAGAAGCGCGTCTGACCGATTACTTCCTGCAAGACCGCGATTGGTTGGCCAAGGCCTGAACGAGGAATCCTGATGGACCGTTACGTCGTATTCGGTAACCCGATTGGCCACAGCAAGTCGCCGTTGATCCATCGTCTGTTTGCCGAGCAGACCGCTCAGCAACTGGACTACAGCACCTCGCTGGCGCCGCTCGACGACTTTTCCGACTTTGCCCGGGCGTTTTTCCTTGAAGGGCGCGGGGCGAACGTGACGGTGCCGTTCAAGGAAGAGGCGTTTCGTCTGGCCGACAGTCTGACGGAACGAGCGCAGCGGGCTGGCGCGGTGAACACCCTGAGCAAACTCGTCGATGGCACGTTGCTGGGCGACAACACCGACGGCGCCGGGCTGGTGCGGGACCTGACGGTCAACGCCGGTTTCAGCCTCAAAGGCAAACGCATCCTGCTGCTCGGCGCCGGCGGCGCAGTACGCGGCGCGCTGGAACCTCTGCTGGCCGCGCAGCCCGCCTCGGTGATCATCGCTAACCGCACGGTGGAAAAAGCCGAGCTGCTGGCAGAGTTGTTCGCGGATCTGGGGCCGGTGTCGGCCAGTGGTTTCGACTGGTTGCAGGAGTCGGTGGACCTGATCATCAATGCGACATCGGCCAGTCTGTCAGGCGATGTGCCGCCGATTGCCAGCAGTTTGATCGCGCCGGGCAAGACGGTGTGCTACGACATGATGTACGGCAAAGAGCCAACCTCGTTCTGCCGTTGGGCGACTGAACACGGCGCGGCGGTGTCGATGGATGGTTTGGGGATGCTCGCTGAACAGGCAGCAGAAGCCTTCTTCCTGTGGCGCGGCGTGCGCCCGGAAACGGCGCCGGTGCTGGCCGAACTGCGCCGACAACTGGCTGCATAAACCTGTAGGAGCCGGCTTGCGATCCAACGATTACGCGGTGTGCCTGATGCGCCGCGGGGCCCTTGTCGCCAGCAAGCCGGCTCCTGCAGGGCATTGTTTCAATCCTCGAAATGGATCGGGCATTTCTCCGCGCCTTCCAGCTTTCGCAACTCCTCTACCACTGGCGGCCGCGCCCCGCGCAAGGTCAGGCTACGGTTCTGCTTGCGCAGTCGCCGCGCTTCCTGGTGCAGCATTTCCACCCCCGAGTAGTCGATGAAGTTGATGTGTTGCGCCTCGATCACCACCCGTGCGCCGTGCATGCGTTGCAGGCGCACTTGCAGGTAATGACTGGCACCAAAAAAGATCGAGCCGCCGACCCGCAGAATGTCTTCATCGCCGTCGCGCCAGTGCTGCACTCGCGGTTGCGACGTGCGCTTGAGGTAGAAAAACAGCGATGCGAGCACCCCGGCATAGATCGCCGTCTGCAATTCCAGCAACAGCGTGGCGACACAAGTCAGGGCCATCACCACGAACTCGGCGCGGCTGACTCGCAACAACGCGCGAATGCCGCGATGGTCGACCAATCCCCAGGCGATCAACAGGATGCTGCCGGCCATGGCCGGGATCGGGATGTGCGAGATCAGCGCTGCGCCGAAAAGCGCAAACAACGTCACCCACAACGCGGAAAACACCCCCGCCATGGGCGAACAGGCGCCCGCGTCATAGCTGAGGCCGGAACGGGTAAAGGAACCGGCTGACAGCGAACCGGAAAAAAACGCACCGACCATGTTCGATAAACCCTGAGCGCGGACTTCCTGATTGGCATCGAGCAATTGCTGCGAGCGCGCCGACAAGGAACGGGCAATCGACAGGCTCGTCACCAGCCCGAGCATCCCCACCGCCACCGCACTCGGCAGCAATCGCAAAATCATGTCCAGATCCACTGGCAACGGACTGAAGGGCGGCAACCGCCCGACAAACGCGCTGACCAGCTTCACGTGGCCGAACATCGATGGCCACAGCCAAACCAGCAACCCGGCGAGGATCAGGGTGATCAACAGTGTCGGCCAGCGAGGCAGCGACCATTTCAGGATGATGCCGACGACGACTGTTGCCAGCCCCAGCACGAGCGAGGGTTTATCCACAGCATCGAGGTTGCGCAGCAGCATCAGAAAACTGTCCAGTGCGGTGGCCTGGCTGGGCAGGTCCAGCCCCAGCAGGTTGGGCATTTGACCGATGGCAATCACCACTGCGGCGCCGAGGGTGAAGCCCAATACCACCGAGTGCGAGACGAAATTCACCAGCGCGCCGAACCGCAGCAGCCCGAGCAACCACTGGAAAATGCCGGCGAGGAGCGTCAGAAGCAGGATCAGCGTGATGTAGTCCTTGGACGCGGGAACGGCCAGAGGACTGATACTGGCGAACAGGACGATAGAGATCGCTGCCGTCGGCCCACAGATCAAATGCCACGACGAACCCCAGAGGCAGGCGATCAGCACCGGGATGATGGCGGCGTACAAGCCGTATTCCGGTGGGAGACCGGCGATCAGCGCGTAGGCAATGGATTGCGGCAACGCGAGAATCGCGCCGCTGAGGCCGACGATCAGGTCCCGGCCGACGCTGGCGCGGGTCTGCCGGGGCAACCAGGTGAGGAAGGGGAAGAGTGAATGGCGGCTGGGAAGGGCCATGGGTCCTCTCGGTCGGGAATTTGCACAAGGGTAACAGGAACACCTGTAGGAGCCGGCTTGCCGGCGATGGTGGTGTATCGGGCGCCATCAATGTTGACTGATGCGCCGCTATCGCCGGCAAGCCGGCTCCTACAGGTAGCCATCCAGACCCTTGTGCAGAAGGGTCAGAGCTTGGCTTTTACCGCCGGCAACGCATCCTTGCCGTCCACCGTCTTCACGCCATCCAGCCACTTATCCAGCACCGCCGGATTGGCCTTGATCCACGCTTTTGCTGCATCAGCGTTGCTGACCTTCTTGTTCACCACGTCGGCCATGATGCTGTTTTCCATTTCCTGGGTGAAACTCAGATTGGTCAGCAACTTGCCAACATTCGGGCAGGCCTCGGCGTAACCCTTGCGGGTCAGGGTATGGACGCTGCCGGTGTCGCCGAAATACTTCTCGCCGCCCTTCAGGTAATGCATTTTCAGCTGCACGTTCATCGGATGCGGGGTCCAGCCGAGGAAGGTCACGAATTTCTGTTTCTTCACCGCGCGAGACACTTCGGCCAGCATCGCCTGCTCGCTGGACTCGACCAGTTTCCACTGGCCCATGTCGAAGTCGTTCTTTTTGATGATCTCTTGCAGCGAAATGTTCGCCGGAGCGCCGGAGCCGATGCCGTAGATCTTCTTGTCGAACTTGTCGGCGTATTTGTTCAGGTCGGCAAAGTTATGCACACCCGCGTCCCACACGTAATCCGGAACAGCCAGGGTGAACTCGGTGCCATCGAGGTTCTTTGCCAGTTGGGTGACGTCGCCGGTGGCCACGAACTTGTCGTAGAAGCCCTGCTGTGCCGGCATCCAGTTACCCAGGAACACGTCAACCTGGCCATCCTTCAAACCGCCAAAGGTAATCGGCACTGCGAGGGTGTCGACTTTAGGTTTGTAGCCCATGCCGTCCAGCAGAAACCCGGTGATGGCGTTGGTTGCGGCGATGTCGCTCCAGCCAGGGTCGGCCATTTTCACCGTCTCGCAGCTCTGATCGGCATACGCCGACGCACTGCCCAGAGCCAGCAGCCCGACCGTCAGTACTGTGGATAACTTTTGCATGGGCTTCCCCTTAACATTATTGGTTTTGGCAGGGTTGTGGATAACGTGCTTTGCGCTCCAGATCGTCGAGGTCGATGTGGTTGCGCATGTACTGCTGACTGGCGTCTACCAGCGGCTGGTGATCCCAGCTCTTCAGCTTGCCGATGGTCAGCGCGTCGGCGACGAAGCGTCGACGCCGCTGGCTCGCGAGCACCTGTTGGTGGATCGCCGGGATGTTCCATTTGGTCCGTGCTTCGGCCAGAAATTCCTCGAACAGGGGCCGATGTTGCGGCGAATGGCTGAGTTCTTCCTGTTCACGCGGGTCGTTGTGTACGTCGAAGAGTAGGCACGGGTCGTCTTCGCTGTAGATGAATTTGTAGGCACCGCGACGAATCATCATCAGCGGGCTGATGGTGCCTTCGGCCATGTATTCGCCGAAGACTTCGTCGTGACCGCCCTGCCCTTGCAGGTGCGCAACCAGTGAGCGGCCGTCCAGTGGCAGGCCCGGCTCAAGCGAGCCGCCGGCCAGCTCGACAAACGTCGGCAACAGGTCGGCGGTGGACACCGCTGCGCTGACCCGTCCGGCGCCAAACTGGCCCGGAGCACTTATCAACAGGGGCACTCGCGCGGCCATTTCGAACCAGTGCATTTTGTACCAGAGCCCGCGTTCGCCGAGCATGTCGCCGTGGTCACCCGAGAACACGATGATCGTGTCATCGATCAGCCCGGTTTCTTCCAGCGTTTGCAGGAGTTTGCCGACGTTGCTGTCGATATAGCTGCACGCACCGAAATAGGCCCGGCGCGCATCGCGGATCTTATCCACAGGCAGCGGCTTGTCCCACAGGTCGTAAACCTTGAGTAAACGCTGTGAGTGCGGATCAAGTTCGGTTTGATCCGGGGTTTCGGGCAGAGGAATGTCGGCATCGTCGTACATTTCCCAGAAAGCCTTGGGAATGGTGTACGGGTCGTGTGGGTGAGTCATCGACACGGTCAGGCAAAACGGCTGGTCGCCCTCATCGCGGATATGATCGAACAGGTATTGCTGGGCCTTGAACACCACCTCTTCATCGAAATCCAGCTGATTGGTGCGCACGCACGGCCCGGCCTGCAGCACCGACGACATGTTGTGATACCAGGTCGGGCGCACGTCCGGTTCGTCCCAATTCACCGCCCAACCGTAATCGGCCGGGTAAATGTCGCTGGTCAGGCGTTCTTCGTAACCGTGGAGCTGGTCCGGACCACAAAAATGCATCTTGCCGGACAACGCGGTGCGGTAACCGAGGCGGCGCAGGTAGTGGGCATAGGTCGGTACATCGGCGGGGAAATCGGCTGCGTTGTCGTAGGCGCCGATCTTGCTCGGCAACTGACCGCTGACCAGGGTAAAACGCGACGGCGCGCACAGTGGGCTGTTGCAATAAGCGGCGTCGAACACCACGCCTTCGGCGGCGAGGCGGCTGAGATTGGGCAATTTGATCGGCGAAGGGCCGTAGAACGGCAACATTGGCGCGGCCATCTGATCGGCCATGATGAAAAGAATATTCTTGCGCTTCATGTGATCGCGGCATTCCATAGTGAATATTTATGCGAAAGTGCTGCGATTGAGCATGGAGCCCATGTAGTTTGTGGTAAAGCCCATGCCAGGCAATGACTAGGATAAGCACAGCTTATGTATGACGCCCTCGGTGATTTGTCTCTGGATTTGCTTCGCGCGTTCGAAGCGTCCGCTCGCCAGCGCAGCTTCACCGCCGCTGCGGTAGAGCTCGGCACCACGCAGCCGGCCATCAGTCAGCAGATCAAACGGCTGGAAGATCAACTCGGGACGCGGCTGTTTGATCGCATTTATCGGGGCATTGAACTGACTGAGTCAGGAGCCATTCTTTTCGAGCAGGTTCAGCTCGGTTTGCAGAATATCGACGCAGGATTGAGTGCGATCAGTGCACAGCATCAGCATGAGGTATTGCAGGTCGCCACCGATTTTGCCTTTGCCGCTTACTGGCTGATGCCGAGGTTGCATCGCTTTCACGCGGCCAATCCTCAGGTCGACGTTAGCCTGGTCACCAGCGAACGCAGTCTGAACATGCTGCGCACCGATATCGACGTCGCCGTGCTGTTTGGTGACGGACGTTTTAAACAGGGCGAAAGCCATTGGCTGTTCAGCGAAGAAGTGTTCCCGGTGTGCAGCCCCCTGTTGTTGAAAGATCGCCGCCTGCCCATGCCGGCTCAAGGGTTGCTGGAATTTCCGCTGCTGCACCTGCGCGGCGAAAACAGCAGCAACTGGTTCGACTGGAGCGGCGTGTTCCGCGAGTTGGGGATTACTTCGGTGCCGGCACCCGGGCAATTGCGATTCGACAACTACACGTTGTTGATTCAAGCGGCGATTGGCGGCCAAGGCGTGGCGATTGGCTGGCGGCACCTTGTGGATAACTTGCTGGCACAAGGTTTGTTGTGTCGGCCAATTGCTGAAACAGTGATGTCCCGCTTGGGTTACTACGTGGTGCTGCCCCAACGCAAACGGCGCGGGGCGTTGATTCAACAGTTTGTGGATTGGTTGATGGCCGAACAGGCCAGCAGTGCGCAATCGCTGAGTGGCCTGCCGCTGCCGTCTATCGCTGTGTAGGGCCGGCCGCGATGAAATTTACGTGCTCGCCCACGTGCAGGTTGAGCTGCAGTTCATCGGCAATCCCCACCGCCACTCGGTTCAAGCGCTCCAGTGGTTCGGCCAGTCCCGGTTCCAGGCTGCTGCTGACGTGACTGAAATGCTCGATCGTCAGCCCCGCGACGCCGCGTGGCGCATTGACCAATGTCCAGCGCAACGCGCTGCTTTGCAGGGCTTCTCGGATTTCTTCGGCGGCGTGGCGTTGCAGTTGATCTTCGATCTCCGGTTCGTCGAGCACCTCGAAATCACCCACCAAAAACAGTCGGGCAATGCCGGCAGCCTGCATGCCGTCGATCAGCGCATCGACGGCCAGCACCTGTTCGACCGGGCCCGGAACAACGGTTTTTTCCACGTGTTCGCTGTTGAACGGCAACCCTGGTGCGTCTAGCAGACAGATGACGGCCGAGCAGCCCGCGACGCTTTGCTTCACGCGCTCGGCCTCGAACAGGTCGCCTGTCTTGGTCCGTAAACCGGGGCGTGGCGCGAGCGCCGTCAAGTCATCGAGGATGGCGATTACTTCATGCTGGCGCCGCAGCATTTCAGCCATCAGCGCACTGCCCAGGCTACTCATGGCACCATAAAGCACCACTTTTACCACCGAGGTTTCGGCATTTTTCATGGCTGAGCTCCGTTTTCCTACGTATATAGCGTGGGACCAGTGGGAAACGGCGACGGTTCGACTGGGATTCAGAGGGTTTCAGATGCAACAGATCAAGGGCTACCACGCCCACGTGTATTTCGACGCCACTACCATCGATCAGGCGCGCGCCTTGTGTGAGCGGGCGGCACGGTTATTTGCGCTGAAGATGGGGCGGGTACATGAGCGCCCGGTCGGCCCGCACCCGGACTGGAGTTGCCAGCTTGCATTCGAGCCGGAACTCATCGGCGACGTGTTGCCGTGGCTGGCGCTCAACCGCCAGGGGTTGGTGGTGTTGCTGCACCCGGACACCGGCGACGATCTGCTTGACCACACCGAACATGCGATCTGGATGGGCGCGATCCGGCCACTGGACCTGTCTATTTTTTGATCACAGGGTTTCTTCGGCTTCACCCGGCAGGTGCTCGTCCAGGTGCAGCCATGGCAGACGGCTGCCTGTCCAGATGTGCCGTTCGGCCGGAGCCTGCTCGGGATGATCGAGGGTGGCGATGGTCAAGTCGATGTTTTCGGGACTGAGCTGTGTCACCAGCGCGAGTTGCGCCCCACAGGTCGGGCAGAAATAGCGTACGCAGCTGGATGACGAGGCGTACTGCGCCGGTGTGCCTTTGCGCCATTCAAAGGTGGGTGCGGGCACGGTGATCCAGGTGGTCACGATCCCGCCGCTGACCCGCCGGCAAATCGAGCAGTGACAGTGGGCGATGTCGTCCAAAGGTCCGCGGAATTGATAGCGCAGATGTCCGCAGTGGCAGCCGCCGGTGTGTGTCTCGTTCATGGCATCGCTTCCTGATGTGTATTGACTGACGCCATCGCGGGCAAGCCCGCTCCCACAGTGATCTGTGTGTGCCACAAACTGCTGCTTCGCCGCAAAACCTTGTGGGAGCGGGCTTGCCCGCGATGGCCTCAACTCGGTTTCCCTCTCTGCCCGGTCCGACGACCGGTCGTACATCCGGTCAATGCTTTCATCGGCGAAAGCTCGGTGAAAGCTTCCCCGATTAGGATCGCCCCACTACCGGCAACAGACCGGTCGGCCAATGCCAGTGTTTTATCGCTCGCAGAGCCCATTTAACAACAACAATGGTGATCCTGATGTCTTCTGCTACCCGCCGCTTCGCTGCAACTCCGCCCGTACGCCTCGTGCTTCCCGTTCTGCGCTGACCTATCCGGTTCGCCCATTCCTTAGCCGCGCTACGCCTGGAGTATTCCCATGCTGACTTTCCTTGGCTTCGCCATGGTTATTACGTTCATGTTCCTGATCATGACCAAGCGCCTGTCCGCGCTGATCGCCCTGATCATCATTCCAATCGTCTTCGCCCTGTTCGGTGGTTTTGCGCCGAAAATCGGCCCGATGATGCTCGAAGGCATCACCAAGCTTGCGCCGACCGGCGTGATGCTGATGTTTGCCATCCTCTACTTCGCCCTGATGATCGACTCCGGCCTGTTCGACCCGGCCGTGCGCAAGATCCTCAAACTGGTCAAGGGCGACCCGTTGAAAGTTTCGGTCGGCACCGCCGTACTGGCGCTCGTCGTTTCCCTCGATGGTGACGGCGCGACCACTTACATGATCTGCGTGGCCGCCATGCTGCCGCTCTACAGCCGCATCGGCATGAGCCCGCGGATCATGGCCGGTCTGATCATCCTCGCCGGTGGCGTGATGAACATGACCCCATGGGGCGGCCCGACCGCCCGTGCCGCGAGTGCGCTGCATGTGGACCCGTCGGCGATCTTCGTACCGATGATTCCGGCGATGGCTGCCGGTGTCGTGGCCATCCTGGCGATCGCTTACTTCTACGGGAAACGTGAACGTGCGCGTCTGGGTGAACTGCATCTGGTGGGCGACGAAATCGACCACAGCGAAATCAGCGTTTCGCAGTTCCCGGACGCCCGTCGTCCGAAGCTGATCTGGTTCAACGGCGCCCTCACGTTCGCGCTGATGTGCACCCTGATCGCAGGCCTGTTGCCGTTGCCGGTGCTGTTCATGGTGGCGTTCAGTATTGCGATGATCGTCAACTATCCTTGCCTGCAACAGCAGAAGGATCGCGTCGCGGCCCACGCCGGTAGCGTGCTGGCGGTGGTCGGTTTGATCTTCGCGGCGGGTATCTTCACCGGTATCCTGTCGGGCACCGGCATGGTCGATGCGATGTCGAAGAGCCTGTTGGCGGTCATCCCGGATTTCCTCGGCCCGTACCTGGCCGTGATCACCGCGCTGGTGAGCATGCCGTTCACGTTCTTCATGTCGAACGACGCATTTTATTACGGCGTGTTACCAGTTCTTGCCGAAGCCGCCAGTCATTACGGTATAACCGCGGTTGAAATGGCACGTGCCTCGATCGTCGGTCAGCCCGTTCACTTGCTGAGCCCGCTGGTACCATCGACCTATTTGTTGGTGGCCTTGGCCGGTATCGACTTCGGTGACCATCAGCGCTTTACCCTGAAATGGGCAGTGCTGGTGTGCATGTGCATACTGGTTGCAGCATTGCTGATGGGGATTTTTCCGCTGTTCAGCACTCTATAAGCCCAAGACTCACCACAACGGGTCCAGGCTTCGCTGTTTGAAGCCTGGGCCCGTTCTGGTTTAACACTCGCTCAAAGGAATACACATGGAATGGCTGACCAACCCTGAAATCTGGGTTGCCTTCTTTACCCTGACCGCCCTGGAAATCGTCCTGGGTATCGATAACATCATCATGATTTCGATCCTGGTCAGCCGCATGCCCAAACACATGCAGCAGCGCACCCGGATCTTCGGCCTGGCGCTGGCCATGGTCACGCGGATCCTGTTGCTGCTGTCGATCACCTGGGTCATGCGCCTCACCGCAGACCTGTTCGAAGTGTTCGGCCAGGGTATTTCCGGGCGAGACCTGATCCTGTTCTTCGGCGGTCTGTTCCTGTTGTGGAAGAGCTCGCAGGAGATGTACCACGCGCTGGAAGGTGAAGACGAAACCAACGAGGAGCCGAGTGGCAAGGGCGGCAACTTCATCTACACCATCATTCAGATCGCGATCATCGACATCGTGTTCTCGCTGGATTCGGTCATCACCGCAGTCGGCATGGTTTCCCACGTACCGGTCATGGTCGCGGCGATCATTGTGGCAGTGCTGGTGATGATGTGGGCTTCGGGCACCATCAGCGAGTTCATTGACAAGCACCCATCGCTGAAGATGCTGGCGCTGTCGTTCCTGTTGATCGTCGGTACCGTGCTGATTGCTGAATCCTTCGACGTGCACGTGCCAAAAGGCTACGTCTACTTCGCCATGGCGTTCTCGCTGGCGGTGGAAGCGATCAACATCAAGATGCGCACCGCGATTGCGAAAAAGAGGAAACAACAGGATCCGGTCAAGCTGCGCAAGGACATTCCGGGCCAGTAACCCCGGACTTGCCTGAATACGCAAAACCTGTGGGAGCGGGCTTGCTCGCGAAGACGTAGTGTCAGTCGACATCAATGTTGCCTGATACGACGCTTTCGCGAGCAAGCCCGCTCCCACATTGTTTTTGCGCAACCGAAAGGCTCTGTTTTCATGACAGTTTTGTTTCAATCGTCTCTTTAGCTATGCGATGCTGGCGCGCAGACCGTTAGCCAACTACAGCTTAAGTACACAACGTAGAAAGTCGCGCGGCACCGTCAACTTGCTCCTTTGGGGCGCTACCACCACAGGGGGCCGTATGCTCACCCTGCTCAATTTGCTATCTGCCGTGGCCTTGTTGATCTGGGGCACGCACATCGTCCGAACCGGCATTTTGCGGGTCTACGGCTCCAACCTGCGCCATGTGATCGGCCAGAACATGTCCAAGCGCTGGCTGGCGTTCATCGCCGGCATTGTCGTGACCGCCATGGTCCAGAGCAGCAACGCCACCGCGATGCTGGTCACTTCCTTTGTCGGCCAGGGCCTGATGGCGCTGATGCCGGCGCTGGCGACCATGCTCGGCGCCGACGTCGGGACCGCGCTGATGGCGCGGGTGCTGACGTTTGATTTGTCGTGGCTGTCGCCGCTGCTGATTTTTCTTGGGGTGATTTTCTTCCTGTCGCGCAAACAGACGCGCCTGGGCCAGATGGGGCGGGTGGCCATCGGTCTGGGGCTGATCATTCTGGCCCTGCAACTGATCGTCGAAGCCGCCGCACCGATCACCCAGGCCCAAGGGGTCAAGGTCATCTTCGCGTCGCTGACCGGCGATATCCTGCTCGACGCCCTGGTCGGCGCCCTGTTCGCAATGGTTTCCTACTCCAGCCTGGCCGCCGTCCTGCTGACCGCGACCTTGGCCGGTGCCAGTGTGATCAGTTTGCCGGTGGCCATCGGCCTGGTGATCGGCGCGAACATCGGCAGCGGCATTCTGGCGTTCATGAGCACCAGCATGCAGAACGCTGCGGGTCGTCAGGTGGCGCTCGGGAGCTTGTTGTACAAGCTGATCGGCCTGCTGCTGATCATTCCGGTGCTCGACCCGTTGGTGCACTGGATCGACAGCCTCGACTTCAGTCCCCAGGAAATGGTCATCGGCTTCCACCTGCTCTACAACACCGCGCGCTGCCTGATCTTGCTGCCGACGGTCGGCGTGATGGCGAGGTTGTGTGCATGGCTGTTGCCGGAGCGCCCGGAAATCAACGGTACGGCCAAACCACGGCACCTTGATCCGACGGCGCTGGTCACCCCCAGCCTGGCGCTGGCCAACGCCGCCCGCGAAACCCTGCGTATTGGCGACCTGATCGACAACATGCTTGAAGCCATGCTCGACGTGCTGCGCGGCAAACAAACCGCCGTCACCCAGGAAATGCGCCGGCTGACCGATGACGTGGAAGCGCTCTACAGCTCGATCAAGCTCTATCTGGCACAGATGCCCCGCGAAGACCTCAGCGAGCAAGACAGTCGGCGTTGGGCGGAAATCATCGAACTGGCGATCAACCTCAAACTCGCCAGCGACTTGATCGAACGCATGTTGCGCAAGGTGCAGCAGCAGAAAACCTCGCAACGCCGGTCTTTTTCCGAGGTCGGCCTGGACGAATTGGCGGGGCTGCATAGCCAGCTGATTTCCAACCTGCGTCTGGGATTGTCAGTGTTTCTCAGTGCCGACAAGGAAAGTGCCCGCCAGTTGCTGCGTGAGAAACGTCGTTTTCGCGCACAGGAACGGCGCCTGGCCCATGCTCACGTCAGTCGGTTGCAACGTAAGATCGTGCAGAGTATCGAGACCAGCTCGCTGCACCTGGAGCTGATCGCCGACATGAAACGTCTGAATTCTCTGTTTTGCAGCAGCGCTTATGTGGTGCTGGAAACATCGGACACCGGCGCGTTGGCCGTCGACGATTTGGCTGACATCACGCATTCACCCTGAACGTCCACAGTTGCTTGAAGTCTGTTGAACTTACGCTAGCCGTATGGAAACTCGTTATGCGTTGTCTGTTGTTCGCCTGTCTGTTACTTGTCTCACTCCCTTCGTTTGCCCTGGACCGGTTTCAGGTTGAGGGCTATACCCTGCCCAACGGCTTGCAATTGCTGCTTAAACCCAGCACCGAACGCGGGCACGTGGCGATTCGCCTGGTGGTCGGTGTCGGTATCGATGATTTCAGCTGCGCCGACAAGGAGCTGCCGCACCTGCTCGAACACTTGCTGTTCAGTGGCATCGACGCCACCGGCGAAGGTGGACTGGAGGAGCGCATGCAGGCGCTGGGTGGCGAGTGGAACGCCTACACCAGCAACGCCGACACCACGTTCGTCATCGAAGCCCCGGCGAAAAACCAGCGCAAAGTCCTCGATCTGCTGCTGGCGCTGTTGACCCAGACCCGAATCGACGACAACGCGATCAACGCCGCCAAGCAAGTGGTCGAGCGCGAAGACGGTGGCCATTACTCGCACTTGCAACGCTGGCTGGATCGTCAGGACCTGGGGCACACCGCGAGCAATCAACTGGCCGTGGAGCTGGGCCTTAAATGCCCGGAGCGGGCCGAGGTCGATCACCTGACCCGCGAACAATTGGAGACGGTACGCAAAGCCTGGTATGCGCCCAACAACATGACACTGATCGTGGTCGGCGACCTCGACCGCTTGCTGCCGGGTTATCTGGAACGGGCCTGGGGCGAGCTTGACGCCATTGACCCAACCGATCATCCGCCGCTGCCGCAGATCCAGGCCAGCGCGACCCATGAACGCACCTTGAGTCACGGTTTCGTCGGCGGCGGTGCGAAATTGCACTGGCTGGTACCGGAGCCCGTGCTGGAAGATCAGCACGACGAAACCTTCGACCTGCTCAAGGATTATCTGGATTGGGCGCTCTATCGTCAGATGCGCCTCGCCCATGGCTTGTCTTATGGCCCCTCCGCCGAGCGTGAAGTGTTTGGCGGGGTGGGTTTCATGAGTCTCAACGCCGACCTTGAGCGCGACGCTGTGCCGCAGGCGCAACAGGTGCTGGATGAGTTGAAAGCCACTTTGCTCAAGGACGGCCTGGATGCCGACACCTTTAACCGCCTCAAACAGGCCGCCATCGCGCGGCAGGCTTGGGCCGTGCAAGGCAACAGTGCGTTGGCCGATTACTATTGGAGCGCGCTGGGTGACTACGAGGAAGGCCGTTTCGCCGACCCGGCCAAGGAACTCCAGGGGGTCACGCTGGCAGAAGCCAACAAGGCTATGCGCGAATTGCTCTTGCAACCGGGTTATCTGCGGATCGAGAAGCCGTTGATGAGTTATGACCAGGTGATGTGGGTGATTGCCGGGGTGTTTGCTTTGATGGTGCTCGGGCTGTTGGCCTGGCGCATCCATCGCCGCCGAAACCACCCCCTGTAGGAGCTGGCTTGCCAGCGATGGAATTCAAGGCACCGCGTTTATCCGCAAAGCACGCGTTATCGTTGACGACCATCGTCGGCAAGCCGGCTCCTAAAGTTCGTCGTAGGTCAGGATTTTGTGTTCGCCCATAGCGCGGCACTCTCGCCACACCGCCTCCTCGGCGGTAATCTGTCGGGGATATTTCCTACGACTATTGTGAATCGCCGAATGCCTACCCTGACCTTGTTCGTACAGCGCATCCTCGAGTTGATGAAGCGCTACCCAGGGGTCATTGCGCTCGGCGGTTTCATCTCCGGGGTCGGCAGCTTCATGTTGGTGGATCGCCAGCAAGGCCTGGCGACCTGGATCACCATCATCATGGTGCTCAGCTGGATCTGGCTGATGCTGGAAAACAGCCTCACCAAGCTTTTCACCCGAATCTTCAAGCGTGAAATCCCCCAGCCGCTGCTGCGCTACGCCACGCAGATGATCCACCAGGAAAGTCTGTTCTTTGTCCTGCCGTTCTTTTTCATCACCACCACGTGGAACAGCGGCCAGTTGTTTTTCACCGGGCTGCTGGGCATCGCGGCGCTGATTTCCATCACCGACCCGCTCTACTACAAATGGCTGGCGCCCCGGCGCTGGGCGTTCCTGGCGTTGCACACCCTGACGCTGTTCGCGGCGCTGTTGACCGCCCTGCCCGTCATCCTGCACCTGACCACCTCCCAGAGCTTCAAACTGGCGCTGGGCACGGCTGTCGTGCTGTCGTTCCCGAGCCTGGCGTCGATCTTCCCCATTCGTACCGTGCGCAACGCGTTGGCAATCTTGAGTATCACCGTCGGCATCGGTGGCGTGGGTTGGGTGCTGCGCTCGTGGGTGCCGCCGGCGACCTTGTGGATGACCGATGTGGCGATCAGCACGCAAATGCAGGACCGCACGCCCGGCAAAAGCCTGGACGAAGTCAGCGCCGAGCAGATCCGTGGCGACGGCCTCTACGCCTACACGGCGATCAACGCCCCGCGCGGTCTCGACGAGCGCATTTACCATGTGTGGCAGTTCAACGGCAAAGAGGTCGACCGCATCGCCCTGGATATCCACGGCGGGCGCAAGGAAGGCTATCGCGCCTGGACCCACAAGCAGAATTTCCCCGGCAACCCGGCGGGCGACTGGCAGGTGCGGGTGCTGACCGAAGATGGCCAGTTGATCGGCGTGTTGCGCTTCAAGATCACAGACAGCACACCGATCAAAGAAAAGTAGTGTGGTTCGTGCTATTACGTAGATCTGTGTTACAGCCGAACAAGCACGGAGCTTATGACCAGCAGCACAACGCCCGGCAGTGCCTTGATGGACACTTCGCACACCCCTGCACAATTGCGGGTCATGGGTGACTGGACGCTCGCCCATTACGCCGATCTCAAGACGTTGAGCGAAAAGCTCCGCGGCCAATACGACGACAGCACCCACATCGACCTCAACGGCCTCGGCGCACTCGATACGGCCGGGGCATCGCTGCTGGTGGAATTGCTCGGTTCCGACCGCCTGGGCAAATCCGCCGAACATCCCGACTGCACCTTGTCTGTCGCCGATCGTGCATTGCTGCAGACCGTTTATTGTTCGATGACGGACTTCTGCGTACCGATCAAGGAAGCGGAAATCGGCGTCGGCATTCAACTGCTGACCCGTATTGGCCGCGCGGTAGACGCCGTCTGGCAAGACACCCTGCAATTGCTGGGCTTCGTCGGGCTGATCCTGGAAACCATCGCCCGCAGCCTGTTCCGTCCCAAACGCTGGCGCATCACGCCAATGGTCGCGCACATCGAACAGACCGGCCTCGACGCCGCGCCCATCGTCGCCCTGCTGACGTTTCTGGTGGGCGCCGTGGTGGCGTTTCTCGGGGCGACGGTGTTGGCGAGTTTCGGTGCGAGCATCTTCACCGTGGACCTGGTGGCGTTCTCGTTTCTACGTGAATTCGGCGTGTTGCTGACCGCGATCCTGATGGCCGGGCGCACCGCCAGTGCGTTTACTGCGCAAATTGGCTCGATGAAGGCCAACGAAGAAATCGACGCCATTCGTACCTTGGGTCTCGACCCGATGGAGTTGCTGGTGGTGCCACGCGTGCTGGCGCTGCTGGTGGCGCTGCCGATGCTGACCTTTCTGGCGATGCTCTCGGGGATTGTCGGCGGTGGCGTGGTCTGCGCCGTGGCGCTGGATATCTCGCCGGCGATGTTCTTGTCGCTGCTGCAAACCGACATCGGCGTGCAGCATTTTGTGGTCGGCATCGTCAAAGCGCCGATCTTCGCCTTCCTCATCGCCGCGATCGGTTGTCTTGAAGGCTTCAAGGTCAGCGGCAGCGCCGAGTCTGTGGGCGCACACACTACATCGAGCGTGGTGCAGTCGATTTTCGTGGTAATCGTGCTCGACGCCGTGGCCGCGCTGTTTTTCATGGAGATGGGCTGGTGAGTCGTCTACCCCGAGCGCCCTCCGAGGCGGTGATCGAAGTCCGTGGGCTGTGCAATCGCTTTGGCCGCCAGAGCGTGCACGAGAACCTCGATCTGGATCTGTACAAGGGCGAAATCCTCGCCGTGGTCGGCGGTTCCGGCAGCGGAAAGTCAGTGCTGCTGCGCAGCATTGTCGGCCTGCGCCAGCCCAGCGAAGGTGTGGTGAAGGTCTTCGGCAAAAACCTGCCGACCCTGTCCGAGCACGAACGCTCGATGGTCGAACGGCGCTTCGGGGTGCTGTTTCAGAAAGGCGCGCTGTTCTCTTCGCTGACCGTGACCGAAAACGTCGCCCTGCCCCTGATCGAACACGCCGGCCTGAGCCGCAACGATGCCGAACACCTGGCAGCGGTGAAACTGGCGTTGGCCGGGTTGCCGCTGTCGGCGGCGGACAAGTACCCCGCTTCGCTGTCCGGCGGCATGATCAAACGCGCGGCGCTGGCCCGCGCATTGGCGCTGGACCCGGACATCCTGTTCCTCGACGAGCCCACTGCCGGCCTCGACCCGATTGGCGCGGCGGCTTTCGATCAGTTGATCCTGACCCTGCGCGATGCGTTGGGGTTGAGTGTATTTCTGGTGACCCACGACCTCGACACGCTCTACACCATCACCGACCGCGTGGCGGTACTGGCGCAGAAAAAAGTGCTGGTGGCTGACGCCATCGACAAGGTTTCGGAAACCGACGACGCGTGGATTCACGAATACTTCCATGGCCCTCGCGGCCGCGCGGCGCTGACAGCCGCTCAACAGCTCAACGAGGTCTGACATGGAAACCCGAGCCCATCACGTATTGATCGGCCTGTTCACGGTGATTGTGGTGGCAGGCGCCCTGCTCTTCGGCTTGTGGCTGGCCAAGTCCAGCGTCGATACCGAGTTCAAGGATTACGAGATCGTCTTCAACGAGGCGGTCAGCGGCCTGTCCAAGGGCAGTGCCGTGCAGTACAGCGGGATCAAGGTCGGCGACGTGGTGACCTTGCGCCTGGACCCGAAAGACCCGCGTCGGGTGTTGGCGCGGATTCGTCTCGGCGGCGATACGCCGATCAAGGAAGACACCCAGGCCAAACTGGCGCTGACCGGGATCACCGGGACCTCGATCATCCAGCTCAGTGGCGGCACGCCGCAGAGCCCGACGCTCAAGGGCAAGGGCGGTGACCTGCCGACCATCGTCGCATCGCCCTCACCCATCGCCCGGCTGCTCAACGACAGCAACGACCTGATGGCCGGCGTGAATGTGTTGATGCACAACGCCAATCAGATGTTTTCGTCGGAGAACGTCGAGCGCATCAGCAAGACCCTCGAACATCTGGAACAAACCACCGGCACCATCGCCGATCAGCGTGGCGATATCCGCCAGGCGATGCAGCAACTGGCGTCGGTCGGCAAGCAGGCCAGTGCGATGCTGGAACAGACGTCGGCACTGATGCGCAACGCCAACGGTTTGCTCAACGATCAGGGCAAGCACATGTTCGGCAGCGCCGAGCAGGCGATGAAGTCGCTTGAACAAAGCAGCGCGACGATCAACAAATTGCTGACCAACAATCAGGATTCCCTCAACAGCGGCATGCAAGGCCTCAATGGTCTGGCCCCCGCTGTACGTGAGTTGCGCGATACCCTGACCTCGTTGCGCGCGATTTCCCAGCGCCTGGAAGCCAACCCGAGCGGTTACTTGCTGGGCAATGACAAGAACAAGGAGTTCACGCCATGAAGCTGACTCACATCGCCCTCCTCGGCGCTTTTGCGCTGACCAGCGCCTGCTCGATCCTGCCCAAGTCCGAGCCGTCCGATGTCTATCGGTTGCCCTCGGCCCAGAGCGTTTCTCCCAGCCACGGCACGCCGCAACGCTGGTCACTGCGCCTGACCAAACCGCAGGCCAGCGAGGCGTTGAACAGTTCGCAAATCGCTGTGATTCCGCAAGGCGACCTGATCAGCAGCTACAAGGCTTCACGCTGGAGCGATCCGGCGCCGGTGCTGCTGCGTAATCGTTTGCTGGACGGTTTTCAGCGTGACGGTCGGGTCGTGTTGCTGAGCACCGACGACAGCAATTTCCAGGCGGACCTGGAATTGGGCGGGAGTTTGCAGGCGTTCCAGACTGAATATCAGGGCACGAATGCGAGCGTCGTCGTGCGGCTGGATGCGCTGTTGGTGCGCGGTTACGACCAGCGCATTCTCGCCAGCCGCCGCTTCGAAGTGCGTCAGCCGTTGAGCGATGTGCAGGTGCCAGCGGTGGTGGCCGGGTTTGGCCAGGCGAGTGATCAATTGACGGCGCAAGTAGTCAGCTGGGCGGTGGAGCAAGGACAGAAACTCGCGCCGTCACCGCGACCTTGAAACCCTGCACAGACCCAATGTGCGAGCGGGCTTGCCCGCGAAAGCGGTGTGTCATTCACTATTGATGTCGCCTGGCAGGACGCCTTCGCGAGCAAGCCCGCTCCCACATGGGGTTTTGTGGTTATCCGAAGAACCAGTAACAGACGCCGATAGCGCCGAGAACGCCCGCCAACTCCGCCAGCAATGCACACCCCACCGCGTGCCGTGCCCGCTGAATCCCTACCGCGCCGAAGTACACCGCCAGCACATAGAACGTCGTCTCGGTACTGCCTTGAACCGTCGCCGCCACCAATGCAGGGAAGCTGTCGACCCCGGACGTTTTCATGGTTTCGATCAGCATCGCCCGTGCGGCGCTGCCGGAGAACGGCTTGACCATCGCCGTCGGCAGCGCGTCGACGAAGCGCGTGTCCCAACCGGCCCATTCCACCAGATGACGAATCCCGTCGAGGCCGAAATCCAGGGCCCCGGATGCGCGCAGCACGCCCACCGCGCACAGCATCGCCACCAGGTACGGCAACAGATTCTTCGCTACATCGAAGCCTTCTTTCGCGCCTTCGACGAAGGCCTCGTAGACCTTCACTTTGCGCAGCGCGCCGATCACCAGAAACAGCATGATCAGCCCGAACAGCGTCAGGTTGCCGAGGATCGAAGACAGGCCGGCCAGCGCGGTCGCCGAGAGCGTCGCCAACAGCGCCATGAAGCCGCCGAGGGCGAGGGCGCCGGGGATCAGATAGGCGAGCACCACGGGGTCCCACAGGCGTAGACGCTGCATGAAGGCCACCGACAGCAAACCCACCAACGTCGAGCAACTGGTGGCCAGCAGAATTGGCAGGAACACCAGCGTCGGATCCGGCGCACCTTGCTGGGCGCGGTACATGAAGATCGTCACCGGCAGCAGGGTCAGCGATGAGGCATTGAGCACCAGAAAGAGGATTTGCGCATTGCTGGCAACGGTGGCGCTGGGATTCAGCTCTTGCAGCGCCTTCATGGCTTTAAGGCCGATTGGCGTGGCGGCGTTGTCCAGGCCCAGGCCGTTGGCAGCGAAGTTCAGGGTGATCAGGCCGATGGCCGGGTGACCGGCCGGCACTTCCGGCATCAGGCGCAGGAACAACGGGCCCAGCGCCTTGGCCAGCCATTCGACGATCCCGGCTTTCTCGGCAATCCGCAGAAAACCCAGCCAGAGGGTGAGGGTGCCGAACAGCAGGACCATCACCTCGACCGACAGCTTGGCCATGGCGAAAATGCTTTCCACCATCGCCGCGAAGATCCCGGCATTACCGCCGATCAGCCACTGCGCCAGCGCCGACACGGCCGCGACGATGAAGAAGCCAAGCCACAGGCCATTGAGCATCAGTTAAATCCCCCGAAGAATGCGGCGAATGATAGCGGGGTAGCCAGAAACGACAAACCCCGGATTTCTCCGGGGTTCATATACACGCCACGCATCTGTAGGAACCGGCTTGCTGGCGATCGTGACGCCGCGGTGTATCAGTCACACCGCGTTATCGTTCATCGCCAGCAAGCCGGCTCCTGCAGGGTTAGTTGTTAGACACTTCGCCAGCCGGCAATTTTTCCTTGCTGCGCCAGTGCGGCAGGGAATTCCAGTAGCGCTGACCCTTGGCGTCGTCGTACATGCCTTCCCAACGGGAGATGACCAATACGGCCAGGGCGTTGCCGATCACGTTCAGAGCGGTACGGGCCATGTCCATGATGCGGTCGACACCGGCAATGAACGCCAGGCCTTCCAGCGGAATACCTACGCTGCCCAAGGTCGCCAGCAGCACCACGAAGGACACGCCCGGAACACCGGCGATGCCTTTGGAGGTGACCATCAGCGTCAACACCAGCAGCAATTGCTGGCTGATCGACAGGTCGATGCCGTAGAGCTGGGCAATGAAGATGGCCGCGATGCTTTGATAAAGCGTCGAGCCGTCGAGGTTGAACGAGTAACCGGTCGGCACCACGAAGCTGCAAATGGCTTTCGGCGCCGTAGGCTTCCATCTTCTCGATCACACGCGGCAGCACGGTTTCGGAGGAGGCGGTGGAGTAGGCCAGCACCAGCTCATCCTTGAAGATGCGCATCAGTTTGATCACCGAGAAGCCGAACAGGCGGGCGATCAGGCCCAGCACCATGAAGGCGAAGAAGGCGATAGCGAAGTAAACCAGGATGACCAGCTTGGCCAGCGGCAGCAGGGACGCGAAGCCGAAGTTGGCGACGGTCACCGCGATCAGGGCGAACACGCCGATCGGGGCGTAGTTCATGATCATGTGGGTGACTTTGAACATGCTTTCCGACACGCCCTGGAACATTGTCACCAGCGGGTCGCGCAACTCGGGCTTGAGGCTCGACAGACCGAGACCGAACAGCACCGAGAAGAAGATGATCGGCAGCATTTCACCGCGAGCGATGGCTGCGAAGATGTTCGACGGGATCAGGTTGAGGATGATTTCGATGAACGCGTGTTCATGCTGCACCTCGGCGGCCGTGGCCTGGTACTTGGAAATATCCACGGTACCCAGGGTGCTCATGTCGATGCCGGCGCCCGGGTGGAACACGTTGGCCAGCACCAGACCAACGACGATGGCGATGGTGGTGACGATCTCGAAGTAGATGATGGTCTTGAGGCCGATGCTGCCGAGTTTCTTCGCGTCACCGACGCCTGCAATGCCGACGATCAACGATGAGATCACGATCGGGATCACGATCATCTTGATCAGACGGATAAAGATATCGCCTGCCGGTTGCAGAACGTTGCTGATCCACCAGACCTTCTCGGCACTGAAATGGTTGAGCAACGCACCGATTGCAATCCCCAATACCAGACCGATGAGGATCTGCCAGGCGAGGCTAAGCTTTGCCTTCTTCATATCTTTACCCTTACTTGCGTTTGACTCAGGCAGATGCAAGAACTGGAACGCCTGCGGCGAAAAAGTCTGGTGCATCTGCCCCCGTATAAGGTGCCCCGGAGCGAGTATTTATGGCTCTCTGGCAGGCGAAAAAAGGCGCAACTATTCCGATGCAAGGAAGCGACGTCTAATGCCGTAAACGCCTACCCTATGCCGAATCGGCATGAGGTTTTTTTACTGAAACCGACGTCGCAAACGGTTCGAATGTGACATTTCGGCAGGCATAAGTGCCGTGAACCGGCCATCTCAGGGCGGGGAGAGTGTTTTTTGATCAGTTGTGCAGGAGGGTTATTTCAGAAAAATCCGACTATGACAGGCGAGCAATCGCTACAAAAACAGGCGTTTTTTTCTCGATGTACGGTCACGCAAAAAACACCGGGGAAAGTATTTTCCAGTGATCCTCAGTATCAATGTGAGGGTAGACAAGCGAAACCGAATGGATCGCTCTACTTCAACGCTTTGCGCGGACAAGCTCTTCGCAAGTCCGTCGAACTCTGGTGGCTCGGCGAACTTGCGTCGCAGCTTTTTCCTGACCCGGCCCTTTCGCAGGTACTCCCTGTACCCGTAGGTCACTCCGCCCCTGAAACAGGCAGAACGTCCCGACCCCTTGGTCATGCGTCTACCTTCCTCGGGTAGCGCATTGGAGAGAAGCAATGCTGCTTCTTTCGTGTGACAAATTCAGTACCAGTTCGGATCTTTTTTCAGTTGTTCCATCAACAGGTCCTGCATGCCTTGGTCAGGCTTGCCGAGGAAGCGGTAATCGGCATGCCGAGTCGGCGACTTGTCAGCCGGCAATCCAGCAGGCACTTCGACCAACATGGCGTAAGCATCCTTCTTGTTGAAGCTGACGGCAACGATCAGGCGTTTGTTGAGGCATGTGTCATGCGATTCGCAGAGCGGCCCCACCAGATACTTGTCGCCATCTTCTTCCACTGCATTCATTTGCTCGGCGTCGCCGGACAGGTTCATCACCCATTCCGGCAAGCGTTCTTCCTTTTTCACCACGCCTTGCCAGGTGTTATGAAACTGCGAGTCTGCGCTTAACAACTCGTTGACCCGCGCCTGGCCATCATTGGCCGCCATCACCGTGGCGCTGCCGCCCAGAAACAGGGCGGCTGCCAGCGTTTTCAGTGAAACGTTCATCTTCAACCTCGACCGCGACGGCCAAAGAAGAACGACGCAATGAACATCACCAGGAACACGACAAAGAGAATCTTGGCGATACCCGTTGCGGTGCCCGCGATACCACCGAAGCCCAGTACTGCGGCGATGATGGCAATGATCAAGAATGTGATTGCCCAGCTCAACATGGTGATTCTCCTTACGCTTTTATTTAGAGGTGTTGCTCGTGATGCTTACCCCGGCGCAGCGAGCGCGCCAAGTTAGTGTGTTTAGAACACCCAACGTTCCTGACGTGGCATCTCGTCCGCAGGCTGAGCCTGGTCGACATCCATCATTCGCATCGGGACGCTGTCGGCGAAGCTGCTGCTGACGGCGCTGAAGTGGGTTTGGGTCGGATGTTGAATCGGCACGCGTGGCACTTCTTGCTGCTGGCTCTGCTCCCAACGCTGAAACTGCTGGCCGCCGATCAAAGTGATCAAGAGCGCCAGAACAGCAAACAGGCCTTGCTGGATATGCAGTGGCGAGATACGCAATTGGGCGGCACGTTGGCGATTCATCCTGAAGCTCCTCCCACTTCTGTGGTGATTTTGTAATGGGCTAGGAGTTGCTGAATGCCCTGGTTAATCAGGTTGTTGCAGCCTGCGTGCCAGTTCTTTATGTAAAAAAAAGTTAAGAAAATCAAAAGCTTATGTTCTTTGTTGAAAGCATGTCGGACGCATCCTGCACGATAGCCCTTTCGCAGTCGTGCGTAATGCACGATTAATTCGTAGGAGCTTTCACTTTTTTTGAATTGCGAGGAGGGCGCGGATGTCACAAGGGGAGATGGGAATCGCTTGAAAACCGGCTATCTGATTAAAAAACAACAAAATCAGGTAATTAGCCGTAGGGTGATGAGAGAGCTACCCTGCTGTGGTCGGAATCGACCAGAATAAACCATGCAACTTGCCCGATTTTTCCGGGACTAACCCAGATCATTCTTTAAGGAGCGTAGGAAAATGGAGTCAGCCACTGAGCATCAAGGCCGCATTCTGCTGGTGGACGACGAATCCGCCATCCTGCGAACGTTCCGATACTGCCTCGAAGACGAAGGCTACAGCGTCGCCACCGCCAACAGCGCGGCCCAGGCCGACGCGCTGCTGCAACGCCAGGTGTTTGACCTGTGCTTCCTCGATTTGCGCCTCGGTGAGGATAATGGCCTCGACGTGTTGGCGCAGATGCGCATTCAGGCGCCGTGGATGCGCGTGGTGATCGTCACCGCACATTCGGCTGTGGACACCGCGGTGGATGCCATTCAGGCCGGCGCCGCTGATTATCTGGTTAAACCGTGCAGCCCCGATCAATTGCGCCTTGCCACCGCCAAGCAACTGGAGGTGCGGCAACTGTCGGCACGTCTGGAGGCGCTGGAAGGTGAAGTGCGCAAACCCAAGGACGGTCTGGATTCCCACAGCCCGGCGATGAAAGTGGTGCTTGAAACCGCCCGCCAGGTGGCCAACACGGATGCCAACATCCTGATCCTCGGCGAATCCGGTACGGGTAAGGGTGAGCTGTCCCACGCCATTCACGGCTGGAGCAAACGCGCGAAAAAGTCCTGCGTCACCATCAACTGCCCATCGCTGACGGCCGAGCTGATGGAAAGCGAGCTCTTCGGCCACAGCCGTGGCGCGTTCACCGGTGCCAGCGAAAGTACCCTCGGGCGCGTGAATCAAGCTGATGGTGGAACGCTGTTTCTCGACGAAATCGGCGATTTTCCCCTGACGTTGCAGCCAAAGTTGCTGCGTTTCATCCAGGACAAGGAGTATGAGCGCGTCGGCGATCCGGTCACCCGCCGCGCCGATGTGCGCATCCTCGCGGCCACCAACCTCAACCTTGAAGACATGGTCCGCGATGGCCGTTTCCGTGAAGACTTGCTCTATCGCTTGAACGTCATCACCTTGCACCTGCCGCCGCTGCGCGAACGACGGGAAGATATTCTGAACCTGGCTGACCGTTTTCTGGCCCGGTTCGTCAAGGAATACGCGCGTCCCGCCCGGGGCTTCAGTGATGAAGCCCGTGAAGCGCTGCTCAGCTATCGCTGGCCGGGGAATATCCGCGAGCTGCGCAACGTGATCGAGCGGGCAAGCATCATTTGTCCACAGGAACGGGTGGAAATCAGCCACCTGGGCATGGCCGAAACCCCCGTCAACAATGCGCCACGCATTGGCGCTGCGCTGAGCCTGGATGAACTGGAGAAGGCCCACATCGGTGCAGTCCTCGCCACCGCCGACACGCTGGATCAGGCCGCCAAGACGCTCGGCATCGACGCCTCGACCCTCTACCGCAAACGCAAGCAGTACAACTTGTGAGCCTTGCCCGATGAAACTGGCGATGAAGTTGCGAACTCGGCTTTTTCTGAGTATTTCCGCCCTGATCACCGTGGCGCTGCTGGGGCTTTTGCTCGGCCTGGTCAGCGTGATGCAGATGGCGGGGACCCAGGAAGCGCTGATTCGCAATAACTTCGTCACTCTGGACCTGGGCCTGAAGATGCGTCAGGCCCTGGGCGATCAACTGATTCTCATGCTGAGCGACAAACCCGATGCTGCGGCGTTCGAAACGTCTAAGCAGCATTATTTTCAGCTGCTGGATGAAGGCATCGCCCATGAGCAGGTCCAAGAAAGAGGCCAATACGGGTTCAGACAAGCCAAGGACGATTACCTGCGTTTTCTTCAGGCGCTGAACCTGGCGCAAGATCCGTCTCATGTGCTGAGTGGTAACGAAGACCTCACCGAAAAATTCAACGTCTTGCGCAACGGGCTGATTACCGAGCACAAGCGCGCGCTGGATAACATCAATGAAACGCAACTTCGGGCGCGGGAACGGGCGCTGCTGATTGCCGGCCTGCTCGGGTTGGTGGGACTGACCGTGCTGATCATCGGTTTCGTTACCGCTCACGCGATCGCACGTCGTTTCGGCGAGCCGATCGAGGCTTTGGCCCAGGCCGCCGACCACATCGGCCAAGGCAATTTCGAGGTAACCCTGCCGATTTCCTCGGCAGTGGAAATGAACCTGCTGACCAAGCGATTCGGGATCATGGCAGAGGCTTTGCGTCAGCATCAGGCCACCAACATCGACGAGTTGCTCGCCGGCCAGCAGCGTTTGCAAGCGGTGCTCGACAGCATCGACGACGGTCTGCTGATGATCGACCGCGATGGCCATCTCGAACACCTCAACCCGGTGGCGCAGCGCCAGTTGGGTTGGGACACTGATCGGCTTGGCCAGGGGCTGGGCAGCGCGCTCGAACGACCCGAGCTGGACCAACAGTTGCAACTGGTGCTGCGTGGCGGCAGTTTGGAGCGGGCGCCGGAGGACCTCAGTATCGAGGTCGATGGCGAGTCGCGGTTGCTCACGTACAGCCTGACGCCGGTCAGTCATACGCAGGGCCATATTCTGGGCGCGGTGATGGTGTTGCATGACGTCACCGAGCAGCGAGCTTTCGAGCGGGTGCGCAGCGAATTTGTGTTGCGCGCTTCTCATGAGCTGCGCACGCCCGTCACCGGGATGCACATGGCATTCGGCCTGTTCCGTGAGCGCGCGCATTTTGCGCAGGACTCGCGAGAAGCTGATCTGCTGGACACGGTCAATGAAGAGATGCAGCGTTTGATGCAGTTGATCAACGACTTGCTGAACTTCTCCCGCTACCAGAATGGCCTGCAGAAACTCTCGCTGGCGCCGTGTTCCATCGAGGAACTCCTTGAGCAGGCCCGGTCGCGGTTTGCCGATGCGGCGCAAGAGAAGGGCATCGACCTGCGGGTGGAGGTGCAAGGGCCATTACCGTGGTTGCAGGCCGATCAGCCGCAACTGGACCGTGTGCTCGACAACCTGATCGACAACGCGCTACGCCATACCGGCCCTGACGGCCTGATACGTTTGCAGGCACGGCGTCACGGGGAGCGGGTGATCATTAGCGTCGAGGACAATGGCGAAGGCATCGCTTACGGCCAACAGGGGCGGATCTTCGAGCCCTTTGTTCAGGTTGGACGCAAGAAGGGGGGCGCGGGGCTCGGTCTGGCGTTGTGCAAGGAAATCGTGCAGTTGCACGGTGGGCGGATGGGCGTCTATTCGCGGCCGGGGCAGGGTACTCAGTTCTATATGGCGTTGGCGGTTTAACGCGGGTTTACGCTTCGTCATCCAGGCGTCGGCCGGCCAGTCGCCGACCCCGGGTAATCAATTCGATGAACTGTACGGCGCTCAATGCATGGGCAAACAACCAGCCCTGACCGAACTTCACCCCTTCACTGCTCAAGAATACGGCTTGGGCTTCATGCTCGATGCCCTCGGCAATCACCTTCAGGTTCAGCGACTGGGCCATGTGAATAATGTGCGGTGCCACGCCACTGCTGGCGGCGTCATGCCCCAACGCATCGATGAACGCCTTGTCGATTTTCAGGCAGTCCACCGGCAGGGTTTGCAGGTAGGCGAGGCTGCAATAGCCAGTACCAAAGTCATCGATCAACACCTGATGCCCGACATCGCGCAAGGCTTGCAGATTTTCCCGGGCCACTACCACGTCAATCAATCCTCGCTCAGTCACCTCAAAGGCAATCTGCTTGGCCGCGACCCGGTGCAAGGTCAGCAGGCGTGCCATCACCTGGCCGATACGCGGCACCATGACATCGCACGCGGCGAGGTTGACCGAGATGTACAGTTGCGGATTGGCCCGCAACAACTGGCCCAGCTGTTCCAGCAGGCGTTGCAGGACGAAGTCGGTCATCTGACGGATCTGACCGGTGTTCTCCGCCATCGGAATGAACAGGTCGGGGCTGGTCAGCGTGCCGTCCGGCCGCCGCCAGCGCAGCAATGCTTCGGCGCCGACACAGTTGCGGCTGTCGAGGTTGAAGATCGGTTGATACAACACCTGCAACTCGCCTCGTCGAATCGCACCGGTCAATTCCGCGTCCAGCGACTGCCGCTGACGCACCAGCAAAAACACCATGAAGCCCACCAGTATTCCCAACGCCAGGCTGGCCGGCACCAGCCACCACCAGGCGGTTGGCACATTCACGGCGGTGCGCGGGGTGATCAGCACCAATTGGTACTCAGGGCTCTTGGTCGGCATGAGATAGATCAAGCGAGTCGGGGTGACTTGCAAGGCTTCGCTGCTTTTCGGTGGCCAGGGCTCGGTCGGCGGCCAGACTTGCGCGGAGCCCAGCACCGGAATCGCGCGGGTGCCGTGGTCAAGTATCACCAAAAGACTGCTACCCGGTGACAGGTCGACCATGTCGGTCAAATGTCCACGAGAGGTCGCGACACGAAAATTGCCACGCCCGAGCATAAGCGCGGCCCGGTTTTCATCAGGTTCGGTGGTGGTGTTCAGCCAATAACTGTAAGTGGGGTCTTTAATGTCCGGTGCTCGTGCCAGCGACAGTCCTTCCTGGCGTGGACGGTTAGAGCAGATCTTCGAGGCATCCATATACGCGGCCTCGTAAACAAAGCGGTAGTTGAAGCTAACCTGCTGCAAAGTGGCGATCATTTCTTTGTCGCAGATTCGCAGCGGTTGGGCCTCCAGATCATCGAGCCCTTCGCGCAGTTGCCCGAACAACTGCTCCAGACGCGCAAGAAATCGCTCACCCTGCGCGTTCATTTCCAGGCTTTCGTTTTGCTCGATCTGATGAATGGCCACGAACAGGCTGAGCGCCAATAACAATACGCTGCTCAGGGCAGCAGCCAGCATCGCCAAAAACAATGGGCGATAGAACCAGCTACGAAGCGTCTCTCGAGCAGCAGGCATGTTGGAATATCCGAAGAATTACCAATGAGTTATAGCTGCTGATTGGGAAAAAGCCCGGACCGTCGGGCGGGCGTCATTATTTTGTCTGATTCAACACCTGAAGCAGCGCTGCGGTTTGCGCGTCTGGCAGGCCGTCGAAGCGTGACGGCCGGAAGTGCATTTGAAACGCTGCGATGACATGGCGCGTCGCGACATCCAGTTCACCGGTTTGTGGCGTGGCATACCCCAGGCGGGCCAACTGCCCCTGGAACCAGCTGATACTCGGCATTTGTACGTCGAACCGGTTCTGTTGACGCGCCACGTCCTGCTCGTCCGGCCAGACGCCGAGGCCTTCGGTCGCCAGACGTTTCCAGGGAAAGAGCGGTCCCGGGTCAAGCTTGCGCAACGGTGCGATGTCGCTATGGCCGATTATGCTGCGCGGGTTGATGGCGTAGCGCTTGCTGATGTCTTTGAGCAGGACGATCAAAGACTGGACCTGAGCTTCGCTGTAGGGGAACCAATAACGCCCTCCGGTCGGGGTTTCCTTGAAGCCCGGATTGACGATTTCGATGCCGATGGAGCTGGAATTCAACCAGGTCCTGCCTTGCCATTCACTTTCCCCTGCATGCCACGCCCGTAGATTTTCATCCATCAACTGGTAGATGGTGGCGTTTTTGTCGTCGCCGATGAGGTAGTGGCTGCTGACTTCGCCATGGGTCAACAATTGCAGCGAGCGTTCGAGCGAGGCGGAGGTGTAATGCACCACCACGAACTGAATGCGGCTGTCGTGATTGACCGAAGGGTGACTGGTGTCGAGGCGGGGGCCGCTGGCGCAACCGGCTAACAGGATCAGCGACACGATGAGGGCAAGATATTTCATGGTAGAAGGCAATACACGCAAGACAGTAATGCAACAGTGTAACGTACTGCCTTGCGCGAGAATGGTTGGCGCGAACTTTTAAACAAAATGGAACAATTGGCTGTCAGCCCAGTTCCACTCGGTTACGGCCAGCATGTTTTGCCCGATATAGCGCCTGATCGGCTCTTTTAAGCACCAGATCACTGTGTTCCCCAGGCTTGAACGCTGTCAGTCCCATCGAAATGGTGATGGTCACCGGCTCACTTTTGAAGTGGAACGGGCAGGCTTCGATTGCTGCGCGCAAGCTTTCCAGAAGTTTGGCGCCGACGGCCGGCACTGTGGCGGGCATTAACAGGACAAATTCTTCACCGCCAAAGCGGGCAATGAAATCCGTCCCGCGCAGCCGTTTGCGCAACACCGTGGCGATGATTTTCAGCACTTTGTCGCCGGCAAGGTGGCCATAGTTATCGTTGATGCGTTTGAAATGGTCGAGGTCGAGCATGGCCAGCAGAAGGGTGTTGCCGTGTTGTTGCCACTGATGGATTTCGTGGTCGAGCCGTTCGCTCCAGGCTGCCCGGTTCGGCAGCCCGGTCAGCGGGTCGATCAAGGCTTTCTGGCGCTGCTCTTCGAGGTGTTCGCGATAACCCTGGGCTTCCTGCTCCATGTGCGCCACTCGTTCGGCCAGGCCTTTCAGGCGGGCGGCCACTTCCTGTTCGCGTTCGTCGCGCTGCTTCTGGTGCTGGTCCATGGTGCCGAGCAGACCTTCGAGGTGGTTCTCCAGGACATGCTTGAGGTCTTCCAGGTCTGCGGCTTCCTGCATGCTGCTCTGCAAACCGTCGACTTGCTCGCGGATCTGCGTGTCCATTTGCCGTGCGGCAGATTGGTTATCGGCATGGCCATCGCTGGCGGCTTGCAAGTTGCTCTGGAACGACTCGAGGCGTTCGTTGAGTTGCTGCAAGTAAACTTCGAACTCGTGTTGCCCGCTGTTGTTGATGGCCAGCATCAAGGTTGCCAGATCGTCGAGGATCGGCAGCAGTTCGTACCAGTTCAAGCCGTTTTGCAGGCGATCACGCATCGCTTCAGCTTGTGGGCGGTGACGTTCGGGCAGCGACAGGTCGTCGAGCAGGCCCAGTAGCGTGTCTTCGATGTGCTTGGCCACCGAGCTGTAGGACGGCTCGGGCGAGTCCGGAAGGGCGTAGAGAATATCGTGTTCAGGTTGTTCCGGATCGATGGCTGCCAGCGCCTGGGCCATGGCCGAGGGCAGGGGCAGGCTGTCGAGAAACACCACTGGGGTCAGTTCGTCGGGATTGATGGGCGGTTGGGCCTCGACGACCGGCGTCTCTGCGGCGGGTACCGGCTGCTCTGGTTGTTGAGTCTCTGGTTGGACCGGTGTTTCTATCTCGGGCGCTGGCGGAGGTTCAACGACAGGCGGCACAAACGCCACCACAGCAGGCGGCGGGGTGTCTGTTGTCGTGTCGGTTGCCAGCGGCTCGGTGGCGGCCGCGGGGGCGTCAGGCACGGTCACTGGTGGCTCTTCGGCGGCGGTCGAGGATTCGACGACGACTCGCGGCGCGTCGGCAGGCAAAGCAACAGGGGCTTCGACAGGCGGTGGCGCGGACACATGGGGCTCAGGGGTTGCAGCTTCCGGAGCGGCTTCATCCGCTTCGCGACTGCCGAACAATCGTTGCAGCAAGCCTGGACGACCGGGTTCTGCCGGGTTCTCCAGCTGACTCAAGGCTTTACCTTGCAGGCCGCTCAGTTCGCTGAGCAGCAACGGGATCTCGCGTGCCTGGCTGACGCGTCCGTCCAGCGTTTTGGCGAAATTCTTGAGTGGCCGACTGACTTCCCGGGGCAGCGGCAACGTTTGCAGTTGCGCAACCAGCGAGGTCAGCGCGGCACTGGTTTGATTGACTCGGGTTTCGCGACGCTGTTCGGAGTCGAGTACGGCTTTTTCCAGTCGCGGAAGCAGCGCCGCCAGGCCCGCATCCATGTCATTGGTGCGGATGACCTCACGCATTTCTTTCATGCACTGGTCAACCGCGCGGTCGGTGCCCTCGGCCGCCAGAGTACTGCGCACCAATCCCCGACGCAGCAAGTCGAGCCGGGCGTCCCAGCGACGCTCGAGTTTTTCCTGTTGTTCGATGCTTTTGAGGTATTTCTCTTTCCAGCGTTGTGCTTCGTCGCTCATTCAAGGGTTCCGCGAGGGGCAGGACTCAACGCGGGGAATGCATCGGCCGTGAGCGAACCCGGCAGACGAATCTCTACCGCGACCGGCAGGTGATCGGAAATGGGTTGTGCCAGCACTTCGACCTTTTCGAGGGTCAGGGTCGGGCTTAGCAGAATGTGGTCCAGGCAGCGTTGCGGGCGCCAGCTGGGGAAGGTCGCTTCCAGTTGCGGCGCCAGCAGACCGAGGTCGCGCAACGCGGAGTTTTGCAACAGGTCACTGGCATGAGTGTTCATGTCACCCATCAGTACCTGGTGTTTATAGCCGCCAATCAACTCGCGGATGTAAGCCAGTTGCATGCTGCGGGCGCGTGCGCCCAGTGCCAGATGCATCATGACCACCACCAGCGCTTCCGGACCTTCACCGAAACGCACCAGAATCGCTCCGCGACCCTTGGGCCCCGGCAGCGGATGATCTTCAATCGCCCACGGGCGCAGGCGGCTGAGCACGCCATTGCTGTGCTGGCCGAGGCGACCGAGATTGCGATTGAGTTGTTGATACCAGTAGGGGAAGGCGCCGAGTTGCGCCAGGTGTTCGACTTGATTGACGTAGCCGGATCGCAAGCTTCCGCCATCGGCTTCCTGCAGGGCGACCAGATCGAAGTCGCCCAACAGATTGCCGATCTTTTGCAGATTGTCGGCACGCCCGGTATGCGGCAACAGGTGCTGCCAGCCCCGGGTCAGGTAGTGCCGATAGCGCTCGGTACTGATGCCGACCTGGATATTGAAACTAAGCAAGCGCAGACGGCTGTCTGCGGGCAGGCCCGTCGATTCCAGGTGATGTTCGTTGACCCGCGGATCGTGCAGGCCGACGACGCGTTCAGTTCCCCAGCGGCGCATGGCAGTCGCCGCGCTTAGTTGGCGGCAGCCTTGTTCGCCGCCCGCTCTTTGTCGACCAGTTTGTCGGCCAGTTGCAACGCCTGCTCGGCGCCGCCGGCAGAACCCACGTCAAAGCGATATTTACCGTTGACGATCATGGTTGGAACGCCGGAAATTTCATACTTCTTGGCCAGTTCGCGCGCCTTTACGATCTTGCCCTTGATGGCGAAGGAGTCGAAGGTCGCCAGGAACTTGTCCTTGTCTACGCCTTGAGTCGCCAGGAAGTCGGCCATTTCATTCTTGTCGACGAGTTTTTTGTGCTCTTTCTGGATCGCATTGAAGACCGCAGCGTGCACTTTGCTCTCGACGCCCATGGCTTCCAGGGTCAGGAACATCTGGCCGTGTGCGTCCCATGGGCCGCCGAACATCGCAGGAATACGGACGAAATTCACGTCGGACGGCAGCTTCTCGACCCAAGGATTGATCACTGGCTCGAAAGCGTAGCAATGCGGGCAGCCGTACCAGAACAGCTCCACCACTTCGATCTTGCCAGGCACCGCAACCGGAACCGGATTGCTCAGTTCAACATAAGGGGCGGCGGGGGCTTCGGCGGCTTGGGCAGTCATGCCGAACAGGCTGGCAGCGACGAGTGCGGCGCTGATGATCAGATTACGCATGCTTTACTCCTGGACAATTTTGGTCGCCTCGCGCGACCTGTTTTCAGACAGGTCATGGCGGGCTTGAGTTCTGTAGTGTAACGGCAGCAGGCACAAAAAAGGGTGGCCTGAGCCACCCTTTTTATACTTGCTGCGACGGATTAATAGAGCGTTAACGTTGCAGGAGATGTACGTCCCGCCCGCCGCGCGATTCGCCGGTCTTAGTGCAGGCCCTGAATGTAGCTCGACACTGCTGCGATGTCTTCGTCGCTAAGGCGTTTGGCAATGGTCTGCATGGTTTTGGTGTCGCCATCGTTGTTACGGCCGCCTTCTTCCTTGCGGAACTCGGTCAGCTGCTTGGCGATGTATTGAGCGTGCTGGCCACCCAGGTGCGGGAAGCCGGCAGCCGCGTTGCCGGCGCCATTAGGCGAGTGGCAGCCGGTGCAGGCTGGCAGGCCTTTGGCCAGGTCACCGCCACGGAACAGTGCTTCACCGCGAGCCACGACTTTCGGGTCGGCGGCGCCAACGCTGCCTTTCTGGCTGGCGAAGTAGGCGGCGATATCGGCCAGGTCCTGATCACTCAGGTTGGTCAGCAGGCCGGTCATTTCCAGTACCGTGCGTTTGCCGGACTTGATGTCGTGCAACTGCTTGTTCAGATAACGCTCGCCCTGGCCTGCCAGTTTCGGAAAGTTAGGCGCCATGCTGTTGCCATCCGGGCCATGACAGGCGCCACATACTGCGGCTTTCGCCTGACCAGCAGTCGCATCACCTGCAGCATGGGCAATACCGGAAATCCCCACGGTCAACAGCAGACTCACGATCAATTTGTTCATCAGCTAATCCAACTACGGCTAAGGGTTAAAGAGTTATGGACCGGGATCACTCGCTCATCCACTGGATGATGACTTGGTAATCCTCGGCACTGCAGTCCATGCACAAACCACGCGGCGGCATCGCCTTGAAACCCTGGGTCACGTGTTGCACCAGCGTCTCCATACCTTTCGCCAACCTCGGCGTCCAAGCTTCCTGATCGCCCTTTTTGGGCGCCATGGGGAGTTGGCCGGAATGACAGGCACCACAAACACGGTTGTACACAGCTTCCGGATCCTGTGTAGCCTGAGCGCCGTAAAGCGGCATCAAGACACCGGCAGCTAGCAGCCATTTCGTCATAAAACGACCTTTTCAGGGTTGAGAGCGTTCTGCGTTCTGATGCGGAATCAAGGTCAATCGCTCTCGTGAACTTCATCCTACGCTGGGACAAAGCGCACACAAAATCTGCGGCATTATATACTGGCGTCACTGAAACGGAAACGACACCGCTTGCCGCGTCCATTCCCGGCGCCGCCCACATCGGAAATCCCATGCAACTCAAGAACCCCATCCTCGGCCTGTGCCAACAGTCCACCTTCATGCTCAGCGCTGCCAAAGTCGACCAATGTCCCGACGACGAAGGCTTTGAAGTGGCCTTCGCCGGGCGTTCCAACGCCGGTAAATCCAGCGCGTTGAACACCCTGACGCATGCCAGCCTGGCGCGGACCTCGAAAACGCCGGGTCGCACGCAACTCTTGAACTTCTTCAAGCTAGACGAAGATCGGCGTCTGGTCGACCTGCCGGGTTACGGTTACGCGAAAGTACCTATCCCGTTGAAGCTGCACTGGCAGCGTCACCTGGAAGCTTATCTGGGTGGTCGCGAGAGTTTGAAAGGCCTGATTTTGATGATGGACATCCGTCATCCAATGACCGATTTCGACCTGTTGATGCTCGATTGGGCCGTCGCCAGCGGCATGCCGATGCACATTCTGCTGACCAAAGCGGACAAGTTGACCTACGGCGCGGCGAAAAACGTCCTGCTCAAGGTGCAGTCGGATATCCGCAAAGGCTGGGGTGATGCGATCACCATTCAACTGTTCTCGGCGCCAAAACGTCTGGGCCTGGAAGACGCCTACACTGTACTGGCGGGCTGGATGGAGCTGGCGGACAAGGGCGCGGAGCCCGTCGAGCAGTAAATCGCAGGCAAAAAAAACCCCGGACTTCTTATGGGGAGGGGGAAGTTCCGGGGTCCAAGTTCCGGACCGCTAGGGCGGGGTCCAGATATCTGCCAACACTTAACACAACATTAGGAGCATGAAGGGCTTCACCAGCCATTCAGTAACTCTGAGTGGCGGTTCACAGGTTTAGTTCCGGCGCTTCAAAAACCATTTGAAATAAGCCGAATCGCTATCCGAAATAAGCGCCCTGCGTCCCTTCTGCCGCGGCACTATGCCGCAGCAGAAAACACCTTTTCAGACGGCTCAGTGAGCCTCATCCCAGTTATTTCCTACACCCACCTCGACCAGCAGCGGCACATCCAGCTTCGCGGCGTCGCTCATGTGCACGCGAATTTCTTCACGAACCTGATCGACCAGGTCTTCACGCACCTCAAGCACCAATTCATCGTGCACCTGCAGGATGACTTTGGCGTCGAGACCTGACGACGTCAGCCAGTTATCCACCGCCACCATGGCTATTTTGATGATGTCTGCCGCGGTGCCTTGCATTGGCGCGTTGATCGCCGTGCGTTCGGCGCCTTTGCGCAGGGCCGGGTTTTTCGCGTTGATTTCCGGCAGGTACAGGCGACGACCGAAAATGGTCTCGACAAAACCTTGCTCGGCCGCCTGGGCGCGGGTGCGCTCCATGTATTCCAGGACGCCTGGATAGCGGGCGAAATAGCGGTCGATGTACGCCTGGGACTGTTTGCGATCGACGCCGATCTGCTTGGCCAGGCCAAACGCGCTCATGCCGTAGATCAAACCGAAGTTGATCGCCTTGGCGCTGCGGCGCTGATCAGTGGTGACCTGCGTCAACTCGACGCCGAACACTTCGGCGGCGGTGGCTTTGTGCACGTCCAGGTCATTGCGGAAGGCGTGCAGCAAACCCTCGTCCTTTGCCAGGTGCGCCATGATTCGCAGTTCGATTTGCGAGTAGTCAGCGGCCAGCAGCTTGTAGCCTTTGGGCGCCACAAACGCCTGACGAATCCGCCGGCCTTCGGCGGTGCGAATCGGGATGTTCTGCAGGTTCGGATCGCTGGACGACAAACGCCCCGTCGCCGCGACGGCCTGATGATAAGACGTGTGAATCCGCCCGGTGCGCGGGTTGATCTGCTCCGGCAGGCGGTCGGTGTAGGTGCTTTTCAGTTTGCTCATCGAGCGGTATTGCATCAGCACTTTGGGTAGCGGGTAATCCTGCTCGGCCAGTTCCGCCAGCACCGCTTCGGCGGTTGAGGCCTGGCCTTTGGCGGTTTTGCTGAGGATCGGCAAGCCGAGTTTTTCGTACAGGATCACGCCCAATTGCTTCGGCGAACCGAGGTTGAATTCCTCACCGGCGATGGCAAATGCCTCACGCTCCAGCGCGACCATTTTCTCGCCCAGCTCGACACTCTGGATACCCAGCAGGTTGGCATCGACCAACGCGCCCTGACGTTCGATCCGTGCCAGCACCGGCACCAGCGGCATTTCAATGTCGCTCAGGACCTTGCTCAGGCTCGGAATAGCGTTGAGCTTTTCCTGCAGGGTTTGATGCAGGCGCAGCGTCACGTCGGCGTCTTCGGCGGCGTACGGGCCGGCCAGTTCCAGGGAGATCTGGTCAAAGGTCAGCTGCTTGGCGCCTTTGCCGGCGATGTCCTGGAAGCTGGTGGTGGTGTGATTCAGGTACTTGAGCGCCAGGCTGTCCATGTCGTGACGGGTCGCGGTGGAGTCCAGCACATAGGATTCGAGCATGGTGTCGAAGGCAATACCTTGTACGGTGATGCCGCAGCTCTGATCGCCACCGATGGCGCAGTTGGCCAGGATGTTCATGTCGAACTTGGCGTGCTGGCCGACCTTGAGTTTGTTCGGATCTTCCAGAATCGGTTTCAGCGCACGAAGTACGGTGTCGCGATCCAGCTGATCCGGCACGCCCATGTAGGAATGGGTCAGCGGAATGTAGGCGGCTTCGTTGGCCTGTACAGCAAACGACAGGCCGACCAACTGCGCCTGTTGCGCATCGATGCCGGTGGTTTCGGTGTCGAAGGCGATCAGTCTGGCGTCGTTGAGCTTCTTCAGCCACAAGTCGAAATCGGCCTGGGTGAGGATTGTGGTGTATTTGAGTTCGCTCTCGACGGCGGCTTCTTCAACCACCGGCGCGGTGACTTCCTGGCCGGAACGTTTGGCGTCGCGCTGATTTTCTTCAAACCAGCTTTTGAACTCGAGCAGGGTATAGAGCTCGGCGAGCTTGTCGTGATCCGGCTTGCCCATTTGCAGGTCGTCGAGGCCGATGTCCAGCGGCACGTCGATCTTGATCGTCGCCAACTGATAGGAGAGGAAGGCCATCTCCTTGTGCTCTTCGAGCTTGGCTGGCAGGGTCTTGGCGCCACGAATCGGCAGGGTCGGGACGATATCGAGCTGGGCGTACAGCTCGGTCAGGCCGCCGTTTACTCCAACGAGCAGGCCGGAAGCGGTCTTGGGGCCGATGCCCGGAACGCCCGGGATGTTGTCGGACGAATCGCCCATCAGTGCCAGATAATCGATGATCTGCTCGGGAGCGACGCCGAATTTCTCCTTCACGCCGTCCACGTCCATGCTGCTACCGGTCATGGTGTTGACCAAGGTAATGTGGCCGTCGACCAGTTGCGCCATGTCCTTGTCGCCAGTGGAGATGATCACCGGACGGTCAGCGGCGGCGCTGCTGCGGGCCAGCGTGCCGATTACGTCATCGGCTTCGACGCCTTCGACGCACAGGAGCGGGAAACCCAGGGCGATCACGCTCTGGTGCAGCGGCTCGATCTGTACGCGCATGTCGTCGGGCATGCTTGGGCGATTGGCCTTGTATTCGGCGTACATGTCATCGCGAAATGTCCCGCCCTTGGCGTCAAACACCACGGCGAACGGACTGTCCGGGTACTGCTTGCGCAGACTCTTGAGCATGTTCAGCACGCCTTTGACCGCTCCGGTCGGCAGACCTCTGGAAGTGGTCAGCGGCGGCAGGGCGTGAAAGGCGCGGTACAGGTAAGAAGAACCGTCCACCAGGACGAGGGGGGCTTGGCTCATGAGCAGGATCAACCTTTTCGGCGGGTCCGGCGCTAGAATAGCGGGACCGTTGACGACAAAGGGACAAGGTTATCATGCGCACACTAAATCGCCTGTTGCTGGCTGGCTTGTTTGCAACCGTTCCAATGGCCGCCATGGCGGCGGATGATGCGCCGACTCCGGAGCCGGAAGTCACGATCCGCACGGAAGGGGACAAAGTCATTCAGGAGTACCGTCAAAACGGTTTCCTGTATGCGATCAAGGTCACGCCGAAGGGCGCACCCCCGTATTTTCTGGTGCGTGCGGACGGCACGGATGCAAACTTCATCCGCTCGGATCAGCCGGATATGCTGATTCCGTCGTGGAAAATTTTTGAGTGGAAGTAGTTTCTTAATTTCAATCGGCGCTGGCTCAAGCAGCGGCGCCCGTACTGGCAGTTAAAACATGTCTGTGTTCACCCCGCTGGCTCGGCCCGAGCTGGAAACCTTTCTCGCCCCCTACGGGCTCGGCCGCCTGCTTGATTTCCAGGGGATTGCTGCCGGCAGCGAAAACACCAACTTCTTTATCAGCCTGGAGCAGGGCGAATTTGTCCTGACCCTGGTTGAGCGCGGTCCGGTTCAGGAGATGCCGTTCTTCATCGAATTGCTGGACGTGCTGCATGAAGCCGATCTGCCGGTGCCCTATGCCTTGCGCACCACTGACGGCATCGCCTTGCGCGAACTGGCCGGCAAGCCTGCACTGTTGCAGCCGCGTCTGGCCGGCAAGCACATCAAAGTCGCCAACGCACAGCATTGCGCTCAGGTGGGAGAGTTGCTCGGGCACCTGCACCTGGCGACCCAGGCCAACATGATCAAGCGCAAAACCGATCGTGGGCTGGACTGGATGCTGGAGGAGGGTACGCAACTGCTGTCGCACCTGAATGCTGAGCAAAGTGATTTGCTGCAACGGGCGCTGGATGAAATCACACAGCAAAAAGAGAAAATCCTGGCGTTGCCACGGGCCAACATCCACGCGGACCTGTTCCGCGACAACGCGATGTTCGAAGGCACGCACCTGACCGGGTTGATCGACTTCTACAACGCGTGCTCGGGGCCGATGCTCTATGACGTGGCGATTGCCTTGAATGACTGGTGTTCGGACGACGACGGGTTGATCGATGGGCCACGAGCGCGGGCGTTGCTGGGGGCTTATGCCGCATTGCGACCGTTCACCGCTGCCGAGGCCGAGTTGTGGCCGACCATGCTGCGTGTGGCCTGTGTGCGGTTTTGGCTGTCGCGGTTGATTGCCGCGGAGTCTTTCGCCGGGCAGGACGTTTTGATTCACGATCCGATGGAGTTTCAGCAGCGCTTGGCGCAGCGGCAGAAGGTCAGTACGCCGTTGCCGTTCGCGCTCTAAGTGCCAGGCAAATAAAGACTGGCATTACTGCAATCACCTGTGGCGCGAGCATGCTCACGCCACAGGTTTTGTGTCGGTTACAACGACTCCAGACACCCCGCCAAATCATTCCCCAACTTCTCCAGCACCTGCTCATACCCCTGAGCAGTCGCCGGCGTGTACCCGCCCAGCGCATCCAGCTCCGCCAGTTTCACCGGCAAACCTGCCACCAGCGTTTCTGCCAGACGCGGCCGCAATGGCGGTTCACTGAACACACAGGTCTTGCCGACTTCCTGCAACCGCGTCCGCATCGCTGCGACGTGCTGGGCTCCCGGCTGCACTTCGGCGGCGACGCTGAATACGCCAGTGTGCTTGAGGCCGTAGGCGTCTTCGAAGTAGTCGAACGCTTCATGGAACACAAAGTACGGTTTGCCCGCGATACCCGCCAGCCGCGCTTTCAAGCGCAGGTCCAGCGCGTCGAGACGGCCATCAAATGCTTTGAGATTGCTCTGATAGCGCGCCGCGTTGTCCGGATCGGCAGTGCTCAGGTCCGCGGCCATTTTCGCTGCGATCACCCGAGCGTTGATCGGCGATAACCACAAATGCGCATCCAGGCTGCCCGGACGGTGATCGTGATCATGCTCGTCGGCTTCGTCTGCGTGCGAGTGACTGTCTTCGGCGAAACGGCGCAATTTCAGTCCCGGCAAATCCTGCACTGCAACGCTCGGCAGTGTACGACCATTCAGCACGCGAGGCAGGAAACCTTCCATGCCCGGCCCGATCCAGTACAACAGATCCACCGACTGCACCTTCCGTACGTCGGACGGGCGCAACGCGTAGTTATGCGGCGAAGCCCCCGGCGGCAGCAGCACTTCCGGAATTGCCACACCGTCCTGCACCGCAGCGGCAATCAACTGAAGCGGCTTGATGCTGGTGAGGACTTTGACCTCGGCCTGGGCGGAGCCGATCAGCAGGAAACTGGCGACAAATACGACAAAGATAGAAAAAAGTCGGGACACGATGACCACTCGAAGAGGCGAGAACGGGTAACATAATAACGTCTCTCACAAAACTCGTCGCCGCTCATGCCTAAAACACCGATTGCCAGCCGTCCCCACGACCACTCTCATTGCGTGCATAGCGCACTGTCTGAGGCCGATGCCTTGTGCGCACGTCAAGGCCTGCGCCTGACCGCCTTGCGCCGGCGGGTGCTGGAACTGGTGTGGCAAAGCCACAAACCGTTGGGTGCCTACGACATCCTTGCGGTGCTCAGTGAGCAGGACGGCCGCCGCGCCGCGCCGCCGACCGTGTACCGAGCGCTGGATTTCCTCCTGGAAAACGGCCTCGTGCACCGCATCTCCTCGCTGAACGCCTTCGTTGGCTGCAATCACCCGGAGCACGCGCACCAGGGCCAATTCCTGATCTGCCGCGAATGCCACGCGGCCATCGAACTCGAGCAGAAATCCATCAGCGACGCGATTATCAACAGCGCCAAGGATGTCGGGTTCGTTGTCGAAGGCCAGACCGTCGAAGTGGTCGGCCTCTGCTCGGGTTGCCAGGGGGCTTGATGAGCAACGCGTTGATCCGCCTCGAGCAGGTTGCCGTCACGTTTGCCGGGCAAAACGTGCTGGACAACATTGAGCTGAGCGTCGAGCCGGGGCAGATCGTCACCCTGATCGGCCCCAATGGTGCTGGCAAAACTACCCTCGTGCGGGCGGTGCTCGGTCTGTTGAAGCCGGACAGCGGCAGCGTATGGCGCAAGCCGAAACTGCGCGTTGGTTACATGCCGCAAAAACTTCACGTCGATCCGACGCTGCCGCTGTCGGTGCTGCGCTTTCTGCGTCTGGTGCCAGGCGTGGATCGTGTTCGCGCCTTGGCGGCCCTCAAGGAAGTCGGCGCCGAACAGGTGATCGACAGCCCGGTGCAAAGTGTTTCCGGCGGTGAAATGCAGCGCGTGCTGCTGGCTCGAGCACTGCTGCGCGAACCGGAACTGTTGGTGCTTGATGAGCCGGTGCAGGGCGTCGATGTGGCCGGGCAGGCCGAGCTGTACAGCCTGATCACCCGTCTGCGTGACCGTCATGGTTGCGGCGTTTTGATGGTTTCCCACGATTTGCATTTGGTGATGAGCACCACCGATCAAGTGGTCTGCCTCAACCGTCATGTCTGCTGTTCAGGCCATCCCGAGCAAGTCAGCGGCGATCCGGCTTTCGTCGAGCTGTTCGGAAAGAACGCACAAAGCCTGGCGATTTATCACCACCATCACGACCACGCCCATGATCTGCATGGTTCGGTGGTCAGCGCGGCCCCGGCGGCCCAACCTCACGTTCACGGAGATGGCTGCAAGCATGGCTGATTTTCTGCTCTACGCCCTGCTTGCAGGTCTGGCCCTGGCATTGGTGGCGGGCCCGTTGGGTTCGTTCGTGGTCTGGCGGCGCATGGCTTATTTTGGCGACACCCTGTCCCATGCAGCCTTGCTCGGCGTGGCATTGGGCTTTCTGCTGGATGTCAGTCCGACGGTGGCGGTCACCGTCGGTTGTTTGCTGTTGGCGGTGTTGTTGGTGACTTTGCAACAGCGTCAGCCGCTGGCGTCCGACACGCTTTTGGGAATTCTCGCACCGAGCACGCTCTCTCTGGGGCTGGTCGTACTAAGCTTCATGCACGAAGTGCGGATCGACCTGATGGCGTACCTGTTCGGTGACCTGCTGGCGATCAGCCCGACGGATCTGGCCTGGATTCTCGGCGGCAGCGCTGGCGTTCTCGTGTTGCTGGTGACGTTGTGGCGGCCATTGCTGGCGATCACGGTGCATGAAGAGTTGGCCAAGGTAGAAGGTCTGCCAGTGCCGGCGTTGCGCCTGACATTGATGTTGCTGATCGCCGTGGTCATTGCGGTGGCGATGAAAATCGTCGGCGTGTTGCTGATTACCTCGCTGTTGATCATCCCCGCGGCTGCGGCACAACGTCACGCCCGGTCGCCGGAACAGATGGCACTGGGCGCGAGCCTGCTGGGCATGCTCGCCGTGTGTGGCGGGTTGGCGTTGTCGTGGTTCAAGGACACCCCGGCGGGCCCATCGATTGTTGTGACGGCCGCCGCACTGTTTCTGCTGAGTTTTGTCCTGCCCCGCCGAGGGGTGTAGACTTGCTCGTTTTTTGCGCAAATAGAGAGTCGCAGGAATGAAGCCGTTCGCCTCCCGTTATCTGCTCCTTGTCGCATTTTCGCTGCTACTGGGCGCATGCCAAAGCACGCCACCGGCGGCCACCGAGGCCACTGATGCGCGGGCCACGGCCATCGCACAGCTCGAGCAAAGCCTCGCGAGCAGCGAACTGGCCACTGCCGAAGGTCAATTGGCGGCCTTGCAGGCCGAGTCACCCAACGATCAATCCCTTGAGCAATACCAGCGTCAGTTGGCCGAGGCCTATCTGTTGCGCAGTCAGATCGTGCTGCAAAAAGGCGATGTGAACGCTGCCGCGACAGCGCTGAGCCGCGCGCGGGTGTTGATGCCCAAGGCGCCAGCGCTGACCGGCGGGGTCAACAATGCCATCGTCAACGCGCGCAAGGCTGAGCTGGATAAAGCCGAAGCAGCACTGAAGGCTGCCGAGGCCAAGCCGCAGGCGAAAGTGATTGATCCGACGGCTGAAAGCACCACGGTTGAGTTGAACCTCATCGATATGGGCAAACTTCGTCGGCAACTCGACGCTATCGCCACGGATGTGGTGAATTATCAGTGTGACGTAAGCATTCAGGCGCCACGTACGCAGGACTACCCTTGGTTGGCGACGCTGCTGACCAAACGGGTAAAGAAGCTGGATTCGGGGTTTGACCTGAATCTGAAGAAACAGATCCTGCGCAACATTCCGGCGCAGATGGTTCTGAGCCCTCGCAAGCCTTAAAAGCATCGCGGGCAAGCCCGCGATAGCGTCATTTCAAACAACAAAGATCTTAAGCCGGAATCGCCTTGGCTTTAGGCTCCCGATCCCACACCCGATGCTGCCCGATCGCGGCGAAAAACGGCTTGATCAATTTGGCATCCGTCCCCACGATCAACCCCGCATCAGCCTCCAGCTTCAACACATCCAGCAACTGCTTCGCCTCGCCTTGCAGCGCGATTGCCTTCAAGTGCTTGTAAGCCTCCAGCACGTAGTGCAGCGCCACGCCATCACCGCTCAACGCCTTGATGGATGCCGCGCCACCGGGCACGAACACCGCGTCGAAGGCAATCGAAGGCAGCCCTTCCATCGAAGCATCCACCGGCAGCGTCTTGCCGTCAGCGGTGGTCACCGGCGCCGAAGTCGGGCCGAGCAATTTGGCGTGCGCACCTTCTGCCATCAGCGCTTTCTTCATGGCATCGATGGCGGCGCCATCAACCCCATTGGCCGCCAGAATCGCCACTTTTCGGGTTTTGATATCGCCCGGCAATAGATTTGCCTGGCTTAGCGCTGGCGAGCGATCCAGTGAGACTTTGCGCACCTCGACCGTCCCGGCTTTCGGAGCGGGCAAGCCGAGGTTTTGCGCCACGCGTTTGGCCAGTTCCAGATCGATGTTGGCGAGGATTTCGTTCACCTCGCGGGCGCGGATGTGCTCTCGCTCAACCTTGCCCAACTCGAAGCTGTAAGCCGAGATGATGTGTTCCTGCTCGTGCTTGCTCATGCTGTGGAAAAACAGGCGTGCCTGAGAGAAGTGGTCGCTGAACGACTCGCTGCGCTGACGGATCTTGTTGGCGTCGATACGTTCTGGATAACTCTCGAAGCCGCCGTCCTGAGCGGCTGGCGGCGTCTCTTTCGGCCAGCCGCCATCAATGGAGTTGGGCTCGTAGGACGCACGCCCCTTGTCGATGGTGGTGCGGTGCAACGCATCCCGCTGGCCGTTATGGAACGGCGCCACCGGACGGTTGATCGGGATCTCGTGAAAATTCGGCCCGCCGAGTCGGCTGATCTGCGTGTCGGTGTAGGAAAACAGCCGACCTTGCAGCAGCGGATCGTTGGAAAAGTCGATCCCCGGCACGATGTGTCCCGGGCAGAAGGCGACTTGTTCGGTTTCGGCGAAGAAGTTGTCCGGGTTGCGGTTCAGCGTCATTTTGCCCAGTGGCGTGATCGGCACCAGTTCTTCCGGGATCAGTTTGGTCGGGTCGAGGATGTCGAAGTCGAAACTGTGCTCGTTTTCCTCTTCGATGATCTGCACGCCCAGCTCCCATTCCGGGTAGTCGCCGATCTCGATGGACTCCCAGAGGTCGCGCCGGTGGTAGTCGGTGTCCTTGCCGGCGAGCTTCTGTGCTTCGTCCCACACCAGCGAACACGTGCCGGCAGTCGGGCGCCAATGGAATTTGACGAAGCGCGATTTGCCCTCGGCGTTGATCAGCCGAAACGTGTGCACGCCAAAGCCCTGCATGCTGCGCAGGCTTTTCGGGATCGCCCGGTCGGACATTGCCCAGATCACCATGTGCGCCGACTCCGGCACCAGCGAGACAAAATCCCAGAAGGTGTCATGTGCCGAGCCGCCGGTAGGCATTTCGTTGTGTGGCTCGGGTTTTACTGCGTGCACGAAGTCAGGAAACTTGATCGCGTCCTGTATGAAAAACACCGGCATGTTGTTGCCCACCAGGTCGAAGTTGCCTTCGTCGGTGAAGAACTTCACGGCGAAACCCCGTACGTCGCGCACGGTATCGCCTGACCCGCGTGGCCCCTGAACGGTAGAAAAACGCACGAACACCGGGGTTTGCTTGCCCGGATCCTGCAGGAAACCAGCCTTGCTCAGCACAGAATGGTTTTCATAGCTCTGGAAGTAACCATGAGCGCCGGTGCCGCGGGCGTGGACGATGCGCTCGGGAATGCGTTCATGGTCAAAGTGCGTGATTTTTTCACGCATGATGAAGTCTTCCAGCAACGACGGCCCGCGAGCGCCGACCTTCAACGTGTTCTGGTTATCCGACACCTTCACGCCCTGGTTGGTGCGCAGGGCCTGTTCGGTGGCGTCGGAGCGAAATTTTTCCAGGCTGTCGAGCTTGGTATTGGTGTTGCCGCGGTCGAGAGTTTCGGTCCCGGCCAGAGCGCTTTTGGGGGCGGCAGGTTTTTTAGTACTCATCAGTCGTAGACTCCTCGTTGCGATTCCTGCCGTAGCCAGGACGCTTATGCATGCCCCAGGCACGGCACCGGGGGCGTTTTCGAGTTGCCCTATTAGTGACTGATGGGGTTTTTAGCCGTTCCTTTTTTTCTGACCTTTGATCGCGTTATTGCCAAATCGAAGGTTGAATGCGGAATAAATGCTAATAACCTCTATACGGACAGGCTAAAATGCGCGCCCGGCTAACCGCTGATCCTTTTTCAACGCGCCCCACAAGGTTCGCTACGTGATCGAGTTTCAAAACGTCCACAAAACCTACCGCGTCGCCGGTAAGGATATTCCCGCCCTGCACCCGACCAGTCTGTCGATTGAGAACGGTCAGGTCTTCGGCCTGATTGGTCATTCCGGTGCGGGAAAAAGTACTCTGCTGCGTCTGATCAATCGCCTGGAGAACTCCAGTGGCGGCAAGATCATCGTCGACGGCGAAGAAGTCACGGCGCTGGACGCCAACGGCTTGCGACGCTTCCGTCAGCAGGTCGGGATGATTTTCCAGCACTTCAACCTGCTGGCATCCAAGACCGTGGCCGACAACGTCGCGTTGCCGCTGACCCTGGCGGGTGAACTGTCGCGCAGCGAGATCGACCAGCGTGTGGCCGAGTTGTTGGCGCGGGTGGGGCTGTCCGACCACGCCAAAAAGTACCCGGCGCAGTTGTCGGGTGGCCAGAAGCAGCGCGTCGGCATCGCCCGCGCCTTGGCAACCAAGCCGAAAATCCTGCTGTGCGACGAAGCCACCAGCGCCCTGGACCCGCAGACCACCGCGTCGGTCCTGCAATTGTTGGCCGAGATCAACCGCGAACTGAAACTGACCATCGTTCTGATCACCCACGAGATGGATGTGATCCGTCGCGTGTGCGACCAGGTGGCCGTGATGGACGCTGGCGTGATCGTCGAGCAAGGTTCGGTCGCCGAGGTGTTCCTGCACCCGAAACACCCGACCACCAAACGCTTCGTCCAGGAAGACGAGCAGATCGACGAAAGCGAGCAGCGTGACGATTTCGCTCATGTGCCAGGTCGCATCGTGCGTCTGACCTTCCAGGGCGAAGCGACCTACGCGCCATTGCTGGGAACCGTCGCTCGCGAAACGGGCGTGGACTACAGCATCCTGGCCGGTCGTATCGACCGCATCAAAGACATTCCCTACGGGCAACTGACCCTTGCGGTCACCGGCGGCGACATGGAGGCGGCGTTTGCCCGCTTCACCGCGGCTGACGTTCATATGGAGGTGCTGCGTTGATGGAAGCCCTTACAGTTTTCTTCTCCAATATCGACTGGTTCGAAATCTGGCTGGCCACTGGCGATACCCTGCTGATGCTCGGCGGTTCGCTGTTGTTCACCGTGCTGCTGGGCCTTCCGCTGGGAGTGTTGTTGTTCCTTTGCAGCCCGCGTCAGTTGCTGGAAGCCAAAGGTGTGTACGCGATGTTGTCGCTGGTGGTGAACATCCTGCGTTCGCTGCCCTTCATCATTTTGCTGATCGTGATGATCCCGTTCACCGTGTTGATCACCGGCACCTCGCTGGGTGTCGCCGGTGCGATTCCGCCGCTGGTGGTCGGTGCCACGCCGTTCTTCGCGCGTCTGGTGGAAACCGCCTTGCGTGAAGTGGATCGCGGCATCATCGAAGCGACCCAGGCCATGGGCGCGACGACACGTCAGATCATCACCAATGCCTTGCTGCCGGAAGCCCGCCCGGGCATCTTCGCGGCGATTACGGTGACAGCGATTACACTGGTGTCCTACACGGCGATGGCCGGTGTGGTCGGCGCCGGTGGTCTGGGCGACCTGGCGATCCGTTTCGGATACCAGCGCTTCCAGACTGACGTGATGGTCGTCACGGTGGTGTTGCTGCTGGTGCTGGTTCAAGTGTTGCAAACCGTTGGCGACAAGTTGGTCGTACACTTCTCGCGCAAATAATTTATGAGCAGGCCATTCGCTGGCGGGCGCCGCAAGCGGATATTCACAAGGAGTTAGCTGAATGAAAAAATTACTCGTCGCGTTTGCTGCCGTTGCAGCCTTTTCCGCTCACGCCGACACCCTGACCGTCGCGGCCACCCCGGTCCCGCACGCAGAAATCCTCGAATTCGTGAAGCCGGCACTGGCCAAAGAAGGCGTGGACCTGAAGGTCAAAGTCTTCACCGATTACATTCAGCCGAACGTGCAAGTGGCCGAGAAACGTCTGGACGCCAACTTCTTCCAGCACCAGCCGTACCTTGATGAGTTCAACAAGGCCAAGGGCACCCATCTGGTTTCCGTGGCCGGCGTGCACCTGGAACCGCTGGGCGCTTACTCCAGCAAATACAAAGCGCTGACCGAACTGCCGGGCGGCGCCAAAGTGGTGATCCCGAACGACGCCACCAACGGCGGTCGTGCGCTGTTGCTGCTGGCCAAGGCTGGCCTGATCAAGTTGAAGGATTCGAACAACATCCTGTCGACCGTCAAGGACATCACCGAGAACGCCAAGGACCTGAAAATCCGCGAACTGGAAGCCGCGACCATCCCGCGCGTGCTGACCCAGGTCGACCTGGCGCTGATCAACACCAACTACGCGCTGGAAGCCAAGCTCGATCCGGCCAAGGATGCGTTGGTCATCGAAGGCAGCGACTCGCCGTACGTGAACATCCTCGTTGCCCGCCCGGACAACAAAGACAGCGAAGACATGAAGAAACTGGTTGCCGCGCTGCACAGCCCGGAAGTGAAAGCCTTCATTCTCGAGAAGTACAAAGGCGCGGTCGTGCCGGCGTTCTGATCTACCGCTTGAACGAAAAATGGGGCGCATTGAATGCGCCCCATTTTTTTATGCCTGAAACACAGTGCCTGTAGGAGTCCGGCTTGCCGGCGATGGCGTCCGTGAGATCGCCATCGCCGGCAAGCCGGGCTCCTACAGGGTTTCGCGTCGCTTATTTGCGTTTGAGCATTACCGGCAACTGCGCCACCAACTTCGCGTTGTTCAACGGTGCGCGAATAAACCCGCGCTGTGTACCGTCCGGCCCGATCACCGCCAGGTTGCCGCTGTGGTCAACCGTGTAGTTCGGCTTGCTGGTGTCCGCCGGAATAAACGGGATGCTCACCGCGTTGGCCAGTTTCTGAATGTCGTCCACCGACGCCGCCGTCAGGCCCAGGAACTGCGGATCGAAGTAACCCAGGTATTGCTTGAGCTGCTTGGGGGTGTCGCGGTTCGGATCGACGCTGACCAGAATGATCTGCAATTTATCCACAGCCTCGGGCGGCAGTTCGCTCTTGATCTGGCGCAGTTGGGCGAGGGTGGTCGGGCAGATGTCCGGGCAGAAGGTGTAGCCGAAGAACAGCAGGCTCCACTTGTCTTTCAGCGCGTTGACCGCCACCGGTTTGCCGTCCTGATCGGTCATCGTCACGTCCGGCAGGTTACGGCTTTGCGGCAACAGGATGATCCCGGCGTCAATCAACGCGGTCGGGTCGCCCTGGCCTTTGCCGGACAGCACTTTGTTGATGGTCAGGCCCAGGACCAGCGCGATCAGGGCGACAAGGATGAAGACGGTTTTCTGGGTTCGAGTCATAGGTTCAACAGTAGGTAGTGGTCTACGAGCAGCGCGATAAACAGCAGGAACAAGTAGTAAATAGAGTACTTGAACGTGTTGATCGCTGCGTGCGGCCGAGTGCCACGGTACAGCACCACGGCCCATTGCAGAAACCTTGCGCCCAGTCCCAACGCACAAACCAGGTAAAGCATGCCGCTCATGTGGATCACGTACGGCATCAGGCTCACGGCCAGCAGTGCGAAGGTATAAAGCAGGATATGAATCTTGGTGTAGTGCTCGCCGTGGGTCACCGGCAGCATCGGAATGTCGGCCTTGGCGTATTCCTCTTTGCGGTGAATCGCCAGAGCCCAGAAGTGCGGCGGGGTCCAGGCGAAGATGATCAGCACCAGCAACAGCGGTTCGGCGCTGATGTGGCCGGTGGCAGCCGTCCAGCCAAGCAGCGGCGGGGCGGCACCGGCGAGGCCGCCGATGACGATGTTCTGCGGCGTCGCGCGTTTGAGGAAACCGGTGTAGACCACCGCGTAACCGAGCAAGGAGGCGAGGGTCAGCCAAGCGGTCAGCGGGTTGGTGAAGGCCAGCAGCAACGCCTGACCCAGCACCGCCAGCACCAAGGCGAACGTCAGCGCTGCCGTCGGTGAGACCCGGCCTTCGGCCAAGGGACGTTTGTGGGTGCGCGCCATCACTGCGTCGATGCGCCGGTCCACCACGTGATTCACCGCCGCCGCACCGCCAGCGCACAAGGCGATCCCCAGGTTGCCGAACACCAGCACCGTCCACGGCACCCCGGCGCGGGTCGCGAGGAACATGCCGACCAGCGAGGTGATGAGCATCAGCACCACCACTTTTGGCTTGGTCAGCTCCAGGTAGTCACGCCAGATCGCCTGACTGTGACGTGCGCCGATCAGAGTCGCCATGGCATCTCTCCTTTTATTGTTATGGGCCCGGCTGAATGTTTACGCGGGCTGAAGCGCCAGCGCACAGGGGATTGCTGTTTGACCCGAACCAGACGGGTTCGAGCGTGGTAATTGACCAGCACCATCGTCAGCAACAGCGCGGCGCCGCCGGCGTTGTGCGCAACAGCCACCGGCAGCGGCAGGTGGAACAGCACGTTGCTGATGCCGAGGGTGATTTGGGCGGCGAGGGCGATCAGCACCAGCCCGGCGAGGCGCGTCATGCCGACGACTTTCAGCTGCCACGCCAGCCCGAGCAGCACCAGCGTCACCAGCAGCGCGCCGATGCGGTGAGTGACGTGAATCGCGGTGCGGGCATCGCTGTCCAGTTGTCCGCCGAGGTAATTGGGGCCGATGTGTTGGGTCAGGTGAAAGCCATTGGCGAAGTCCGCCGGCGGCAGCCATTGCCCATGGCAGGTCGGGAAATCGATGCAGGCCACCGCCGCGTAGTTGGAACTGACCCAGCCACCGAGGGCGATTTGCAGGATCACCAGCAACAACCCGGCCGTCGCCCAGTACTGCAAACGCCGGGGCACGGTCAGCGCCGGCAGCACGCCGGACAGGCGCAATGTCAGCAGGAACAACAGGCTCAGCGTGGCAAAACCACCGAGCAAATGCCCCGTCACCACTTGCGGCCAGAGCTTGAGCGTCACCGTCCACATGCCGAACGCCGCTTGGGCAATCACTACCGCCAAAAGAAACAACGGCAACTTCACCGGTTGCCCCGGATGACGACGATGCACCCACGCGCGACCGGCCAACACCGAAATCAGCAACCCCAGCGTGCCGGCGAAGTAACGGTGGACCATCTCGTTCCAGCCTTTGTGCGCTTCAACAGGCGCATCGGGAAAGTGCAGTTCGGCATGGGCCAGTTGGGCTTCGCTTTTCGGCACGCTGATAAAACCGTAGCAACCCGGCCAATCCGGGCAACCGAGGCCGGCGTGGGTCAGGCGGGTGTAGGCGCCGAGCAGCACCACAATCAGTGCCAGCAGGGTGGCAAACAGCGCGAGGCGAAATCCAGGTTTGGCCATGACGATGCCCTTATCCGATGTTCGACAGTTTCAGCAAATGGCGCAGGTCGTTGAGCAGATCCTTGCCCTTCACCGTCGGGTCGTAGCGCAGCACCAGATTGCCGTGCGGGTCGATGATCCACAGTTGCGGCACGGTTTTGTCGCCGGTGGTCTTACTGAAGGTGGTCAGGTCCATGGGAAAGCGCTGCAGTTGCGGGTATTCGCGGTTCAGCTTGGCTTCGTAGTCGCTGCTCAGCGGTTGCGCGGCGGCCAAGGCGTGGCTGGCACGAGAGGCATCGCGACCGAGGCCGATCTGGATTTGCCGCGCCAGATACACCAGTTGCTGACAGTCCACCGAGCAATCCTTCGGCGCAGTGACCAGTATCTGCCAGCGTTCCTCTTGCGCCTGCACGCCGAGGTCGGCGCGGGTCTGGCCGTTGCCGATCAGTTCGCCGTGATAGCTGCGACCCTCCGGCACCCAGAACTGCAACTTGTACATGCCGGTGGCGAGGATCATCGGACCGATCACCCCGAGCAGGATCAGCAACAACTGCAAGCGACCCTTGCGCCGGTTTGCCGGCGTTTTCGCCTCAGACATGCTGGGTGGATTCATGGCCGCTCCCATGGTGTTTCTCCTTTGCGTTGTGCCAGCCGAGGTAGATAAAAAGGCCAAGCAGGGCGATCGACATGGCGAACCACTGCACGGCATAAGCGATGTGTTTTTCCGGCCCCATGGCCACCACCGGCCAATCGGCCTGGTAAGTCGCGGGTCCGGTTTCTGCGCGCAATTCGTAGGCAAACCCTTCACGGTCCAGCGCCTTCCAGAGCCTCGCGGGCTCAACGGCGGTGACTAATTCAGGCCAGGTGGCGGTGTTCGGATCGGCATGCAGTTGAAACGTCGCGCCGGGCGAAACGTAGACCCAGGCATCAAGACTTAACGCCTGAGTCGGCGTGGTGAATTGCGGCGGTGTGCGCCGGTCCGGCCACGGCAGCCAGCCGCGATTGACCAGCAGCCACAGCCCGGTGGCCTGATCCTGAAACGGTTGCAGCAGTTCGACGCCGACCTTGCCGTCACGCTGGCGGTTATCCAGCAGCAGGCTATGCGCGCCATCGAATTGGCCGTGCAGGCGGACGCGGCGGAACGCTGGGTCGTCGGTGTGTTGCAGCTCGGTGCTCGCCATCGGTTCGGCGGCACGGCGCTCGGCGTAGGTGTGCAGCAGCGCGCTTTTCTCCGCGCCCCGGTTCAGTTGCCAGAAGCCGAGCGACACCAGCAGCGGCAGCAGGAGTGCGACCACCAGCGTCGGCACGATGCCCGGCCGAAAGCGCTTCATGGCAGCGCCAGAAAGTCGGTCATCGCGATAGCTATACTCAAATGCATCGCCTTACCCCCGGAGTCTCACCATGCTCAAAGCAGCCATCGTCCTGATGCTGATTGCCACGGTTGTCAGCCTGTTCAGCGGCCTGTTTTTTCTGGTCAAGGACGACAGCAGCTCGAACCGCCTCGTCATTGCCTTGAGTGTTCGTGTTGCCCTGGCCGCCATCACCGTCGGCTTGATCGCCTGGGGTTTTTTCAGCGGCCAGTTAGTCTCTACTGCGCCTTGGTAAAGCCTCAGAGCACGTAGACGAAAACGAACAGCCCGATCCACACCACGTCCACGAAGTGCCAGTACCAACTCGCCGCCTCGAAGCCGAACTGGTGCTCGTTATCGAAGTGCCCGCGCATGATCCGCATCAGCATCACGAACAGGATGAGGGTGCCGATGGTCACGTGGGCCCCGTGGAAACCAGTGAGCATGAAGAAGGTCGCGCCGTAGATGCCCGAACCCAGGGTCAGACCCAGTTCGTGGTAGGCATGCATGTATTCTTCAGCCTGAAAACCGAGGAACGCGCAGCCCAGCAACACGGTGATCGCCAGCCAGATTTTCAGTGCGCCGCGATGGCCCTTTTTCAAGGCGTGGTGGGCGATGGTCACGGTGACGCTGGAGCTGACCAGCAAGATGGTGTTGAGCAGCGGCAGGCCCCAGGGGCTGATGACTTCCTTGGGCGGCGGGAACAGTTTCGAGTCGGGATTGTTCAGCAGCGGCCAGACGAACTCGAAGTTCGGCCAGAGCATGTGCGCGATCCCTTTGGTGCCTTCACCGCCGAGGGCCGGACCGGAGACATGGCGTACATAAAACAGCGCGCCGAAGAAGGCGATGAAGAACATCACTTCCGAGAAGATGAACCAGCTCATGCCCCAGCGGAACGAGCGATCCATCTGCGCGCTGTACAACCCTGCGCGACCTTCCTTGATCACCGTGCCGAACCAGCCGAACAGCATGTAGGCCAGCAGCAGGCCGCCGACGAAAAAGATCAGCGGGCCGTGGGATTCCGGCCGCGCGGCCTTCAGGTCGTTGAACCAGGTCGCCAGACCGAACACGGTGACGAACATGCCAACCGTGGCGATGATCGGCCATTTGCTTTGGGCCGGTACGTAATAGTGCTCATGAGTTGCCATTTATTGTTCTCCTTATCGGGCACGCTCAGCCGCCAGCGTTTACAGCTACCGGTGGATGTCGGGCGGTGATATCGAACAGCGTGTAAGACAGCGTCAGATGCTTCACATCCTTGGGCATGTCACGGTCAACGATGAAACGTACCGGCATCTCGATCCGTTGACCGGGCTGCAGTACTTGCTGGGTAAAGCAGAAGCATTCGGTCTTGTGGAAATAGGCAGCGGCGTTGCTCGGCGCAATGCTCGGTACTGCTTGGGCGCTCATCGGCTTATCCGTCGGGTTGTGCGCGATGAAAATCATCTCGTTCACTGCGCCAGGGTTGGCGGTCAGTTCATCGCTCTTGGGGTAGAAATCCCAGGACATGTCAGCGGAATTGGTCGACAGAAACTGCACCCGTACCTGCCGCGAGGTATCGACGGTTTGTTCGCCCTCGTACTGCCCGGCGGTCTTGCCGTTGATGCCGAACGCCTTGCACATCACGTCGTAGATCGGCACCAGGGCAAACCCGAAGATAAACATCGCCACCACCACCATCAGCAGGCGGGTAACCAATTTTTTCATCGAAATCGAGTCAGCCATGATTCAAACCCTCAACACCAACCCCTGTAGGAGCTGGCTTGCCAGCGATGGCGGTGCGTCTGGCACACCGCGTGGAATTCATCGCCGGCAAGCCGGTTCCTACAAGGAGGATGTTCATTTCACTTCCGGCGGTGTGGTGAACGTGTGATACGGCGCCGGTGACGGAATGCTCCACTCCAGGCCTTCCGCGCCATCCCACGGTTTGGCCGGTGCTGGCGGGCCGCCGCGGATGGTTTTGATCACGATGAACAGGAAGAAGATCTGTGTGGCGCCGAACATGAACGCGCCGATCGACGACACCATGTTGAAGTCGGCGAATTGCAGGTTGTAGTCCGGAATCCGCCGCGGCATGCCCGCCAGCCCCACGAAGTGCATCGGGAAGAACGCCATGTTCATGCCGATGAACGAGAGCCAGAAGTGCAGCTTGCCGAGGGTTTCGTCGTACATGTGGCCGGTCCATTTCGGCATCCAGTAATAGGCCGACGCGAAGATCCCGAAGATCGCCCCCGGCACCAGTACGTAGTGGAAGTGCGCGACTACGAAGTAGGTGTCCTGGTATTGGAAGTCCGCCGGCGCGATGGCCAGCATCAGCCCGGAGAACCCGCCGATGGAGAACAGGATCACGAACGCCACCGCAAACAGCATCGGTGTCTCGAAGGTCAGCGAGCCTTGCCACATGGTGCTGGCCCAGTTGAACACCTTGACCCCGGTGGGCACCGCGATCAGCAGCGTCGCGTACATGAAGAACAACTCGCCCACCAACGGAATGCCGACCACGAACATGTGGTGCGCCCAGACGATGAACGACAGGAACGCGATGCTCGCCGTCGCATAAACCATCGACGTGTAGCCGAACAGCGGTTTGCGCGAGAAGGTCGGGATGATCGAGCTGACGGCGCCGAAGGCCGGCAGGATCATGATGTACACCTCGGGGTGACCGAAGAACCAGAACACATGCTGGAACAACACCGGGTCACCGCCACCGGCGGCACTGAAGAAACTGGTGCCGAAGTGAATGTCCATCAGCATCATCGTCACGCACCCGGCCAGCACCGGCATCACCGCAATCAGCAGGAATGCGGTGATCAGCCAGGTCCAGACGAACAGCGGCATTTTCATCAACGTCATGCCGGGGGCGCGCAGGTTGAGGATGGTGGCGATCACGTTGATCGCGCCCATGATCGAGCTGATCCCCATCAAGTGAATGGCGAAGATGAAGAAGGTCACGCTTTCCGGTGCATAGGTCGTCGACAGCGGCGCGTAGAAGGTCCAGCCGAAGTTCGGTCCGCCGCCTGGAGTGAACAGGGTCGACACCAGCAGGATGAACGCCGCCGGCAACAGCCAGAAGCTGAAGTTGTTCATCCGTGGCAGGGCCATGTCCGGCGCGCCGATCATCAACGGGATCATCCAGTTGGCGAGGCCGACGAACGCCGGCATGACCGCACCGAACACCATCACCAGACCGTGCATGGTGGTCATCTGGTTGAAGAAGGCCGGTTCGACGATTTGCAGCCCCGGCTGGAACAGCTCGGCGCGAATCACCATCGCGAACGAGCCGCCGAGCAGGAACATGCAGAACGCGAACCACAGGTACAGCGTGCCGATGTCCTTGTGGTTGGTGGTCAGCACCCAGCGCATCAGGCCTTTGGCGGGACCGTGGGCGTGGTCGGCATGACCATGGTCATCAATGACGGCGCTCATGGCGTGTCTCCTGCAAACAGATGGGCTGGGCAGGCCGGGGCGCGCAGCCCCGACCGGTTCCTTACGTACGCAATAGACCGGGTCATTTGCTTTCCGCCTGTTTCAGCTCCAGCACTTCTTTTGGCGTGACCATGTCGCCCTTGTTGTTGCCCCAGGCGTTACGTTCGTAAGTCACGACCGCCGCGATATCGACTTCCGACAGCTGTTTGCCGAACGCCGCCATCGCGGTGCCGGGCTTGCCGTGGAAGACGATGCTCAGGTGACCTTCTTTCGGTCCGGTAGCGATTTTCGAGCCTTTGAGTGCCGGGAACATCGGCGGCAGGCCCTGACCTTCAGCCTGGTGACAGGCCACGCAGGTGGTGTGATAGATCTTGTCGCCGCGCTCTTTGAGCTCGTCGAGGGTCCATTCCTTGCTGGTCAGCTCTTTGAGCTGCAGGGCCTCGGCCTTGCGCTCGCCCAGCCATTTTTCGTAATCGGCCTTTTCCTTGACCTCGACCACGATCGGCATGAAGCCGTGGTCCTTGCCGCACAGCTCGGCGCACTGGCCACGGTAAATGCCGGGCTTGTCGATACGGGTCCAGGCTTCGTTGACGAACCCCGGGATCGCATCGCGCTTGACCGCGAAGGCCGGCACCCACCAGGAGTGGATGACGTCGGCGGAGGTCACCAGGAAGCGCACCTTGGCGCCAATCGGCAGCACCAGCGGCTTGTCGACTTCGAGCAAGTAATGCTCGCCCTTGGTTTCCTTGTTGTGGATCTGCTCGGCGGGGGTGGCCAGGTTGCTGAAGAACTCGACGTCCTGGCCCAGGTATTTGTAGTGCCACTTCCACTGATAACCGGTGACCTGGATATCGATATCCGGCTCACTGGCGTCGTACATCTTGATCAGGGTGGCCGTCGCCGGTACCGCCATGGCCACCAAAATGATGAAGGGCACGATGGTCCAGAGGATTTCGACGGTGGTGCTTTCATGAAATTTCGCGGCCACCTGCCCGGTCGAGCGGCGGTGGACCATCATCGACCAGAACATGGCGCCGAAGACGATGATGCCGATCACTACACAGATCCAGAAAATGGTCATGTGCAGGTCAAATACTGCGTGACTGATTTCAGTCGCTCCCGGCGCCATATTTACAGTCCAGGCGGCTTGCGCCTGACTGAAAATCGACCACAACAGGAGGCCCATCCAGACGTGTGGATGTCGCATCATTGCGGGTTCCCCTTATCGTTCTTGTTATCCCGCCGGCTTTCACCTGCGGCAAGGGAGCGGCTTTTTCAGACTACGAACTTGAATCGCCGGGTCTTGCTGCGCGTGCAGTCGGACGTCATCAGCTAACTCCATTCCAACCCGAGTATAGACAGCGACTGCTACCTCGCAATGTGAGGGCGTAAATCATCTGAAACAGCTGGGACTTGCGTTCGAGGTCACGAATGGAGAAGGATGCAGACGAGTGATGGCACATCGATATAACTTTGACGTCTCAAGGATGAAATATTTATGACAAATGCGTCTTAGCAGGTTTCGGATGCCAGCTAAGTTATGTCTTCCCTATTTCATTGCCTTTGTTCCCTGGAGTTTTCATGAACACCGCCGCATTGCGCGAGCAGATCCAAAAAGCCCAACAACACGAGGCCGAGACCGGCCTGCTGACGCGACAACTGGAAAGCAAACTGCCTCATCTTCACCCATCGATCCAACTGCCGGAGGCGGATGCCAAGGGCGTGCTGACGCGTTTTGTCGCCGCTTACATCAATGAAGTGCCTGATCTGCTGGATGCAGCCAATGAAGTTGCCAGGGAAGCGGGTATCGAGTCACAGATCAAACCGGTGCTGGAAATCGCCGAGCAGTACTTCCTCCAGCCGCCAGCGGTCATGGCCGGGCACATCGGGCTCGACAGTCTGCTGGACGAAGCCTATCTGGCGCATCGGTTTGTCGAAGAGGTCAACGACCTGTACATCAAGCACTTTGGCCAGCCACTGATCCCCTTGGACATGACTGTCGCCAACCTGATTGCTCACAATCTGATCGGTGAGGAGTTTGCCAACCAACTGGATGAAGTGGTGCACCACGCGGTGGACAACATGCTCAACGAGGACAGCTTTGCGCTGGAGTCGGTGGAAGCCTACCGCGAGAAGCTCAGCAGCCCGGATACCGGCGCTGCGTGGAAACGCTGGCCATGCATGTCCCGCCGGTTAGGCGTGGGCCTGGAGCTGGACCAGCCAGCAGCCTGATTCTTTGGAATCGACACCATCCCCTGTGGGAGCGAGCAGGCTCGCTCCCACATTGTTGGTGTTTTATGCCGTAGAACCTACTCCGGTGGTCGTCCGCAACCGTCCCTCCAGCCTGCGCTTCAACCCCCGCGCTTCAATCAACAGCGTCGAACCCTTGGCCGCATTGGCCCGCGCCCATTCCTCCAGCAACTCCAGGCACGAATGATCGATGTAGCTCAGGTTATTGAGCGGCACATGCACCGTCGCGCCGGCGGGAATGGTCCCCAGCACCTGAGTCAGCGCCGGCACCTTGAGAAAGGTCGCGGCCCCGATCAGTCGCAGCTCCATTTCACCGTCCTTGGGCAGATCGATCAGACTGATCTTCAACCGCGAGGCTTTCCACGCCAGTTTGGCCAGGGTCAGGCCGAAGCCGATCAGGACGCCGGTCAACAGGTCGGTGAAGATGATCGCCAGCGCTGTCGCCGCGTAAGTGAACATCGGCATCCGGCCGTATCGGCCCAGACTGCGGAAGGCTTTCAGGTCCACCAATTTGAAACCGGTGTAAACCAGCACACCCGCCAGGCTTGCCACGGGAATGCTTTGCAGCACGCTCGACAGCAGCAACACGAACGCCAGCAACCACAGGCCGTGGAAGATCGTCGACATTCGTGTGGTGGCGCCGGCCTGAACGTTGGCCGAACTGCGCACGATCACGCCGGTCATCGGCAACGCACCGAGCAAGCCGCAGAGCATGTTGCCGACACCTTGAGCCGACAATTCCCGGTCAAAGTCCGAGCGTTGGCCGCTGTGCATGCGGTCTACCGCTGCGGCCGAGAGCAAGGTTTCGGCGCTGGCGATGAAGGCCACGGCGAAGGCGGCGATCAGTAAGGTCGGGTCTGCGAGGTTGAGCAAGTCTGCCGGTTTCAGCCAATCGATGGCTTCCGCCAGATTGGCCGGGACTTCCACCCGTTTGACCCGCAACGCGAGCATCAGGCTGGCGACAGTCGCCAGGCCTACACCCAATAGCGCTCCCGGAATGAAGCGCAGGGAATGTGGACGGAGTTTTTCCCACAACCACATCACCGCTATCGTCGCGAGCCCGAGCAAACCAGCCTGCCATCCAAAAGACGGCAAGGCTTGCGCCACGGCAGCGGGGAAGGCCGCCAGGTTATCCAGCCCGGAAGGTTTCGGCACTGAGTCGAGCATCACATGCACCTGCGACAACACGATCAGCACGCCAATCCCGGCCAGCATGCCGTAAACCACCGCAGGCGCCGTCACCCGAAACCAGCAGCCGAGCTTCAATCGTCCGGCGACCAGTTGCAGGAACCCCGCCAGCAGCAGGATAGGCCCGAGCATGGCGATGCCATGCTGGCGCACCAGTTCGAACACCAGAACGGCCAGACCTGCCGCCGGACCACTGACTTGCAGGGGCGACCCCGCGATCCAGCCGACTACCAGACCACCGATGATCCCGGTGATCAGACCTTTGGCGGGTGGCAGGCCCGAGGCAATGGCGATGCCCATGCACAACGGCAGGGCGACCAGAAACACCACCACGGAAGCGAGCAGCTCCCGTGGCAGAACAGCTTTGAGTTGCGCAGCACGCATGTTGATTCTCCCGAAGTTTTCTTCAGGCATGGCGAGGCCGGGCCGCTGAAACAGCGGCCGGGCTCAAACCACACAGATTTTTAGGAAGATTTAGAAGCGCGCTTTGGGCGTCGCCACCGGAGTCGGATGGCTGCCATCGAGCGGCAGGAAACGACTCTGATCGGCGTCATAAGCTTTGATTGCGCTGGTTTCGATGTCATAGACCCAGCCATGGATGAACAGATGACCGTTCGCCATGCGCGAGGCGACCGAGGGATGAGTACGCAAGTGCTGCAATTGGGCGATGACATTCTCTTCGGTGAGGATGTGCATTGTTTCGTTTTCGTCGGCGCAGTTGCAGTTGTCATGCACCATGGTTTTCGCGACTTCCGCATGCCGCAGCCAGGCTTTGACCGTGGGCATTTTTTCCAGGCTGTCGGGATTGAGCACCGCACGCATCGCGCCACAATCGGAGTGGCCGCAGATGATGATGTGTTGCACGCCCAGCGCCAGCACCGCGTACTCGATGGCGGTGGAAACGCCACCGTTCATTTGACCGTAAGGCGGTACAACGTTGCCCACATTGCGGGTCACGAACAGATCGCCAGGTGAACTGTGGGTGATCAGTTCGGGCACGATGCGCGAGTCGGCGCAGGTAATGAACATCGCCCTTGGCTGTTGAGCGGTGGCGAGTTTCTTGAAGAGCTCTTCCTGCTGCGGAAAGATCTCATGATGAAAATGCAAAAAGCCGTCAACGATATGCTTCAACGCTGCATCGGCGGTTTCCGCTTCGGGCTGGGCGGAAGCCGATGCAGCCAACGGCTGTTTATCCTTGTCACTCATGAATTCATCCTCATTGGCGGAGTCAGGGAATTTTCCCGTTTTGTCCGGTGTGAAGCCAGTGGCTGTTAAAAAAACATCCGGGCGGTAAATCTCGACCCGTCAGTCACTCGATGAACAAGGTAGCGGTCGAAACTTAACTCAAACTGAATGAACCGCTCTAGAACGTGTGTTCCAGATCACAAAAAACGTGACCAGCCTAAGTGCGCCGCACGTTTCTCACTACTAAACCTTAGGCCAATTGTCCTCAAATCAGCGACATCTGGCGACCCGGCGGACAAAAGGCTTCGCAATCCAGATTGAAACCTTCCCGCTGATTGAGCCCCAGGCGCTTGATGGTTTTGGCAAAGCGTTGCGCCAGCAGGTCGGCAAATGGACCTTCGCCGCGCATCCGGCTGCCAAACCGGCTGTCGTAGAGCTCGCCACCGCGGCTCTGGCGGATCAGGCTCAACACATGGGCTGCCCGTTGGGGGTAGTGGGCCGCCAGCCATTCTTCGAACAACGGCGCCACTTCCAGTGGCAGGCGCAGCATCATGTACGCAGCACTCTGCGCACCCGCCGCATGCGCTTCAGTCAGCAGGCTTTCGAGTTCGCTGTCGTTGATCATCGGAATCATCGGCGAACACAGCACGCCTACCGGAATCCCGGCTTCACGCAGCACCCGGATCGCGCGCAATCGAGCCTTGGGCGCAGCGGCGCGAGGTTCGAGGATGCGTTTGAGTTCATCGTCCAGGCTGGTCAGGCTGATCATCACCGCCACCAGCCTTTGCTCGGCGAGTTCGGCCAGCAGGTCCAGGTCGCGAAGAATCAGCGAGCCCTTGGTGATGATGGTCACCGGGTGGCGGTAACGCAGCAGCACCTCCAGGGTTTTGCGGGTGATCTTGTGTTCGCGTTCGATCGGCTGGTACGGATCGGTATTGGAGCCCAGGTTGATCGGCGCACATTGATAGCCGCGTTTGGACAACTGTTCTTCCAGCACATCGGCGGCGTTGGTCTTGGCAATCAGCCTGGTTTCGAAATCCAGCCCCGGCGACATGTCCCAATAGGCGTGGCTGGGCCGTGCGTAGCAATAAATGCAGCCGTGCTCGCAACCGCGATAGGGATTGATCGAGCGATCGAAGGGCAAGTCCGGCGAGCTATTGCGGGTGATGATGGTTTTAGCGGTCTCGATGCGCACCTCGGTGCCCTGGGTCATCGGAGCCTCCTGATACCAGCCATCGTCCTGTGCCACCGAGCGGTTTGGCGCAAAGCGGTTGTGCGGGTTGGTGGCGGTGCCGCGGCCGCGGGGTGGCAAGGGAATACTCATCGGACGATACTCGTAGCTGTATGTGCATACAGTATCGAACGTTGAGCCCGCCGGCCAGTGCCGTTCGGCGCTCTGGCAAAACAGGACAACCATTTGCTGTGTAATTGACCGATAAGTACAACTTGGCGCAACGCCGGGAAACATATATCGAATAGCCCCTTCGCTAACTTGATAAGTACTATTCGCTTCGCACGTAGTTGCGTGTACTTACTCATTAAAGGGAATTAATAAATGTCGTTATTTAATCAACGCGGTATCTTTTTACAATTGCTCGCGCCGAGCATTGCCAATCCACGGGAGGCCCAGGTGTCGATGCAACTTGCTCGCAAGGAGTTGGGGTGGGATCCGGTGAATGAGCTGTCTACGGAGGCTTTGGTGGACTCTGTCTACGTGATGGCGTCCTCAAATGATGGTGGCCGGTCTTTCAATATCAAAGCAGTCAATAGCGATGTGGACGGTGACGGCGATATCGACAGTTATGATAAGGATAAACTGTTGGCTTTGGCAAAAGCGTATTCCAGCATCGTCAATCCTTAAATCAAGTTATCAACTAAGCCTGTGTGAAATTTTATGCAGGTTTAGTTGTAAGTCGGCATGAAGAACTGTCATGCATGGTTGATAAATCGTTTGCCAACGGACTGATTCACAATTCTTTGACAGACGGCTCACAGGTCTTTGACTGATCAGGGCGCAATCTGGCCTCGTCATCCCGCCTCTTCAGCATACGGTCGCCGAGCATGTCCCTACGCCTTATCCCTGTGATGTGCCTGTCGTTGCTCGCATTCCTCAACCTGACGTTCGCCCACGCTGACGACGCGGGCGCACCCCGTCCTGCGGAGTGGGCTCAATCGGTCGAGGTGCAGTACAACCTCTTCCAGATGTCTCCAACCCTCTACCGCAGTGCATTACCCGACCGCGGGGCCGTGCCGTTGCTGGAAAAACTCAAGGTCGCCACCGTGATCAACTTCCTGCCCGAGTCGGACTCAAGCTGGCTGGCCACGCCCGGTATCGAACAGGTGCAGTTGCCCTATCGCACCAATCATGTGGATGACGCAGATGTACTCAAGGCCCTTCGCACCATTCAGGCCGCCGAAGCCAAAGGCCCGGTGTTGATGCACTGCAAACATGGTTCGGACCGGACTGGCCTGATGGCCGCCATGTACCGGGTGGTCGTGCAGGGCTGGAGCAAGGAAGACGCCCTGAGTGAGATGACTCAAGGTGGCTTTGGCGACAGTACCCACTTCAAGGACGGTGTTCGTTACATGATGCAGGCCGATGTCGAGAAGCTGCGCACTGCGCTGGCTAACGGGGATTGCAGCACGAGTCCATTTGCGGCCTGCTCGATGAAGAGCTGGTTCAAATCGGCCCACGTCCAATAAACATCGCATCAGTGCATTGCGGATGTCGGTGCCGTCGGGAAAAAACCTTCGCCGATCGGCCGTCCGAGGAAGTCTTCAAGCGCCGTCAGCAAAGAACGCGAATCGCCTGGCGAGAAAAACGTTTCGCGAAAGGCCCGTCCCGTTTGGGCGTTGAAGATCCAGTCCCGCTGAAACCGTTTGAAGGCTTCGCTAGCCAACACCCCTGACCATTTGTAGGCGTAAACCGAGGCCCCGTAACCGGTCACCATGTAGTCAAAGCTATTGGCCAAGCGGCAATAGGACGGCAGTTGCAAGTGCGGAACCACTTGCTGCACGTCGTCAAATACCTGCTGGATGCTACGGCCATCACCTTGGCAGCGATGAAGCTCGAAGTCGAACAGAGCGCTCAACAACAGTTGTGCAGTCTGCCAACTGTTCTGGGATTGAATGGCCGCCAGCGCCGCATCGACGCGTTCTTCGCTCAGACGCTCGCCCGTCTGATAGTGAGCGGCGAGCCACAGTAAAAACTCCCGCGACAGGCACCACAGTTCGAACAGCTGCCCCGCGAACTCTCCGCTGTCGCGTCCCAGCTGGGAAATGCCGGAAAGGGTGTAGTGGGGTGAGCGCGTCAGAACATGCTGCAAACAATGGCCGAACTCATGGAAAAGAACACGCAGGTCCTGGTGCACGAGGAGGCAGGGTTGATCAGCGATCCCTGGCGTGAAGTTGCCAAAGAGAATGGCCATTGGCAGCGTCAACTGACCTTCGGCATTCACTCGCCGGGTTCTCGGCGTCGCGGTCCAGGCATAGTCCGCAGCCTCCTCCCGGTGAAAAGGATCGAGGTAGATAGGCCCGATCACTTGCCCATGCTCACTGATTTCAAACAGGCGCACACTGTCGTGCCAGCGGTCGAACACCTTCTGCTCGATGATCTGAATTCCGAACATGCGTTCGCAGAAGAGGCAAAGCCTCAGCAACGTTCCGTCCAGAGGAAAATAGACCTTCAGGTTTTTCAAGGCGCCGTTGTGCTGGTGCTGGCGCCATTGTTCGGCGAGAAACTCCTGGTCCCAGGGTTGGACCTGCTCGATGCTGTGCTCCGAAGCAAAAGCCTTGAGCACCTGTGCATCCTTCTCGAAGTCTGGCGTTGCCAGCGCTGCTTGCCGTCGCAGAAAGCCGTCGACTTGTGCGGTTGACTCGGCCATTTCCGTTTCCAGACTGAGTTGGGCGAAGTTTTCGTAACCGAGCAAGCGGGCTTTCTGGTGCCGCCGGGACAGCAGCAACTCCAGTACCGGACCATTATCGAATTGTCCGGCGTGAGGGCCTTGATCGGAAGCGCGAGTGGTGTAGGCCACGAAGTATTCTTCGCGCAGGGCTCGATCTACGGCGCGGGTCATGACGTGCTGGTAGGTGTTCTGGTCCAGGCGCATGAGCCAGCCGTCATGTCCGGCCTGTTGCGCGTTGAGCGCGAGGCGATCCTTTTCCGCCCCGGACAACCCCCTAAGCCGTTCGACATTGTCGATTCGCTTGGTCCAGGCCGCGGTGGCGCTCTGAAGTTGGGTCAAAAACAGGCTTTGGAGTGCGCTGATGTCCAGGTTGATGCGGGCCATTTGCGGCTGTTGCTCGACAGGCAAGTCGACGCCCGACAAGCGAAACCTGCGCAAAATCTTGTTCAGAGCCGCTTTGCGAGGTTCGTCGAAATTTATCGCGACCGAGCCTTGAGCCAGCCGTTGGTATGCCCGGTACAGTGCCTTATTGCTCCGCAGGTCGGACTTGAAAAGCGCCACGGCATTGCTGCACCGGGTACTCGCCTGGTCCCAGGCATTGTCCTGTTTGACCGTGCTGAGGATTTCGATGATGGCCATGGCTTCATCTACCCGTGCATTCGTTTCATCGACGGCCAGCACCAGGTCATCCCAGGTCGGGAGCATGGCTTGGGACTTGATGATGTCGGTCAGGGCCTGACGATTGTCAGCAATGATGGTTTCGATGGCCGGCACCAGATGCTCGGCGCGGACCTGCGACCAGGGCGGCAGGTAATGGGACTGTAGAAGCGGATTGGTGTTGGGCATGGCGTCTTCCTTGAACAACGTGGCTGGTTTCGATCAGCCTACAAAGGAAGCGCGGGGGAAAGGTGGTAGATAGTTACCACCTTCCACTCGTTCAGGAGTGGAAGGTGGCTATGACTCAGTGCTGCTCGTCAGGCTTTTTCTTCAGCTTCGGGTTCGGGAAAAACTGCACAGCCTGAACCTTGGCGTCCGGCACCTTCAGCGCCGACGTGTTGACCCGTGTGCCCAATTCCTTGGGCACGGACAGGCCTTGTTCATTCAGCGTGTCGGAATAACCGCAGGCCACGCACTCGCGATGTGGGACCTCGTCTTCGTTCCACATCATCAACTTGTCCGGCTCGCTGCACGCCGGGCAGACCGCCCCGGCGATAAAGCGTTTTTTCGTCTTCACAGGCGCCTCGCTCATGCTGCTGCGTCCTCACTCAGGCCGCTGTGGCGCAAGAGTGCGTCAATCGACGGGGCACGGCCACGGAAGTCGACGAACAGCACCATCGGCTCCTGCGAACCACCGCGCGCGAGGATCGCTTCGCGGAAGGCGCGACCGGTTTCGGCATTGAGCACGCCGTCCTCTTCGAATTTCGAGAAGGCGTCTGCCGAGAGTACTTCAGCCCATTTGTAGCTGTAGTAACCCGCCGCATATCCGCCGGCGAAAATGTGCGCGAAGCTGTTCGGGAAGCGGTTGTAAGCCGGAGGGCGCATGACCGAGACCTCGTCGCGTATACCTTCGAGCACTTGCAGCACGCTGCGGCCGTCACCGTGGGTGGCGTGCAGTTCGAAGTCGAACAGCGAGAATTCCAGTTGGCGCACCATCATCAGGCCGGACTGGAAATTTTTCGCGGCGAGCATCTTGCCCAGCAGGTCCTGAGGCAGCGGCTCGCCGGTTTCGTAGTGACCGGAGATCAGCGCCAGACCTTCCGGCTCCCAGCACCAGTTTTCCATGAACTGACTTGGCAGCTCGACCGCATCCCAGGCCACGCCGTTGATGCCGGAGACGCCCGCGTGTTCGACGCGGGTCAGCAGGTGATGCAGGCCATGACCGAATTCGTGGAACAGGGTGGTCACTTCATCGTGGGTCAACAGCGCCGGTTTGCCGCTGTCGGCCGGGGTGAAATTGCACACCAGATTGGCCACGGGGCTTTGCAACACACCCTCAGCCGTACGACGACGGTCGCGGGCGCCGTCCATCCACGCGCCGCCGCGCTTGTTGGCGCGGGCGTAGAGGTCGAAGAAGAAGCGGCCGACATGCTGGCCATTTTCCTTGATCTCGAACAGGCGAACGTCGGGGTGCCAGGTGTCGAAGCCTTTCTGCTCGGCGATTTCGATGCCGTACAGACGTTGCACGATGGCGAACAGACCGCCCAGCACTTTATCGATCGGGAAGTAAGCGCGCAGGGCTTCCTGAGCAACGCTGTAACGTTGTTCGCGGAGTTTTTCGCCGTAGAAACCACTGTCCCAGCTTTGCAGGTCCGGGCAGCCCTGTTCGGCGGCGTAGGCCTTGAACTGTTGCAGATCCTGAGCGGCGAACGGCTTGCTGCGCTTGGCCAGATCGCGCAGGAAACTCAGTACCTGATCGCTGGATTCGGCCATCTTGGTGGCCAGGCTCAGCTCCGAGAAGCTGGCGAAACCCAACAGTTTTGCCAGCTCCTGGCGCAGGTCGAGGATTTCTTCCATCACCGGGCCGTTGTCGTTCTGACCGGCATTCGGGCCTTGGTCCGACGCACGGGTGCAGTAGGCGGCGTAGACTTCTTCGCGCAGGGCACGGTCGTGGGCGTAGGTCATCACCGCGTAGTAGCTCGGGAATTCCAGGGTGATCAGGAAGCCTTCCAGACCTTTGGCCTGGGCTGCTGCAGCCATTTGCGCCTTGGCCGAATCAGTCAGGCCGGCGAGGGCGGCTTCGTCGGTAACGTGCTTGGTCCAGGCTTGAGTCGAGTCGAGCAATTGGTTGGAGAAGCGGCTGCCCAATTCGGATAGCTTGCTTTGCACTTCGGCGTAGCGCTTCTGCTCGGCTTCAGGCAGGTCGATACCCGACAGACGGAAGTCACGCAGGGCGTGTTCCAGGATAGTTTTTTGCGCGACGTCGAATCCGCCGGCTTCCGGGCTGTTGGCAAGGGCCTCGAAGGCCTCGAACAGTTCGCGGTTCTGGCCCAGTTCGGTGGAATAGGCGCTGAGCGCTGGCAGGCAGGACTCGTAGGCCTCACGCAATTCGGCGCTGTTGCACACGGCATTCAGGTGACTGACCGGGCTCCAGGCGGCGCCGAGGCGATCGTTGAGTTCGTCCATTGCCAGCACCAGGCCAGTCCAGGTCGGTTGTTTGCCCTGGGTTTTGAGGATCTCGATAATGGCGGCGCGGTTGTCAGCCAGGATCTGTTCAATGGCCGGTTGCACGTGTTCGGCCCGGATCGCCGAGAACGGCGGCAGGTCGTAGGACTGCAAAAGAGGGTTGTTCACGCTCACGTTTGGCACCTTGGCTGGAAGAAACATGCGGCCATCTTAATTACAATCGACGCTCACCGCAGCTATCGGCAACAGAGAGAATCCCTATCGTGACCCTTCGCAAGTATCAGAACCACACGCCGCTGCTGGGCAAAGGCGCTTTTGTCGACCGTTCGGCGGTGGTGATCGGCGACGTTGAAATCGGCGATGACAGCTCCGTTTGGCCGCTGACGGTGATCCGCGGCGACATGCACCGCATCCGCATCGGTGCGCGCACCAGCGTGCAGGACGGCTGTGTGCTGCACATCACCCATGCCGGGCCGTTCAACCCCGATGGCTTTCCGTTGCTGATCGGCGACGACGTGACCATCGCACATAAAGTCATGCTCCATGGCTGCAGCGTGGGCAGCCGAGTGCTGATCGGCATGGGCAGCATCGTCATGGACGGTGCGGTGGTCGCGGATGATGTAATCATCGGCGCCGGCAGCCTGGTGCCGCCGGGTAAGCGCCTGGACAGTGGTTTTCTGTATGTCGGGAGTCCGGTGAAACAAATCCGCCCGCTGACGGACAAGGAAACAGCTTTCTTCACCTACAGTGCGGCGAATTACGTGAAGCTCAAGGACCTGCATCTGGCTGAAGGCTACGATCAGCTCTGACTCCGGCGCTCTTATTCAGGATTCAACATGCATTACCAAACCGTTTTGTTCGACCTTGATGGCACCTTGACCGACCCGCGTGAAGGCATCACCCGCTCGATCCAGTTTGCCTTGAGCAAACTCGGTATCGAAGAGCCCGACCTGACCAAGCTCGAACACTTCATCGGCCCACCGTTGTTGCAGGCGTTCATGCAGTTCTACGACTTTGACGAACCGAAGGCGTGGGAGGCCGTGAATTTCTATCGCGAGCGCTTCAAGGTCACCGGCCTCTATGAAAACCGCGTGTTCGACGGCGTCACACCGCTGCTCGAAACCCTTTGCGGGCAAGGGCGGCAGCTGTATATCGCGACGTCCAAGCCATGGGTTTTCGCGACGGAAATCGCCCGGCACTTCGACTTCGCCAAACACTTCAAGGTGATTTACGGCAGCGAGCTGGATGGCACGCGGACCAATAAGGTCGAGTTGATCGCCCACCTGATGGCCGAAGAAGGCCTGGACCCGGCCAACACCCTGATGATCGGCGACCGTAAACACGACCTGATCGGCGCGCGCAGCAATGGGCTGGATGCGGCAGCGGTGGGTTATGGTTTTGGCAGCCGCGAAGAGCTGAGTGCCGAGGCGCCAACCTATCATTTTGAAACGCTCGATGAGCTGCATCAGGCGTTTTTACGGCGCTAGCAAGTACGCCTTCGCGGGCAAGCCCGCTCCCACAGTGGATTTGCGACATACGGAGATCCCTGTGGGAGCGGGCTTGCCCGCGAAGAGGTCGGTTCAATCACCGGAGATTTTCGATTGCGCTAACACGTTCAACGCCACTTTTCGTGCTCCGGCCGGTAACGCACCAAGCCTCTCCACCGCCGCATAAAACGCCACCCAGTCACCGCCCGTCTGCCTGAACAACGCCGCAAACGCTGGCACCCATTGGTCATACAACCCAAACGGCAACAGCCGGGCATTGTTCATCGGCGCGTTGATCCACGCGTCGTAGCGTTTATCTCCGGCCCACTGGCTGTCGCGTATCTGCCGGTATTCGGCTCGTAATCGCTCGAATTCTGCTGCTTTGCGTTGGCGCATCTGTTCGGCGGGTAGCGACTGAACATAAAGCCGTTCAAGCCGCGAGCGCGTAGCCAGAACCAACTCAATAAACTGATCCCGATGCTGCGCCTGGGCGCCATTGTCCGGCGCCAACCCACGATGGGCACGCCACTGGCGAGTGCCTTCCTGCTCCACGAACGTGGCGAAAGATTCGTTGAACTGGGTGTCGTCCTTCACATACACGCGCTGGTGTGCCAGTTCATGGAAGATCAGCGTGGCTAACCGCTCATCGCCCCAACCCGTCATCGAACTGATAATCGGATCATTGAACCAGCCGAGCGTCGAATAGGCCTCGACGCCGCCGATCGACACGTCCATACCTTGCAGTCGCAGCAACGCTGCCTCGCCACGGGCGGAGCTCTGGTTGTAATAGCCGCGGTAGGCGACACAACCGGCGACGGGAAAGCAGTGGTTTTGCGGCGTCAGGGAAAATTCCGGCGTGGCGAAGACGTTCCAGACTACAAACGGTCGGCCAATGTCGGCATACAAACGGTAGCTCTGGTTATCCGGGAGATGCAGTTGCTGGCTGGCGAACGTTCGTGCCTTCTGCGACTGGGCCAGATGTGCGCGCAGCTTTTGATCGCGGGCAGGGTCGGCAATCACCTCCGCAACCGGCTCCCGAGCCCGCAGCAATTGCAGCTGACCACTGGCCAATTGGCTGTAATAGCTGACGCTGGCGCAACCGTTGAGCAACAAAAACAACATGCCCGGAAACAAAACGCGCAAAACGCGATCAAGTAACCCAAGGCTTGGAAGCGGCCTGATCAAAATAAAAACATCCCTGGAGAGTCTGCCCGCAAGACTATCCCGCCTGACTGGAGCTCCGCTATGCGCAAGATGATGCTGACGGGAGGCCTGTTGATGCTGACAGGTTGTGCAGGATTCGGATTACCCCACCATGATCCGGCTCAAGCGTGGATCGATCTCGATACACCGCAGCAAGACACCGCGTTGCAAGCGCTGGAAGTCGATGACAAAGCCTCCACCGACAAGCGCTATTTCGAGGTCCAGCCCGGCAGCCATGAATTGACGGTGCGTTATCAATTCCCGGTCGAGCCGAGCAACATCGGGCCGGACGCCGAGCCGTTATGGCGCGATTGCCAACTGAATGTGAAATTCAACAGCTTCAACGCGGGTGAGAAATATCAGCTGCAAGCAGGGAATATCGGTTTTCGGCCGTGGGCCAAGCTCTATGACCAACAGCGAAAGGTGATAGGCCAAGGCACACCGGCAGGCTGTCAACGCACCTGATCGGCGCTATGCTGAATAATCAATCATCGGGACATTCATCATGCGCAGGTTTTTGCTATTGCTCGCGGCAGGTGCCTTTGCCGGTTGCCAGAGCCCTTTACCGGCGGTCAATCCGCAGATGGCCTGGATCGAATTCTCCACGCCATTCCCCAACGATAAGTTGCTGATGGCGGAACGACTGGACAATCAGCGATTGCGCGATGGGCGTTTCTTCCAGGTGACGCCCGGCAGTCATGAGCTGATCGTCCGTTTCGACTTTGAAGTGCCCGGTGGCGGGGGCTTGGGTGTGATAAATAATCCTACGGTACGGCTGTGCTACCTGACCATCAACTACGATCATTTCGAAGCAGGCCAGCGTTATGTGCTGGAAGGCCGTTCGATCGCGTTCACTCCCGGCGCCCGGCTGTATAACGCCAAGCGGGAAATCGTCGCGGAAGACCGAGAGTCCAATTGCCTCATGTGAGGCGAATCAGCGGTCGTTCTTCTGGTAAATGATGGCTTTTCTACCGTAGTCGCACGTGCCGACGACCATCGCGGCGTCATGCTTGTCGGCCTCTTCCTTCGAAACAATCTCCAGCGTGTAGGAGGGCACGGCATTCGCCTGAATCTTGACTTCGATCTCGTTCTTCAGTTCTTCGCAATCCTTGGGCGCTGCAAACGCCGAAGTGGCCAGTGCACCGCAGATAATCGCCAGGGCAAAACGTTTCATGGTTGAAGCTCCTTTGAGGCAGCACGCTGGTTGATGCGTTTTCGCTGCTGTCATTTATTCGACCACAGGGACGCCAGCCGGGTTTTGTTTCAGCGCAAAAAAAACGCAGCCCGTCGAAGGCTGCGGTTTTTTTGCTCTACAAGACGGCTCTAGACCAGCGTCGCCTCCAGACTGATCTTCGCATTTAGCACTTTGGACACCGGGCAGCCTTCTTTGGCCTTATTGCTCAGTTCCTCGAACTGCGCTTGGGTCGCCCCAGGGATTTTCGCCTTGAGGATCAACTTCACCGCAGTGATCGAAAACCCGCCGTCTACCTGGTCCAGTGTGACTTCGGCATTCGTGTCGATGCTGTCAGCCTTGAGTCCGGCGTCGCCGAGAATCATCGAAAACGCCATGGAGAAACAGCCGGCGTGGGCCGCGCCGATCAGCTCTTCCGGATTGGTGCCTTTACCACCTTCGAAGCGGGCCTTGAAACCGTAGGGCGCTTCTCTGAGCACACCGGTTTCGGTGGAAATCGAGCCGATACCGGTTTTCAGATCACCTTCCCAATGCGCCGATGCTTTCTTGGTAATAGCCATGTCTGCCTCCTCAGGATCCGGCGCGAAGCGTCGCGCCTTCGTAGTTTTCGGTTGCTAGGGTTCTGAGGATAGACGGCGGTGCAAAGTTCACCCGATCTCATTTGTCCTAGCGTTTTCGTAGGTTTTTTTGCCTCGGCTATTGAAACTCGGGTATATGCCCTCATTGCATAAAGCACGCTTATGGATTCGGCAGGTTTTCGTTTGTAAGAAAAAACCTGCGACCTCAACTGGAGAAGCAGGTTTATGAAACGACTGTCCGATATCAAATTCTCGACCCTTGATCTGGTGCCCGTGCGCGAGAACGGCAGCGCGGCCCAGTCGCTGCGCAACTCCCTGGACCTGGCACAGCACGTCGAAAAATTCGGCTACAACCGGTTCTGGGTGGCCGAGCACCACAACATGGACGGCATCGCCAGCTCCGCCACCTCGGTATTGCTTGGCTATCTGGCGGGCGGCACGTCGACCATTCGAGTCGGCTCGGGCGGCGTGATGCTGCCCAACCACGCGCCATTGGTGATCGCCGAGCAGTTTGGCACCCTCGAGAGCCTGTATCCGGGCCGGATCGACCTGGGCCTGGGCCGCGCGCCCGGTTCCGATCAGATGACCGCCCGCGCCTTGCGCCGTGAGCGTTCTGGCAGCGCCGACGATTTCCCTGAAGATGTGGCGGAGCTGGTGCGCTACCTTGGCCCACGCACGCCGGACCAGCGAATCATTGCCATGCCGGGCACCGGCACCAACGTCCCGGTCTGGTTGCTGGGGTCGAGCCTGTTCAGTGCACAACTGGCGGGTGAGCGCGGTTTGCCCTACGCCTTCGCTTCCCATTTCGCACCGCGCTTCATGCACGAGGCGATTCGCGTCTACCGCAATCACTTCAAGCCTTCAGCGGTATTGGACAAGCCCTACGTGATGCTTGGCGTTCCACTGGTTGCGGCTGACACCGACGAGCAGGCTGAGTATCTGGCAACTTCGGTTTATCAACGCATCCTCGCGTTAATGCGTGGCCAGAGCCTGGTGCAGCGTCCGCCGGTGAAAACCATGGATGGCCTGTGGCTGCCGCATGAGAAAGAAGCAGTCGGTGATTTCCTGGGACTGGCAATGGTGGGCAGCCCGCAGAAAATCCGGGCGAAGCTGGAAGTACTGATCGAGCAGACCCAGGCCGATGAGCTGATTTTCACCTGCGACTTGTACGAACACGCCGATCGCGTGCATTCCTACGAGCTGCTGGCGCAGGTCATGAAAGGCTGACACTCAAACAGCGCACATAAAAAAGCCGACGCAATCGCGTCGGCTTTTTACGTCTGTACGGGATCAACCGCGTTTATAGACTATTTCTTTAGTGCCTTTCTCACAGGTGCCGACGACTTTTCCGTCAGCAGCAGCGCCTTTATCGACAATTTCCAGTGAGTAGTTCGACGCGCCTTTGGCATCGATCTTCGCTGCAATTTCGGCTTTCAGCTCTTCACACGGCTTGCCGTCAGCTAACGCTGCACCCGCAAGGCTCAACAAACCTACCGCCAACATAAACTTCTTCATCGGTCGCATTCCCTGGTCGGATCAAAGGGGAGCATCCAGCCATCAGCCGGATGCACTCATGTAGCGCTTTGCCATTCCCTATGGCACTCGGCCAGCGCGCAAGTTCAGAAGCCTAGCGCAAACTCAGCTGCTGGCAATCCGGAACCCGACTTTGAGCGTCACCTGGAAGTGTGCAGCCTTGCCGTCCTTGATGTGCCCGCGGGTTTCGGTCACTTCGAACCATTCCAGGTGCTTGATGCTTTTATTGGCTTCGGCCAGTGCGTTGTTGATGGCGTCTTCAATGCTGCTGGTGGACGAGCCGACGAGTTCGACTTTCTTGTACGTGTGATGGTCAGTCATGGCGTTCTCCTCAGGGTGTGAAATACAGCCTAGCAGTGATTTTTCGTATTACTTCTGTCGGCCTTCGTGACGCAGAAGTTCAGATTTACTGCACTTTCTCGAACCCCTGAAGTCCCAACCAACACACGCCACTCATCATCAATGCAGGAGAGCCACCATGGCCAACACCTCTTTACGTAAAGCCTCATTGCAAAGCATGGAAGCCGAGATCGAGAGTTTGCTGAAATCTTTGGAAAACCTGAAGGACGATGCCTCGGACGAGTCGCGTAAAACCCTCAAGGCGTTGAAAGCCAACGCAGAGAGCGCACTCAAGCATTCGCGTCATTTGCTCAGCGATGCGTACGAAGAAGTCAAAGTCAAAACCCGTGAAACCGGGATCGCCACTCGGGACTACGCCCAGGAACACCCTTGGACTACGGCCGGTGTCGCTGTCGGTGCATTGGGTCTGCTGGCGGCTTACTTGCTGTGCAAACGCGGCGACTAATCTACTTGGCGCAGTTCGTTTTTGAGCCACTGCGCCAGTTGCCGAGCGCGCCCGTCCGCAGCGCGCTTGGGTAGCCACAACGCCAGTTGCGCCGGGGTTTCACTGAAGCCCCATGGCGCAACCAGGCGACCCGCCTTCAAGTCCTCGACCACTAAAGGTTCAGGGGCAATCGCAACACCCAGGCCGGCCACTGCCGCCTCCAGCAAATAATACAAATGCTCGAAACCCTGCCCGTACTTCAACGCTTTGGCGTCGAGGCCGCTTTGCTGCGCCCAGCTTGGCCAGGCCTGCGGACGTGAAGTGGTGTGCAGCAACGGCTCGTTCAACAATGCGCTGGCCGGCGCTTGTTTAAGCCGTTGGTAACCGGCGAAGCGTGGGCTCATGACCGGGCCGATGCGTTCGCTGGCCAATTCGTAAACCTGCATGTCGGCAGGCCATGGCGGCTCGGCGAACACCAGCAAAGCGTCCAGCCCAGGACGACGGGGGTCGAGATCGCCTTCTCCGGCAGAAAGGTGCAGGCGCAGGTCTGGCAGATCAGCATTCAACCGGCCCAAACGCGGAATAAACCAGCGCGCCAGCAGGCTTCCCGAACAGCCGAGCACGAACGGGGCGTCGGCGGTGCTTTGGGTCAATTCGGCGCAGACCGTGCGCAAACGCTCGAAGGCTTCAGCGCTGGCATCACGCAATCGCACGCCGGCATCTGTGAGTTTAAGGCCGCGACCCTCCTTGATGAACAGACTGACGCCGAGATGCTCTTCGAGCACTTTCAATTGCCGACTCACCGCCCCATGGGTGACGTGCAGCTGTTCGGCGGCCTGGCTGACGCTGTTCAGGCGGGCAGTGGCTTCGAAGGCGCGAAGGGCGTTCAGCGGGGGAAGGTCATGGCTCATGGGATCTGTGAGTTTTCCTGACAGGTTGCGGCGATCTTATCGGTTTTCAGCTCGGGACGTCAGGGGTAGAGTGAGCGTCATTGTCATCTCACGAATCCAACTGGAGCGACCCATGACCCAGACTCATCTGCGCAACGGCCCCGACGCCAACGGCCTGTTTGGCTCGTTCGGCGGCCGCTACGTCGCCGAAACCCTTATGCCGTTGATCCTCGATCTGGCCCGCGAATACGAAACGGCCAAGGAAGATCCGGCATTCAAAGAAGAATTGGCCTACTTCCAGCGCGACTACGTCGGACGTCCAAGCCCACTCTATTTCGCTGAGCGCCTGACCGAATTCTGCGGCGGCGCGAAGATTTATCTCAAGCGTGAAGAGCTGAACCACACCGGCGCGCACAAGATCAACAACTGCATCGGCCAGATCCTGCTGGCGCGGCGCATGGGCAAGAAACGCATCATCGCCGAGACTGGCGCCGGCATGCACGGCGTGGCAACCGCCACCGTGGCCGCGCGTTTCGGCCTCGATTGCGTGATCTACATGGGCACCACCGACATCGAGCGTCAGCAAGCCAACGTATTCCGCATGAAACTGCTGGGCGCCGAAGTGATCCCGGTGGTGGCCGGTACCGGCACCCTGAAAGACGCGATGAACGAAGCGCTGCGTGACTGGGTGACAAACGTCGACGACACGTTCTACCTGATCGGCACCGTGGCCGGTCCGCACCCTTACCCTGCCATGGTCCGCGACTTCCAGGCCGTTATCGGCAAGGAAACCCGTACTCAGCTGCAAGCTCAGGAAGGTCGTCTGCCGGACAGCCTGGTCGCGTGCATCGGCGGTGGCTCCAACGCCATGGGCCTGTTCCACCCTTTCCTTGATGACAAGAGCGTCGAAATCATTGGTGTCGAAGCGGCCGGTTACGGTATCGAAACCGGTAAGCACGCAGCGAGCCTGAACGGTGGCGTACCGGGCGTACTGCACGGCAACCGTACCTTCCTGCTGCAGGATGACGACGGCCAGATCATCGATGCGCATTCGATCTCCGCCGGCCTCGACTATCCAGGTATCGGTCCGGAACACGCCTGGTTGCATGACATCGGCCGCGTTCAGTACACCTCGGTGACCGATCACGAGGCCCTCGAGGCGTTTCACAAATGCTGCCGTCTCGAAGGGATCATTCCTGCACTGGAAAGCGCCCATGCCCTGGCCGAAGTGTTCAAACGCGCACCGACCCTGCCGAAAGATCACCTGATGGTGGTCAACCTGTCCGGCCGTGGCGACAAAGACATGCAAACCGTGATGCACCACATGGAACAATCAAAGCAGGAGAAACACTGATGAGCCGCCTGCAAACGCGTTTTGCCGAACTCAAGGAACAAAACCGCGCCGCCCTGGTGACCTTCGTCACCGCTGGCGACCCGAGCTATGACACTTCCCTGGCGATCCTCAAAGGCTTGCCCGGTGCTGGCGCCGACGTGATCGAGCTGGGCATGCCCTTCACCGACCCGATGGCCGACGGCCCAGCGATCCAGCTGGCCAACATCCGCGCCTTGGGCGCCAAGCAGAACCTGGCGAAAACCCTGCAAATGGTTCGCGAGTTCCGCGAAGGCAACAGCGATACGCCGCTGGTGTTGATGGGCTACTTCAACCCGATCCACATGTACGGCGTGCCGCGATTCATCGCCGACGCCAAAGAGGCCGGTGTGGATGGTCTGATCGTGGTCGATCTGCCGCCCGAGCATAACGGCGAGCTGTGCGATCCGGCCCAGGCTGCCGGTCTGGACTTCATCCGTCTGACCACCCCGACCACCGATGACGTGCGCTTGCCGACCGTTCTGAACGGCAGCTCCGGTTTCGTTTATTACGTGTCTGTGGCCGGTGTGACCGGTGCCGGCGCGGCAACGCTGGAGCACGTTGAAGAAGCCGTTGCGCGTCTACGTCGTCACACCGATCTGCCGATCAGCATCGGTTTCGGTATTCGTACACCGGAGCAAGCGGCGTCCATCGCGCGCCTGGCCGATGGTGTCGTGGTGGGGTCGGCGTTGATCGATCACATCGCCAATGCGACGACGCCGGATCAAGCGATTGATGGTGTGTTGAGTCTCTGCGCGGCGCTGGCGGACGGCGTGCGTAAGGCTCGCGTCAGTTGAAGGTAAAGTTCCTGATACAGAGGAATTAGAGCCTCACGGCACAGACTAAACAGCAAGACCGAGGGCTTCAGGACTACGTTCTGAAGCCCTTTTTGCTGTGTGTGCCGTGAGGAAAGATCCGATGAAAATGCCGAAACGTCTGATTGCCAGCCTGGGCGTACTGATGCTCAGTGCCACGCCGTTGCTGCACGCTAGCGCTGATCAGCGCGACGATCATGACCGCGGCGGTCAACAACAGGACCATTACGACAATCGTGGCGATGACCACCGCGGTCCGCAGGACAATCATCGCGGCGGCCCACCACCACGGGACTTTGGCCCGGTGCGCCAGACGATCCGCGACAATCATGGCTATTTCGTACGCGGTGCACCGCCACCTCGCGGCATTCATCTGGAGCGTGGTCGGCCGTTGCCGCACGGTTACTACGGTGAACGCCTGGACAATCGCGCGCTGAGCCGGTTGCCGTATTACCAGGGTTACGAATGGCGCCGCGCGGGTGCTGACATTGTGCTGATCGCCGTGGGTACCGGCATCGTTTATGAAATTCTGGAAGGGGTGCTTTGATCTAACCTGCAGGCAAAAAAAGGCTTCGCGGTTAATCCACGAAGCCTTTTTACTTATGGCAACTCCAGTCCGCCCGACGCTTTGTGCAATTTGCGCAAATGCTCGCCAACCTGCTTCAGGTTGGCTTCGTTGGCAGCCATCTCCGCCGCACGGCTCGGTTCGAGCAGCGCTCTCACTTCCTTGTCCAGGTCGCCGGTCAGCGCCTGAAGCTGCTTCTGCCGCAGGCTGCTTTCCGATTCCAGGCGTTGCCACTCGCTGGGCTGCGGCAAGCCATAACCGCCGGTACCGAGCAGCTCCGCCGGACGGCTGAGGAAGCCACTGTTGGCGAGAATCTGCTGCAACGTCGCATTGGCCTTGTCCATGCCGCCGTTCTTCAATTCCCGCGCACCGAGATAGCGTTGCTTTACTTCGTCCTGGGCCAGCACCAGTTGTTGTCGGAACGCCGCCTGCTCCAGTAGCAGCAAAGCCGCACTGGTGCGCAGGTCTGCCTGATCAATCCAGTTACGACGCTCTTCAGCCTTCAATGCCAGCCAGTCTTCGACCTTGTCCTGTTTGATCGGCAGGTGTTTTTTCAGCACCTCGAACATTGCTTGATAGCGATCGCGGAAAGAGTCGAAGCGATAGCCCAAGCGCAAGGCTTCACGAGGATCGTCCAGCACGCTGGTATCGGCCAGTCCTCGTCCCTTGAGCACTTCCAGCAAGCCGTTGGGCATGATGTTGTCCAGCCCGACCAGCTTCGCGTTGTTGGTGCCGCTGCGCAGCAACTTCAGGCCTTCTACCGCACAGTTGTTGGACAGGAAGAAGTAATTACCGTCGTAGCTCCAGTGCATCTCGGCGGCATGTTCCACCACGTCTTCGATCTCGTTGCGCGACAGGTTCAGTGGCACCGAGGCGAGGCTGCGCAATTCGGTTTTGGTGTACTCATCGATGACCTGGGCCAGCGGCAGGACAAACAGGCGCGACGGGTATTTGCCGACCAGTCCATCCCAGCTCGACAGCTGTACGTCGCCGACAAACGCGCGATAGGACAACACCAGATGCTGATCCAGGTCCAGCCGGCAATCCGGCCCGCGTGGCCGGCCGGGAGCACAGATCACCAAGCGCAACATGCTGTGGCCCCAGCGGCTGACCCAGTTCTGGTTGGCTTCGGCCAACAGATAGTCCACCGCATACACCCGCTCCGGATCGACCTGACCCAAAGGCTGTTTGGCGAAGTCATTGCCGGCGTTGAGGAAGGCGAAGGATTTGCCGCAGGTGTCTTTGGCGGCGGGAGCCCAGCCGAAATGCTCTTTGTAGTAGCGGTAGAGCGCAGGGCGGCGACACGCGTAGCTTGGGTCGAGGAGGAAATACTCCATGTTGACCGCAACGAACTCTTTGGGGCTGCTGGTCTCGTAGATGTCCGGGCTGCGGGCAATCTGCCGGTTGTACTGTTCGCGCTCGCCACGACGGCCCACGTATTGTGGCCAACCCGCGAGGTCGAGCAGGCGCGGGTCATCGCTGAGGGTAAAGCGTCGGTCGGACTGGCCGCGGCACTCATCCGGGATACCGATCAGGCCGGAGCTGCTGCTACGCCGGGTGCAGCGCTGGATCAGCGTGCGTTCGGCGGCTGGCCAAAACCGCGAGCGGTCATAAATGTGGGTGAGTTCGTGCAGTACCGTGGCCAGCATTTCCCGGCGTACTGTGCCGTGGGGGCGATAGGTCTTCTTGGTTTCGGCGCTGCCGTCGGTGAGGCTGGCGAGCAGGTTGCGGTTCAGGTCGAGTTCGGACACCAGCGATGCCTGGCCGTAGGCGTTGCTCGGCATGTCATCGGTCCAGCCGACGTCGATGCGCCGATCGAGTTGCTCAATGAACCGCGGCGGCAACGCCTGCATGGCTTCATCAAGCAGAGCCTGGCTGGCCTGCTGTTGCGCGGGACTCAGACCTTCGGTCTTGAGTTGTAATTGCAGCCCGGCCTGAGCGGTGTTGCCAAGCAGCAACATGGCCCCGGCCAGAAGCCAGGCATTTAGCGACCTCACAGTGCGAGGATGGCTTCGGCAAGTACCTGATCACTGGCGTCCCGAGCTTCCGGCACGCGGGTGCGCAATAGGTTCAGCGCTGCTTCCAGATGCGCGCCTCGGATATCGCCATCACTGGCGACGAAACTGGCGGCATCGTCGTGGGCTTCACGGACGATTTTCGAATCACGGATGGACGTCGTCGTATCGGAAGTGAAATCAAGGGTGCGGCGAGTGGCGTTGATGAGGATGTTGCTGGTGGCAACCAAGGTGTGCGCCTGGGCTACGTCGGCCAACAGCAACAGGCCAAGGATGGCGACAATCAGCGGGCTACGCATGGAACAACTCCGGAGGGACGAGGATAACTATTGGACGAGAATAGCGTGTGCCAGTTCAAGGTCGCTTGCATGAAGTTTTGGCTGGGTGCGGCGCAGGTGAATCAGGGCGGATTCAAGTTGTGCGCCTCGCAACTGGCCGTCACTGGCGATGAACGACGCTGCGTCATCCCGGGCAGCCAGCAGCAACTTACGGTCGAAGGGCGCGGAGGTCACCATGCTGGTGGCGTAGCCGGTGGCTACGAGGCCTTGTGTCGTCAGGTCAAAGGCATGAGCCGAACCGGCCCAACTGGCCGCCATGAAAACCGGAGTGATCAATAGACAGGTAAGAAAACGCATGAGACTCGACTGTTGAAAGCGAGTCCCAAGGCTAGCGCAACGCCCGATTTAGAGCCAGTGCCGAAACATCGGGACACGTTGGCGTGTCCCGGATGACGCTTAGTCAGATAGTCAGGATGGCCTGAGCCAGTTGTGCGTCTGTCGCGTTCAGTTGAGGTGCCTGGTGGCGAATGTGGTCCAGTGCGCTTTCCAGTTTCACGCCACGAATGGCGCCTTCGCTGGCGACGAAGCTGGCGGCGTCGTCACGGGCCGCGCGTACGATCTTGTCATCGCGAAAGGACGAGGTGACATCGGAAGTGGCATCGGACGTGGCCTTGAGTGCACCGACGACGGCATCGGTGGTCACGATGAAGCTGGTGGCGTGGGAATTGGCAGCCACGGCAAGCAGGGCTGCAACGCTGAGCAGACGAAGACGGGACATGGTGTAACTCCTTTGGGTAAACCGAGTGAGAGGTGGCGCGGTATCTGTTGAGTCAGACGCCTGTCGCGCAGTCATCGCCACGTTCTGAATGGATATTAGGCTTGTCGGTGTCGGTTCGCACAGTCCCGTCTGTTCAAGCGTAGGTCAGCGCCAGAAAGGCTTATCCAGCTCTCTGACACGATCTGAATGACTGAGGCCCAGGTCAGACAGCTGTCTGCCGTCGAGCTGCGCCAGTAAACGCCGGGTTCGGGCCCTTTCGAGACTGGCGGCGAGGCTTTTGAACAATCTCCCAAGCCAGGTAGACCGAGGCTTGGATTGTGAAGTGATCGCGGTGAGATCCAGTAGCTGATCCATGGTGCAGTCCTTTTGCTGGCAGGTCGGGATTTCATGATGATCCCGCCCGACACCCCGGGACAGACACACTCCATCAAAATTGTACTGGTTCAGTTTGAATTGTTTTTTAACTGTACCTGTCGTTGTCGATGCCTATTGTTTTGAGGATTTCGTGGCCCAAAACGACAAAACCCGTCGTGGTTTCCCACGACGGGTTTTGTTTGTTCAATTCGGGTGCTGGCGGTTGACCTTAAAGATCAGAGCCAGCGACGCTAACTTAGCGCCAGAACGGCTTGCTCAGCTCTTCGTAGCGTTGTGCTTCGCTAATCCCGGCGTCAGCCAGCAGACGCGAATCCAGGCGAGCCAGTTGATGGCGGCTGGAGATGCGGCGCTGCCACAACATCAGGTTGGCGATAACGCGAAGAGGCATGGAAGCCTGGGTTTTTGCAGCAGTATCTTCGAAGAACAGTTCGGAACTGAGTGTACGTTCCATGGTTGACATCCTTCCGCTTGTGGCGGGATTAGGTAGTGGTTTAACTGATGCCAATGATCCTCTCGTTTGGCCAGTCTCTCTAGATACAGTTCACCTGTATTGTGAGGGACCAGTTAACTGTTAAAGGGTGGTGTACTGGTCGAAATTGAGGCAACTGTACCTATAGGCACTGATATGGTGCAATTTTTGTGATTTGGGTCGGAAAGGTAGGACATTGCGGTAGGAAAAGACCAGTACAGCAGTACAGTTTTAAACACATTCTTGCTTGGCAATAGTCCGCTGACGAAACTGTGTTTGCGTCAGCGGCTATCTGTATCAATTACCTTGGCAGCATTCGTCCGGTTTCTTCCAGGTTGATGTGCCAGCTCAGCGCGTCACGCAGGATATGCGGGGTGTGCCCGCCGATGACGCAGGCGGCGGTGAAGTAGTCATCCAGTGCTTGGCGATAGTCCGGGTGTACACAGTTATCGATGATGACGCGAGCCCGCTCCCGCGGTGCCAGCCCGCGTAAGTCCGCGAGGCCGACCTCGGTCACGAGGATGTCAACGTCATGTTCTGTGTGATCGACGTGGCTGACCATCGGCACCACGCTCGAAATCGCGCCGCCCTTGGCAATCGATTTGGTCACGAAGATCGCCAGGTGTGCGTTGCGCGCGAAGTCGCCTGAGCCACCGATCCCGTTCATCATCCGCGTGCCGCAGACGTGGGTGGAGTTGACGTTGCCGTACAGGTCGAACTCCAGCGCGGTGTTGATGCCGATGATGCCGAGGCGGCGCACTACTTCCGGGTGGTTGGAGATTTCCTGTGGGCGCAGGACCAGTTTGTCCTTGTAGCGTTCCAGGTTGCCGAACACATCGGCGTTGCGGCGGCTCGACAAAGTGATTGAACTGCCCGACGCAAAGCTCAGCTTGCCGGCGTCGATCAGGTCGAAGGTCGAATCCTGCAACACCTCGGAATACATGGTCAGGTCTTCGAACGGCGAATCGATCAGTCCGCACATCACCGAGTTGGCAATGGTGCCGATGCCGGCCTGCAACGGGCCGAGCTTGTTGGTCATGCGCCCGGCCGCCACTTCCTGCTTGAAGAAGTCGATCAGGTGGTCGGCAATGGCCTGAGTATCAACGTCCGGCGGCAGCACAGTCGACGGCGAGTCGGACTGATTGGTGATGACGATCGCGACGATCTTTTCCGGCGGAATCGGGATAGCGGTGCTGCCAATGCGATCGTCCACTTTCACCAGCGGGATCGGCGTGCGGGTGGGGCGATACGTCGGGATATAGATGTCGTGCAAACCCTCGAGGTTCGGGTTGTGCGCCAGGTTGATCTCGACAATTACCTGTTTGGCGAAAATCGCGAAGCTGGCCGAGTTGCCCACCGAAGTGGTCGGCACGATGTGGCCTTGCTCGGTGATCGCCACGGCTTCAATCACGGCGATGTCCGGCAGTTTCAGCTGCTGATTACGCAGCGACTCCACGGTTTCTGAAAGATGCTGATCAATGAACATCACTTCGCCGGCGTTGATCGCCTTGCGCAATGTGCTGTCGACCTGGAACGGCATGCGTCGCGACAGAACGCCGGCTTCGGTGAGCTGTTTATCAAGGTCGTTGCCCAGGCTGGCGCCGGTCATCAGCGTGATTTTCAGCGGGGTGACTTTGGCGCGTTCGGCCAATGCATGAGGCACGGCTTTGGCTTCGCCGGCGCGCGTGAAACCACTCATGCCGACGGTCATGCCGTCCTCAATCAGCGCGGCAGCGTCAGCGGCGCTCATCACCTTATCCAACAACGAAGGCAAGCGAATACGATCACGGTACATGGATTGTTATCTCGGGCAACGGAAGCAAGGTGTGCAGTCTAGTGATTTCAAAAAAAATCCTCCCGCTACCATGGTCGAATGCAGACCCCTGATTTAGAGCCTTTGGTCGGGTTTCACGGGGAATAAAAAAACCCCAGCCTACTAAAGGCTGAGGTTTTGGGTATTGCGCTGGAGCAGTTTTTACTCGACGGCTTTGACCATGTCTTCGATGACTTTCTTGGCGTCGCCGAAGACCATCATGGTTTTGTCGAGGTAGAACAGTTCGTTGTCCAGACCGGCATAGCCGCTGGCCATCGAGCGCTTGTTGACGATGATCGTCTTGGCTTTGAACGCTTCGAGAATCGGCATCCCGGCAATCGGCGATTTCGGATCGTTCTTCGCCGCCGGGTTGACCACGTCGTTGGCGCCGAGCACCAACACCACGTCGGCCTGGCCGAACTCGGAGTTGATGTCTTCCATCTCGAACACCTGGTCGTAAGGCACTTCCGCCTCGGCCAACAGCACGTTCATGTGACCAGGCATGCGACCGGCGACCGGGTGGATCGCATATTTCACGGTCACGCCGCGATGGGTCAGCTTCTCGGTCAGCTCTTTCAGTGCGTGCTGCGCCCGTGCTACCGCCAGGCCGTAGCCCGGAACGATGATCACGGTATCGGCGTTGGTCAGCAGGAAGGTCGCGTCGTCAGCCGAACCGGATTTCACCGGGCGGGCTTCCTTGGCGCCCACCGGGCCAGCATCGGCCGTATTGCCGAAACCACCAAGCAGCACATTAAAGAAGGAGCGGTTCATCGCCTTGCACATGATGTACGAGAGGATTGCACCGGACGAACCCACCAGCGAGCCGGCGATGATCAGCATCGAGTTGTTCAGCGAGAAGCCGATACCCGCCGCTGCCCAGCCGGAGTAACTGTTGAGCATCGACACCACAACCGGCATGTCCGCGCCACCGATCGGGATGATGATCAGCACGCCCATCACGAAGGCCAATGCCAGCATCAGCGCGAAGGCACTGAGATTGCCGGTCAGCATGAAGGTGATACCCAGCCCCAGTGTCGCCAGACCCAGCAGCAGGTTCAGCTTGTGCTGGCCAGCGAACTGTACCGGTGCACCCTGGAACAGACGGAACTTGTACTTGCCCGAGAGCTTGCCGAACGCGATCACCGAACCGGAGAAGGTGATTGCACCAATCGCAGCGCCGAGGAACAACTCCAGGCGATTACCGGCAGGAATCGAATCCCCCAGTTGTTTGACGATGCCCAGCGATTGCGGCTCGACAACAGCAGCGATCGCGATGAACACCGCGGCCATACCGATCATGCTGTGCATGAAGGCGACCAGTTCCGGCATCTTGGTCATTTCAACGCGCTTGGCCATGATTGAGCCGGCAGTACCGCCGACCAGCAAGCCGACGATGACGTAGCCGATGCCGGCGGTCGCGAGTTCAGCGCCCAGCTTATAGATCAGGCCGACGGTGGTGAGGATCGCCAACGCCATGCCGAGCATGCCGTACAGATTGCCGCGCCGCGACGTGGTCGGGTGCGACAGGCCTTTGAGGGCCTGGATGAAGCAGATGGACGCGATCAAGTAGAGCGTCGTTACGAGGTTCATGCTCATTACTTAGGCGCCTCTTCTTTTACGACTTTCGGGGCTTTTTTCTTGAACATTTCAAGCATCCTGCGGGTCACCAGGAAGCCACCGAATACGTTGACTGCTGCCAGGGCCACGGCCAGGGTGCCCATGGTCTTGCCTAGCGGGGTCACGGTCAGCGCCGCCGCCAGCATGGCGCCGACGATCACGATCGCCGAAATGGCGTTGGTCACCGCCATCAGCGGCGTGTGCAGTGCAGGTGTAACGTTCCAGACCACGTGATAACCGACATAAATCGCCAGCACGAAGATGATCAGGTTGTAGATACCGGGGGAGATAAGCTCTTCCATCGTCTGAATCCCTGCTTAGGCGTTTTTGCGGATGACTTGGCCGTCGCGGCACATCAGGCACGCGGCGACGATGTCGTCTTCGAGGTTGATCTCGAACTGGCCTTCTTTGTTGAAGACCAGCTTCAGGAAGTCCAGCAGGTTGCGCGCGTACAGGGCCGAGGCATCTGCCGCGACCGCGCCGGCCAGGTTGGTCGGACCGCAAATGGTCACGCCATTCTCGATCACCACCTGATCGGCCACGGTCAGCGGGCAGTTGCCGCCCTGGGCTGCAGCGAGGTCGATGACCACCGAGCCCGGCTTCATCTGCGCCACGGTTTCCGCGCTCAACAGCGTCGGTGCCTTGCGGCCCGGGATCAGTGCCGTGGTGATGACAATGTCAGCCTGCTTGGCGCGCTCGTGCACGGCCAGTGCCTGACGCTGCATCCAGCTCGCAGGCATCGGCCGTGCGTAACCGCCGACACCGACAGCGCATTCACGCTCTTCATCAGTCTCGTAAGGCACGTCGACGAACTTGGCGCCGAGGGATTCGATCTGTTCCTTAACCGCAGGACGCACGTCAGATGCTTCAATCACCGCACCCAGACGTTTCGCGGTAGCGATTGCCTGTAAACCGGCAACACCGGCGCCAAGAATCAGCACGCGCGCGGCTTTCACGGTGCCCGCCGCGGTCATCAGCATTGGCATGAAGCGTGGATAGTGGTGAGCGGCCAGCAACACGGCTTTATAGCCGGCGATGTTCGCCTGAGAGGACAGCACATCCAGGCTCTGGGCGCGGGAGGTGCGCGGCGCGGCTTCCAGCGCAAACGCGGTAATGCCGCACTCGGCCAGCTTGGCAATGGTTTCATTGCTGAACGGGTTGAGCATGCCCACTACAACGGTACCGCTCTTGATCAGAGCAAGTTCGCTGTCGCTGGGGGCGACCACCTTGAGAATCAGCTCGGCACCAAACGCATCGTTGGCGCTGCCAATGGTTGCGCCTGCCGCTTCATAAGCACTGTCGACAACGCTGGCATTAATGCCCGCGCCGCTTTGCACAGTGACTTTATGACCCTGGCCGATCAGCTTCTTGATGGTTTCCGGGGTTGCAGCAACCCGTGTTTCACCCGTCTGGGTTTCGAGAGGAACACCAATGTGCACGTCAAATCTCCTGCGTGATCTTATTGAGTAAACCCAGGCACTTCGGATGGTGCGGCTGGGGCGGCCGATCAGCACGATCCCGCCAAATCAGGGCGGGGCGCGGCATTTTGCAGGCGAACTTTGTGCCCTTCAAGGGATTATGACGGGTGACGGAAAATTAACTACAAGTCACCCCGTGACCGAATGTCGCAACTAACTGCTTCAATCCCTTGCAGGCCTTGCCTCGTAAGGACTTTGGCGAAAATTCAAAAAATTCCCCATCGGTAAGGTGAATGCAGTGTTATTGCCAGTGAATAGCGGCTCAAGGCCACGTTTTTAGGCGCTTGTGGGACGTTTGTACCGTTTCTCGGTACAGTCTGCGAAATTGCGACAAATACTTATATCTGTAGGGCTTTTAATTTGCTGACTACGGAGTCAGCTAATGGCGTAAAGCCTTTAACCCTCAAGGCTGTAGCTTTGTGCCTGGCTCACCAGCCAGTCGCGAAATGCCTTCAAAGACGCCGATTCGACCTTTCGCTCAGGAATCATCAAGTAATACGCCTTGATGCTGGACAGCGCCTGAGCGTTGGCAATCACCAGGCGCTTCTCCGCCAGTTCGCGCTGAATCAGGAACGGCGGGATCAAGGCAATTCCCATGTCATGCATCGCCGCTTGGGCAAGCATGGAGAATAGCTCGTAGCGCGGTCCTGTCATGTCGCGCGGGATATTGAGATTTTGCGAGTTGAACCATTGGCGCCAGGCATAGGGGCGAGTGGTTTGTTGTAACAGGGGCAGTTCGGCGATTTCTGCTGGTGTGAGGTTTGTCCTTTTTTTCAGTAGGTTGGGGCTGCACACCGGCATCGGATTTTCGCCCATCAGTCTGTGGGATTCAGTGCCTGACCAGTCCGCATCGCCAAAGTAAATCGCGGCGTCGAAATCTGTATCGGCAAAAAGAAAGGGGCGGGTGCGGTTGGTGAGGTTGACCGTCACTTCCGGATGTTTTTGCTGGAAGTCCTTGAGTCGCGGCAGCAGCCACTGGGTGCCGAAGGTCGGCACAACAGCGAGTTCAATCACGTTGGTCCCCTGTTGACCCATCACTGACAGAGTGTCCCGCTCTACGGCGTCCAACTGTGTGGCTACGCGACGGCTGTAGGAAAGTCCGGCTTCAGTCAGCTTCACCCCACGTCGCGAGCGTCGGAACAATTCCACACCGAGGAAGTCCTCAAGGCTGGCGATCTGTCGGCAGATTGCTCCCTGGGTGAGGGAGAGTTCCTGGGCTGCCTTGGTAAAGCTCTCGTGGCGTGCCGCTGCTTCAAAGCTGATCAGGGCGGTTGTGCTGGGGATCTTCCTGCGCATGTACGTCAACCTCACTAATGCATTGCATAAAAGCTGTTTCTCGACGTTTCGGAGTGAGAAATTAGCACAACAGTATGCAAAAACCTCGTTTGCCGTGGCGACAAACCCGGCCTAGGATCAGTCCACGTTATTTGACCCGATTCGAGAGGAAACACTCATGGGCGGTAAAGCTAGCTTCAACTGGATCGATCCCCTGCTGCTGGATCAACAGCTCACCGAAGAAGAACGCATGATCCGCGACACCGCCGAGCAATTCGCTCAGCAGAAGCTCGCGCCGCGTGTTCTTGAAGCTTTCCGTCATGAAAAGACCGATCCGGCGATCTTCCGTGAAATGGGCGAAGTCGGCCTGCTGGGCGCAACCATCCCTGAGCAATATGGCGGCAGCGGTCTGAACTATGTCAGCTACGGTCTGATTGCCCGTGAAGTGGAGCGCGTCGACTCCGGCTATCGCTCGATGATGAGCGTGCAGTCCTCTTTGGTGATGGTGCCAATCAATGAATTCGGAACCGAAGCCCAGAAACAGAAGTATTTGCCGAAACTGGCTTCGGGCGAGTGGATTGGCTGCTTCGGTCTGACCGAGCCTAACCACGGTTCCGACCCGGGCGCGATGATTACTCGTGCACGTAAAGTGGAAGGCGGCTACAGCCTGACCGGCAGCAAAATGTGGATCACCAACAGCCCGATCGCCGATGTGTTCGTGGTCTGGGGCAAGGATGACGCGGGCGACATCCGTGGCTTCGTTCTGGAGAAGGGTTGGAAAGGTCTGAGCGCGCCGGCAATCCACGGCAAAGTGGGGCTGCGTGCATCCATCACCGGTGAGATCGTCATGGACAACGTGTTTGTCCCTGAAGAGAACATCTTCCCTGACGTCCGCGGTTTGAAAGGCCCGTTTACTTGCCTGAACTCGGCTCGTTACGGCATTTCCTGGGGCGCGCTGGGCGCGGCCGAGTTCTGCTGGCACACCGCTCGCCAATACACCCTGGATCGTCAGCAGTTCGGTCGTCCGTTGGCCGCTACTCAACTGATCCAGAAGAAACTGGCTGACATGCAGACCGAAATCACCTTGGCTCTGCAAGGTTGCCTGCGTCTGGGTCGTATGAAAGATGAAGGCACCGCTGCGGTCGAGATCACGTCGATGATGAAGCGCAACTCCTGCGGCAAGTCCCTGGACATCGCTCGCATGGCGCGTGACATGTTGGGCGGTAACGGGATCTCCGATGAGTTCGGCGTGGCGCGTCACCTGGTCAACCTGGAAGTGGTGAATACCTATGAAGGTACGCATGACGTCCACGCGCTGATCCTTGGTCGTGCTCAGACCGGCATCCAGGCGTTCTATTAATAGGAGAACGGCCATGGGCGCGCTTTCGCATCTACGGGTACTGGATTTGTCGCGGGTGCTGGCCGGGCCTTGGTCCGGGCAGATACTGGCGGACCTTGGCGCCGAGGTGATCAAGGTCGAGCGTCCGGGCAATGGCGATGACACGCGTGCCTGGGGGCCTCCTTTCCTGAAGGATGCCTATGGCGAGAACACCAGCGAGGCCGCCTACTACTTGTCGGCCAATCGCAACAAGCAATCGGTGACCATCGACTTTACGCGCCCGGAGGGGCAGAAGCTGGTGCGTGAGCTGGCGGCGAAGTCAGACATTCTGATCGAGAACTTCAAGGTCGGTGGCCTGGCGGCTTATGGGCTGGACTATGAGTCGCTCAAGGTTGCCAATCCGAATTTGATTTACTGCTCGATCACCGGGTTTGGTCAGACCGGTCCTTACGCCAAGCGCGCGGGTTATGACTTCATGATCCAGGGCTTGGGCGGCCTGATGAGCCTGACGGGGCGACCTGAAGGGGATGATGGTGCCGGGCCGGTCAAAGTCGGCGTGGCGCTGACGGACATATTGACCGGGCTCTATTCGACCGTGGCGATCCTCGCGGCGCTTGCGCATCGGGATCAGGACGGAGGCGGTCAGCATATTGATATGGCGTTGCTGGATGTTCAGGTGGCTTGTCTGGCCAATCAGGCGATGAACTACCTGACGACGGGCAATGCACCGAAGCGTCTGGGCAATGCGCATCCGAACATCGTGCCGTATCAGGACTTTCCTACAGCAGATGGCAATTTCATCCTCACTGTGGGTAACGACGGGCAGTTCCGAAAATTTGCGGAAGTGGCCGGGCAGCCGCAATGGGCGGATGATCCGCGCTTTGCGACCAACAAGTTGCGAGTGGCGAATCGGGCTGTGCTGATTCCGTTGATCCGCCAAGCTACGGTGTTCAAGACCACTGCTGAGTGGGTGTCACAGTTGGAGCAGGCAGGCGTGCCCTGTGGCCCGATCAATGATCTGGCTCAGGTGTTTGCCGATCCTCAGGTAAAGGCGCGCGGTTTGGCGATCGAGCTGCCTCATGCCTTGGCAGGGATGGTGCCGCAGGTGGCGAGCCCGATTCGTCTGTCCGAGACGCCGGTGGAGTACCGCAATGCGCCTCCGTTACTGGGTGAGCATACGCTGGAGGTGTTGCAGCGGGTGTTGGGTCTGGATGCGTGTGCGGTGGCTGCGTTTAAAGACGCCGGAGTGCTCTGAGGAATCCTTCTATATAGAGGCGTGTTTTTGCTCTCCTATATAGAGGGAAGCACGCTCTTTCCAGGCTTTCTGGAAGTTGTTGG